>NZ_JPOJ01000001.1:3635000-4235000 GCF_000733855.1 Methylomicrobium agile
GTTCAAGCGCGCGCCGCATCGTTTCCTTGAAGGTTTCCAGTTCCGGCGACGGCTGCGCTTCGAGCAGATGCTCGTCGAAATAGGCGATTTCGTCCCGGCTGGTATTGTGCATCGCCGCAATAAAGCGGGTCGCCTGCGGGATATCGATGCCGCGCTCCCGGAGCAGCGCGCGTACCGGCTCGAGGTTGGCCATCCGGGCGAAGGCGCGCGCATTCGGCGCGCCGGGCTTGCCGGAGCAGGCGCCGCAGTCGTAGGCGGCGAAATGCGGATTGTTCGCGCTGCTGGAGCCGTGAGCCACGACGACGATCCAGGGTGCGAAATTGCGGGTCAGGCCGATATTGCGCAGCAGCCCCTCAATGCGGTCCGCCATTTCGGTAAAGGAAAATCCGAGCATGCGTCCGTCCTCGGTGGGCAGGTCGCTTTCACGCAGAAGATGCAGGTGCGTGTGCGCTTCGACTTCGCTCAACTTATTGATATAAGGTAATTTCCCACCCGGACGGAACACATTCCACATCAAACGGATCGCGTAGCCGATCCCGAGCGTCTGGGTGTAGATCCAGCCTCTGAACAGGGATTGCGGTTTGATATGGAGATCTTTCAACTTTTTTCCTTTCTTGTTTTTCCCCGGTTTATGGGTCAGGCTGGATTCGCGGACGATGTGTTTCGGATGGATAACCGCCGGGCACTGGGCGACGGGAAACGTGTCGTCCAGCCCTTGAAACAGAATGTCGATGCCGAAAAAGCCGGCCGCGCCGAAGGTTTCGACAGCGGGGTTCAACTCTTCGAGATGACGCCGCAGGGAGCCTTCGCGGTCGTCCAGGCAGAACAGGGCCTGAACTTGCGGAGTGCGGGGCTCGTTGCGGTTCCGGTCGATATCGGCGGACGCCGCGATTGCCTTGAGCAGTTCGGCATGCAGCGTCCATTCCATCGCTTCGTGCCAGACCTTCAACCGAAGCGGCACTTTCGGCTTATATCCGGGTTCCGTAAGCAACGGTGCTGTTTGGGAATCGGGTACGGCGGCGACCGTGCTGAACTGACGGCCTTTTTTCAGATTGAGAAAGGCCAACTCGCAGGCGAGCTCGCACGCGATCGTTTCTTTCAACGATAGGGTCCGCCGCGCCAGCAGCATCTGCGGATTCTGTTCCACGAGGCGCACCATGCCGGACCAGCCCGGATGCGCCAGCAGCATTTCGAGCAGATATTGTTCGTAGAGCCGTTCGTCGCCGACGATTTTTTCGAGGCAGGCCAGAATGACCCGGTCCGGCGTTTCGAGCAGCAGCGCGCGCACCTCCGGTTCATGGAACGGGTATAGCGGCAGCAGACTGTTATGCACCAGCCGCCAGAGACAGTCCCAAAATCGCTCGCCGTTCTGCGGCAGGCTCCAGCGGCTGATGCCCTGGTCCAAAAAATTGGCGAGCAGGCGGAATAAAACCGGATGCACCCGCGCGTCCAAGTCTATTTCAAGGCGGTTCAGCCAGGAGCGGCGGATGCCGTGGTTGGCCATCGACACGGGCGGATAGTGGCTGCGGTTGTCCTCGATGAACAAGGAGCCGCGGAATTTTTCCGCGTCCTCGATATCGGCTGCCGCTTGTCCGATAGCCCATGAAATCGCCGCGTCGGTAATGCGTCCCTGCCGATAGCGTTTCTGGTAATCGGCCAGCGGCAAATAGCTGCGTGCGCCGAAAATCCCGGCCGCGAGCGCCACGCCTTCATGAAAGGCAAGGTGCTGAACCGAGTGAAGTGTATTGTGGTGAACGAAGTCTTTGATCGGCCCCTGGGTAGGAAGCCAGTGCGAGATATGCTCGATGGACGCATCCGGATCGAATTTCGGCGCATTCAACGGTTCGGCAGGACTCGGATTATCCGTAACGGGTCTATATGATGCTGTATTTGGGGGCGTCATGAGAGATTAAAACTTGGAAATAAAAGATCGTGCAATCCGTAACAAGATTCTATATCAGGCGTTTACTTGGCTGGCGGAACAGCTTTTTCAACGCGTCCGCCTGAATCGAAACGGGCGATTCCGTTTCGTGCCGGGCATGCGGCCGCACGCCTCTCTTCAAGCGCCCACTCTTGTTACAAGGAACGTTTTTTATAACTGCTGCATATTTCATGCCGTAACTCAAGCATTTGTTTTTGCTTGATAATAAATTGAGGTGGACATCCAAAGAGGGTCAAAAAAACCATCTTTAGGTGGATTTGAACTGATTTGACCCGGTTTATCGGGTAAAATGCGACCTTTTCATTTCGATTACCCGAAGTTTCAAAGGGATGCGACGAATTTCGGAAGGCTTGCTTGTTGCACGCCGTTTGCTGCAAGATCGAGTATAATGGCCGGCAATTTTTAATTTAGTATCGAATCGATATTTAAGCGGGCGCCGTTTCCGGATTTGCAGCCGATGGTTCCGCCGGTTTTGTTTGCCGATATGACTCGGAACTTGCATTGCTTAGCATATAGAATCAGCACATGGGAATACTCAGTACTTTACTCTGGACGCCGGCGCTGGGGGCTTTTTTGCTCGCGGTGGCGCCGGGCGGCAATGCGTTTTTCATTCGGCTGATCGCGCAGACGTTCTCTCTGTTGACTCTGGTTTTCGCCTGCCGGTTGCTGGGGACTTTCGATCCGACTCAGGCACAACTCCAGTTCAGGGAGTTTTTCGTCGTGAATCCCGATGTCGGCAGCGCGTATTCCCTGGGAGTCGACGGTCTTTCGATGCCGATGGTATTGATGGCCGCGCTGCTGACTTTTTGCGCGCTGCTCGCTTCCCATGCGATCACCAACGGCGTCAAGGGCTATTATTTCTGCATGTTGCTGCTCGAGTTCGGCATGCTCGGCGTTTTTCTCTCTCAGGATTGGGCATTGTTCTACGTTTTCTGGGAAGTCACCCTGATTCCGCTGTTCTTTCTGATCGGCCGCTGGGGCGGCAAGCGCCGCCATGCGGCCAGCCTGAATTTCGTGCTGTACACGATGGGCGGGTCGATTTTCATGCTGATCAGTCTGCTGGCAATCAGCCAGTACGATCTCGACTACGGCGGCTCGCTGATGGCTTCACTGAGCCAGTCCACGTATTCGATGTCCAAAACCGAGCAGATTCTGGTCCTGCTCGGCCTGATCATCGGCTTCGGCGTCAAAATGCCGATCTTCCCGCTGCACGGCTGGCTGCCCCTGGCGCATGTCGAAGCGCCGAGTCCGGTCAGTATCCTGCTGTCCGGCATTTTATTGAAGATGGGCGCCTACGGCCTGCTCAGGTCGATCGCCATGCTGCCCCAGGCGGCGCAGTTTTTTCAGTCCGCGCTGATGATTCTGGGGCTGATCGCAATGATCTACGGCGGTTTGCTGGCCTGGCGGCAGACCGATCTGAAGGCGATGGTCGCTTATTCCTCCATCAGCCACATGGGCATCGTCCTGTTGGGCATCGCGACACTGAACGAGACCGGCATGACCGGCGCGATCCTGCAAATGACCGCCCACGGTTTCATCGCGGCGGCGCTATTTTTGCTGGTCGGCCTGCTGTATGAAAGAACCCATACCCGTAATGTCCGGCATTACAGTTCCCTGATTCAGGTGACGCCCCGTTTCGCGGTGTTCACGACCCTGGCCCTGTTTGCGGCGATGGGGCTGCCGGGGACGGTCGGCTTCATCGCCGAATTTCACGCGCTGGCCGGCGGCTTTCAACAGTGGGGCGGCTGGATGGTCCTGTTCAGCCTCGCCGTCTTATTGAGCGCTTCATACGCGATAAGAACCGTCGGCTTGTTGTTTACCGGGCCGGTCAAGGCCGAGATGCAGCAGGTAGGGGATCTGACGCTGTCCGAGATGTTCACGGCCGGGATGCTGGTTGGCGGCATCATCCTATTGGGCCTCATGCCGCAGCCGTTGATCGCTTTATCCGAGGCGACCGTTTCCCACCTTCATTCACTGGTGTCGCCCTAGGGTTTTTCATGCAGGAATTATCGATATCAGCAGAAACCCGCGCGGGCTCCGGCAATGCGGTCCTGCGCGACGAAATCGCCCGCATCCTGCTTGAACTGGATCATGTATTGCCGGGGCAGGCGCCGATTCTCGACTTCGTGCATCACAATACCCTGCACGGCTATCAGCATCTGCCTTTCGAAGAAGCACTGGCGGAAACGGAGCGGGTGACCGGAATCGGCGGCTATCAGCCCGAGAGCGAATTCCGCGCCTGTTACCGGCAAGGCCGGATCGGCGACGTCGATCTGGCCGCCGGACTCCGGCATTACGTCGACTTCAACCTCGACGATACCGTCTGTGCGGTACGGGGCAAAACCATCCGCCGCGAGGATGTTTACCGGGTTGCGCTGCTGTTCGATCTGGAGCCGATTACCGAAAGCCGGTTGAACTGGAATATTACCGAGCTGGAAGCATTGGACAAGGTTCAACCGGACGTGCCGGAAACGGTGAAAACCGCACTGCTGGGCAAACGGGCGACTTCCCTCGACGAAAAGAACCGGGTCCGTTCGCTCTGGAGCGGCATATTGGACAAGCTGGGGCTGGACCAAACCGTTCCGCATCCCGAAAATCTGTTCGACTTGTCTCCGGAACAGGCCGAGGAATGGATCAATCGGGCGGTGCAGGCGCAGCCGGACGGCAGCCTGACTCTGCACGAAATGATGCGGGCGGAAGCCGGTGCGGCATTGACCCGATTCACGACCGAAATCGGCGACAGACTGACGCTGGGCGGATTCATTCGGGCGATCACCGGCGTCGACGCCTTCGAAACAGTCAAACCGGAACTGATCCGGATCTGCGCCTCCGCGCTGGACGAAGGCATGGCGCCCTGGCAATTGCCGGAGCGCGATACCCTGGGGTTGTATGCCGGCTGGCGCAGCATGTTCCGGTGCGATGTGAATCCGGTTTTTCTCGAACTGCCCGACTGGTCCGAGCTGGTGGACGGGCTTCCCGAAGATCCGGTGGAGGCGGTCATCGGGCAGTTGACCTATCTTGGCCTGCCGCAGGCCAAATGGGCCGGCTACTTGCGGCGATTGGCGCTGGAGCTGCCGGGCTGGTCGGGCATGATCAACTGGCGGCGGCATCATCCCGGTTACCACACGGATCGTCCTGCGGCCGTCGACCTTGCCGATTTTCTGGCGATCCGGCTGATCTACGATCGTCTCTGGCTCGGCCAGATTTGCCGGGACGTATGGAAAATCGAAGCGAAGCTCCCGGCGATCGAAAATTATTTTCGCAAGAATCTTTCCGAATTGATGGTGCGGGAAGCCTTATATAAAGGCGAATTACCGGAGTTCCTGGCGCAAAAAACCAAGACCTTGATTCTGCGCGCCCGCTCCGAGCGCTATTTCAAACCCGAGTGGCAGGCGCTTTCCGATCAGATCCGCACCTGGCAATTGAGCCCGCTGTGCCGCCATGAAAACCGCCATTGCCACTGGAGCAGCGGCTGGCGCTTGTTCCGGCTGTGCCAGCATTTGGGCATCGACGCCGAGGCGGTCGGCGCGATGTCGCGGAACGATCTGGAGATTCTGCTGAAGCAGCTGGATGCGTTTAAGCCGGCCCGGCGCGGCAAGGTCTGGCTGGCTGCCTACGAGCGGAATTACCGCGACAAGCTGCTGCAAGCGATAACCGTCAATCGGGGGCGCGGGCTTTCGGCCGGCCACGGGCGGCAACCAGAAGCGCAACTGGTTTTTTGCATGGACGAGCGCGAGGAAAGTTTCCGGCGGCATCTCGAAGAGCTGAACCCCGCTGTCGAAACCTTCGGGGCGGCCGGCTTTTTCGGGATTCCGATGTATTACAAAGGGCTCGATGACGCGCATACGACGCCTCTGTGCCCGGTCGCGGTCACGCCCGCCCATCTGGTCGAGGAAGTGGTAAGGCCCGGCGCCGAGCAAATCCTGGGCAGGCATCGGCGGGGGCATAAGCTGTTCGGAGGGCTCGCTTATCTGATTCACCACCGTTTGCGCAGCGACCCGTTATCGGCGTATTTCACGACCGTTCTGGCGGCGCCGTTCATCCTGCTCGGATTGCTCGGCGACACGTTGCTGCCCGGTTTCAGATTCCGGTTCAAGCAGAGATTGTCCCGTGCCCTCGATCCCGAAATGCCCACCGCGCTGCGTTTTACCGGCACCGCAGATTCTGCAACGGCGCAGCCGAAGATCGGATTCGGCGATGCCGAGCAGGCCGACCGGATCGAAAACCTGCTCAGGACGCTCGGGCTGACCCAGGGCTTCGCGCCGCTGGTCTGCATGATCGCGCACGGTTCGACCAGTTTGAACAATCCGCACGAGGCGGCCCACGATTGCGGCGCCTGCGGAGGGCGGCGGGGAGGCCCGAACGCGCGCGTCTTCGCGGCGATGGCGAACCGTCCGGAAGTGCGGAAGCTTTTGGCTGAACGCGGCATCGCGATTCCGGCGTCATGCCGGTTCGTCGGCGCGCAGCACGATACCTGCAGCGACGCGATCACTTGGTACGATCTGGACACGCTGCCTCAATCCTGGCATGGACCGTTCGCTGCTCTCCGCCAATCTCTCCATGAAGCGCAGCGTCTTTCCGCGCATGAGCGCTGTCGCCGCTTTTTGCCTGCGGAAGCATTGCCGACGCCGAAACAGGCCTTTGCCCATGTGCAGCGGCGCGCTTCGGACTTGAGCCAGGTGCGCCCCGAGTTCGGCCATGCCGGCAACGCGGCGGCGGTGATCGGCCGACGCCAGCTGACGCGCGGGCTGTTTTTGGACCGGCGCGTCTTCCTGATTTCCTACGATCCCGCTCAGGACCCCGACGGGCGCGTCGTCGAGAACATTTTGCTGACCGCGGGGCCGGTCGGCGCCGGCATCAATCTGGAATATTATTTCTCGACCGTCGATAACGACCGTTTCGGCTGCGGCACCAAGATTCCGCACAACCTGACAGGGCTTTTCGGGGTGATGGAAGGGACCGGCAGCGATTTGCGTACCGGCCTGCCCAGGCAGATGATCGAAATTCACGAGGCGATGCGCCTGCAGGTGATCGTCGAAGCCAAAACGGCCGTGCTCGAGCGGATTTATCAGCGCCAGGAGGCGCTGCGCGAATTGATCGCCAACGGCTGGCTGCATTTGATTGCGATCGATCCGGAAAGCGGAGACGTCTTCCTGTTCGATCGCGACAGAGGATTCGTGCGCTGGCAAGGAGACGGAACGCTGCCGGCCGCCGTCGAAAATTCGCAGGCCGCTTACCGCGGCCGAACCGGACCGGTTGCGCCGGTGCTGCTCCGGCCCGTAACCACCGGAGCCTGAGCATGGATTCGTTAGTCATTTTGATTCCGTTACTGCCTTTCGGCGCCGCGGCGATCATGGGGCTCGGCATTCTGTTCGGTTGGCTGGCCGGCGAGGACAAGGAAGGCGTGACCTCCGGCATCGCCCTCTGGGCCGTCACCATGTCCTGCCTGTTGGCGTTGACGCTGTGCGCCGCCGACATGCTGGGCATGAACCGCGGTACGTTCAATCTGGGAACCTGGCTGCAAAGCGATACATTGCGGATTTCGTTCAATTTTTCGACGCACGGCATCGGCCCCCGGCTCGCTGCGCTGTTCGGGACCCTCCAGGCGATCGTGCTGCGCTTTTCGGTGAATTACCTGCACAAGGAAGCCGGCTTTCACCGTTTCTTTTTCGTGCTGACGCTGTTTACCGGAGCGATGCACTGGCTTGTGCTGGCCGGCAACGCGGCCGCTACGTTTATGGGATGGGAAATCGCCGGCCTCTGCTCCTATCTGTTGATCGCCTACGCGCATGACCGTCCGGCCGCCGCGGCTAACGCGACGCGGGTCTTCGTGACCAGCCGGGTCGGCGATGCGGCTTTCGTGATCGGGATCGGGCTCAGCTACGCCTTCGCGGAAAGCGTCGATTGGACGAGATTGAATGCGCTGGCCGCGCAGTTGCCGTCGGGGGAGGCGGCCGGCATCGCGACTTGTTTCGCGGTCGCGGCATTCGTCAAATCCGCGCAGGTGCCGTTTACTCCCTGGCTGCTGCGCGCGCTCGAAGGGCCGACGCCGTCGAGTGCGGTCTTTTACGGCTCGGTGATGGTGCATGCCGGCATCTTTCTGGTCTGTCTGCTGGAGCCGCTCTTCGAAGCGTCGCCTTTTGCGATGGGGTTGCTGATTGTGGCCGGGGGCGTCACCGCGGTGCACGGTTATTTGCTCGGGCTCACCCAGACCGATATCAAGACCTCGCTGGTTACCGCCGTTTCGGTGCAATTGGGGCTGATGTTTTTCGAATGCGGGCTCGGCTTGTGGCGGTTGGCGGAGTGGCATTTATGCGCGCACGCGGTCGTCCGCGCCTATCAATTGCTGAGCGCGCCGTCGCTGCTGCACAATATCCACGGCACGCCGGTCAAACCGGTCGGGCCAGTCCTGGCTAAAAAGTATTGGCTTTATACCGCCTCGCTGCAGCGTTTCTGGCTGGACTCGCTGACCGATTGCCTGTTGGTCAGGCCGATAGGCCGGCTGTCGCACGACCTTCGCTATTTCGACGATTCCATCATCGATCCGCTGCTGGGCTCGCCGGCGCCGGCGATCAACGCGATTTCTTCGCTGGCTCAGTACGAAGAGCAAAAGATCGGTGCACGCCTGGATAACGATTCCGAGCAGTTTGCGCAAGGCAGCGGCCTGGCAGGCAAACTGGCCGAATGGACGGCGGCGCTGATTCACGGCCTTGAAAGCCGCTTGATGCTGCGCGGCTACGGCAAAAGCGTGTCGGATTTCGGCAGGCGTCTGGGGCGTTCCGCCAACCGCTTCGAAGCGTATATTTTAAGGCCCCGTTATCTGGTACTGTTTGTGTTCGTCACCCTGCTGGTCGCATTCTGAGGCCCCGATGCATTTTCCCGTTAACCCCTGGGCCGCCGCGGCGGCTTTTCCGGTCCTGACCGCGATGACGCTGGTCCCGCTTGCCGCGATGGCCGCGGTATTCTGTACGCGCACCTTGCCGGCCGCCTTTCGCTTCGGGTTTGCCGGCGCGTGCCTGAATGTGTTATTGAGCGTTTATCTGTTGCTGGTGTTCGATGCCGAGGAATCCGGCCTTCATCTGGTCGAACAGATGCACTTTGCCGGATTGAGCTATGCGGTGGGCGTCGACGGGGTCAATATTCTGTTTATTCCGTTGACCGCAGTCATTGCTTTTCTGGTGATGTACTATATCTTTTCGCACTCGCAGAAGCGTTATCACGGCCGTACTTTCGTGGCCTGCGTGCTCGGTTACGAGGCGATTTTAATCGGGGCTTTCGCGTCTTTGAACGTGATGCAGTTCTGGCTATGGAGCGCGCTGGAGCTGATTCCGGTCATTTACCTGACGCTGCACTGCGGTACCGGCCTGCATCGGCGGTGGGCGGTCGACCGCTTCCTGCAATATTGGGGCAGCGCTTTGCTGATGACTCTGGCCGGATTTCTGCTGCTCGGTTTCGGCCTGATCGATTCTGAGCATCCGTTGACTTTCGACTGGCTGACGATCAAGCGGAACAACGCCTATCTCCACGACGAGGCGCTGATATTTGTGCTGCTGTTTTACGGCTTTGCGGTGCGCATGCCGCTGTTTCCGTTTCACGGTTGGCTGCCGATCCTGGCCGAACAGGGCACGGTCGCGAGCTGCGCGATTTTTCTGGCGGGCCTGAAGCTGGGAATTTTCGCGGTTCTCCGGTTTATTTTGCCGTTGCTGCCCGGCGTGGCCGAAGACTGGTCGGGGCTGGTGCTGACCTTGGCGCTGATCAGTATTTTTTATGGCGCGGTCATGGCTTTACTGCAGATCAACATCCGGCGCCTTCTGGCTTTTGCGGTCATCAGCCAGACCGGCATTCTGGTGATCGGGTTGTTCTGTTTCAACGATTTCGGCCTGGAAGGCAGTATCATGCTGTCCATCGCTTACGGCCTGGCGACGGCGGGGATGCTGTTCAGCGTCGGCCTGATCTATGAACGGACCGGCACCGCGGTTATGCCGAGGCTGGGCGGTTTGTTCGATTCGAATCTGACCCTGGGCATGCTGTTCCTGATTTCGGCCTTGAGCACGCTGGTCAAACCCGGCACGCCCGGTTTCGATGCCACGCATCTGATCATCGAGGGCACCGTCGAAGAGCACGGCTGGCTGCTCGCGATCGCGATATTGACCGGCAACCTGCTGGCGGCGGCATTTATTCTCTGGGCCTTCCAGCGCATTTTTCTGGCGACTTCCAGGCGTTTCGCGCAGCCTTATTCGAGCCTGCACCATCCGGTGCTGAAAGAGCGTCTGATCACGCTTGTGATCTGCACTTTGCTGATCGGGACGGGATTTTACATGCGGCCCTGGCTCAGGCTCGTCGACCAGGACGCCGCGCTGATCACGAAAGGCTACCCGATTCACAGCTCGATGCCGCATGATCACCCGGCGGGAATATCCGGGTCCGATAATGTTCAATTCGAGGAAGAACAGCAGCCATGAATATGCCGGAGTTTCCCTTGCTCAGTATTTTGATCTGGCTGCCGATGCTGGGGGCGGCGGCGGTCGGCCTGGTGCGGAACCTCCAGGCCGCCAAATGGAGCGCTCTTTCGGTCGCCGGTCTGGAGCTGGCCGTTGCGCTCGCCGCTGCCGGCCGGTTTCAAGCGGAGAGCGGCAACGAATTGCAGTGGGTCGAGCATCATGCCTGGATCGAACGGTTGAATATCAATTACTTTCTCGGTGCGGACGGCATATCGATTCTGCTGCTGCCCTTGTCGGCGCTGCTGACCTTGCTGACTTTGCTGGCGACCTGGAATTCGGTGCAGCGCCTGCCGCGTTTTCACCTGTCGCTGCTGCTCGCGCTCGAAGGCGTGACGATGGGCGTATTCACCGCGATGGACATGATCCTGTTCTTTCTGTTCTGGGAGCTGACCCTGGTGCCGATTTTCTTTTTGATCGGCTTGTGGGGCATCGGTCCCGGACGGCGCGAAGCCGCCATGAAATACACGCTGGTGATGCTGTTCGGCGGCGTTGCGCTGCTGTTCGCGATCATTCTGCTTGCGTTCAACCATGCCGACACGATCCAGGGCCATATTCCGGGCGATCTGTCGTTCAGTCTGCCGATGCTGTCGGCCACGCCGTTGTCGGGACGGACGGAAACGGCGGTGTTCATTCTGTTGATGCTCGGTTTCGCGGTGAAAGCGCCTTTGCCGCCTTTTCATACCTGGCTGCCGACGGTAGCGATGGAAGGATCGACTCAAATGACCGCTCTGTTGACCGGGCTTAAACTGGGCGTTTACGGGATCATCCGCTTCGCGATGCCGCTGGCGCCGGCTTCGGCGGTCGAATACAACTGGGCGCTCGGCATCATCGGCGCGGTCACGCTGATCTACGGCGCGTTGGTCGCTATGCAGCAAAGCAATTTGCGCCGCTTGCTGGCCTATGGCAGCATCAGCCATATCGGGCTGGTCATCGTGGGGCTGTCTTCGCTGAATATACAGGGAATCCAGGGCGCGTTGTTCCAACTGGTCAACTTCTCGATCGAAGGAAGCGCCTTGATGCTGATCGCCGGCTTTATTCATCACCGCCTCGGCAGTAACGAAAAAGTGCACATGGGCGGGCTCGCCACGGCGGTGCCCGGCTGACCGGCTTTTATTTGCTGTTTATGCTGGCCAGCCTGGGAATACCCGGAACCAGCGGTTTTCCGGCCGAATTGCTGATGATCGTCAGCGCGTTGACCTCGCATCCGAGCCTGGCCATTGCCGCGCTGGCCGGAACGATTCTCGGCGCCGCTTACATGCTGTCGTTCACGCGCCAGGCCTTCTTGGGACCGGCGACAAGCGCCGCGGTCAGGCAATTGCAGGATTTGCGCCCGCGCGAGCTGGGCGTTCTTTGCGTGCTCGGCATGCTGGTCCTCTCATTCGGCCTGTGGCCGGATACGGTTCTGGAAAATCAACGGGCTGCAGCCGAAGTCTGGCTGAATCATTTGCTCGAACCGCCGGCGATGGACGGCTCCGGTTTCGATCCGGAGGTACCGGATCCGGAAACCCGCGAATGACAAATGGAAATTTCGAGATGCATGAGAGCAGGCCGGCCGGAAAAACCGACGTTATCTGTCATTGCAGCGGGACTACCGGAGAGAAGATCAGGGCGCTGGTCGGTCGGGGGATCGGTGATCTGGAGCATATATCCCGGCTGACCGGCGTTTGCGCGGGATGCGGAGCCTGCGAGCGCGCGGTATCGGATTTGCTGGCCGAGTTGGGCGGGCGTCCGGATTCGATATGTCCGCCCATCATCCCTTGAGGGCGGCTTCGGTCCGGGAGCCCGTTGGGAACTCCCGGCGTTAACGGCATTGCCCCTGTACCCCGGTTATTTATAGAGGGTTTTGGCTTCTTCGGACTTCGCGAAATCGACGCCGACGCTGATGACGAAACTCGAAACCTCTTCGATGTTCATCTGTGATTGCATCACCTTGGATTTGTGCACCATCACCGTGAAACCGGATGTCGGGTTGGGAGAGGTAGGGATGTAAAGAATATAGCAATCGCCGATGCGGTTCGTGACATAGGCGGGTACCCACATGCCATCTTTGGGGTATTCGACGTAAACCGCTTCGCGAAGTTGCGATTCCTCGGCGGTTAGAAACAAGCGCAGCAATTTGCGCGTAACCCGGTAAATGCTGCCGATGATCGGGATTCTCTGGATTAGCGATTCCAGATAATAGAGCAAATGCGCTCTGTCCTGTTTCAGCAATTTGCCGAAATAGGCCAAAAGGCCGATCGCGGCGGCGAACAGGACGATGGTCACCAGAGAATTGTCGTATTTGCCGTGTACCAGCAACACGAAATTCTTCAACGCACGCTGAACATAGACAATGATCTGAAAGATCAGCACGATCGGAACGAAGCCGACTATGCCGATCAGAACATCATTTACCAGCGTTTTAAGTTTGCTTGCCATCGAGTTTTCCCCTTTGTGTGTGCTTGTATGAGACATCAATGATGCGGCCATTTCGCTTCGTTGCAGCGCACGGAATCACGGCCGGCTCGAATTTACTTTAGCGAAGCCGTTGGCTCGACGCCAGTAGAAAATTTCATCATTGATAGAAAATTCCGTCATCGGTCGGCTTCGTCCGGAAAAAGGCCGGTTCGTACACAAAAACGAAGGGAGGTATTGCCGTTGTCGCCTTCTTGTTTTAACGGCATGAAGACAAGGAGACAAAATCGATTTGGCGGCCGGAGCAAAAGACCCCGGCCGGCCATGCACAACGTTTTTGAGTATCTAGAGCATTTTCATATCGCGTATAAGTGCACAATACCGTTAAGTCCAGCCGTCATCTCGGCAGGGATTGCCGAAATCCAGGGTACAGGGAGGTATGAGAGCCAACCCGCCTGGGTTTCTGGATGCCGGCAATCCCGGCCGGAATGACGTGTTTTCCTTACGAAGGCCTTGTTCCCAAAGCGAAAATGCTCTAAAACAACCCGCTGATCCGTCCGTTTTCGTCGATGTCGATCTTCTCCGCCGCCGGCACTTTCGGCAGGCCCGGCATGGTCATGATATCGCCGGCGATCGCGACGATGAAGCCCGCGCCGTTGGCCAATCTGACTTCTCTGATTTCGACCGTGTGTCCGGACGGGGCGCCCTTGATCGACGCGTCGGTCGAAAACGACATCTGCGTCTTCGCCATGCAGATCGGGAAACGGCCGTAGTCGCCGTTCCAGGCCGCCAACTGGGCCTTTACTTTCGCGTTCGCGGTGACTTTGGCCGCGCCGTACAGCTTGGTCGCGATCGTTTCGATTTTTTCCCACAGGCTCAAATGGTCGTCGTAGACGAAGCGGCAGCCATCCAGGTGGCGGTCGGCCGTCTCGGCGACCGCGTGCGCGAGCCGTTCGGCGCCCTTGCCGCCTTCGGCCCAGTGTTTCGAGGCGATGCAGACTGCGCCGAGCGTCCGGCATTTGTCCTGCAGTAAGTCGAGTTCGGCCTCGGTGTCGAAGGTGAAATGGTTGATGCAGATCACGCAGGGCAGGCCGTAATGTTCGGTGATGTTCCGGTAATGCCGTTCCAGGTTCGCGAAGCCTTGTTCGAGCGCGCCGAGGTTTTCCCGGTTCAGGTCTTCCTTCGCGACGCCGCCGTGGAATTTCAGTGCCCGGACCGTCGCGACCAGCACCACCGCCGATGGCTTCAGGCCGGCCATCCGGCATTTGATGTCGACGAATTTCTCGGCGCCGAGATCGGCGCCGAAGCCGGCTTCGGTGATCACGTAATCGGCCAGCTTCAGCGCGGTCTTGGTCGCGGTGACCGTGTTGCAGCCGTGCGCGATGTTCGCAAACGGGCCGCCGTGGATGATCGCGATGTTGTTTTCCAGCGTCTGCACCAGGTTCGGCTTGATCGCGTCTTTCAGCAGCGCCGCCATCGCGCCGTGCGCATTCAGGTCGCGCGCGTAGACCGGCGTTTTGTTGTCGGTCTTGTAGCCGATCACGATCCGGCCGAGCCGCTCCTTCAGATCGGTGATGTCGGTCGCGAGGCAGAGGATCGCCATCACTTCCGAGGCGACCACGATGTCGTAGCCGTCTTCGCGCAGATAGCCGTTCGCGGGGCCGCCCATGCCGAGCACGATATTCCGCAGCGCCCGGTCGTTCATGTCGACGACGCGTTTCCATTGAATCCGGCGCAGGTCGATGCCTAGCGCATTGCCGTGGTTGATATGGTTGTCGATCAGGGCCGAGAGCAGGTTGTGCGCGACGCCGATCGCATGGAAATCGCCGGTGAAGTGCAGGTTGATGTCTTCCATCGGCACGACCTGCGCATGGCCGCCGCCGGCGGCTCCCCCTTTGACGCCGAAGCAGGGGCCGAGCGAGGGCTCGCGCAGGCACATGATCGTCTTTTTGCCGATCCGGTTCATCGCATCGCCGAGGCCGACGGTGGTGGTGGTTTTGCCTTCGCCGGCCGGCGTCGGGCTGATCGCGGTGACCAGAATCAGTTTGCCGTCCGGCTTGCCGCCGAGGCTGTTCACATAATCCAGCGACAATTTGGCTTTGTAGTGGCCGTACGGGTCGAGATGTTCGGCGTCGATGCCGAAATGCTCTTTTGCGAGGCCGATGATCGGCTTCATCTTCGCCTGTTGGGCGATTTCTATGTCGGACATGAATTTTTTCCTGTTGCAGACCCGGCCAGGGTTGGAATAAATAGCCGGAAAGTCTAATTTAAGGTTGAAAATTGATTTTTATGGCACCGAGCGTATCCCTGGATAGAGAGTTAACTAGCTCCGGGTAACATTGAAACTGAATACTGCGCAAATTGAGAATCATGAGTGACAACGGACAACTGCTCCACTTGGGCTTGAGCAATAATCAAGCGATCGAAAGGATCGCGATGGTGAAAAGGCAAATTCAGTAATTGCAGTAAGTGCGATGTTTTAATCGGTAAAAGGGTTATTCCTTGTTGATGCAGAACGCTTTCAACGGTAGATAAATCGTCCAGAAGCTCTAATTTTCCGAGCGAAATCTTGATAGCGATCTCCCATAGGCTGGCAATACTGACGGCAATGCTGTTATGCCGGTCTTCGATGTATCGTTTCCAGGTATCAGGTAATTTCGGGTCGTTCTCCAAATACCAGAGCAGAATGTGCGTATCGAGCAGCAACTTCATGACTGATATTCGTCGAAGTCCGGTAATGGCGCATCGAAGTCGTCGCCGATCTTGATGCGCCCGGCCAAAGCGCCCGCTTTACGCAGCATTAACGGTGCATTTTCTCCTTGTTGCGCTACCGCATCGGAAACCGCTATTTCGATCGTTTTGTCATGAAACAGGGCTTTCAAGGAGTTGATGAAATCTTCATTCAGCTCATTGGCTTGCAGTCTGTATGTGGTATGCATAATGATTCAATTGAGCATGGTGAAAATATGATAATGGACAACAACTACTGGTCGTTGTCCAAAATGCGAGGGAAGCGATAAAACTGTCCCAAATTGAGGTGTGCCTAGCTGTATGCCTAGCCGTACACTGGAAAACGCGTGCATAGGGCCGCGACCTTCTCGCGCACCGCCGCAATCACGTTTTCATCTTCAATGTTTTCCATTACATCGCACATCCAGTGCGCGACCTCGATTACCTGTTCTTCCTTGAAGCCGCGCGTAGTGGGGGCAGGCGTGCCGACCCGGATGCCGCTGGTTACGAACGGCGACTGCGGGTCGTTCGGCACCGCATTCTTATTGACCGTGATGTGGGCCTTGCCGAGCGCGGCGTCGGCGGCCTTGCCGGTAATGCCTTTCGGAATTAGCGAGACCAGCATCAGATGGTTGTCGGTGCCGCTCGAAACCACGTCGAAACCCCGTTCGATGAAGACTTTCGCCATCGCTTGTGCATTCTTGATCACCTGTTGCTGATAGGTTTTGAATTCCGGCTCCATCGCTTCCTTGAATGCGACCGCTTTCGCTGCGATCACGTGCATCAAGGGGCCACCCTGGATGCCGGGGAAGATCATCGAGTTGATTTTCTTTTCGAGCTCGGGATTGGCTTTACCCAGGATGATGCCGCCGCGCGGACCACGCAGGCTTTTGTGCGTGGTGGTGGTGACGATGTCGGCGTAAGGCACCGGGTTCGGGTACAAGCCCGCGGCGACCAGGCCCGCGACGTGCGCCATGTCGACCAGCAGGTAAGCGCCGACCGCGTTGGCGATTGCGCGGAAACGCCTCCAGTCCATGATCCGCGAATATGCCGAGAAACCGGCGACGATCACTTTCGGCTGGTGTTCGCGCGCCAGGGCCTCGATCCGGTCGTAGTCGAGCAGGCCGGTGGCCGGATCCAGATGGTATTGCACCGCGTTGTAAATTTGACCGGAGAAATTCGGTTTGGCGCCGTGCGTCAGGTGGCCGCCGTCGGATAGCGCCAGGCCTAAAATGGTGTCGCCCGGCTTGATCAGCGCCATATAGGCGGCGGCGTTGGCCTGCGAGCCGGAGTGCGCCTGCACGTTCGCCCAGTCGGCGCCGAATAGCTGCTTGGCGCGGTCGATGGCCAGTTGTTCGACGGTATCGACGTATTCGCAGCCGCCGTAGTAGCGTTTGCCCGGATAGCCTTCGGCGTATTTGTTGGTCAGTACGGTGCCCTGCGCTTCCTGAACGCGCGGGCTGGAATAGTTCTCCGAAGCGATCAGCTCGATATGGTCTTCCTGGCGGCGGCGTTCTTCTTTGAGCGCCTGGAATAATTCATCGTCGAAGCCTTCGATGGTCATCGATTTATCAAACATGCAAATCTCCTTGAATTAATTGTGGAATATTGTAGGGCTTAAGGGTGGCCGTGCAAAGCGTTATCCGCGGCCGGCGTTAGGTTTTCGGGCGGATCAGCAGGATCTGCAGGTCGGCGACATTGGTGCCGGTCGCGCCGGTGAACAATAAATCGCCGGAAGTTTGCAGCGCGTGATAAGAATCGTTATTGTCGAGCAAGGCTTCCGGCTCGATGCCTTGCGCGCGCATCCGCGCCGGCGAACCGGCATCAACCCGCCCGCCGGCCGCATCGGTCGGACCGTCGCGGCCGTCGGTGCCGCCGCTCAGAAAAACCCAGTCGGCATCGAGCCCGTGTTTTTCGGCGGCCAGGGCGAACGCCAGCGCCATTTCCTGATTGCGGCCGCCGCGCCCGTTGCCGGTCAAGCGGACCGTGGTTTCGCCGCCGGCAAGGTAGGCGGTCGGCTGGCGGATTTGTCCATTAGCGGCGATCGTTTTGACCCATTGTTCGGCGGCATTCCGCGCGATACCGCACAAATGATCGCTGTAAATGACGGTTCGGTAGCCGAGCTGCTCCGCGGTTTGGGCGGCGGCTTTCAGGCTGATCGCATTGCTGCCGATCAGCGTGTGGCCGGTTTTCTCAAAAACGGGATCGTCAGGTTTTGGCGTTTCAGGTGCTTGCCCGCGTGCGCCGTTCTGCAAATAGGCGCGGACCGTGCCGGGAAGCCGTTCCCAGATGTGTCTCGCTCGTAAAATACGAATTGCCTCTTCAAACGTGCTCGGATCGGGCACGGTCGGGCCGCTCGCGATCGCGCTCGGATCGTCGCCGAGTACATCGGATAGGATCAACGCATGCAGGTCGGCCGGCGCGGCGAGCTTGGCGAGTCCGCCGCCTTTCAACTGCGACAGATGTTTGCGCACGCAGTTGACTTCGTCGATCGTGGCACCGCTGGCCAGCAAGAAACCGGTTACCTCGCATTTATCAGTTAAGGAAACGGATTCGACCGGGCAGGGGATCAACGCCGAACCGCCACCGCTGACCAGCGTCAACACCAGCTCGCCCGCCTTGGTGCGGCCGGCTTTTTCGGCAATCCGGCGGGCGGCGTCAAGGCCCGCCGCGTCCGGCAGCGGATGGCCCGCGCCGAAGACATCGCTGCGGTTCAGGACGGCGACGTTTTCGTAGTTTGTGACCGCGATGCCCCTGCCGGCCCATAACGGCTCGGGAAGGATTTCTTCAGCGGCCCGTGCCATTGCACAGGCGGCCTTCCCGAAAGCGATCAGGTGAATCTTCGGCCATTTGCCCAGGCGCTGCCTGCCGGGATCATTAATGTCAAGACGGATCGCCAAACGATCCCGGTCGGCCGACAGGCAGTCTTTGACCGCCAGGTAGGGGTCGGCCGCCGCCACGCCTGCCCGAAAGAGGGCGAGAGCATCATCGCGCGCTGCCAAAATCGCTTCGCTTTCCACGGATAAATCGAGAAAGAGCGGTCGTTAAGCCATTTGTTTGGCGAGTTCGAAGATGTTTTCCGCGTCGAAAACCAGCTTGTTGTCGGTAAACAGTTTCGCGATGCAGGCACGATGCAGCTCCAGTTTCAGCGGCCCGAAGCCGAGCGCGCCCCAGACGATCTTGCCGTGGCGCTCCACCCCTTTGTCGAACACGTCGATGCCGCCGATGCCGATCGGCTGGGTGGCGTTCGCGTCGGCGATCAGTTCGATGTGGGGATTGTCCTGCCAATGTTCGGCGCCAATCAACTCGATGCCGGCCGCGCCGGCCGCAAACACGATGTTGGCTTTTTCGATCGCGCGGCCGCGCGCTTCGGTATCGGCCGCTTCGACCGGGACGATGTCGACGCCGAAACGGGCTTTCATCGAGCGGCAGGCGGCGGCGGCTTTGTCCATCTTGCGTCCGGTCAGGGAGACTTCGGCGCCTTCGAGGCTCAGCATCACCGCGGCGCGCTGCCCGACGGGGCCGGTACCGGCCAGTACGACCGCTTTCTTACCGGCCAACGGGCTGCCAGCCGCCAGTTTGGCGACCGCAGCGGCTGAGGTCGTGTTGCAACCGTTGCTGTCGAGCATCACCGAGACCTGGAATCCCGGGAAGAATTTGCTTTGCACCGCTTTCAGCAGATCCTGGCCGGCGATCATGTCGCTGCCGCCGATGAAAATTGCGGTATTTTTCTTGTCTTTGGGAGGGCGCGTAAAAATCGCGCCTTCGACCAGGCCGGAAATCGTGTCGGGCGTCAGGCCGCCGAAACCGGTTACATGATCGGCTCCTCCGTCATAGGCGACGACCGTGTCGAAGACTGAGGGGTGCGGGTCGGTATCGAATTGGAAAAGCAGTTTTTTCATGGAACTCGGGAGATGAGGCCGAAGGCGACCGGATTCAAATGTTAAAAAAGACTGTCTATTATACCCGAGAAGCTTTTCCTTGTTGAGCGGCCTGAGGCCGCAGGGTGCGATTCAAAAGCCAGCTTTGGACTCCTGCTGTCCCGCTTTTCTGAAGTTGCGCGCGAGATACCCTGTTTCGCCCCTTTGTGCGGCAAGGACAGTGTCTTTCTATACATCAGTTTGAATCGCACCCGAGGCTGTACTTGATCGGCTGAGTCATCAATTGGCTTGCGGGCGTGAGGCCTTGACGTTATCATAAAACTCAAACTGACAGGGCTCGACAACAATGAGAATGGCGCGAACGATCAGACTTTCCGCATCTAAATTTTAATTATTAGGGATAACCCATGAAAACACCCGTTCATATCGCGGTTTCAGGTGCTGCAGGCCAAATCAGCTATTCTCTGCTTTTTCGCTTGGTGGCAGGCGACCTGTTCGGTCCCGAGCAGCCGATCATATTGCATCTGCTTGAAGTTTCGCAGGCGATGCACGTCCTGGACGGCGTGGTGATGGAATTGCAGGATTGCGCGAGCCCTTTACTGTACCGGATCGAAACCACCGACGATCCGCGTACGGCGTTCAAGAATGCCGATTATGTGTTTCTGGTCGGCGCCCGCCCGCGTGGTCCCGGCATGGAACGCAAGGACCTTCTGGAAGTGAACGCGGAAATATTTTCGGTGCAGGGAAAGGCCCTGAACGAGGTGGCCAGCCGCAAGGTGAAAGTCCTGGTGACCGGCAATCCGGCCAATACGAATGCCCTGATCGCGTTGAAGAACGCGCCCGAACTGGGGCCCGAGAATTTTTCCTCGATGAGCCGCCTCGACCATAACCGCGCGGTCAGCCTGCTGGCGGAGAAATGCGGTGTCCTCACTACCGATGTCAAGAACATGACGGTGTGGGGCAATCATTCGACGACGCAATACCCCGATCTGCATCATGCGAAGGTAAAAGGGCAGGATGCGCTGTCCCTAGTCGAACGCGACTGGTTTGTCGATGAATTCATTTCGACCGTGCAGCAGCGCGGCGCGACGGTGATCAAGGCGCGCGGCCTGTCGAGCGCCGCCTCCGCGGCCAATGCCGCGATCGACCAGATGCGTACCTGGGCCTTGGATACGCCGGAAGGCGACTGGGTTAGCATGGGCGTACTGTCGGACGGCAGCTACGCGATCGAAAGGGATCTGATGTATTCGTTTCCGGTAACGGTAATCAACGGCGAGGTCAGCATCGTGAAGGGGCTCGATATCAGCGAGTTCAGCATGCAAAGGATGAAGCTGAGCGAGGCCGAGCTGAAGGACGAGCGGGACGCGATCCGGCATTTGCTGTAAATTCCCCGAATCGGTTGGGTTAGCCTGGAGCGATAGCGGAAGGCGTAACCCAACCCAACGTTTTAAGTAACTGGCACTCGTCGATTGTCGGTTACGCCACCCTGTCCCGCGGCTCCTGTCCCGCGAAAAACATTTCGATATTTTCCAACACCCGCTTGCCCATCGCGGCCCGGGTTTCCTCGGAAGCGCTGCCGAGATGCGGCAGCAGCGCGACATTGTCGAGTTCCAAAAATCCCGGATAAACGTTCGGTTCGCCTTCATAGACATCGAGTCCGGCTCCTGCGATCCAGCGTTCTTTCAATGCCTTGCACAATGCCTGATTGTCGACCACATCGCCGCGCGCGGTATTGATCAGATGTGCGTTCGGGTGCATCCGTTTCAAGCGTGCCTCGTCGATCAGATGCCGGTTTTCGGCGCTGCCCGGGCAGTGCAGGGAGACGAAATCGGCTTCGCCCAGGAGTTCTTCGATCGTCGCACAGCGGATTGCCTTTACGTCGTCGAGAATTTCCTGTGAGGGTACATTGCGCGGCGTATAAAACAGAATCCTCATCCCGAAGCCGTGGTGGGCTCGTTTGGCCGTTGCTTGGGCGATCCTCCCGAAGCCGATCAGGCCGAGCGTCTTGCCGGTGACTTTCTGTCCGAGCAGATGGGTGGGCCCCCAGCCGGTCCATTGGCCGCTGCGTACCAGGCGATCGCCTTCGGATGCGCGCCGGGCCGACATGAGCAGCAACAGCATCGCGATGTCGGCCGTGCAGTCGGTCAGGACGCCGGGGGTGTTGGTTACGACCAGGCCTTGCTCTTTGGCGGCGGCGATGTCGATGTTGTTATAGCCAACCCCGAAATTGCCGATGATCCGGGCTTTCCTGTCCGGGACCCGCAGGATGTCGGCAGTGATCGGATCGGTCACGGTCGGCAGCAGCGCATCCGCGGTTTGCAGCGCCCGTTTCAGTTCCTCGGCGGTCAGCGGAACGTCGGATTCGTTCAGGGTAACGTCGTACAGTTCTTTTAATTTCGCTTCGACTGCCGAAGGCCATCTGCGGGTAACAACGACTTTGGGTTTGCTCATCGATGAACTTAATGCTTAGAGTAGGGCGGATAAGCGAAGCGCATCCGCCACATGGGTTATTGATGGGTTTTGAACGTGGGTTTCGGCTGGCGCCTCTCGGCAACTGCTCCATGCGTCGCTCTAACTCCCGCATCCGTGCAGTCGTCGGCAACTGTTCCCTGCGTTGCCCTCGATCGCGTGTTCCCGACGCGATCTACCTCGCCCTTCCTTGGGCTCGTACCTCCTGCATGAACGCCAGGGATGGCGTGAATGCAGAGATTGCACGACTGTAGGGATACAGGAGGTAGGACAACGCAGGGAGCGGTTGTCGAGGAGCAAATCTCTGCCCATGCAGTCGTACCCATCCTACGCTCGGCAATAGCGCCCTCCGTGGGGCGTAACTCCTAACGATATACCGTCAATGCGTTTTATTTTTCGGTCGAACGGTAATATTCGACTGCCGCCGCGACGCCGCTGCCCGGTTTGATGTCGAAGCCGCAATCCAGCATCGCCATTTCGACGCCGGCAAATGCGCCGAGCATCGACACGTCGTTCATGTCGCCGACGTGGCCGATGCGGAACACCTTGCCGGACAGTTCGGACAGTCCCGCGCCGAGCGACAGGTTGTATTTATTGAATGCGGTGCTGATCACTTCGCGGGCGTCCTTGTCTTCCGGCACGACGACTGCGGAAACGGTGTTCGACTCGAAACCCGGATGCGCGCACAGCTTCATACCCCAGGCCGCGATCGCGCGGCGAGTGCCTTCGGCGAGGCGATGGTGGCGCGCATAGACATTGTCCATGCCTTCTTCGAGCAGCAGGTCCAGCGCCTTGCGCAGGCCGTACAGGATCGGCAGCGCCGGCGTGTAAGGGGTATAGCCGTCCTTGTTCTGGTTCATCTGGTCGCGCAGATCCAGGAAGCAGCGCGGATATTGGCTGGTTTCGGTCGCTTTCAAGGCCTTTTGGCTGAAGCAGAGGAACGCGCCGCCGGCCGGCAGCATGAAGCCTTTTTGCGAACCGCTGATCGCGCCGTCGACACCCCATTCGTCCATCCGGAAATCCAGGCTGGCGATCGAGCTGACGCCGTCCACGAACAGCAGCGCAGGGTGGCCTGCTGCATCCAGCGCCTTGCGGACTCCGGCGATGTCGCTGGTGACGCCGGTCGCGGTCTCGTTATGGGTCGCGAGTACGGCCTTGATTTCGTGATTCTTGTCTTCTTTCAGGCGCGCTTCCAGCTTGTCCAGAGGAATGCCCTTGCCCCAGGTTTCCTGGTGGATTTCGACGTCGAAGCCGAGGCGCTTCGCCATTTCCGCCCACAAATGGCTGAACTGGCCGAAACGGTAGATGATCACTTTGTCGCCCGGATTCAGCGTGTTGGTCAGCGCGATTTCCCAGCCCGCGGTGCCGGTCGCGGGGAAAATGAAACATTGCCCTTTTTCGGTCCGGAAGACTTTTTTCATGTCTTCGAGCAAAGGTTTGAAGATCGCCGGAAATTTAGGTGAGCGATGGTCTTCCATCGGCGCGTGCATCGCGCTCAGGACTTCGTGAGGGACGTTGGTAGGGCCAGGAATATAAAGGTGGTTGCGACCAGCCATGGATTTGCCTCGTCAGGGTAGTTAAATGTTGTTAAGAGCGGAGTTGGGCAAAATGCGCCAAAATTCAAAACCGCTAATCATGACATACTGGATTGCAATCATCAATAGTACCGTAGGTCGGGCACGCTTTTTGTGCCCGACATTTTGGATGTTTCGATCTGTCTGTGGATTTCGATAATCGTAATATCGCCAAAGGATCGCCGCCCAAAGTCGGGCAACGATGAAGCGGTTGCCCGCCCTACGCGGCTTAATACTTGTATTAATACTTGGCGCTGTCGTCTCGGTAAACCAAGCCCTTGTCTTTGGTCTGCTGCCTGATCGCGCCGTACAATTGGGCGTCCAGCGACTCCTTTTTGCCACCTTCGGCAGCCACTTTTCCCCGCAGGTAATCATTGCGCCGCTCGGCGAGCTTTTTGATTTCGCTTTCCAGTTCGCTCCGTTCCTTTTTCGTCTTGCCCACCAATTCTTCCTGAGCTGCCGGCGACATCGCTTGCAGGCTTGCGGGCAGGGCTTCTTTCGGCAGGTCGGACAGTTTTACCCGGCCGCTGCCGACCGCATCGACCAGTTCGTTTTCGCCGAGAAAATTGCGTTTACCGCTGGAGGAAGCGTTGAAGGCCGCCCGGCGCGCTTGCGATTCGGTGCTGGCTTCCTTGTGCACTTTTTCGGCAGCGGCCAATTTGCCCGCCTGTTTCGCTTTTTCTTCTTTGTTGCCGTAGAAGAGGCGGGTTTTGTCCAATTTGCCGGATAATTCCGCCAGTTTTTTGTCGTACGGCGTCGCGATCGCAATCGCGTTGCCGGACTGCTCGACCTGAAAATAACTGCCTTGGCCGAGGCTGGCGACTTGCCGCCATTCGGCGGTCGTGCCGCTGTCCTGTCCGCACTGGATCGCGTTTACGATGATGCCTTTTTGTTTGGCCTGCGCCAAGGTGACCGGGTATTTGACGTCGTTCGGGTAATCCATGTGCGGCGGCGCGTCGCCGACCAGAAAGATCACTTTGTAGGTCGAAGGGTTCTGGCTCCAGGCGATCTTGTTCACCGCATCGTGCAGGGCCTGATTGACGCTTTCCGGCCCGTCGCCGCCGCCGTCGGCCTGAAAATCCATCAGTTTGGCGTACATCGAATCCAGATCGGCGGAAAGCGGGACGGTTTGGGTAACGTAAGCGTCGCCGCGGTCGCGGTAGGCGATCAGCCCCATTTTGATGTCCGGCGCGGTTTGCGCGGACGCCATCGTGCTGGCGATCGACCAGATTTTTTCCTTCGCCGCGGCAATCAGGCCGCTCATGCTGCCGGTGGTGTCGAGCACGAACACCACTTCGATCGCGGGTTTTTGATGGGCTGAAATTGGCTGCGCGACCGGATCGGCCGCTGCCGGAGAGGATTCGAATCCTTTCGCGGTCGTGGCGACGGCTTGCCTGACCGCCGGAAAAAAGGCGACCGTCGCCGCGGTCGCAGTAAAAAGTCCGATGGCGAAGAGTTGGGTTTTCATCGTCGTGTCTCCTAATTGCTGTTTGAAAGTTTGCGCACGGTGGCTTCCGCAGCCCGGTACGCGCGGTTAAAGTCGGCTTCGCCGTCGGCGGGGAATGCTGCATCGGCGGCCTGTGGATTTCCGCCCGACAAGACCCCGAACAAGGCCTGTATCAGAAAGAAACACCAAACCGTCATGAACAGGCTGCCGGTTCGATCGAATGCCCAGAAGGCCGACGCGATGCCGAACAGGCATAAACCGAGGTCGGCCAGGGACGAAAACAGGCGGCTATGAAAATACAGCGCACGAATCAGCCAGATATAAAGCGCGTGCGCGAGTAAAAACAGGAATAGCGGCGGATAGAACAGCCATACCGCCGCCGACAGGAGGCCGCCTGCGAGCAGGGCCGTGGCCCGGCCGACGCGCTCAGGGCTGCGGCCAAGTAAATAAAGGGTGTAGACGAAGGTCAGGCCGCCGATCACGATACGAATCGCGACTGCTCCGGAACAAAGTGCAGCGAAGGCATAAAAGCCGCCAGCGCCCGCGATGCCTGCGAACAGGGCAACTACGACACCTTCCCAAAACGTAGGCTTGTTCATGGCGCGCTCCATTTTTGTTTTTCCTGCAGGAAAGCGACTTCGACGTCTTCGTCCCGGACCACGACCGACGGGTTTTCCCAGGGATGCGAGGAAACCGCGCCGTTTTCCAGAAAGACCTCGGCTTTCTGTTTCATCGCCGCCAGTTGCGCCTGATGCTCCGCGAGCCGCTTGGTCAAACGGCGCGTTTGTTCGTTCAGGACCACGATCTTTTCGGCCAGCCATTTCTGCGTTTGCAGCGTTTCGAGTTTGCGTTTGACGAAAGCCCGCGCCAGCTCGTCCTTGCCGGATTGAAAACAGAGCGCGCACTTCTCCTCCAACTCGGCCAAGGTTTCCGCGAGTTGATCGCGTTTGCCTTCGAGTTGCTGCCGTTTGTGTTCCGACATGCGCACGTGCCGCTCGTCGGCCAGGACGGATTCCTCCATTTCCCGGATGCTTTGCTTCAGCAGCGCCGCGGGTTCTTCGATTTTGTCCAAAACCGCGTGCATGTCGGCCTGGAACAGTCTTGACAGTCGTGTAATCAGCGCCATGAGGCACCTCCCGTGTTGATAATGTTCGACGGGCACAGTCTAGGCGCGAAGGGCGGCGGTAAACAGACACGCTTCGGTAAAACGTTCGGCGCGGAATTTACAAAATATTTACAGTTCGGTTGCCGATAGCGGGCCCAGGCTTGCTAAACTGTCGACATTTTCCGGCAAGGCCGCTGCCATGACCCGCAAACCGCGCATTCTGATCATCGAAGACGAAACCGCCATCCGCACCGGCCTGATCGACGTGTTCGTCTACCACGGCTACGACGTCGATTTTTCCGCCCATGGCACCGAAGGCTTGGCTAAGGCGCTCGGCGGCAAATTCGATCTGGTCCTGCTCGACGTGATGCTGCCGGGCCTGAACGGCTTCGAGATTTGCAATCGGATTTGGGAACACAGCCGCGATCAAGCCATCATCATGCTGACCGCCAAAAGCAACGACGAAGACATCATCGAAGGCTTGTCGCTGGGCGCGGACGATTATGTCGCGAAGCCGTTTTCGGTCGCGCAACTGGTGCTCCGGGTGCAGGCGGTCTTGCGCCGAACCGGTCAGGGCTTGGCGCAAGAAACGTCGATACGGCTCGGCGACGAATTGACGATCGATTGCCGAAACTTGTCCGGCAGGCGCGGGGCGCAAGCGCTTTCGTTCACCCGGCGCGAAATCGAGATTCTGCAATACCTGCAACGCCATGCCGACCGGCCGGTTGCGCGCGAAGAACTGTTGCAGAAAGTGTGGGGTTATGCGAATCATCTGGCGATCGAAACCCGTACCGTGGACATTCATATTGCCAAACTGCGCCGCAAGATCGAAACCGACCCCGCCGAACCGCGCTTTCTGATCACCGTGCGCGGCGCCGGTTACCGGCTGATCGGGCCGCCGTGATGAAGCGGAACCGATTGAAAAGACTGGATAAAAAAAGGCTCCGCCGCTGGCTGCTGCTTTTTTTCCTGAGCCTTGCGATCCCAACCGCGGTGCTCGTCCAGCAATCCTACAGCCGCTTGAAATGGGAGACTTTTCACCGGCATCGGCTGATGGCCGAAGAATTGACCCGCCGGATCGACAACCAACTGATCCGGCTGATCGACGGCGAAGCGGAAAGGCCGTTCACCGACTATGCCTTTCTGAACGTGGCCGGAGCGCCGGCGGCCAATTTTTTACAGCGCTCGCCGCTTTCCCGATACCCGGTGCAAGCGGAAATCCCGGGCTCGATCGGTTATTTCCAGGTGGATGCGGCCGGCCGCTTATCGACACCTTTGCTGCCCGAAGATATCGATAAAGCTGGGCGCTATGGACTTGCCGAACGGGAATTGTCCGAACGGGCCGCCCTCGAGAACCGGATTCGGCAGATATTGAGCGAGAACCGGCTGGTCAAAAACCACACGGGCGTCGGCGCAAAAAAAGATCGTGGTAAACGCGCTGAATTGGCCGCGCGGCAAGACAAGGAGATGCGTGAAAATGAACGAGATGCCGTTTCTTTTGACCGATCCGTTGCCGGCAAACTCCAACAACCTGCAGCAGCAGCCCCGCCTGCTGCCGGCACGGGGCAGGCGATCTTTGACGAGCTTAAAAAAATAGCGCCAGCCAAAGGCAAGCAGGAAAACGCCCTGGGCCGCCTGGAAGACATCAAACTCAAGCAAACCTTTCAGAAAGAAGCCGTGCCGATACGGCCCGAAGAGAGCGTCCGCAAGGCGTTGAAAGCGACGCCCAAAAAGGCGCGCACCGAACAGAACGTCCTGCCCGAGCCGGTGCGGAGCACCGAAGCACCCGCCGTCGCCGCGTCGGAAGCATCCGGTCGCCCGGCGGCTCCAGCCGCGTCAGCGGAGGCGAAAACCTTGCGCATCCGCACGTTCGAAAGCGCCGTCGATCCTTTCGAGTTCAGCCAACTGGACAGCGGCCAGTTCGTGCTGTTCCGCAAAGTCTGGTTGAACGGCCAGCGCTACATCCAGGGTCTGCTGATCGAAAAAGATGCCTTCCTGCAAGGGACGATCAACGCGGCGTTTCAGGAAACCGCGTTGTCGCGGATGAGCGATCTGCTGACCGTTTTTCAAGGCAATGTGCTCTCCGCCTTTGCCGGTCGCGCGCCGCGCGGTTATCTGTCGAGTGCCGCCGAACTGGAAGGGGAGCTGCTTTACCAAGACCGCTTGCCCGACCCGTTCGGCGACTTGCAGCTCGTGTTCAGCATCACCCAGCTTCCGGTCGGGCCGGGCGGCTGGGTGATCATCTGGCTGAGCGCGGTGCTGAGCGCCGTCTTTTTAGCCGGTTTTTATGGGATGTACCGGCTCGGCGTCGGCCAGATCGATCTGCTCAACCAGCAGCAGAACTTCGTTTCGGCGGTCAGCCACGAATTGAAAACGCCGCTGACCTCGATTCGGATGTACGGCGAAATGCTGCAGGCCGGCTGGGTGGACGACGGCAAGAAAAAGGCCTATTACGACTTCATTCTGGATGAGAGCGAGCGCCTGACCCGCCTGATCAACAACGTGCTGCAACTGGCCAAAATGACCCGGAACGAAAACAAGCCGTCGCTGCAAAGCCTGACGGTGGCCGAACTGATCGACGGCATCCAATCGAAAATCTCGACCCAAATCGAACGGAGCGGCTTTCGTTTAACGCTGTCGGTCGATCAAGACGCGGCGCAGGCCAAACTGAAGGTGAATCCCGACTGGTTCGTCCAAATCATGATCAACCTGGTCGACAATGCGATCAAATTTTCCGCGAAGGCGGACATTAAAGCGGTCGACGTGTCCTGCCAGCGCTTGAGCGGCGGGCGCATCCGCTTCGCGGTGCGCGATTACGGTCCCGGCATCGCCAAAGACCAACTGAAAAAAATATTCCGACTCTTCTACCGCGCCGAAAACGAACTGACCCGCGAGACGGTCGGGACCGGGATCGGGCTCGCTTTGGCGCATCAAATGACGGTCGGCATGAACGGACGAATCGACGTTATTAATCGCGATCCGGGGGCAGAATTCAGGATCGATTTTCCGGTTGATAAAACTTCCGAAAACGGCGGGGAGATACGCCGATGCCGCCGTTAAGTGCTTCGTCAAAAACAACTTCCCCTTTGAAAAAGGAGAACTTCGTCAAATACACCTCCCCCTTTGAAAAAGGGGGATCGAGGGGGATTTATTTAATAAATCTCCCCCGACTCCTCTTTTCCAAAGAGGGGAGTGAACAATCCGCTTTCTCATAACAATCAATTTCAAAAAGTTATTTCCTACCCGATCCTAAGTCGTGAATACGTACAAATCGAGTTGAAAAATGCATGCCGACTTTTCTCTCCGGAAACGGAAAAACAAATCCGGCAGTCGTTGACTTTGAGTCCGCACGAAGTAAAATGGTGGATTTATTTATTTGCGGCCGAACAAGCGGATGCAATTGACCATTCGGCCGGATCATTTTATTTAGAAGCACGTACAGGCAGGTAGTCAATAATGAGTCACACTTTATATACGGCATCGGTGCAGCGTATTCAACGTTGCGAACTGGCGGTTCCCGGTTCCAATCCCGGCATGTTCGAAAAAGCCTTGAAAAGCGGTGTGGACTACATTTTTCTCGACCTCGAAGACGCGGTTGCGCCCGACGACAAGCTGCAGGCGCGCAAGAATGTGATCGAGGCAATCAATGACCTGGACTGGAAAGGCCACGGTATTACCTTGTCCGTACGGATTAACGGACTGGATACCCAGTATATGGTGCGCGACGTGGTCGACCTGGTCGAACAGGCCGGCGCCAGAATCGATACGATTCTGATTCCGAAGGTCGGCGTTTACGGTGACGTCTATATGGTCGAGGCGATGCTGAACCAGTTGGAGATGCAACAGAGCCTGAAAAACAAGATCGGTATTGAAGCATTGATCGAAACCGCGCTCGGCATGGCCAATGTCGAGGACATTGCGAGACAGGGTACCTGCGGCCGTCTCGAAGCGCTGCATTTCGGCGTCGCCGATTATGCGGCCAGCAACCGCGCGCGCACGGTCAACATCGGCGGGTTGAATCCCGACTATCCGGGCGACCAGTGGCATGCGGCGATCAGCCGGATGACCGTGGCTTGCCGTGCTTACGGCCTGCGTCCGATCGACGGACCGTTCGGCGATCTGAAAGATCCGGAAGGTTACCAGCAGGCCGCACGCCGCGCCGCCGCACTCGGCTGCGAAGGCAAATGGGCGATCCATCCGTCGCAAATCGAACTGGCCAACGACGTTTTCACCCCGCCCGCGGCCGAAGTCGAAAAGCCAAACGCATTCTGGCCGCCTTGCAGGAAGCGGCCGCGCAAGGCAAGGGCGCGGCCTCGCTGGACGGGCGCCTGATCGATGCGGCTTCCGAACGGATGGCGAACAATGTCGTCAGAGCGGCCGAAGCGATCGCCGCGAAAACCCAATAATCACTGAAAGCAAGAGGCAAGAGTCGTGGATATTCATGAGTATCAGGCGAAAGACATATTACAGGGCTACGGCGTAAAGATTGCCGAGGGCGGTCTGGCCTACAGTCCGGAAGACGCGGTCCAGCGCGCCCGCGAAATCGGCGGCCATCTGTGGGTGGTCAAGGCGCAGATCCATTCCGGCGCGCGCGGCAAGGCCGGCGGCATCAAGATCTGCAAAACCCATGACGAAGTCGCGGCCGCGGCGGAAGAACTGCTGGGCAAAAGACTGCGCACGCACCAGACCGGCCCGGCCGGCAAGGTGTGCAACCGCCTCTATGTCGAAGCGGGCACCGAGATTGTGAAAGAACTGTATTTCTGCCTGCTGGTCGACCGCAGCGCCGAACGGATCGTGATGATCGGATCGGCCGAAGGCGGCATGGAAATCGAGGAACTGGCGAAAACCCGCCCCGAGGCGATCACCAAGATTCATATCGAACCGGCGGTCGGCCTTCTGGATTATCAGGCGCGCGAGATGGCCTTCGCGCTTGGCCTGGATGCCGAAATCATGAGCCATGCGGTCAAGACGATCCGAGGCTGCTACAAGGCCTTGCGGGCGCTCGACTGCAGCATGCTCGAAATCAACCCGCTGGTCGTTACCCGCAGCAACGAGCTGATCGCGCTGGACGCGAAGATGGGATTCGACGATAACGCCTTGTTCCGCCAGCCGAAAATTTCCGAACTACGCGACAAAACCCAGGAAGACCCGCGCGAAATGGCCGCCGCGGACCGTGGCCTCAGCTATGTCGGCCTCGACGGCGACATTGGCTGCATGATCAACGGCGCCGGCCTGGCGATGGCGACGATGGACATGATCAAGTTGGCCGGCGGCGAACCCGCAAACTTTCTCGACGTCGGCGGCGGCGCTTCGGCCGAGCGCACCGAAAAAGCGTTCCGTCTGGTGCTGGCCGACAAAAACGTGAAGGCGATGCTGGTCAATATTTTTGCCGGCATCAACCGCTGCGACTGGATCGCCGAGGGCGTCGTGCACGCGGTCAGAAAAATCGACATGCAGGTACCGTTGATCGTGCGTTTGTCCGGTACGAATGTCGAGGAAGGGCAACGGATCATCCGGGAAAGTGGCCTGCCGATCATCACCGCCGAAACCCTGGCCGAAGCGGCCGAGAAAGCGGTGCAGGCGCGTAATCAGGTCGTCGCAAAAGAGGCGGTCGCTACAGAAGGTTGTTAAGGAATCAAGATGGCAATTTTTATCGACGAAAACACACGCATCATCGTTCAGGGCTTTACCGGCAAGATCGGTTCGTTCCATGCCGAGGATATGATCAAATACGGCTCCAAGGTCGTCGGCGGCGTGACGCCGGGCAAGGGCGGCCAGACCCATCTGGGCCTGCCGGTATTCAATACGGTCAAAGAAGCGGTGCAGAAGGCCGGCGCGGAAGCCAGCATCGTGTTCGTGCCGCCGGCGTTTGCGGCCGATTCGATCATGGAAGCGGCCGACGCAGGCATCAAATACTGCGTCTCGATCACCGACGGTATTCCGACCCAGGACATGATGAAGGTCAAAAACTTTCTACGCCGCTTCCCGGAAGAAAAGCGCATGGTCCTGACCGGCCCGAACTGCGCCGGCACGATCAGTCCCGGCCGTTCGATGCTCGGCATCATGCCGGGCCATATCTATATGCAGGGCAACGTCGGCATCGTGGGCCGTTCGGGCACCTTGGGCTACGAAGCGGCCGATCAGATGAAGCGTCTCGGTATCGGCGTTTCGACCTCGGTCGGCATCGGCGGCGATCCGATCAACGGTTCTTCCCACCGCGACATCCTCGAAAAGTTCGAGCAGGACCCTGAAACCAAAGTCGTACTGATGATCGGCGAGATCGGCGGTCCTCAGGAAGTCGAAGCGGGATTGTTCGCGAAGGAGTACATGACCAAGCCGGTCGTCGCCTATATCGCGGGACTCACCGCGCCCGAAGGGCGCCGGATGGGGCATGCCGGGGCGATCATTTCCTCGGCCGGCGAAGGCGCGGCCGAAAAAGTCGTGATGCTGAAGGAGCTCGGCGTTACGATCTGCCCGACCCCGGCGGCGATGGGCGCGACCGTAGCCGAAGTATTGGCGAAGCTATAGACGCACGGTCTATGGCAATGGGGCGGACTTGTTGCTGGGTTCGCCTGAACTTTGAGGGTGAGTGCTTCTTTCGGTTGAATGTATTTTTGATCAGGCAAACGGCGGGAATGGGCTTAATCCTTAAAGATTCTAGTAAAGCCGTTAGGTATTTGATATGTTATTGCCTGCTACGATCCTGTAATAAGGGGTAGCGCTGATAACATAACAATACGAATATAACCTCTAGGACAGTCTATATGAAAATTTTGAATATCTTTGCAGCAGGTATCGTCAGCTTGGCCTTATTGGCAGGCTGTCAAAAGTCTGAAGAAAAGGCCAAGGAAGGCGCAGCTCCGGCGGCTGCTCCGAGCGCTCCTGCACAGACTCCCGCACCGACAGCCGAGCCCGCCCGGCTCCCGCTCCGGAAGCGGCTCCCGCTCCCGCTCCGGAAGCAGCGCCTGAGTCTGCCAAATAATAACGATTGCCTCTGATTTCGGAGAAATGCCGGGCCAGATTTTCCGTTGGCGCGGCATTTTTTTTGCCTTATTGCTTTCCGCTCCCGTCAATGTGACCGGCAGTTCCTCATGACATCTAAATATGGCGATCCGCTTCCTTCAGGCGCAGGTCGCCTTGGAAACGTTTTTTTGCGGGCAATGAGGCTCGGTGAAAACTGATTTACGGTGCCGTCAGTCGACCAAGTGCTTCTCCCGTTCCGAAGGCCTTAAAAAAACGGTAATCGTTGCGAAGAACGAGTGTGGCTTCGTCGAAAAATGAATGCCATACGAGTGAATGAAGCGTTGCTTACAAATAAGTATAGGTTTATATTTACGGAGCTGACTGACTTCGTTCAAGGATTCGCACTTAAAATGAGAGGGCGTTTCGGCATAATCCGCATGTTTTTAACGAGATAAGAGGATCAAGCTGTAGCGAGCGAATCCATTGATAGCCATTGTCCGGGGCTTTTCGTCCGTTATAAATGAATCCTCATGAGGATTTTTGTAAACTGGGCGGAAGGGGCCCGACAACCGGCAAATTCCGTCGGAATGAGGTTTTACCCTGACAAAAATGATTAGAATAAAATTAGGAGGAACATATGTTTAAATTTCGTGTGCTGGCGACGGCGTTGGCATTGGCGAGTTCTGTTTCGGCGGCATGGGCGTTCGAAGCATTGCCCACCGAAGCTCCCGCGCCTGCCGACAATCCGACCACGGAAGCTAAGGTCGAGCTGGGCAAGATGCTCTATCATGACCCGCGTTTGTCATCGACCGGTACCGTGGCTTGCGCTTCCTGCCATAACACGATGCTGGGCGGCGAAGACAATCGCCCCAATTCGATGGGCGTGAATGGGCAAACCGGCGGACGTAGCGCGCCGACGGTCTGGAATGCCGCCTTCAACAAAGTGCAATTCTGGGACGGACGGGCGGAAAGTCTGGAAGCGCAGGCGGCAGGTCCGGTCACCAACCCGATCGAAATGGGCATGAAGAGCTGGGATGACGTGGTAGCCCGATTGAAAACGATCGACGGTTACCAGGAAGCGTTTGCGGCTGCGTTCCCCGGCGGCGAAATTTCCAAGGACACTGCGACCAAAGCGATTGCCGCTTACGAAAGAACGCTGATCACCCCGAACAGCGCTTATGACAAATATGCCAACGGCGATCAATCGGCGTTGACCGAACAGCAGGTACGCGGTCTGAACAAAGCGGCCGAACTCGGTTGTACCAGTTGCCACAGCGGACCGGCCTTCAATGGCGGCGGCTCGTTCCAGAAGTTCCCCCTGCATGAAAACGGCTATTTCGAGGCGCAGTATCACTTCATGAAGGACAAGGGCGTCGCCGAAGTGTCGAAAAATCCGGCCGACGAACATTTGTTCAAAGTGCCCACCTTGCGCAACGTAGCCTTGACCGCGCCTTATTTCCACAACGGTTCGGTCAAAACGCTGGACCAGGCAGTCAAGCTGATGGCCAAACTGCAATTGGACAAGGATCTGCCGAAGCAAGACGTCGACGACATCGTGGCTTTCCTGAACGCGCTGACCGGCGAGTTCCCGAAACAAACGATGCCGCGTCTGCCGGGCACTCCCGACAAGACGTTCAATTACGATTAATCTTCTATGTTGAAGACGGGACGGGGTGCCCATGCTCCTCGTCCCGATTTTTCCTTGGGGTCGGTCTTGATCGTTCTCTCTAAATTGTTCTCCCTCTCCCCGCAACTCTCGAACGAAACGCAAGATTAGGCGTAATAACGGAGGTTAAGCCTTGCCGTTCCGAAGGATTTTATTGGTTGGGCTGAATCTGATAGATCGACAGGGCGGCAATGCGGGCGTCGATTTCTTTCGAAATCTTTTGATATTCCGGGCTGTCGATCGCTCCGAAACGTTTCCTGAATTCTTCCGCGCTCATTTTTTCCGGTAGGTCTCGCGGATCCGGCATGAATTCGCTGTAGCTTCGGATCGCGGACATCGCTTTTTGAATTTTTCGGGCATTTTCGGGCGTCGAGGTCGCGATTTCACCGAAGCGGGTGCCGGCCTTGTCGGCGGCCAGATCGATGAAGCTGAAACCGCTGCCGCCGTCCGCGTCGCTCAATTCCTTCTGTTCGCCCATGACTTTCGCGAGCTTGCCGTTGACCGAGGCGGTCAAGGCGGCGGCGCCGATGAAATGTTGGGCCAGATCGATACGCTTGTACATAAACGCGGAGTATTGAGGTTTTTCGGCCGTTTTGATGTCCGTGACGTCGAGCAGCTTGGGAAGCTGGTATTTGTTCACATAATCGTTTACGGTAAAAATCACCAGACGGTTTTCCTCGATCGCACTTTCGGGCGTCGAGCGATTGAAAGCCAGTTGGAACATCGGCTGCAGCAGTTCGGCAAGCGACAGCCGCCATTCGGGGTCGTGATTTGCGACGATTTCGGCCAGTTTGGTTTTATAGACGGCCTGTGCCGGGTTAGCGCTGCTGTCGGCGAGAAAATTTCTTGCCTGCCGCAGCGTCTCGGCGCTCGAAAAATAAGTGATCGAAACCTTTTCATCGTCGATCTCGACAGCTTCGATCGGGTGAGTCGCCAACAAATAATATTCGCGCAGCGAAGTGTTCTGGATAATCCGTTCGATCACCCAGGCGGCGAATCGGGCGGGAAGCAGTAATTTTCCGATCTTGAATTTGGTGATGCCGGGCAATTCGCCGATCGAATCGTTGCCGAGCCGGAAGCTGACATTCAGGAACTTGCCGAGGAGATTGTCCGGCAGGGTGGCCGTCACGTTGCAGCGCAGCTTGTGGTCTTTCAGTTGAATATGGACCGCACTTTTCCAATATCGGTTCAGCAGGTAATTGGCGGCCAGATTCAGATCGCTTTCGGTCAGTTCGATGGTGTCGAGCTCGTCCGGTTTGACTTGCGCGCCTTCGTGCAGAATCTTTTTCGCACGCGCGATGTCTTCATGGGTCAGTTCCCAGCCGAGCCCGATCACGTCGGGTTTGTTGCCGACGCCGAACAGCACGATCGCCACGCACAACGCCAGGATCGTGAAGACGCTATAAACGATCAAGCGGAGTATGAGCTTCATGCGGGAGGCTTCAGGAAAAATCCAGTTTGAAACCGCTCTGTTTCAGGTAATCGGCTTCCTGCATCAGATCGGCATGTGTTAAAGGGGATTCGTTCAGCCAGTTTTTCGGAAAGGTCAGCCGGATTTTGGTCTTTTCGATCGCAATCTTGAACTCCGGCAGGTCTGCATCGAAGCGGTTGCGGCGCAGCAGTACCGCGAGCCGCAAAATGATGCTCAGGTAAGGCGCCAGATCTTTCCAGGGGGGCGGCAGGGCGGCGAACAAGGAGCGGACGAATTTGCGCCGGTGCGTCCTGACCAGGGTGGCCAACAGGATTTGATCCTGTCTCGAGAACCCGGCCAGATCGCCGTTCTCGATGATGTAAGCGCTGTGTTTGTGATAGCCGCTGTGTGCGATGTCGCGGCCGATTTCGTGCAAATCGGCCGCCCAGTTCAAGTATTGGGTAATCGTATCGTTGTCGATCGGATTCTTTTCGTTGCTCAATTGCGGCAGCATATAAGCGATCGTTTGCTTGATGCGTGCCGCATGCGGCTTGTCGGTGTGGAAGCGTTTGGCCCAACTCTCCACGGTGGCGGAACGGATATCCCGATCGAATATCCGTCCCATCAGGTCCTGGATCAGTCCTTCCCGCAAGGCACCCTCGGAGACCACCATTCGATCGATGCCGAGGCTTTTGAAAGTCGCATACACGATGGCGACGCCGCCCGGAAAAACCGGCAGGCGGTTGGGGTTCAGGTCGGGCAGCTTCAAATCGTTGATGTGGTTGCAGTGCCCGATATGCGCGGCCAGTTGCTCCAATCCTTCCAGGGTAATGCCGTCATGGCTCCAGTTTTTCAGTTTCAGCACTTTGTCGATCGCACGCAATGTTCCCGAGGCGCCGATCGCCTTGTCCCATTTATTCCGGCGGAATGTTTGCTGGAACGGTTCCAGTTGCTGTTCGGCGAACAACACTGCTTGGCCAAAGGCGTTTTTGGAGAGTTTGCCGCCTTTGAAGAATTGATTGCTGAGCGTTACGCAACCCATGTGCAGGCTTTCTTTTTCGCAGGGAGAATCGCCGGTTCCAAGGATATATTCGGTGCTGCCGCCGCCGATATCCATCACCAGCCGGGTGTTGTCGTCGCTTCCCAGGCTGTAGGAAACCCCCAAATAGATCAGGCGGGCTTCTTCGATTCCGGAAATGATGTCGATCGGGTGGTTGAGCGCCTTTTCGGCTTTGCTCAGGAACTCCTGCGCATTATTCGCAATCCGCAACGTATTCGTGCCGACCGCGCGCACGCTGCCGGGCGGAAAATGACGTACCCGTTGGCCGAACCGTTCGAGGCAGGCGAGGGCTCGGGCCTGGGTTTCGGCATCGATCTCATCGTTTTTGTCCAAGCCGGAGGCCAGTCTGACCATTTCGCGTATCCGGTCCTGGATTTGCAGTTTGCCGTCCCTGAGGGTGCAGACGATCATATGAAAGCTGTTGGAGCCGAGATCGACGGCGGCAACGATTTCGGGTAGTTTTTTTGGCACGGTTGATCCGGTTAAAGCAACAGAATGGTTTTAATTCTGATAAAATTGGATGGTTTTTTGCTTGTGGTTTTGTTTGGCCGAAATTGTTTCGCCGCTTAATTTAACTGATTTGAAGGATTTCGTTAAGCAAATAGTTTTTTATGAATGCATTATCTCTACGTAATCTCCGGAAAACCTACAGCAACGGGTTCGAGGCCCTGAAGGGTATTGATCTGGATGTCGAAGCGGGCGACTTTTTTGCGCTGCTGGGGCCGAACGGCGCAGGCAAGTCCACCGTAATCGGGATTATCTGTTCGCTGGTCAATGCAAGCAGCGGAACGATGACGGTCTTCGGACACGATGTGCGGAGGGAAAGGAACAAGGCGAAAAACTGCATCGGCGTGGTGCCGCAGGAAATCAACTTCAACCAGTTCGAAACGGTCGGGAGCATTCTGCTCAATCAGGCCGGTTATTATGGGGTGCCGCGCAAACTGGCGCTGCAGCGATCGGAAAAATGCCTGAAGCAGATGGAGCTTTGGGACATGCGCGATACCGTCTCGCGGCGTCTGTCCGGCGGCATGAAGCGCCGGGTGATGATCGCGCGGGCGATGATGCATGAGCCGAAACTGCTGATTCTGGACGAGCCGACGGCCGGCGTCGATATCGAGATTCGCCGCTCGATGTGGAATCTGATGCGCGAGGTCAACGGGCAGGGCACGACGATCATCTTGACCACCCACTATCTGGAAGAAGCGGAAAGCCTGTGCCGGAACATCGCCATCATCGATCAGGGCCGAATTGTCGAACATTCCGATATGAAGAGTCTTTTAGCGCGTCTGAACATCGATCATTTTCTGCTCGACCTGGCCGATCCGGTCGCAGCGGCGCCCGTGATCGAGGGGGTGCACATCGAACGGGCGTCCGATCGGGTCCTGGATGTCAGCGTGCCAAAAACGTTCGGGCTTAACCAGTTGTTCAGCCGGTTGAGCGAGCAGGGGATCAAGGTGATCAGTCTGAGGAACAAGTCCAACCGGCTGGAACAGCTATTTCTGGACCTGATCGACGCAAAAGCGTCGGGAGCCGCCCGATGAATTCCGGCGTTGCTTTTCGCACGATTGCCGTTAAGGAAATCCACCGGTTTTTCCGGATCTGGCCGCAGACGCTGTTGCCGCCGGCAATCACCACCGCCCTGTATTTCCTGATTTTCGGCAAGTTGATCGGTGCCAGGATCGGCACGGTGGGCGGAGCGAACTATCTCGACTATATCGTGCCGGGCATTATCCTGATGTCGGTGATCAGCCATTCGTATTCGAACGTGGTATCGTCCTTTTATTCGACCAAATTTCAGCGCCATATCGAGGAACTTCTGGTCGCGCCGGTGCCGAACTGGGTGATTCTGGGCGGTTATGTGACCGGAGGGATCGTGCGCGGACTGGCGGTCGGCGGCGTGGTCGCGCTGATTTCGCTGATATTTGCGCCGGTCAGTGTCCATCATGCGGGAATCTGCCTGTCGATCGCGCTGTTGACCGCGACGCTGTTTTCGCTGGCCGGATTTATCAATGCGGTGTTTGCGGAAAGCTTCGACGATATTTCGATCATCCCGAATTTTCTCCTGACGCCGCTCAGTTATCTCGGAGGCGTGTTTTTCTCTGTCGACATGCTGTCCGGCCACTGGCAAACGATCGCGATGGGGAATCCGATTCTTTACATGGTCAACGCCTTTCGTTACGGCATGATCGGAACGACCGACATCGATATCGGCCTGGCATTCGGAATGACCGGAGGGTTTGTCATCCTGCTGACTTTATTCAGCCTTTATCTGCTGCACAAAGGGGTGGGCATCAAAAATTGACGGCCGGGCGTTGGATGAAATCGCAGAGATGAACGGTTCCCTGTTTTGCGCGCAACTGCGGTTAATTTAGGGATTTGCTCATCTTTAATTTGTTTAGATGCAGGGTTTTAGGGATAATGCAGCCCAAATGACTACAGTTTTTGAGATGGGTAAGGCTTTATGGCGGAACTGATGAGAAGCGGTGTCGAGTTGATGATTGTCGGCATGGGCATCGTCTTTTTATTTTTAGCATTATTGGTCGTCGCGATCAATACGATGTCTTCGCTGATCCAGCGTTTTTTTCCAGAACCGCCTAAAGCCGCCAAAGCTGTCAACATCGAAACGGATAAAGCGACCGTCGCGGCCATTACGGCAGCCGTGCACCAATACCGAAGCAAAAACAGGTAAAAACCTGTTTGCTCAATCACTTGCTGATGGCCCGTCGAGGCTATGAAACCAACTTTTTAAGGATTCTGGAGAAGATTTAAGAATGGCGAAAGAGAAGATCAAGCCTTTGGCGATCACCGAAGTCGCGTTGCGTGATGCGCACCAGTCGATTTTTGCGACTCGGATGCGTATCGAGGACATGCTGCCGATTTGCGAAAAACTTGATCAGGTGGGCTATTGGTCGATCGAGTCCTGGGGCGGGGCGACTTTCGACGCCTGCATCCGGTATCTCGGCGAAGACCCGTGGGAAAGATTGCGCCTGTTGAAGGCCGCGATGCCGAAAACCCGCCAGCAAATGCTGTTGCGCGGGCAGAATTTGCTCGGTTACCGGCATTTCGCCGATGACGTGGTCGACAAGTTCATCGAACGCAGCGCGGTCAACGGGATCGACGTGTTCCGGATTTTCGACGCCATGAACGACATGCGCAATATCGAACACGCGGTCAGGGCGGTACTCAGAACCGACGCACACGCCCAGGGTACCATCTCTTACACGACCAGTCCCGTGCATACCCTGGATTCGTGGGTCGATCTCGGCAAGCAGATCGAAGACATGGGCGCCCACTCGATCTGCATCAAGGATATGGCCGGCCTCTTGAAACCTTACGAGGCGTTCGAACTGGTTTCACGCCTGAAAAAGAGCACTTCGCTGCCGGTCCACCTGCATTGCCATGCGACGACCGGTTTGAGCGTCCCGAGCCTGATCAAGGCGGCCGAAGCTGGCGTCGATATGGTCGATACGGCCATTTCTCCGCTCAGCATGACCTACAGCCACAGCCCGACCGAAACGATTGTGGCGAGCCTCGAAGGGACCGATCGGGAAACCGGTTTGGAGTTGGCCAGGCTCGAAGAAATCGCCGAGTACTTTCGGGATATCCGCAAAAAATACGTGCAGTTTGAAGGCAGTTTGAAAGGCGTCGATAGCCGCATTCTGATTGCCCAAGTACCGGGCGGCATGCTGACCAACATGGAAAGCCAGTTGAAAGAGCAGGGCGCCGCCGATAAATTCGATGAAGTGATGCACGAAATTCCGCGCGTGCGCGAAGACCTGGGCTTCATTCCGCTGGTCACCCCGACTTCGCAGATTGTCGGTACCCAGGCGGTACTCAACGTCATCAGCGGCGAACGCTATAAAACGATTACCAAGGAAACGGCCGGCCTTCTGAAAGGCGAATACGGAGAGACTCCGGCGCCGGTCAACAAACAACTACAGGAACGCGTGCTCGAGGGCGGGGCGCCGATCACCTGCCGGCCGGCCGATCTGATAGCCCCGGAAATGGGCAAGCTGGTCGCCGACTTAAAGGAAAAGGCCGGGAAAGAAGGCGTCAAGCTGGCCCAGAATGTCGAAGAGGACGTGTTGATCAATGCGATGTTCAACCAAGTCGGCTGGAAGTTTTTGGTCAACCGCGGCAATCCTTCCGCATTTGAAGCTCCGCCGACCGGTGAAACGGGCGGAGTGTCCGTAAAAGCCCAGGGGCAGGCCGCGCAGGCGATCGAGTCTTATGTAGTCAATGTCGATGGCCGAAACTTTAATGTGGTCGTGGGGCCGAGTGGTGCAGGCCTGACGATCGAGCCTGCCGCCCAGCCGATCGTGGTTCCGCAGCCGGGCACCGGCGGCGTGGTCATCGAAGCGCCGATGGCCGGCAACATCCTGAAGATTCTGGTCGGGCCAGGCAGTGTGGTAGCAGCCGGCGAGGTGGTCGTGATCATGGAAGCGATGAAGATGGAGACCGAAGTGCGCTCCAAATTCGCGGGCGTCGTCAGTGCCGTCCATGTCAAGGAAGGCGGAGGCGTAGCAGGCGGCGATGCCCTGATTACTTTATAAGCGTATTGGCTACCGCACAAGGGGAGTATTTTGCCGCGGGCAAACGGACAGTTGCTGTAACATCATTTCATTTCACGATCATCCATGGAAAACGTAATTTCACTTTGGCAGAGCACCGGCCTTTACAACATGAGCAGCGGCCAGGCTTTCATGATACTGGTCGGCTTCGTGCTGTTGTATCTGGCGATCAAAAAAGGATTCGAACCTTTGCTGCTCTTGCCGATCGGCTTCGGCGCGGTGCTTAGCAATATTCCGGTTGCCGGTATTTCGGAGGAGGGAGGGCTGCTTTACTATCTCTACTTCGGCATCAAGACCGGCATCTTTCCCTTGTTGATTTTCATGGGCGTCGGTGCGATGACCGATTTCGGGCCGATGATCGCGAATCCGAAAACCCTGCTGCTCGGCGCCGCTGCGCAGCTAGGCATCTTCGCGTCCTTGCTGGGCGCGTTGGCGCTGAACATCGTGCCGGGGCTCGAGTTTTCGCTTCGGGATGCGGCCGCGATCGGGATCATCGGCGGCGCCGACGGACCCACCGCGATCTATGTTGCCTCCCGGCTCGCGCCTGACTTGCTCGGGGCGATCGCGGTCGCCGCCTATTCCTACATGGCGCTGGTGCCGCTGATTCAGCCACCGATCATGCGCGCGCTGACGACCGAGGAAGAACGTAAGATCGAGATGCAGCAATTGCGCGCCGTCAGTAAGACCGAAAAAATCGTGTTTCCGCTGATGTTGTTGACGCTTTGTATTCTGGTGCTGCCTTCTGCGGCGCCGCTGGTCGGCATGTTCGCGTTGGGCAATCTGATGAATGCATGTGGCGTGGTCGAACGCTTGAGCCAGACCGCGCAGAATGAGCTGATCAATATCGTCACGATCTTTTTGGGCCTGTCGGTCGGATCGAAGCTCAGCGCGGAAGCCTTCCTGCAATACAAAACGCTCGGCATTCTGGCGCTGGGTGCGGCCGCGTTCGCGATCGGTACGGCCGGCGGCGTGATGATGGCGAAAATCATGAACCGGTTCAGCAGCACCCAGATCAATCCGTTGATCGGGGCAGCCGGAGTTTCCGCCGTACCGATGGCCGCCCGCGTTGCGAATAAATTGGGTCTGGAAAGCAATCCCCATAATTTCCTGCTGATGCACGCGATGGGGCCGAATGTGGCTGGCGTGATCGGTTCGGCGGTAGCGGCGGGCGTATTGTTGAGCCTGGTCAAATAGTTCTGGATATGTTTCTGTTTTGTTAGGATTTGGTGGCTCATAACTTTCCCCTCTCGTTCCCCCACCGAGCGCTTAGATTACCCTAAAGGGCACAAACCGCTGTAGGGTACGCTGTTTACCATTGGAGGGTAAAAAGGTATGCACTCGGCAACGGCTTCCTGCGTTGCCCCATCTCCTACATCCCTGCAGTCGTCGGCAATTGCTCTGTCCTTAGACCACCTTTTAGTGGTGGCATTGCTCCCGATCGCCTGTTCCCGACACGATCTACCTCCCCCATCCCTGGGGTCGTACCTGCTGCATGAAGGGATGGCGTGAATGCAGAGATTGCACGACTGCAGGAGGTAGGACAACGCAGGGAGCGGTTGTCGAGGAGTAAATCTCTGCCCATGCAATCGAGCGTACTTCACCGCTAAAAATAGTGATGGAGCTTTATCAGTGGGAAGTCGATTATTCCTTGGCGGATAGTTTATTGCTAGGGGTGGCTATGAGGTGTGAGCAATTGGATGGTGTTAAGCTCGACAGTGGCCAACAGGCGTATCTGTACAAGAGAGATGTCGAGGTGATTTTGTCATTGATGGAATTGGAAGAGGTTGATGAGGTGATCATCCATGATGATGTGTCCCAATCTCTGAGAAAATGGTGGTGGCGCCTCGGAAAATTGCGGCACAAAACCTATCCGGCCGATCTTTTACCCGGTCACTTGAGGGCTGTTTATCGGGAATACGCAAAAATCGATATCAAGCCGCTTTAAAGCCGCTCCGGCTTTTCCTGGTGGGGAGAAGCCGGAGAGGTCTTATGGAGAGGAATACCGGAAGGTTTGCATAAACCCACCTCCCGGTATTGGAAAACGCCTGGTATTAGTGGAGAACCTTCAGTTCGACGCGGCGGTTGTTCGCGCGGCCTTCTTCGGTATCGTTGGTATCGATAGGGTGAGTCAGGCCGTAACCGACCGGCGTCAATACTGCGTTGCTGCCGACATGTTGGCTCAGGTAATTGGCCACTGCTGCCGCACGCCGTTCGGAAAGTTTCTGGTTGTACCCGGCCGAGGCGGTATTGCTGGTATGGCCTTGTACTTCAATCGTCACCCCCGGATTATTGTTGATGACCTGGGCCGCTCTGTCCAGTTCTTCGTGGTACTCAGGCTTGATATTGCTCTTGTCATTGTCGAACTTGACGTCCACGATCCAGCAGCCGAATTGATTGATATGAGCACCTTTCAGCGTATTGGGGCACTGGTCGTTGCAATCGTTGACGCCGTCGCCGTCGCTGTCGAGCGATTCACAGCCGGGAGCCGCCACGGGGGGCGCCGGTTTCAGGAAAACATTTTTGACGAATTCCGCCATGCCGTCCGGCGTTGCGATGTTTTCCGCATCGGTGCGAAAACCGCAGCCGGCGATATCGGACAAGCTGTTCAGCAATAATTTGCCGTTCTCTTCGTGTTTGTTGCCGACCCAGACCGAGTAAACGCAAAGCCGGTCGCCGTATTGCTGTTTCAGGGCCTGTACGGCTGGAACCGGGCTGGCCTGGAGTTCGTATCCGTCGCTGAGGATCAGCAAAGCGATACGGCCCGAGGTTCCGGAGAGATCGGAAGCTGCGGCTTCGGCCGCAGCGTTCATGGGGGAGCCGCCGCTTGCGCAAGTCAGGGTATCGATTCCTGCATTGAAGGTGGATTTGGAATAAGCGGTCAGCGGCAGATTATAGAGCGTGCTGCCCCATCCGCTGCAAGGACCGAAACCGAAGCTGCGGATGCCGGAGGTCAATTTCAGGTCGGGAATGGTCTGGTTTATTCGGGAAAGAATGGTTTTTTCAACCGAAAGTTTTGCGGGCGCATGGCCGGACGTGAAGCCGGAGCCGAGATAATCTTCGCTCATCGAAGAGGAAGAATCATTAATCACGTAAAAATTGTCGGTTTTTTGTTGATACTGCCCGGAGGTCAGTAATTCATTCAGATCCCTGGCCGAAAAAGGCTCGGTCGTACTTACGGGAGTCGAAGCGCAACCGGAAAGGAATAATGCCCCCAGCGACGCGGCGGCAATGAGTGATTTATTCATTGAAAGTCTCCTTGTTACAAAACGATGAGATAAGTTATTGCGCAGTATCAGCAACAGTCCCGGATTCTAACATTGTCGATATGTTTTGAGTAGTTTATTTTGAGGCGAGTTGAACTTTTAAGATATTCTTCATACAAACTCGCCCTCTACTTTATGCCTGACGATTTTTATTTTTTTGCATCGATGAACACAATTTCGGCATGGCAAACGGCGCCTCGCCGCGTTGCCGGCCAGCCTCAATACTCTAGTAGTCAGTTATTATAAAACAAAGTTATAGAAACTATTTTTAATGTATGGCATGAATATAAGGTTTCGCTTTGGGGTAAATCATGCCCGCCATCAAATATAAAGTAAACTTGATTGAGGATGAAAAACTTTATTTGCAAACCATGGTTAGCAAAGGCAAGAGTGCCGCGCGTAGCCAAACGCGGGTGCGGATCCTGTTGAAAGCCGCGGAAGGAATGCCAGGTAAATACATCATTGCCGCATTGGATGTCTCACCGTCGATGGTCGCCGAAACTCGTCAGCGGTGCGTGGAAGAAGGTTCGGAAGCGGCGTTGAAAGATCGTTCCTGTCCCGGCCACGCCCCCAAGCTAACCGACAAACAGGCCGCGCATCTCATTGCTATTGCGTGCAGTGCGGCGCCACCCGGGCATAATCATTGGAGGTTGCGTCTGTTGGCGGACAAAGTGGTGGAATTAGCCTATGCGCCGTCATGCAGCTACGAAACTATCCGTCAGCTTTTAAAAAAACACGCTAAAACCTTGGCAAAAACCGGAATGGTGCATTCCGGAAGTCAGTGCTGATGGACCATCCAGAATGCAGCGTAATTTGTTGTACCTGCTGAACCGTTAAACCATGTTCGAGCAGCTGACTGGTTGCTTCATGCCGAAGATCATGGAATCGAAGATCTTCAATCTGTAAGAACCGGCAAGCCCGCGAGAAGTACTCTCCGATTGTGTTGCTGTTGTACGGGAAGATGTATTTTTTGCTCGTCTGAGGTTGCCGCATGATGATCTTGTACGCGCTCAACGGCAGCTTAGCCTTTTTCACTAAATCGCGCTTTTTCGGGTCCTTTAAATTTCTGACCCAAATTGTTCTATGCGCACGGTTTACGTCCGCCCACTCCAGTCTGGTAATTTCCGATTCCCGCCGCGCCGAATAGACGCAAACCACATCAATTCTGCCATGCGTCCGTCCAGTATGTTCGTGTCTTTGAAATAACGGGTGAGCTGCCATAACTCCTGTCAAATCGTTAGCGGTCATAGGGTGGACGTCGACCTTCGATAAGTCGCAACCCAGCTCCTGTGTAGGTCTGCGCATTTCGTCCGCCCGGACGGCGGAAGGTCCGCCAAATATTGATTGATTACGTCTGCCAGCGGCAGGCGGCCCTTTTTCGCGTAGACCTCTGCTTCCTACAGTTCGATTTCGCGCCTTGCCCCCCAGTCCTTAGCGATCCGTTGCCGGTCGAACGTCTTGCTCTCACGATACACGACAATTCCGCTTTTTTTGACTACAATCTCAGCTTTAAATTTAACCGTTCCGTCTGCTTTGGTGATTTTTCGTATATGCGCCATATTCAGTCCGCCTAATGCGACCGCCCGACGAAACAGGCGGACAATAAACGGACCTAATTTATACCAAAATACACCAAACAAAACTAATCATTACAATGCCATACAAATACAATCGAAAGGAGCAAGCCGATGTATGACAGGATTGATATGATCGCCGGACAAAATTGCCCGTTGCCCGTGCCGGCGCTGCATGTCACCGTTATGACGGGCCGCAAAATCTCCGGCCCCGATCTCGATATGAGCGCCTTTCTGTTAAATGCGCAGGGCCAAGTGTCCCAGGACGAGGATTTTGTTTTTTACAACCAGCCCCTTCGCGCCGATCAGGGCGTCGAGCTTGAGCCCGAGCAGAACCGTTTGACGCTGCATCTGGACCGCACCCAGCCATCCGTGCAAAAAATCGCGTTGACGATGACGATTACCGACGGGCAGGTGAAAGGCCGGAGTTTTGCAGAAGTTCAGCATGTGACCGTGCTGGTCAAGGATTTCCTGACCGGATTCGAGATTGCCGGCTTTGAGCTCGATACGGCCAAAAACCAGGAAACCGCATTGATTTTGGTCGAGTTTTACCGGCATCAGGACAACTGGAAGCTGCGCGCGGTCGGCCAGGGCTTTGTCGGAGGTTTACAGCCTTTGGCCGAATTTTACGGGGTCGATGTGAGCGAGGGCGAATCGGGTCCTGCGCCCTTGCCGGAGCCGTCGCCCCAGAAGCTCAATTTAAGCAAGATCACCCTCGACAAACGCGGCCAGTCGATCTCGCTGGAAAAAAACCGGAACGGCCTCGGTGAGATTATCGTCAATTTGAACTGGAATTCGACCCCGACCAAATCGCCGGGCCTGTTCGGCAGAAAGGCGGAAGGCATCGATCTCGATCTGGCCTGTCTTTGGGAATTTCAGGACGGCGTCCGAGGTGCCGTGCAGGCTTTAGGCGGGCACTTCGGCAATTTGCAGCAGTTTCCGTTCATCGAACTGGATCAGGATGACCGGAGCGGCCGTTCGATCGGTGGCGAAACGATGCGTATCAATGGAAATTACTGGCATGAATTCAGCCGGGTGCTGATTTTTGCATTCATTTACGAGGGCGTGCCGAACTGGTCGCATGTCGATGCGGTGATCACGATCAAGTCCCATCATCAGCCGGACATTGAAGTGCGCCTCGATAGCCACCGTAACGATCAGTTCATGTGCGCGATTGCGATGCTGGAAAATGTGAACGGCCAGTTGCGCATCACCAAACTGGTCGATTACTTTTCCGGCCACCAGCAGATGGATTATGCTTACGGCTGGGGTTTAAATTATGTGGCGGGCAGTAAATAGGGAGGTTGTTTTCTGCAGACGGAATCGTATCGGCGGGCAGGCGCTGTAAAAAAACTTCCTGCAGACAAAAAAATCGGGCGTGTTTGATTTGCCGTTATTTTAGCTGTGCCGGTGTCTTTTGGAGTATAAACAGGATATTATTTGTCAAATGAGCATTAATCGAAAGCCGTTTTATTTTATTCAAAAACCCTAATATAAGAAGGAGTTAATCCGTGAGTTTCGAAAGTTTCTTGAGTCAACTGAAAAACAAAGCCAGTGAATTAAAAACGGAAGCGTTGAAATTCAAGAACAAGGATTTTCTGAACGCTGCGATGGCCGCTTCCGCATTGATTGCGATGGCCGACGGCAGCATTACCGGTGAAGAAAAGCAAAAAATGATCAAGTTCATCGAAAGCAACGATGCCCTGTCGGTATTTACGACCAGCGATGTGATCAAGGCGTTTCAGGATTTCGTCGGCCAGCTCGAATTCGATAAGGACATCGGCGAAGCCAAGGCTTTCCAGGCCCTGGGCAAGCTCAAGTCGAATAACGAGGCGGCCCGTCTGTTGATGCGGATGATTATCGCAATCGCTTCGTCCGACGGTAATTTCGATCTGTCCGAGAAAAAAGTGGCGGTCAGGATCGCGAATGAACTCGGCGTGAGTCCGGCGGAGTTTGAACTAGTTTAAATATTACACTATGATGAAAATCAACGAGTATCTCTTCGATTAGATTGAGTCATTTGGCGTACTTCCTACAATAATAATCAACGTCACTTGTACGCGGACGTCCGATAATCCTTATTTCAGCCGGCCGCGAAGTAAAAGGATTTGCAATCCCGGCCATCGTGTTAGGGAGGGGCGGGGTATCGGTTGGAATCGACGGTTTCTCCGACTTGGAAATTCCACCAGGGATGGTACTTGCCGGTATTCATCGGGCATCAGGATGCCCGTTGATGCAGGTTAACCCATGATTATTGCCCAAGTCGAATATTGGGCGCAGGAGACGTTACCATGAAAGCAACTCTACAAAACCTGCTATTTTGGACAGCCCTTATTGTAGGTTCCCTGCTGATTTTCAATCAGATCAATTCATCCCCTGCGGTATCGGAAGATACTATCGCTTATTCGGATTTCCTCGCCAAGGTCAAGGCGAAGCAGGTCGCACGCGTCGAAATCATGGGCGACCATGTCAAGATCCGCACGAACAACGGCCAGGAATATCAAACTTACGATCCAGGCGACCCGCATATGATCGACGACCTGCTGGCCGCCGGGGTGCAGATCCGGACGATACAGCCGCCGCAACGGTCGTTCCTGATGGATATATTCATATCCTGGTTTCCGATGCTGCTGTTGATCGTCTTGTGGATCGTCTATATGAGAAGGGCGCAGGGTGGAAGCGGCGCGGGCAGTTTCGGCAAGAGCAAGGCAAAGCTGCTGGAAGAAGACAAGCGCAAAGTGATGTTTGCGGACGTGGCCGGCTGCGAGGAAGCGAAGGAAGAAGTGGTCGAACTGGTCGACTTCCTGTCCGATCCGCAGAAATTCCAGAAGCTCGGCGGCCAGATTCCGCGCGGGATTCTGATGGTGGGCCCGCCGGGCACCGGCAAGACCCTGCTGGCGCGGGCCATTGCCGGGGAGGCCGGAGTCAAGTTCTTCACCATCTCCGGCTCGGACTTCGTCGAAATGTTCGTCGGGGTCGGGGCGTCCCGGGTGCGGGACATGTTTGCGCAGGCCAAAGAGCATGCGCCCTGCATCATCTTCATCGACGAAATCGACGCGGTGGGCCGCCAGCGCGGCGGAGCCGGCTTCTCCGGCGGCAACGAAGAACGCGAACAGACCCTGAACCAATTACTGGTCGAGATGGACGGCTTCAACGGCAACGAAGGGGTGATCGTGATCGCGGCCACCAACCGCGCCGACATCCTCGACAAAGCCCTGTTGCGGCCCGGCCGTTTCGACCGCCAGGTCAACGTCGGCCTGCCCGATGTGAAAGGCCGCGAACAGATCCTGAACGTGCACATCAAAAAAGTGCCGGCCGGAGCCGACGTCGAACTCAAATACATCGCCCGCGGCACCCCGGGCTTCTCCGGGGCCGATTTGGCCAACCTGGTCAATGAAGCGGCCTTGTTCGCGGCCCGTGCCAATAAACAGGAAGTCACCATGGCCGACCTGGAGAAAGCCAAGGACAAACTGCTGATGGGGGCCGAACGCCACACCATGGTGATGACCGAAGACGACAAGCGGCTGACCGCCTACCACGAAGCCGGGCACTGCATCGTCGGGCGGCTGGTGCCCGAGCACGATCCGGTGTACAAGGTCAGCATCATGCCGCGGGGCCGGGCTTTAGGGATTACCATGTTCCTGCCCGAGCAAGACCAGTACAGCGCCAGCAAGCGCAAACTGGAAAGCCAGATCTCCAGCCTGTTCGGCGGGCGCATCGCCGAACAGATGATCTATGGCGGCGACCGGGTCACCACCGGCGCCTCCAACGACATCGAGCGGGCGACCGAACTGGCGCGCAACATGGTCAAGCGCTGGGGGTTCTCGGACAAACTCGGGCCGCAGGTGTACGGCGAAGAGAGCGGCCAGCCGTTCATGGGCTACGCCTCGCCGGGCTCCTCGTTCTCGAACGAGATCGCCCACCAGATCGATGAAGAGATCAAGGCGGTGATCGACCGCAACTACCACCGGGCCGAGCAGATCCTGACCGAGCACGTCGACATCCTGCACCAGATGGCCGAGGCGTTGATGAAATGGGAAACCATCGACAAGCGCCAGATCGACGACCTGATGGCCGGCCAGGAGCCGCGGCCGCCGCTCGACGACAGCGATGCCTCCGGCCCCACGGCTTTGCACAAACCCGATAAGGGCGACGACCGGAGCATCAATATCGGCAGGCCGGTAGGGGGACGGATATGAGGCCGGTCAAAGGGCGGCACTGAAGCGCAGTACCGGAAATTTCCCAGTGAAGGGCGGCTTCGGCCGCCCTGTTTGTTTTATAGCCTGATTGAAAAGTTTGACGATGTCATCCATCCGTAATGATGAAGACCTGCGGTGGCTCGCCGTACAGATCAAGCAATGGGGCCTGGAACTGGGCTTCCAGCAAGTCGGCATTGCCGACACCGACCTGGAGCAGGCCGAGCGGCATCTGCAGGCCTGGCTGGACGATGATTTTCACGGCGAAATGGACTACATGCACCGGCATGGGCTTAAGCGCAGCCGTCCTGCTCTTTTACAGCCGGGCACCGTGCGAATTATTTCGGTACGGATGGATTATCTTCCCGAGCCGTCGGACGCAATGCACAAAGCCCTGGCCGGCCCCGTCGAAGCGTATATTTCGAGATATGCGCTTGGTCGTGATTATCATAAACTGATCCGCAGCCGTCTGCAGAAGCTGGCCGATAAAATTCAGGTGGAAACCGGTCCGTTCGGCTACCGGGCGTTCGTCGACAGCGCTCCGGTGCTCGAAAAGGCGTTGGCGGAAAAAGCCGGACTCGGCTGGATAGGCAAGCATTCCAATTTGATCAACCGTAAAGCGGGTTCCTGGTTTTTTCTGGGGGAAATCTATACCGATCTGCCGTTGCCGATCGATCCGCCGGCCGCAATGCATTGCGGATCGTGCGCCGCTTGTTTGGACATCTGCCCGACCCGGGCGATCGTGGCGCCTTTCCGGGTCGATGCGCGCCGGTGCGTTTCTTATCTGACGATCGAACTGCACGGTTCAATTCCGGAAACCCTGCGGCCATTGATCGGCAATCGGATTTACGGCTGCGACGATTGCCAATTGATCTGCCCCTGGAACCGTTTCGCCAAATTGACCGCCGAAAACGACTTCAGGCCGAGACATCGGCTGAATGCGCGGCACTTGCTCGATGTGTTCGCTTGGGACGAACAGACCTTTTTGACCCGGACCGAAGGTTCCGCGATCAGGCGGATCGGTTACGAGCGCTGGCTCAGGAATATCGCAGTTGCCCTCGGGAATGTCCCTCACGCTCCGAAAGCGGTCGAGGCTTTAAAAGCTAGGCTGGGGCATTCGTCCGAGCTGGTCAAAGAGCATGTGCGATGGGCATTGGACAGACAATCAGCAAAGCGGGAAGAACTGGCCTGCTCGTCCGCCTTCGTAAAAGGCGCGACAAGCGATTAAAATCGTTGTCGAGTTTAGTTTTCGTGCTAATTGACCGTATGTTCCTGGCAAATCTTTTCGCTGTCTTTCTGGCTGAGTTTTTCCTGGGTCAGCCCGCAGAAGAAACCGTCGCTTTGGCGAGTGAAATATTTACAGGTTTTGCATAGACCGAATGTCTGAAATTTGTGCGCCTTTTGCAGAGCCACTAACGTATCCGAGAAGACTTTTTCCGTGTCAGTGGTATCTTCATTCAGAAATGTCGAGGCCTGTCGGAAAAATTCGGTGGACCGGGCTTCGGACAATACCGCTTCGCCTTCCTCCAGAAGGCTGAGATGCACCATGCGACGGTCATTACTGTCGGTCTTTTTTTTGATATAGCCTTTTTTTTCCAGAAGCTGCAGCGTTTGCGAAACGGTGCCGCGGGTCATGCCCAGGTAGTTGGTCAGCGCAGCAGGCGAGTCGCTGAAGCGGTTGCAGCGCGATAGATAATCCAGAACCTGAAAATGGACCGGCTGCAGCCCGAGTTCGGTGCATTTCTTCCGTTCTTCGGACCGAATCAATGCTGACATACGCTCAATGACTTCAAATATGGCTATTTTTTCCATTACGTTCATATGTACTCAAAAATTCTTGACATTGAACGGTATTATACCATACTCTATCAACATATCGAATCGATACTATATGAAAGTTACTTTATTTTAAGGGATTTTCGTAAGTTGCAAGAGCGATTCGGTTTCTTGTAAAGTCGTGCAAATTCTTCAAATTCGGATAATATCCCTCAGTAAAGCATTTTATGCGCCGGTGGCTCGCTCCACCGGTTTTTTATGGAATCACTATGCCCGTTTCTCACGTATTCGACACTTATGCAAAAAAGGCCAAAGGCGGCATCATGCATTTCGATGTGGTCATCGACGAACAGGATCCGCAAAAAGCGCTGGAATGTGCCAGAAAATGGCTCGAAAGCGTCGGTCATTCCGACGCAGTAGTTACCCAGGAGACATGCTATTTCTGCCATAGCGCCGAAGCGCCCGCCGAATTGCGCAAGCAAATCGACGAGCAGGGCTATGCGATATACAAACTGGAAGGCTGCCCGAAAGATTAGTCAACAAAGATTAGTTAACGCGGCTTTAAAGGAATTTTATCTTTAAGCTTCAGAAAACGCCGGTAGCGGCACTCGGATATTGTACCCTTTTCGACCGCCGTGCGTATCGCGCAACCTTTATCCTGTTCGTGTCGACAATCGTTAAAGCGGCAATTGCCGATATACGGGCGGAATTCCTTGTAGCCGTATGCCAGTTCGTCCGCCGTCAAATCGGCCAATCCAAAGATCGCGACACCAGGACTGTCTATCAGATTGCCGCCTTCCTTGAGATGATAAAGGGTAGCGGCGGTAGTCGTATGCCGGCCGAGTTTGGCCGACGCGGAAATCGCATTGATCTTGATTTCCTTGTCGGGAATGAATACGCGGGTCAGAGAAGACTTGCCGACCCCGGACTGCCCGGTAAAGATGCTGACTTGCCCCTGTAGCGCTTGTTTCAGTCCTTCCAGCCCCATGCCGGTTTTCGCGCTGACTTTGTAGATGGGATACCCGAGCCCGACATAAACCGCAAGCTCTCGATCCGCTTCCTCCGTCCCCGGCAAATCGGCTTTGTTCAGAACCAGCGCTACCTTGAAATTGCTGTTTTCGCAGATTGCCAGGTATTGATCGATCAGCAGGCAGTCGTAGCGCGGCTCCATCGCGAAAATCACGACGACCCTATCGATGTTGGCCGCCACCGGCCGGGTTTTACCGTTACGGGCCGGGCGCATCAACAGGGAATGCCGGGGCAGAATTTCCTCGATCCGGCCCTGGCCGGGGGCGGCTTCCGACCATAACACCTTGTCGCCCACGGCGATGGTATCCAGTTTTCTGAGCGGCTGGCAGAGAATGATTCGGCCGTTATTTTCAACCGCGATACCTTGGCCGAGATGCGCGATTGCCAGCCCTTCCTTCACCTCAGCCACTATCGAGCCGCCATTTTCGCCTCCAGATGCGCTATCCGGATTGCAGCCGGCGGATGGCTGTAGTGAAAGGCCGAATAGAGCGGGTCGGGCGTCAGCGTACTGGCGTTTTCTTCATAGAGTTTGACCAGGCCGCTGATCATTTTAGTGGCCTGGGCATGGTCGGCGGCAAAGCTGTCCGCTTCGAATTCGAACTTGCGCTGGAAAAACGCGCTGATCGGCTGCATGAAAAACGTGAACACAGGTGAAACCAGCATGAACAGCAGCAGTGCGGCCGCATTCGATTTCTGCTGTACGCCGAGACCCGTATAAAACCAGGACTGATCGATCAGCCAGCCGAGAATGCCGAGGCTGATCAGGCTCATTAGCGCAGTCGCGGCCAGCATCTTGATCACATGCTTGCATTTAAAGTGCCCCAGTTCATGGGCCAGCACCGCCTCGAGCTCTTCGTCGTCCAGCGATTTGATCAGCGTATCGAAAAACACGATCCGTTTGTTGTTGCCCAGCCCGGTGAAATAGGCGTTGCCGTGGCCGGAGCGTTTGGAGCCGTCCATCACGAAAATGCCCTGACTGCTGAAACCGCAGCGGTCCAGCAGTTTCTGGATCCGGGCTTTCAGCGCGCCTTCTTCCATCGGCGTGAATTTGTTGAATAACGGCGCGATTACCGTCGGGAACAGCCAGCTCATCAGCAGGGAGAAGCCCATCATGATCGCCCAGGCCAGAAGCCACCAATAAGCGCCGACATTTTCCATCACCCACAAAATCAGCGCCAGCAACGGCAGACCGATGATGGCGCCCAGCACCAGTTGCAGCGCATGATCCTTTAAGAACTGTTTGAGCGTGCTTTTGTTGAAACCGAATTGTTCTTCGATCACAAACGTCTGATAGAGGCTGGTAGGCAATTCCAGCAATGACATGGCCAGAAAAATCGTTGCGCTGGCCACGACACCGGCAAGGATCGGCGATTCGATAACCGATGACCAGAACGTAAACGCGAGATTTATGCCGCCGCCCAGGGTCAGCAGCAATAGCACCACCAGTCCCAGAATGCTGTCGACCTCGCCGAGTTTTCCTTTTGCAAGGGTATAGTCCGCCGCTTTTTGATGCGCAGCCAAGGGCACCGACTTGGCGAATGCAGGGGGGACTTCGGCGCGATGGGCCATCACATACGCGGCCTGGCGCCGGGACAGCCAAAATTGCAAGGAATAAGAAATCGCCAGTGCGACGATAAAAATAACGGTAAAGGTATTCATGGTCATCTGATTATAATCGGATTATTTTAAGAAATAGCCATACAGATTCGCCAATGCTACACTAATCGGAACTTTATGAACATAATGGGAGAGGTATTAAATGGCATTGGACTCGGATCGTCTTGTCTGGATAGACTTGGAGATGACGGGATTAAATCCCGATCAGGACGTGATCATCGAGATTGCGACGATCGTGACCGACAAGGATTTGACGATCTTGGCGCACGGCCCTGTGATCGCGGTGCATCAGCCCGACTCGATACTGGTCGAGATGGACGAATGGAATCAGCAGCACCACAGCCAGTCGGGCCTGATCGACCGGGTCAAGGCTTCCGAAATCGATACCGTCGAAGCCGAGCGGCAGACGCTTGAGTTTTTAAGGCAATGGCTTCCGGACAGAACCTCGCCGATGTGCGGCAACACGATAGGGCAGGACCGGCGCTTCCTGTTCCGCTACATGCCGCAGTTGGAAGCCTTCTTTCATTACCGCAGCATCGATGTATCGACTTTGAAAGAATTGGCGGCGCGCTGGGCACCGGAGATCAAGGACGGCTTCACCAAAGTTTCGGCCCATCGGGCTCTGGACGACGTCAAGGAGTCCATCGATGAACTTCAATACTACCGGGAGCATTTCATCGCTTCCCGCTTCACAGGCAAGCGCGGTTAACCACGCGAGATGAATCATTCGATCGTGATCGCGCTCGGCGGCGCGTTTGGTTCGGTAGCTTGAAGGCGACGCCCGTATCGGCAAGGCGGTCGAAACCCTGCAATCCCGGCTGCATTTCGGTCATATCGTCGGCTGGCCGACTCATGCACATTTGACCTAGATTTTTTTATTGAGAGACTGATAACCATTCACCATGTTGGACCCAAAGTTATTTAGAACCGAACTCGATTACGTGACCGAGCAGTTGGCCAGGCGCGGCTTCGCTTTCGATGCGGAAGCGTATGCGGAACTGGAAGGCCGCCGCAAGGACGTACAGGTCAGAACCCAGGACCTGCAAAACGAACGCAACAGCCGTTCGAAAACGATAGGGCAGGCCAAAGCCAAAGGCGAGGATATTCAGCCGTTAATGGACCAGGTTCAGCATCTCGGCGATCAATTGCGGCAGGCCGAGAGTGAACTTACCGAAATCCAATCGTCGATCACCGCCATGCTGGAATATATCCCGAATATTCTCGACGTCTCGGTGCCCGACGGCAAGAACGAGGACAGCAATGTCGAAATCAGCCGCTGGGGCACACTGCCTGAGTTCGATTTTACCCCGAAGGATCATGTCGATCTCGGCGCAAGGAACAAACGGATGGACTTCGAGCTCGGCGCCAAGCTGAGCGGCGCGCGCTTCGTGGTGCTGAACGGCGCGCTGGCCCGGCTGCAGCGGGCGATCATTCAGCTGATGCTCGATACGCACGCCGGCGAACACGGCTACTGCGAAACCTATGTGCCGTACCTGGTCAATGCGGACAGCCTGCGCGGCACCGGCCAGCTGCCGAAGTTCGAGACGGACTTGTTCAAGGCGGACGGCAATCCGCCGCTGTACCTGATTCCGACCGCGGAAGTGCCGGTCACCAATATCGTCCGCGACGTGATTCTCGACGCGAAAGAGCTGCCGCTGAAGCGGGTCTGCCACAGCCCGTGTTTCCGCAGCGAAGCCGGCGCCTACGGCCGCGACGTGCGCGGGATGATCCGCCAGCACCAGTTCGAAAAAGTCGAGATCGTACAGATCGTCAGGCCGGACGATTCCGCAAGGGCGCACGAAGAACTGACCCGGCATGCGGAAGTCATTCTGGAAAAACTGAATCTGCCCTACCGCCGGATGCTGCTGTGCGCCGGCGATACCGGTTTCTCGTCCGCCAAAACTTACGACCTCGAAGTCTGGCTGCCGGGACAGGGCGTTTACCGCGAAATTTCCTCGTGCAGCAATTTCAAAGACTTTCAGGCGCGGCGGCTGCAGGCACGCTGGCGCAATCCGGAAACGGGGAAGCCGGAACTCGTGCATACGCTGAACGGATCGGGACTGGCCGCCGGCAGAACGCTGATCGCAGTGCTCGAAAACTACCAGGATGCCGAAGGCCGGATCCGCATTCCGGAAGCCCTTCTGCCTTACATGGGCGGCCTGGAATACATCGAATAGCCTGAATTTATCGTACTGCGACCTTACCCGTGCCCGTACCGTCCGCCGTGACGGGCTCCGGGGCGGCATGGGCATAGTCGATACAGCGGTTCTGCTGCTTTACTTCACTCTCGAAATTGGCGATTTCCGCGATGTCACGGGGATGCGTCCGCCGGTAACGCATCCGGGCCGAGCGGATAGCTTCCAGGTGCCGTTCGATACCATTCTGCGTCAGTAGGACCCCTAAATCACGGGGTAGCGTTCGGTCCGGAACCTCCAAATCGAACAGCCGGTCCAGCACCAGATTGCCGATAGCCGGCTTGTAATGGGAGGATTCGATATAGCCGGCCATTTCTGTGCCACCCGAATCGGGCAGGTTTTCGGTGGAGATACTGTGATAGCCGCTGAAATCCCATAACGGAAAAGGCTTTTGACGCGCACGGACGGCTTCTTCCTCGTCGATCCGGACGAGTTGGCGTTTCCAGTCTTCCCAGGCGTCCCAAAGCCCGAGCGCGGCCAGCACTTCCCACTGCCGGGCATGAGAAGGCGAGATGAACAGATACAGTTTCACATGACGTCGATGCGCCAACGCGATCAGCGCGCGTATCTCCTCAAGAGGAGGCGTATGCTGGACGTTGCCGGTTTCCGAAGGCTCCGCCTCGAACCGGAATCGGCACTTCGGTCCCGGCAGATAGACGCCGCCCCACATATAGCCTTTTTCCGAATTGATCAGCGCCTGTTTGGAATATTTTTGCCGGGCCTCGGTAATCGCTTCATCGGGTGCCGGCGGGAAACGGCCTTGTTGGAACAGGGTTTTTCGGCTTGCCGCCAAAGTATCGAAGGAAAACAGTAATTTCCATTTTCTGTCTTCGGTAAAGTTGTCCGGGGTGAAATCGGGAGTAAAGGTCAGGTAAGCATTGGAAGCAAAAAAATCCAGGCCGATCACGGCCATCCGCAAAGGATTGTGTTCGGCGACGAATTTAAAGAGCGAAGCGGTCTCTGCGTTGGGCTGGGCGGGCATCGCGAGATTGACGGTTTTCAGGCCGTCGAATGCCGGATGCTTCGGGTCGAGTCCGACATGCGCACGGGATGTGCCGAGAATCAGGGCGTCCATCGGATGATGCAGGTACCCCACCATTTTGAAAATCCTGATATTTTCGGCGACGAGAGGTTTTGCTTCGTTGATATTCGGAAAACGAGGGCTTCCGAAAATCGCATAAGGATCGGCAAACCCATTAAAAGCGGCCGTCAAGATTAGCGCCAAGGCCGTCGAAGCCAGTAAATGAGTCAAATAACGGTGCATGAACGTTAAAACCGGAAGTAAAGAAATTCGCTGATTTGGGTAAAATTGAGCAGCGTATAAGCGAATGTCAGCCCCAATAGCCAGGCCTTAAGTGTTGCGGGGCTCCACTGGCAGAGCCGCTGCAGCCATCCTTGCCCATTGGCGGACACTTCGGTCAAGGCCGGCCGGTAGCGGGCGAAAATTTGCTGTAAATTTGGGAAATAGAAAGCGATTAGCAGCGAGGAGAGCAAAATCTTGAAGGCCTTTCCGGAGTCCAATTCGGTCATCGGCAGGGTGCCGATGAAGCGTACGCCCAGCGGTTTCAGCCATGCGGCGATCCCGGAGTTGGCCAATTTCCTCGAAAAGGCGCAGCCGTTCATTCCGGCCATGCCGCGCAGAATGTCGAGCGCGTCGTTCAAAGTTTCCGCCCGGAAAAACACCCAGCCTGCGACTACCGCGAAAAAAGTCAGCAATCCGGCCAGAAACTGCGCCAGTCTGCCGCCGTTTCCCCAGCCCATGCGTTGTTTGAGCCCGATCCAGGCGTGGTTGATGATCAGGTAACCGCCGTGCAGCCCTCCCCAGATCACGAACGGCCAGCCGGCGCCGTGCCAGAGCCCGCCGAGCAGCATCGTAGCCAGCAGATTCGCATGCCGGCGCAGGTTGCCCTTGCGGTTGCCGCCCAGCGGAATGTACAGGTAGTCGCGCAGGAAGCGCGACAAGGTCATGTGCCAGCGCCGCCAGAACTCGATGATACTTTTCGCCTTGTAGGGCGAATCGAAATTGACCGGCAGGCGGATATTGAACATCATCGACAGGCCGATCGCCATGTCCGAATAGGCCGAAAAATCGAAGTAAAGCTGGAATGTGTACGACAGCGCGGCAATCCAGGATTCGACCAGCATCGGCTCGCCTCCCTGATGCACCGCGTCGAATATCGGCGTCGCATATCCGGCCAGGGAGTCGGCCAGCAGGATTTTCTTCGCCAGGCCCAGGATGAAGATGCTGAGCCCGACTGCCACATGATCCGCGTTGATCCGGCAGCTGGCGCGTTCGCCGAATTGCGGCATCATTTCCTTGTGATGCAGGACCGGGCCGGCGATCAAATGCGGAAAATAGGTCACGAACAGCGTGTAATGTACGAAATCGTATTCCCTGGCCTTGCCCTGGTAGCTGTCGACCAGAAAAGCGATTTGGGTAAAAGTAAAAAACGAGATCCCTAACGGCAGCAGAATTGGCGCATTTTCCAGGCCGGCGCCGGTCAGCCGGTTCAGGTTGTCGATAAAGAAGTTGAAATACTTGAAATAACCGAGCAGTGACAGATTGAACGCAATCGCCAGAATCAACAGGCATTTCGGGCGGAGAACGGTTTGCTTGGCCATCGCGTAGCCGGCGCCGTAGTTGACCGCGATCGAACCCAGCAGCAGGCCGGTAAAGCGGAAATCCCACCAGCCGTAGAAAAAAATGGAAGCCAGGGCGAGCCAGGCCGCAGCGAGTCTGGGGCTGCGGCGCCCCAGGCCGAAATAGCCGAAAAATACGATCGGAAGATAGGCGAAAATGAAACTATACGAATTAAACAGCATGTATGGGGAAGCGCCGGGTCAGCCCTTTCGGGGTTGTTTGTACGGGAATGAAAAATCGCGGTGATTATTGGCGCCCCAGCGATTTTTTGATGTGCCGCATCGTGACATACCCCGTCAATGCCCCCCACAGCAGCATATAAATGCTCAGCAAGATCACCTCCGGCGTGAAACTATTCACATTCCGATAGTAGTCGAAAATGTCGTCGCCGAGCAGCAGCGCCAGAATGATGAAAATAGAGCTTTTAAAACGGATCACATGCTCGTAGAACACGCCGATGCCGAGTATCAGGAAGCCGGTAAAAAAACGGAGCGCGATGTGCCCCAGCATTTCGAGTGTCATCATCTCTAGCCGGAATGCGGCGTCCAGAAAATAAAGTGCAATGAGACCCAGGGATAAAATAAGGCCGATCAGTTTCATCTTGATGCGTGTTTTCTAATTTTTGTTGATCAATTTTAAGCCCGGCGGCAATGTTTCGCCGAAAATCTGTTGTTCTTCTTTTTCATCGAGTTCTTTGTAACTTTCGACTAACTCGATCCAGGAAGATGGCGCCTTGGCGAGCCGGAGCTTCTCGACGACTTGGCGGTGCGTTTCTTCATCGACATCGCGGGCGCGGTCGCCACTCATCCGGGCGATCAGCGTCGCCGCGAAACCGGCCTGCGGAATTTTTTTCCAGTCGGCCTGGGCTATTTGCCGGAGCCAAAGTGCCGCGGTTTCGGGCGGGATGACATTGTGGCTGCTGCCGTGAAACGGCATCCGGCTACCGATACGGCCTACCGCCCACCAGGTCTGGTTCGATTCGCCGGGCTTTTGCAGGCGATTCAGCAGCCATTCGCCGAGCTGGATTTTTTTCTCGACCGGAAGGCGTTCGAGCACGGCCGCGAGCCGTACCATGTCGTCGAAACTGCGCACCTTCAACTGCTTGGCGACGCCGGGTTGGCGCGCGGAGGCCGGATTGATGTATTTGGCGATGTCGGCAAAAAGCTGTTCCTGCGCGGATTCGGTCAGACCGCCGGCGATCCGCCGCCACAGTGTCCACCATTCGGCCCAGTTCTGGATTTCGTTGACGAATTGTAGGTTATGCGGATACAGCTTCCAGAGCTGCTCGACGCGCCAGTCGTCCAGCGCGAAGCCGAAGCCGGGGCGCAGGCAGAACCCGGTCAGACTGAACCAGACCCGCTCATGGTGTTCCGAGCGTCTGCGGTATTTGGCGCCTTCGAGCAGTTCCGCGAACAGGGCCCTGAGCAGCGGCGTCCGCCAGGCGTCGCGCGCTTCGCCGAGAGTTTTTTCCAGGTCGGTGCGCAGGCTTTTGACCGCTTTCGGATCGACCGCTTTCGATTTCGAGCCGAACACGGCCCGGATTTGTTCGGCCGCTTTGTCGAACTGCGGCGGCAATGAAGCATCGGCGGGCAGTGCCGTTTGGCCGCGGGAGCGAATCTGGAATTCGACATTCCAGCGCCGGCTGTTGTCGTCCACGGATACGCATTCGATTTTCAGGGTGCCGATTTCGGTCTGCGTGACCGATAACTGAACGATTTCCTCGCTGCCCGTTTGGCTATCTTCGCTTTCGAAGGCGGCTGCCAGCGGCGGCAGCGAATGGAATTGTTCGGTGATGTCGGCGATGTCGCCCGGCTTATAAGGCGTATCCCCGGACATCGAGCATAGATGGAAGCGCACCGGCACGCCGAGACGCAATGCGAAACGGCGGTCTTTCAGGATCACCTCTTCGCCTTCCTCGCTGCCTTTCGGCAGGATGCAGACGCCTTGCTGCGCACCGGAGTCGGTATCGATCAGTAGGAAATAGCTGCGCGCCGCGCCGCCGCCAATTTTAAGTTTTTTCTCGCGTCGGGCCAGTGCGTAACTGACCGCCCCGAAGGCGACCGCGAGTTCCGGGTGGCGGTTTTCGAGCACGGTCAATTTGCCGTCGTTCCAGGACCGGCAGAGCGCCTCGATCCGTCGGCTCAGGGCCCGGCTGCGGAACACGCCGCCGTTGACCAGCAAGCCATCCGGCGCGCGGCCTCGGCCTTGTGTGGCTTCGCGCGCGGCGCTCTCGTGTAGTTTCAAAAACGCCGCGATATGCTTGCTGACCGCCGGTTCCGCCGCATAGGGGAGACCGAATTCGACGACGCCGCTACGTTTCCGGTCCGGCAAATCGTCGCAGCCCGATAATGGAAAAAAACCGTCCAGTGCAATCGCGCGGACTTCTTCGCGGCTCAAAGCGGCAACCCGGGAGCCGCCGATCAGCTTCGAGCCGCCGCCGAGCAGCGTAACGTTGACCTGCTCGGGCGCATCGTCGGCCAACAGGCGTTCCTTCGCAATCCGGCATTGTTCGAGTAATTGCGACAATTCGGCCGCGGACAGGCGCTGTTCGCCGCCGAGCAGCCGGCTTTCGGCCAGATGCGCGAGCGCCAGATCGATGTTGTCGCCGCCGAGCATCAGGTGGTCGCCGACCCCGATCCGGGTCAGTTTCGGCTCCGGGCACTCGTGCTCGACCTTGATCAGAGTCAGATCGGTGGTGCCGCCGCCCACATCGCAAATCAGCAGCAAATGCACATCGGCGAGTCGTTCGCCGATGTTTCCGGCATTCCGCCGGAGCCAGTCGTAGCAGACCGCCTGCGGTTCTTCGAGCAGCCGGACCTTGGGCAAACCGGCCCGCCGCGCGGCTTCGAGCGTGAGCGAGCGCGCCGCTTCGTCGAACGAGGCGGGCACCGTGATTACGATGTCCTGATCCGCAAGCGGCGCCTCCTTGAAATGGTGGCCCCAAACTTTGCGGACATGCGCGAGATAGCTCGCGCTCGCGTCGATCGGAGAGACTTTGCCGACGTCATCGCTGCCGCCCCAGGGCAGAATCCCGGCGCCGTGATCGACCGAAGGATGCGACAGCCAGCTTTTCGCGCTGGCGACCAGGCGTCCTTTGGTTTTTGCGCCGAGTACGCGCGCGGCTTCACCGATTACCGCGTTGTCCGCCTCGGCGGCAAACACGATATCCGTTGGCGACAGTTCGCCTTCGGCGGGATGATAACGGACCGACGGCAGCAGGGTCCTGGCCGCGACCTGGCCCGGTGCGGTCAACTGTTCGATCTCGAAGATCCGAAGGTTGGCGGAAGCTTCGCCGATTTTCGCATAGGCGACCACCGTATGAGTGGTGCCGAGATCGATGCCGACGAGGTACTGGGGAGAAGACTTTTGCACGTTGATTTTGTTATTTGTAATGCCAGAGTGGAGCGGGGCCGCCCATCGCGCGTCATTGCCCGACTTGTTCCCGCCTTATCCAAACAGGGCGGGAACTGCAATAAACGAAAAGACGTTCATACGGTGGTTCCCGCATAAAACCATCTATTCTAACCGATCTAACCGATTATTTCCGCGCTGATCAGGCCTTATCCGCGATAGGCCATTGGGTCTGGAAATCGCTCCGGCAAAAAGTCTGGCCGAGACGGAACGAGCGCGACCATCGGGGTTTCGGCAACGGTTTGAATCGCCTGGGAGGTTGTTCTTTTGCCAAAACTTCAAAAACTTTTTTTGTTGACGTACTGCCGATTATCAGTTTAAATATGCGTCTTTTTGCAGGCAAGCCCAGGTAGCTCAGTCGGTAGAGCAAAGGACTGAAAATCCTTGTGTCGACAGTTCGATTCTGTCCCTGGGCACCATTGCAGCAATTCAGATCGATTTATCCCCACAGGCTGGACATCAGCCATTGCCCAGGTAGCTCAGTCGGTAGAGCAAAGGACTGAAAATCCTTGTGTCGACAGTTCGATTCTGTCCCTGGGCACCATTTTTTCCTGCCAATGTGCTTTTGGGCCTTGTTGCCAGGGCCTTTTACTTTATATAATGAAGCCAGACTTTGCGATAGGTTGGCAAGTCGAATTTCTGATTTTCCATTTTCGTGGGTTTTTGGTATTCGCTTTCTACTTGGCTGCAGCGGAAATTTGCGGTCACGCCATCAGCCTTCGCCTTTTGTGCCTTCGCGCATGAATTCCTTTCACTCAGATAGCTCTCCAGCGATGATGACGGAACAATCAACATCCAGCCCGGCTCAAGCTGAGCAACCGGAACGGGACGGCTCCCCGCAGTCCATTCCTTCCACACCGTTATCCCCCGATCAAGAAATCGGCGGCTTTAAAGGGCCCGAGCCGACCCGCTATGGCGACTGGGAAAAAAACGGGCGCTGCATCGATTTTTAATCTTTCTTCACTCCGGGATCGAAGCCATGAACGCGCCACATCCAAGACCTCTTTCGCCCCATCTGCAAGTCTACAGGCTGCCGTTGACCGCTGTGCTTTCAATTACTCACCGGATTACCGGTGTCTTGCTGTCGGCCGGCCTCTTGTTTGTCGTCTGCCTGTTGTCGGCGCTGGCCGCTGGGCCCGAAGCTTACGCTTCGGTGCAGGCAGTCGCCGGTTCGGGGTGGATGCGTTTTCTGGGCTGGGCATTTATCTATGCCCTGTTTTTCCATTTGTGCCATGGCGTCAGACATTTGATTTGGGATGCGGGCCAGGGTTTCGAGGCCGGCACTTTGAACCGCTACGCCTGGATCGAACTGGCGGCTTCGGTGCTGTTGACGCTGGCGGTTTTTGTCCTTTCGAATAGGGATGGCTTATGAATTACCGAACGCCTTTAGCGAAAGCGCGGGGATTGGGAGCGGCTAAATCCGGGACCACGCGCTGGTGGATGGAGCGGGTCACTGCCGCGGCGCTGATTCCGTTGTCTTATTGGCTGGTCAAATTGATCGACTTGAGTGCGACTGCTCCCTATGCGGAAACCCGGTACTGGCTCGCCGTGCCGGTAAATACGGTTGGCGTGATCGCCTTCGTGGCGGCGGCGTTTTACCATGCGGCGCTTGGCTTGCGTGTCGTGATCGAAGACTACGTCGACCGCGAAGGTTCCAAGATCGTGTTGATCTGGCTGGTCAATCTGGGGGCCGCCCTGCTTTCGTTGATTGCTTTGCTGGCCGTATTTCGCACGCTACAGACAGGATGATCCATGACGGTTTCATACAAGATTATCGAACATGCCTATGACATACTGGTCGTCGGCGCGGGCGGTGCGGGCCTTCGGGCTACGCTCGGGATGGCCGAAAGAAACCTGAAAACGGCCTGCATTACCAAGGTTTTTCCCACTCGCAGCCATACCGTCGCGGCGCAAGGCGGCATCAGCGCGGCGCTCGGCAACATGGGGGAAGACGACTGGCGCTTCCACATGTACGATACGATCAAAGGTTCCGACTGGCTCGGCGACCAGGATGCGATCGAATACATGTGCCGGGAAGCGATTCCCGCGGTGATCGAACTGGAACATTACGGGGTGCCGTTTTCCAGGACGCCGGAAGGCAAGATCTACCAGCGCGCGTTCGGCGGTATGACCACCGGTTACGGCAAGGGACGCGCCCAACGCACCTGCGCGGCGGCGGACAAGACCGGCCATGCGATCCTGCACACCTTGTACCAGCAGTCGCTGAAGCACAACGCCGAATTCTTCGTCGAATTTATCGTGCTCGACCTGATCATGGAAGACGGCGCCTGTCGCGGGGTGCTGGCCTGGTCTCTGGATGACGGCTCGCTGCATCTGTTCAAGGCGCATATGACCGTACTCGCGACCGGCGGCTACGGGCGCAGCTATTTCTCCTGTACTTCGGCGCATACGGTGACCGGCGACGGCAACGCGATGGTGCTGCGCGCGGGCCTGCCGCTGCAGGACATGGAATTCGTGCAGTTTCATCCGACCGGCATCTACGGCTCGGGCTGCCTGATCACCGAAGGCGTGCGCGGGGAGGGCGGCTATCTGACCAATTCCGAGGGCGAGCGCTTCATGGAGCGCTATGCACCGTCCGCGCGCGACCTGGCTTCTCGCGACATCGTCAGCCGGGCGATGACGATCGAGATCAACGAGGGCCGCGGCATCGGCAGGCTGAAAGATCACATCTATCTGCACATCGAACATCTGGATCCGGCGATCATTCACGAACGTCTGCCCGGCATCGCCGAAACCTCGCGCATTTTCGCCGGCGTCGACGTGACCAAGGAACCGATTCCGGTCCTGCCGACCGTGCACTACAACATGGGCGGCATTCCGACCAACTACAATACCGAAGTCGTGACGCTGAAGGACGGCAATCCCGATCATGTGGTGCCGGGCCTGATGGCGATCGGCGAGGCGGCCTGCGTCTCGGTGCACGGCGCAAACCGGCTCGGTTCGAACTCGCTGCTCGACATCATCGTGTTCGGGCGCGCCGCCGCAATCCGCTGCGCCCAGTTGATCAAACCGGGCGATGCGCATAAGCCGCTGCGCAAGGAGGCGGCCGACCAGGCGATTGCCCGTTTCGACAAAATTCGCCATGCGCAGGGCGGTCGGCCGACCGCCGAGATTCGGCTGGACATGCAGACAACGATGCAGGCGAAGGCGGCCGTGTTCCGGACCCAATCGACCCTTGACGAAGGAATCAAGGCGATGGCCGAGATTCGCGCCTCGTTTGCGGATGTTTCCCTGAACGACCGTTCGCTGATCTGGAACACCGACTTGGTCGAAACGCTGGAGCTCGATAACCTGCTGAGCCAGGCGCTGGTCACGATTAGCGCGGCCGGCAACCGGAAGGAAAGCCGGGGAGGGCATGCGCGCGAAGATTATCCGAACCGCGACGATGCGAATTGGCTCAAACATACGCTGACCTGGCTGCCGGACAATCAGGTCAAAATCGACTACCGGCCGGTGCATCTCTATACCCTGACCGACGAAGTCGATGCTTTCCCACCGAAAGAGAGGATCTATTGATGGCCGAATTTACTCTGCCGAAAAACTCGCGCGTGCTGAAGGGAAAAACGCATCATGCGCCCGCTGGCGTCAAAAACATCCGCCGCTTCGAGATCTACCGGTGGGACCCGGAAACCGGCGAGAATCCGCGCATCGACGTTTATGAACTGGACGCGGAACACTGCGGTGCGATGGTGCTCGATGCGATCATCAAGATCAAGAACGAAATCGACAGCACCCTGACGTTCCGCCGCTCCTGCCGGGAAGGGGTTTGCGGTTCCTGCGCGATGAACATCGACGGCAAAAATACCCTGGCCTGCACCAAATCGCTCGATTCGCTGCCCGACACGGTAAGGATATTTCCGTTGCCGCATGCCCAGGTGGTGAAAGACCTGGTGCCCGACCTGAACCATTTATTCGCCCAATACGCCTCGATCAAACCCTGGATCGAAACCCAGACGCCGCCGCCCGCCGACAGAGAACGCCTGCAAAGCCGCGATGACCGCGCCAAACTGGACGGGTTGTACGATTGCATTCTGTGCTTCTGTTGCTCGGCGAGCTGCCCGAGCTATTGGTGGAACAGCGAGCGTTACCTGGGGCCGGCGGTGCTCCTGCAGGCCTATCGCTGGCTTAATGACAGCCGCGACGAAAATACCGGCGAACGTCTCGACGAACTTGAGGATCCGTTCAAGCTGTACCGCTGCCATACGATCATGAACTGCACCGATACCTGCCCGAAAAGTCTGAATCCGGCCAAAGCCATCGCGGAAATCAAGAAGCTCCTGCTGCAACGGCAGGAAGGTTGATGCGTTCGTTCGAAAAGCTGAAATGGCGATGCCGCCGAGGCGTCGTGGAGCTGGATATTTTGCTGCTGCACTATCTGGAAACGCATTATCTTCCGGCGGATCAGGATGAACGAAACCGGTTCGCCGGCTTGTTGGAGTGGGAAGACGACGAGTTGCTGGCGGTGCTGGTCGGCGGGAAAAAGCCCGTGGTTTCGGGTTTCGCCGCATTGATCGGCAAGATTCGGAACGTCACGGCTCTCTCATAGTCCCCAGGGCTCTGCGCCGGTGAGTCCGGAACCTGTCTAGAGCATTTTCGTTTCGGGTTTACGTTCATAAGCCATGCCGCTAAGTTAAGGGAAACTCGTCATTCCGGCAAGGATTGCCGGACGACTTGTAAAGATGCAGGCGTTAGAGCAACGCATGGAACGGTTGCCGAATCCAGAAGCCAAGGATGGCGGGTTCTCATACATCCCTGTCATCTGGATCTCGGCAATCCCTGCCGAGATGACGGCTTGACTTAACGGTATTGTGCCCCTACACGCGAGATGAAAATGCTCTAGCTAATCGATATGCAGAATGCTCGTCTTGTTGCAGAGCCGTAGCCCGGATCAGCTATGAAGCGCCGCCTGCTTCAAGTCGCGAGTGGGCGGCGCTCCAGTATGCCTTATCGGGATCGGGATGCCAGTCCGGCGACAATCCGCAGCGGCGCGCCGCTGCCTTTGGCTATTTTCATCGGCAGGGCCACCACATAAATGCCTTCGGCCGGGAGTTTCTCCAGATTGGCCAGGTTTTCGAAGCCGGGTTTGCTATGGCCCAACAAAATCCGATGCGTCTTGAAGTCTTTCGACTGGCCGTAATCGAGGCTCGGCGTGTCCAGTCCCGCCGCCTTGATATTTCTGTTCTCGACCAGCCACGCAGCCGCCGCCGGGCCGATGCCGGGAAAATGCAGTTCGGGTATCGCTTCGGGACCGGTTTTCGGGGTGCCGAAATAGCCGGCCCGGTCCGGGTAAAACGCTCCGTAGCCGGTCCTGAACAGGACAATCGTATTGTCCGGAATCGCGCCATGCTCCTTTTCCCAGTTCTGGATGTCCTCGATTCGGATCTGATAATCCCGGTCCGCCAGCGCCTTAGCTGAAACATCGATCATCACCGCGTCGCCAATCAGGCTTTTCAGCGGAATCCCGTCCACTGCCTGCCCGTTTTCCGCGAAATGGACCGGCGCATCCAGATGCGTGCCGCCATGTTCCGGCGTACAGAGGCTGTAGGAAGAGTAGTAATAGCCGAGCGGTGTTTTGCCGTCCGCATCGGTCACGTGCTCGAATCCTTTGGCATTATTCGGCCAGTACAAAGTGTTTTTATCGTAGCTATGGCTCAAATCGATCCATTCGAGCGAGCCGGACAATATGGCCGGGTCATGATGCCGTGCGCAGGCGGTAAGGCCTGCCAGAAATAAAAAGATCAGTTTTTTCATGGACGAAGAATGAGTAGTGTATATATTTTAAATTCTATACCTTTATACCATATAAAAAGCGGGCCGAACTCTGAACTGGAAATTATTGACGGAATCGTATTAATAAGTCAGCGGGGTTGTGTATCTGACTCATTCCTAACCGTTTCGTTAAAACAATGCTGTTCGAATTTAAGGTGCGCAATATGTTTAAAGTGAATATGTTTTTGAGATTGGGAGTTCTAGCCGCGCCGGCAAGTTTGACGATGGCGCTGACCGGCTGCAGTTCGGCGCCGCCTCGGGATACGCTGGCGAAGGCCGAGTTCGCGATACAGGACGCCGGCCGAAGCGGCGCCGAACAATTCGAGCCCGAACTTTTGACCAGTGCTCGCGCAAAACTCAATCGGGCCAACAAGGCCGTCGACGACGATGAAAACGACGACGCGCGCAGGTTGGCTCAGGAAGCCGTTGCCGAAGCGACATTAGCCAACGCCAAAGCCGCCGCGGCGAAACAGGCCAAAGAGGTGGATGACATGAAGAAGGCGATCGAGGCACTGAAAGAGGAATCTTCCCGACAAATCCAAGGACAGTAAACGAACCATTCGGAGGTGTACCGTGGCAGCACAAATTTTGTTTCAACCGGGTAAATGGTTGAGTATGGGGCTTGTCTTATCCAGCGGATTGATTACGGCTTGTGCGTCGAATCCTCCTATGGCTCTGGAAAGAGCGCGAGCGGACTATCAGCAAACGATGCACGACCCTGCCGTTCGGTCCTATGCTTCCGCCGACTTGTTCGCGGCGCAAAATCTGTTGCAGCAGGCGGAAAATACCTGGGAAGAGGACGAAGATTTTGATGAGACGTCGCACCTTTCCTATCTGACGACTCTCAAGCTGGCGCTGGCGCGGGCAAATGCCGAGCGAAGTGCCTCGGACAGAGACTTCAAAAACTTCAGCGCCCAGAAAGACCAGATACGCCTGGAAGCCCGCGATGCCGAAATTCAGAAACTGAAAGCCAGAAAGGTGCCGGAAGGCATTCTGGTGACGCTGGGGGACGTTTTGTTCGATACGGCCCGCGCCGATCTCAAACCCGGCAGTCTGCAGAAACTATATCCGCTCGTCGACTATTTAAGGCAGCATGCCGATACCATGGTAAAGATCGAAGGCTATACCGACAGCCGAGGTTCGGAGGCTTACAACGAAGAGCTTTCCTCTAGACGAGCGGAAGCGGTCAGGGACTTTCTGGCAGGTAACGGGATCTCGGCGCAACGCATGACGGTGCAAGGCATGGGGGAGAACTTTCCGATCGCTTCGAACTCGACTTCGGCAGGAAGGCAGCAAAACCGCCGCGTTGACGTCACCATCACCGATGCCTCGAAAGCGGGCGCGTCGATGCAGTAGGCCGAGAAGGCGCATTTGTTCCGCGATGTGCCAGGGGCGGCCGACGGGGGCGCGAAACGAACCCGCTTCAGCGGGATTCCATGTCCAGCGGCCGCCGGGACCAGAGATCGGCATTCCTGATGAATATTGTCGTCATCGAGATGTAGCCCGATGCCAAAGCCAGGATCAGGCTGGTCAATGCGACCGGAGCCGCAATGGTCGATAGACTCTCCCATCCCAATCCCGCGATCACCGCGCCGGCGGCGATCAGTTGAAACAAAGTCTTCAGTTTGCTCAGGCGTTCGGTCCGGATCATTACGCCCAGACAGGGCGCCATGCTGCGGAATCCCTGCACCGCAAATTCGCGCGCGAGCAGCAGCAACACCATCCACAGCGGAATCCAGGCCGGATAGCGGCAGGCCAGGAATACCAGCAGCACGTTGGACATAATCTTGTCCGCCAAGGGATCGAGAAACGCACCGACGTTGCTGACGCAATTGAGGCGCCTTGCCGCCCAGCCATCTACCAGATCGGTCAGACCGGCCGCCAGAAACAGGGCAAAAGCCCATCGGTAGTCGGCCGAATCCGTCTCTGCAAGGAGTCCCATCACGGGCAGCAGCATAACAATGCGCGAAAGCGTCAGTAGATTGGGAAGCCAAGTCATGAGTCAATCTCCAAAGAAGCGTTGACGATCGCGGTCTGGATGCATCCCGCAAATCGCAGGGCGAAGTTGCCGATCCGAAAGAATCCATAAATTACCATCATTGCGCCGGCCCGAGCAAACAATGGTATTTTCGAAGCGGAGCGGGCTGCCGTTGATGCGGAGGAAGAATTTTTTAAGCGGCCATCTTTGGAATGGCGGAAGAAAGGGTATATTATCAGGCCGTTGCCCGCGTTTCCCGACCGATTCAGTAGGGATAAAGGCTTGTTTATTTTAAATGATGCAGCGCAGGCGGCATTTCAACGCGAGAGTCGAAGGTATCGGCTAGCCATAGCCGAATTGTTCTTATGTGTGGAGGTTAATAATGAAAATAACAAAACGGCACGGACAAAAAACAGGAAGTTCCTGGAGTAGAGGACAAAGTTTAGTGTTGCGCTCGGCAAAGCGGGTGGTGCGGCTGGCGCATCTGCTGATGTTTGCCTTAATCTTGCAGCAGCCCGTTTATGCCCATCGGGGCGATGCAAACGATGCGGATCCGTGCAGAATCAAAGTCAGCAACGAGTGGATTCATTTCGCGGCCTATACGCCGACTTTCAGCGAAAACAAGAGCTACTGCAGATCGATACCGAAGGTCGGCATGACCAATCTGGTTTTCGATTACGAAGGCAAGCAGTTGCGCCATGTCAGCATCGAATTCGAAGTCACCAAGGAGCCGGAAGGCACGCGGATTTTCTATCGGCCGCCAAGCGCCAGCAAAACCGGTACGGTGGAAGGTGCGGTCGATTTCAACCAGTTCGGCGCCGGCAATTATCTGGTTCACGTGACCATCGACAACGATAACGAAAAAGTCGATACGCATATTCCGTTCTCGGTCGGCATCGAGGGCGACGAATCGTTCGTCAAGGTCAAAAAGTTCCTGTTTACGGTTGCGGTCTGCATCGTGATCGGCTATCTGTGCTTCAGGTATGCGCGGAGCGGAAAAAGCGGCCAGCCTAACTCGGCTTGAAACGGCGAATTCCTGACCTTTGAAAAAGGCCGCAGAAGCGGCCTTTTTTACTTAGAACAAGCCGGCGAACGGTTTCACCCAGACCGTCTCTCCGGCTTTTACGTTGCCCCTGTCGTGTTCCAGAATGATCAAAGCGTTCGCGAGGCTCATCGAACTCAAGATGCCAGAACCCTGATTGCCGGTGCTTCGAACTGTCCATTCGCCGTTTCGATCCGGGCCGATGATCCCTCGGGGGACTTCGGTGCGTCCCGGCTTCTTGCGCAGGTCGTCCAGCGTTCGGGCCCGGAAAACCGGCACGATCGGCTTGTTATCGATTCCGAGCATTTTTTCGAGCGCGGGCAGAACAAGGAGATAAAAAGTCACCATGACCGCGACCGGGTTGCCGGGCAACCCGAAGAATACCCCATTGCCGATCCGGCCGAAGGCAAGAGGGCGGCCGGGTTTGACCGCGACCTTCCAGAAGCCGATCCGTCCCGAAGCTTGCAGCGCGGTTTTGGTGTAATCGGCTTCCCCCGAAGAAACGCCGCCGGTCGAAACGATCACATCGGTGAACTCGGCGGCCTGATCGAAAGCGTTCAGCAGTGCGTCGGGCCGGTCTTCGACGATGCCGAGATTGATCACTTCGATATCGGGCCGATCGAGCGCCGCCCACAGGCTGTAGCGGTTGCTGTCGTAGAGGCCGCCCGCCTTGGGCGTCGTTCCGATACTGAAAATTTCGTCCCCGGTCGAGGCGATCGCGATCCGGAGTTTGCGGACCACATTGATTTCGGGAATGCCGAGTGAAGCGAGCAGGCCAATGTCGGGCGGGGTCAGCCATTTGCCCGGATAGAGGATCGTCTGGCCTTGACGGATGTCTTCGCCGGCCCGGCGCACGTTCTGGCCCGGCTTATGGCGTCCGTCGATCAGCACGGTATTGCCGCGCCGTTCCGCATGTTCCTGCATGACCACCGTATCGAGCCCTTCCGGCATCGGGGCGCCCGTCATGATGCGCAGGCATTGGCCGGGATTGAGCTTGCCCTGAAATGGTTCGCCGGCGTAAGCCTTGCCGGCAATCTCCAAAATGCGCGTGCCTTCCGCCGGCAAATCGGCCCCGTTCAGCGCATAACCGTCGACCGCCGAGTTGGTATGCCCCGGTACATTGAAATCGGCCGTGATGGCTTCGGCCAGGGTACGGCCGCGCGCATTTTCGATATTCACCCGTTCGTAGCCGCCAAGCGGCGGCGATGCGGCCAGAATGCGGGCCAGCGCATCGTTCAGCGGAATCAGTCCGGGTTCGTGGATGTCGCCGCAGGCGGGTTGGATTTTGATCATTTGCGTGTACTGGGTCCGGAGATCGGAACGCCGTTGCTCATGTAGCTCAGGAAATATTCGAGATTGCGCAGGACGGCGCTTTGCGCGGGCGGTGCTTCGGCTCTGATTTGCGTCAGGCATTCGCGAAAACGCCGGTGCAGGGTGCCCATTTCGCTCCATTTCAACCGGTAAGCCGGCCAGTTGGCGGTATGGCCGAGCGATGCGCCGAGGATTTCGGAACGGAGGCGCTTGCCGGCGTTTTGCACATGGCAGGTCGCGCAGGCGAAATTCAGTTGGCCGTGGCGTTCGTAATAAAAGTCCTTGCCTTGTTGATAAGCTGCTAGGGCACGCAGGTCGGCTTCAGGAATCACCGTTTTGATCGCTTTCCCGTGCGAGGTGTAGGCCATGTAGGCGAGCAGTTGGGTGATCTCGCCTGTTTCGGCGTCCAGCGGTTTTTCGCGGTTTCTTTCCCGGCAGTCGTTCAGCGCTTGGGCGAGCGTGACGACTTCGCCTTTGTCTTTATCCCATTGCGGATAGCGATGCGCGATACCGATGCCTTTATTCGGAAAACAGTCGGCATAGCGGCCGCCGGTTTGCGGAAAAGGCATATTGAACAGCTTTTCGCCTTGTTCGATCGCCTCTTCATAAGGCGGAAATTCTTCGATCGCCTGCCAGGATTCGCGCGCGACCGGGTCGATCGCATAGACGCCGTTGGCGTAATCGCTCAGGTGCAACTGCGGGAAGAGCCGGCGGTAATGTTCCCTGAATTGCTGCCGGTCTTGCTGCGGTGCGGCATGCAGGGGGAAAGCGACAAGCAGGAGGCCAGAGAGCAAAACGCTTTTCGTAGGGTACGCTGTGCGTACCTTTCTGAAATTTTGACACTTACGAAAGATTTGAAAAAGGTACGCACAGCGTACCCTACCTTCATTTGAGGACATGCTCTTCGCTGTCTTCATTGCCGAGATTGTCGATCCATTCGATCTTGATTTTGTCGCCGGGCTCGCCGCCTTTCAGCATGAACGCGAAATACGGGTCTTTCGAAATGCTCATGCCCACCTGGCAGTTCATGACCGTCTTGTCGTTGTGGCTCAACCTCAGTTCCCGGATGAAATGGGCCGGAATCGGTTGGTTCGTCTTCGGATCCTTGCTGCGGCCGGTTTCCATCGGGTGCGTGATCAGGGTCCGGATCTGAGTCTTGGCTTCGAGGCGTTTGGCGCGAATTTTGATGCTAGACATTTTTCAACCTCCGCAACCGCCGATCGTGACTTTGACCAGTTGTCTGGCGCTGTACAGGCCGCCAGAGGTTTCCGCGACCGCGATCACTTCGGAGGTCTCGGCCATTTTCAGGCGTGCCGAAACGACGGGATCGAGATCGGGCGATAGCTCGAAGCACGCGGCCAGCGGTACCGGATTTTTCGCCACGAAGATCGAGACGGTGCTGACGCCGGGCAGGGAACTGCTGACCGTGATCGGCACGATCGCGCCGTTTTCGGCGATCAGCGGAATCTTGATTTCGATGTCTTTGCTTTCGGTGATTTTTTGGTCCTTGAATGATCGTTTCAGCGATTCTTCGAGCGGGCCTTGTTTGAAGTTTTCGGCCCGCCATTCGGCGAATACCTTGAGCGGCGCAAACAGGCCCAAGGTCGAAGCCAGCGAATAGGCGCTGAAAGCCAGCGATTTTCCAAGGAAAGAGCGGCGGGTGGTCATGGCAGACTCCATAAATAGTCGACGATCCGGTCGATTTCGTCGGGAGTGAGAATCCTGTTTCTGCCGAACGGCGGCATACTGGTTTCGGGGTTGAAGCGGGTCGCGTTGAAGATCTGTTCTCGCAGCGGCGCTTTATCCTTGAAACGCGTTTTCAAAGCCGCCAGCGGTGGGCCGATATCGCCGGGCGATTCGCCGCCGTCGATCGCGTGGCAGGCTAGGCAGTTGCCTTTGTTGCGGTCGAAGGCCAACTGCTTGCCGTCCTTCAAACGATCTTCCGGCTTGTGAGCGGTAGGGGCGCAGGCGGCCAGTAGTCCGAACAAAACCAGTAACGGGAATTTCATTGGCTATCGAACAGGCGTTGATAGGCGTGGGCCGAAAGCTCCGGATCGCGGTCGAAAATACCGCCGATCACGGCCAGCAAATCGGCTCCGGCCGCGAGCAGCGCCGCGCCGTTTTCGGGCAGAATGCCGCCGATCGCGACGATCGGAATCGACAGCGCCTGCTTGGCCTGCCGAAGCGTATCCGGATGCGCGGGAGAAGCCAAAGGCTTCGTGCCGGAAGGGAAAAAACGTCCGAAAGCCGCATAAGTTGCGCCGTGCGCCTGGGCTTCCAGCGCCCGTTCGAGCGAGTCGTAGCAGGAAATGCCGATGATCGCATCGGTGCCGAGCCGCTCCCGGGCCTCGCGGATATGGCCGTCATTCTTGCCGAGATGCACGCCGTCGGCGCCGGCTTCCAGCGTCAGTCCGATGTTGTCGTTGATCAGCAGCGGGACTCGATGCCGGTGGCAGACCTTGACCAGTTCGCGGGCCAAAGTCAGCGCATCGTGGGGATGTTTGTCGCGGTATTGTACGACGACCGCGCCGCCGCGAATCGCGGCCTCGACTTCGGCGATGACCGTGGCCGGCGATTTGCCGTCGGTTTGGGTGATTGCGTACAGCCCGCGTGGAGGGAATCTCATACGCCCGCCTCCATCCAGAACAGGCGGTCCGGATTGTGCTGGCCCTTGCCGGGCGGATAGCCGTGCCGCAGCGCATTCCAGGTATATTCCTGCGCTTCGTAAGCGGCCTGTGCCGGAGTCAGCCCCTGGGCCAGAAGCCCCGCGATGCAGGCCGCCATCGTGCAGCCGGAGCCGTGATAGCTTTCGGGCAGCCGGTCCCAATGGAAGGTTTCGATACGGCGTCCGTCGTGATAGAGTCGGTTGCTGACCGTCGGCGTCGTTTCGTGCGCGCCGGTAACCAGTACATAGCGGCAGCCTTTTTCCAGCAAAGCCGGCCCGCATTCGTCCAGATCCACGAGCCCTGCCAGCTGGCGCGCTTCCTGACTGTTGGGCGTCAGCACGGTCGTACGTGGCAGCAGGAGATCGACGATCGCATCGATCAATTTCCGATCCGACATTTCCGCGCCGCCGCCGGCCGCGAGCACCGGATCGAGCACGACCGGAATGTGCGGATGCTGTTGCAGGATCGCATGGATCGCTTCGGCGGTTTTATGATGGCCGATCAGGCCGATTTTGAAGACCTTGACGTCCAGATCCGCCAACACGGTTTCGGCCTGGTTAATGATGTCTTCGGGGTTCTGCGGCAACAGCTTCTTGACGTTTCGAGTATCCTGCTCGGTCAGCGCGGTAATCACGCTCGCGGCATGGCAATGCTGGCTGACCAGCGTTTCGATATCGGCCTGCACGCCGGCCCCGCCGCTCGGGTCATGGCCGGAAAAGCAGAGTACGATAGGACGGGTGATCGACATAGCGAAAGGCAACAATTCAACTCAATTGCTTATTTTAACCCGAAAAGCCGATGGGAGGCAGTCGAGCGTACCATATACCCTACATAGCCCGGGCTGACAAGGGGTATCACGATAAGCGTTCGGCGGGTAGAACGAAAAGGGGAAGTGATGATCGACCAAATCCTTAATTCTATAACATGCGTTGCGACGTCAGTGGAGATGAACGTTCGATTGGGGTATTATCTAAAGCTTCAATTCCAAACATTAAGGTCCTTCGAGATTTATTATGCCCCAATACCGTTCCCATACCAGCACTTCCGGTCGCAACATGTCGGGTGCACGCGCCTTGTGGCGCGCCACCGGCATGAAAGACGAAGACTTTTCCAAACCGATCATCGCTATTGCCAATTCCTTTACTCAATTCGTGCCCGGTCATGTGCATCTGAAAGATATGGGCCAGCTGGTCGCGAGAGAAATCGAAAAAGCCGGAGGCGTGGCCAAGGAATTCAATACCATAGCGGTGGACGATGGTATCGCCATGGGTCATGAGGGGATGCTTTACAGCTTGCCTAGCCGCGACCTGATCGCCGACAGTGTGGAGTACATGGTCAACGCGCACTGTGCCGACGCCTTGGTCTGCATTTCCAATTGCGACAAAATCACCCCGGGCATGATGATGGCCGCGTTGCGCCTGAACATTCCTGTGGTGTTCGTGTCCGGCGGCCCCATGGAAGCGGGCAAGGTTAACTGGAGAGGCGAAATTCGCGCGCTGGATCTGGTGGATGCGATGGTGGAAGCGGCCGACGATCGCGTCAGCGACGAGGAAGTGGCTGCGGTGGAACGGTCCGCGTGTCCAACCTGCGGCTCCTGCTCAGGCATGTTTACGGCCAACTCCATGAATTGTCTGACCGAAGCGCTGGGACTCAGTTTGCCCGGCAACGGATCGCTGGTGGCCACGCACGCCGACCGCGAGCAGTTGTTCCTGCGCGCCGGCCGCCTGATCGTCGAACTGGCCAAGCGTTATTATGAGCAAGACGATGCCAGTGTGCTGCCGCGCTCGATCGCGACATTCGAAGCGTTTCAAAATGCCATGAGTCTGGATGTGGCCATGGGCGGTTCCACCAATACCGTGCTGCACTTGCTGGCGGCGGCGCACGAGGCTGGAGTCGATTTTACCATGTCGGACATCGATACGATTTCGCGGCGCGTGCCCTGCCTGTGCAAGGTCGCACCGGCTACACAGAAATATCATATGGAAGACGTTCACCGCGCCGGCGGCGTGATGGGCATTTTGGGGGAACTCGATCACGCCGGCGTCATCAATCGCGAAGTGCCGACCGTGCATAGCGTCACCCTGGGTACCGCGCTGGAACAATGGGACATTCAGCGTACCCGGGACGAAGCGGTCAAGACGTTTTTTCGCGCCGCACCCGGCGGAATACCCACTACGGTCGCCTTTTCGCAGTCCCGGCGCTATCCGGAATTGGACGACGACCGCGTCAACGGCTGTATCCGCGACAAAGCGCACGCTTATTCCCAGGACGGCGGCCTGGCGGTATTGCACGGCAATATTGCGCTGGATGGTTGCATCGTCAAGACGGCCGGGGTAGACGATAGCATCCTCAAGTTTACCGGCCGTGCCCGTGTCTTCGAAAGCCAGGATGCTGCGGTTACCGGCATTCTTGGCGATCAAATCCAGCCGGGCGACGTGGTTGTGATCCGGTACGAAGGCCCGAAAGGCGGCCCCGGCATGCAGGAAATGCTGTATCCGACCAGTTATCTGAAGTCCAAGGGCTTGGGCAAAACCTGCGCACTGCTCACCGATGGCCGTTTTTCCGGCGGCACGTCCGGCCTGAGTATCGGCCACGCCTCGCCCGAGGCGGCCGAGGGCGGCGCCATCGGTTTGGTGGAAGAAGGCGATACGATAGAAATCGATATTCCCAATCGCCGTATCCATCTGGCCGTGTCTGTCGAAGAGCTTGAGCGCCGCCGCGCGGCGATGATCGCCAAAGGCCCAAGGGCTTGGAAACCCGTCGGCCGCCAGCGCAACGTGTCGGCAGCGCTCAGAGCCTATGCCGCCATGGCTACATCTGCCGCCAGAGGGGCGGTGAGAGACGTGTCTCTGGTCGAGCGAAATTAACGAACTGCCCGCAGTACGCGGATGATGTCTACTGGAGCCGATTTCCTTTGGCTCCAGCAAATTTCCGAACTTGAATGATTTGTAAACCTTCCGCTCTCTGTCCGGCGAGAGCGGGGATTACCGAATAGATACACCCTGCAGGGCGCTAATGCGCCCACAAAAATTTTACGCTTTCTCGATCCCAGTCAATTCTTCCGGGCTGAAATCGTCCACCGTGATCGCCGCGAGCCGGGCTTTGTTGGCGGCGTCGATCAGGCCGGCTTCCAGTTCGGTGAGGAGGCCTTTTGCCAGGGCTTCGGCGGCGGCATGCGAGGGATCGCCTTTGCTTAGCAGCTTTTTCTTTTGCGCCTGGCGGATCTTCGCTTCGACCGGTGCGGCGGCGAGTATGGCCTTGAATGCGACCTCGATCCGGCCGGTCGGGTCGTCCGGCTGGTTGTTGATGTAAATGCCGTGGGTCAGGCGGTCGCGCGCGGGCGATTCGCTTAGAAGAACCGACGCAGTTTGGTGAATCAGCCGCTCGCCGGGCGGCAGGCAGGGTTTGCCGAGCGGGAAGACGAACAGGCGCAGCAGCCAGACGGCAGGGCGCATCGGCAGCTTCCACAAGATTTCCGTCAGGGCTTGCTGTGTTTGATACAGGCTCTGTTGGCAGGCCCAGTCCAGCAAGGGCAGGTCGTCTTCGCTGCCGCCTTCGTTCTGGTAGTGCTTCAGTGCGCAGGAGCACAGATACAGGCTGCCGAGCGCGTCGGCGAAGCGGCCGGACAGCCGTTCCCGTCGCTTCAGGGCGCCGCCCAGCGTCAACAAAGCAAAGTCTGCCAGTAGCGCGAAACCGGCGCTGAAACGGGCGATTTTCCGATAATAGCGCTTGGTGTGCCTGTCGCCGGGCATCGAAGCCAGGCGGCCACCACTCAGTCCGAACCAGAAGCTGGCAGCCAGGTTGCGCATGAAAAAACCGATGTGTTCGAACAGTATCCGGTCGAATTGTTCGGCGGCGGCTTCGGCATCGCTCCGGTTCAAAACGGCCATTTCCTTTTGAATGTAAGGATGGCAGCGGATCGCGCCCTGGCCGAAAATCATCATCGTGCGGGTCAGGATGTTCGCGCCTTCGACGGTGATGCCGACCGGAATCACCTCGTACAGACGGCCGAGATAGTTCCGCGGCCCCAGGCAGATGCCGGAGCCGCCCTGGATGTCCATCCCGTCGTTGATCACCTTGCGCATCCGCTCGGTCAGTTCGTATTTCAGAATCGCGGAGATCACCGACGGCTTTTCGCCCTGGTCGAGCGCGGCGCAGGTGACCTTGCGCGCGGCGTCCATCAGGTAGGTCTGGCCTGCCAGGTGCGCGAGCGGCTCTTCGACGCCTTCGAATTCGCCGATCGGCACGTTGAACTGTTTGCGGATGCGCGCATACGCGCCGGTATTGCGGCTGGTGAATTTGGCGCCGCCGACGCTGAGCGCGGGCAATGAGATCGCGCGTCCGGTCGCGAGGCACTGCATCAGCATTTTCCAGCCGTTGCCGATCTGATCGATCCCGCCGATCACCCAGTCCATCGGAATGAATACGTCCTTGCCCCCGTTCGGGCCGTTCTGGAAGGCGGAGTCGAGCGGAAAATGCCGGCGGCCGATCGATATGCCCGGCGTATGGGTCGGAATCAGTGCGAGGGTGATGCCGATATTTTCCCTGCCGCCTATTAAATGGTCAGGGTCGTAGAGTTTGAACGCCAAACCCAAAACGGTCGCGACAGGGCCAAGCGTGATGTAGCGTTTTTCCCAGTTCAACCGGATACCGAGGGTTTTTCGGCCTTTGAAGTCCTGGTAACAGACGATGCCGGTATCGGGCATCGCGCCCGCGTCGCTTCCGGCGTGCGGACCGGTCAGCGCGAAGGCCGGAATTTCCTCGCCGTTCGCAAGACGCGGCAGATAATGGTTTTTTTGCTCCTCGGTGCCGTAGACCAGCAGCAGCTTCGCAGGCCCGAGCGAGTTGGGTACCATTACGGTCACCGCGGCGGTCGAGCTGCGGCTCGAAAGCTTCATCACCACTTCCGAATGCGCCATTTCGGAAAATTCGAGGCCGCCGTAGCGCTTCGGGATGATCATCCCGCAAAATTTTTCGCGTTTGATGTAGTCCCAGACTTCCTGGGGCAAGTCCATCCGGTTGCGGGTGATGTCCCAGTCGTTCAGCATCGCGCACAGGGTTTCGACCGGCCCGTCGATGAAAGCCTGTTCCTCGGCGGACAGGCGGGTGGGGGGCAGGTCCTGCAGCATTTTCCAGTTCGGCTTGCCCGAGAACAGTTCCGCGTCCCACCAGACCGTGCCGGCTTCGAGCGCTTCCCGCTCAGTCTGCGACATCGGCGGCAAGGCCGCTTTCATCAGTTTGAACATCGGCCGGCTGATCCATTTCATGCGCAGGGTATTGATGTTCAGCGGCATGAAGATGAGCAGATACAAAGCCCATAAGCCCTGGCTGAAAGGCGTTACGCCATAGGCCAATAGGTAGGCCATCAGCCACAGGCCTATCACCCAGGTGGCCATCAATAAGGAAGTGCGCCGGTAGCAGACTGCCAATACCAGGGCGATTAAAGCAATGAACCAGAGCATGACGATTTCTCCTGTTGCTGTCGGAAGCGCCGCGTTTACAGACACTTCATTTTTATAGTTCTTATACCCAAGCCCAGCCAAACTGCACTGCATCGGAGTTCAAAGCTTGCTTTGAACTCCTGCCGGTCCATGTATGGGTATTAGGCTGTCCAATGGGGGTATCACGACGAGCCTTCTGCGTGGGGACAATTAGGCTCCATTTCAGAAAATTATTTTTAGCCGCATCCTAAAGTCAATTTCTCAGCGGCTTGCCGGTTTTCAGCATATGGTCGAGCCTGGCCAGCGTGCCCGGCTGCTTGACCAGTTCGACGAACGCTTCGCATTCTAACGCGAGAATGTCGTCTTCGGTCAACGGCTGGGTGATATCGGCGTCGCCGCCGCTGAGCACCCTGGCCAGTTGGCTGAGCACCACGAGGTCGTAATCGGTGGTCTTGCCGAGCGCATGATAGGCTTTGACGCCCATGTTCAGCATCACGCGGGCTGTCTTGCCGGGCAACGAAAATACGACCGGCTGCGGCGGGACATAGTTTTCGGCCAGCGCCAGCGCCTTTGCCTTCGCATCGGCCAGCAGGCGCAATTTGTTCATTGTGATGCCGTCGTTCTTGCCCAGGTAGAGCAGTTCTTTCGCATCGGCCGCCGATTTCGAGACGGTCGCCAGGCTGACCGTTTGGAACGCCTTTACCAGTGGCGGAATCGGGCCGCCCGGTTTTTTCGGAAAGGCGATCCAGCGCCTGAGGTATTCCTTGCAACCGCCCCAGCCCGGAATCAGGCCGACGCCGACTTCGACGAGGCCCATGTAAAGTTCCGCATGAGCCTGGATCGCGTCGCAGTGCAGCAGGATTTCGCAGCCGCCGCCCAAGGCCAGGCCGCTTGGCGCGCCGACGACCGGGAACGGGGCATATTTCAGCACCTGGTAAGTCTGTTGGCCGGTGCTAATCAAACCGGCGACGCTGTCCCAGTCCTGGTTGTGGATCGCCTGCATCAGCAGGCCGAGATTGGCGCCGGCCGAGAAATTTTCGCCTTCGTTGTGAATCACCAGCGCCCTGAAGCCGTTTTGCACTTTGTCGACGCTTTGGCGGATCAGTTCCATGATCTCCATGTCGAGCGTATTCATTTTGCTGTGGAATTCCAGGCAGGCGACGCCGTCGCCCGCATCCCAGAGACTGGCCGAGCGGTTTTGCAACACCGGGACACCGCGCAGTTTGACGTCGGACAGTAATTCGATACCGGGAGCCCGTGTCACCGGACGATAAGCGCCGTCGAAACCTTCCGCCTGCAATTTGCCGGCTTCGGCCTTGTAGAGCGGCTGCTTGTTCGCCAACAGCGGCGGTACGGGCCGGTTTTCGGATTGCAATTTATCGACAAACCAGGCGACCCCGATCCGAGCGAGCAGTTCGAACGGGCCGGATTTCCAGTTGTAGCCGTCGCGCATTGCCGCATCGATGGCGGCAATATCGTCGCTGATTTCGGGCGCGAGGCTCGCCGCGTAACCGAGCGTTTTCGACATCACCCGCCAAGCGAAAACCGCAGCCGGGTCCGAATTCGACAGCAGCGCCTGAAAACCGGTTTTTTGCGCTTCCTGCAAGGCGTTCGTATCGGGTTTTACCGAAGGGGCGTAATGGCCGGTTTTAAGGTCGACCGATTCCTTGATCTTGCCGCCGCCCTGTTTATTCAACCGGTAGAAGCCGCCTTTGCCTTTGCGGCCGGTATAGCCGTCGGCGATCATCTTCTGCACGACTTGCGGCAGTTCGCCGAGTTCATGAAACGGATCGCCCGGCGGCAGGGCCTGTTTCATGCTGGTCAGAATATGCGGAATCAGGTCGAGGCCGACCAGGTCGAGCAGGCCGAAAACCCCGGTTTTCGGAATTCCGAAAGGCATCGAAATCACCGCATCGGCCTGCTCGACGGTCAGATCGAGCGCGATCGCTTCATGCAGGCCGCAAAGGGTCCAGTAGATGCCGATCCGGTTGCCGATGAAGCCTGGCGTATCGTGACAGACTACGCAATTTTTGCCGAGCTCGATGTCGGCAAACCGTTTAACCGCTTCGAGCAGATCCGGCCGTGTTTCTGGGCTCGACACCAGCTCAAGCAGGCGCATGTAGCGCGGCGGATTGAAAAAATGCGTGATCAGGAAGCGTTGCCGGAAGCTTTCGGGCAGGTCCTTGACCAGCAGACGCAAGGGCAGGGTGGAAGTGTTCGAGGAAATTACGCAATCATTTCGGCACACCGTGTCCAGTTTTTGGTACAGCGATTTTTTGATGCGGGGGTCTTCGATGACCGCTTCGATTACCCAGTCGACCTCCGCCAATTTCGGCAGGTCGTCCTCGATATTGCCGGGCGTGATCAGCTTCGCGTTGTCTTTATGCATGAACGGCGCCGGGTCGGCCTTCAGCAGTTTTTCGATCGCGGTTTTTGCGATGACCGAACGGTCCGAAGCATTCTCCGGCACGATGTCCAGCAGCATCACTTTGCAGCCGGCGTTACTGAGATGGGCGGCGATGCTGGCGCCCATCACGCCCGCGCCGACCACGGCGGCATGTTGAATGTTCATCGGATCGCCTCCAGTATCGTGGCAATGCCCTGGCCGCCGCCGATGCACTGGGTGGCCAGCGCGTAACGTTTGCCTTCGCGGACCAGGAGGCTGGCCGCCTTGCCGGTAATCCGGGCGCCGCTCGCGCCGAGCGGATGGCCCAGCGCGATCGCGCCGCCGTCGAGATTGAGCTTATGAATCGGGATCGGCATCGCTTTCAAAACGGCGAGAAATTGCGCGGAAAAAGCTTCGTTCAGTTCGACGATATCGATGTCGTCGAGATCGAGCCCTGCACGTTTCAAGGCTTTCTCGGTCGCGGAAACCGGGCCCATGCCCATGATTTCGGGCGCGCAGCCCGATACCGCGATCGACTTGATCCGGGCGAGCTTGGGCAGGTTGTGGGCATCGGCATACGCTTCGCTGCATACCAGCACCGCGGCCGCGCCGTCGGTCAACGGCGACGAAGTGCCGGCGGTGACGGTGCCGCCGGTCTGAAACGCGGGCGGCAATTGGGCCAAACCGGCCGCGTTCGAGTCGGGACGCAGGCAGCCGTCTTGGTCCACCGGCCCCAGCGGTGTCCGGATCGGAACGATTTCGTCGAGGAAATGGTTTTTTAGCTGCGCGTTGTAAGTTCTTTCCTGGCTCAGCAGTGCGAAAGACTCCTGTTCTTCGCGCGAGAGGTTATATTGCCTGGCCAGATTTTCGGCCGTGTCGCCCATGCTGATATAGACTTCCGGATAATTCCGGTAGAGCGCCGGATTGGGCATGTAGTTGAAGCCGCCCATCGGAACACGCGACATCGACTCGACGCCGGCGCAGATGAACGCGTCGCCCGCGTTCCATTGAATCGCGCCGGCCGCGATATGGATCGACTGCATCGACGAGCCGCAGAACCGGTTGACCGTGGTGCCGGCGACGGTGACCGGCAGCTCGGCGATCTGCCCGACGATCCGGGCGACGTTCATGCCCTGTTCGCCTTCCGGAAAGGCGCAGCCGAGAATCAGATCTTCGATGTCGGCGGGATCGACGCCGGTTTTGTCGATCAATCCTTTTATGACCTGGGCCGCAAGGTCGTCGGGGCGGACTTTGCTCAGCACGCCCTTGTTGGCCGGGGTAAACGGTGACCGACAATAGCCGGAGATAACCACGTTTTTCATAAATTCGACTCCTGTTTATATGCAGTAGGATTGATTTTTTACCGGGTGACGGTCACGGTAGCGGAATGGGTAGGGTGTAAAATGGGTTGATCGCTCCCGGCCGGATGAGACGGCATTGCTTCGGTGGCCGCTGCTCGGTTCACCGCAGGGTTCTAAAGACGATTTTTACTCAATCCGACTGAATTCGGCGGCTTTTGTTTCACTCGCGCAATGAATAATAAAGTCATCGTTGATTTTCCACATGCCGTCGATGTTTTCCATGATGATGCCGTGCCGGTTCGATTTCAGTATCTTTAACTGCCTGTCCGGGGCTTTGATTTTCTGCATGATTTCCGAAGCGCTTTTGACTGAAACCACAGGGTCATGGTCGCCATGAACGATCAAGACCGGAATTTCGATCTTGGGTAAAAATTCGTCCATATGCTGAATCAGAAGCCGTAATTCATAAAGGCAACGGACCGGCACGTTCCGGTAATTGACGCGCGGATGTTCCGAGACATTCTCCAGGAATGGCTTGACTCCTTCGTAGGAAGATACCCAGTCTACAAACTTGTTCGTACCGTGCAGGAAAGGGATCAGCATGAAAGTCGGATTGATGAATTTCAACGGGACCGCCGCGACGCTGACGCCGAGGATATCCGGGCGATTTTCGGAGGCCAACTTCAATGCCAGGGCGCCGCCGGTGGAAAACCCGGTCACCACGATCTTCCGACAGTGCAGTTTCAGGATTTCGAAGCCGTTGACGACCGAAGTATACCAGTCTTCCCAGCTTTGGTCCCGCAGCGCGTAAGGCGAAGAACCGTGCCCTTTCAAACGGACGCCCATCACCGTATAGCCCTGGTGCATCAGGTGGACGCCATAGCCTTTCATCTCCGCCGGACTGGCGAGCAGGCCGTGAATCAGCAGCACGCCGATGCCGTTTTCTTCGACCGGCTGGAGCAGAAAAGGCGAGGGGTCTTCGGTGGCGGTTTCGTGGTCGTTGATGTCTTCGTAGACTGGTTTGGTGTATTTGTGAAGCTCCCACTTCAGATCCATCTGTTCGTCTTCGAACCGCCAGCCGGCGAGTTCTTCGGGGTCGAGCCGGTCGCATTCGGCCAGTGCCTCGATCATCGTCTTGCTGACTGCGGCGATCGGTTCGGCCTCGTTGTTGTAAACCGCGATCAGGTTTTCCAGACGGATCAGGTCGAAATCATGCTCTTCGAGCAATTTGGGCAGGAAACGGTAATACTCGCCTTCTTCGACGATCAAATCGGATAATTTGGCGATATTGATGAAATGCTCGAAACTCTGATTGGTGCCGATGTTCAGGTTTCGGTAATAGTTCGGATTCAGCAGGCTTCGATGCAGATGGATGGCCGTGTTGGTCTGGAGCTTCTTCACGCCGATGTACAGCGCGTTGTAAAAGCGTTGGCGCTCGATCAGCAGCAGGCTGTTTTCGATGCAATGCATGATCAGGGTCGAAGCCAGATGGCTCAGGTTGATCGTGACGTTGGCATAGATTTCTTCCATATAGCGGTTGCGCGTCATATTGGAAGAGGACTTCAGCAGAGAGCCGAGCAGCTTGTGCTTCCAGTTTTTGGGCGCCAGCGGCATCGTGAAAATATCGTCCAGGGACGTCAACTCGGCCGCCACCAGGTCTTGCAGCGCTTTGGTGCTCCAGCTCCAGTCTTGCTGCGGATTGACCGGCATGCCCATCCGGATGTCCATGTCGGTGTTTCTGAAAATGATATTGCCTTCGACCAGCAGTTCCTCGGTCTGGCGCATGGACAAGCCGCCGGAAAACAGCTCGACGCTGGTCAGCAGTAAGTTTTCGGACGTCCTGATCGGGTAAAACGTGATATTGGAAGGAATGATCAGCGTGGGTTTGAGCGCGGAAGTCAGCAACTGGTCCAGGCTGTCGAGTTCGAGCTGCTCCTTCCAACGCACCAGTTGCGCATGATTCTTTTCCTGATAGGCGGTCCGAATCATTTCCTTGAAGATCTCGAGGCCCTGCGCCAATACCGCGGCGCCGGTATGATGCTTGCGCCGTTCGCCCGTGAGCCGGGAATAGACGCTGTAATGGCCTTTCACGTCCATCACCCGGTGGTCCTTGACCATGCCCCCTTCCGGAAAGATGATCACCTTGCGGCCGCGCAGAATCTGCGCGGCGAGCAATTGAAACAGGCGCGGATGATTGTGCGGAAAGCATCCGACATTGCTCAAATAGCGGGACAGTACATTGTCTTCCCTGAAAAATTCGCCGGAAGCGATCGCGCAGCAGTAAGCTCCCGTCTTTTCGTAAATCAAAAATTGCGGGATGAAGGTTTCGAAGCGCGAAAAATGGTTGAACAGAAAAATGTCGCCCTTCTCGACCTGGTCCGCAGTATGCAGCTTCATTTTGACGCTGAGCAATTTACGTACTTGATTGAAAATCTTGACCGATCGGGAATAAAGCCCAATATCGATGTCGTGCCAGTTTTCGGGATAGGACGGTTTGCTCATGGAATGAATCCTTGTTCATTTATACCGGGTTCATTTATTCCGACGGCATCAGTTCGAGTAGCCGCCGTGAATGATTGACGACCGGCGCGGGGCCCGATTGATCGTTCGTACGTCCGAGGTTGTTGGTGCCTTGCGTCACCGGAGGCAAGCCCGAGTCGGCCGCCGAGGATGGCGCAGCGTAGGTCTGATCCGTTTTGCCGCTGCCCGTTATCGCTTCCTCTAGATCGATATCGTCAGCATTTTGTTCCGGCGGATTGCCGTCATAGACAAGATATTCGCGGTTTTGCTGATAGGCGTTTTTAATGAAATCGTAGCGGTCGACCGCCGCTTCATCGACGATCTTCTCGGAAGTGAGCAGATCGGCGCGCGCATCGGTGACCTCGACCGCCTTGGCCCCGGTGATTGCCGCGCCGACCGCCGCGCTGCTTCCGAAGGAGATATAAGTCAAAGGGTTCAGCAGGGCGTCGCCGAGCAGGCCGACCGCATCCCGCGGCGAGCTCGGGCCCAACAGAGGCAATACCAGATAATTGCCTGAAGGCATGCCCCAAAAGCCCAGGGTCTGTCCGAAATCCTCGTTGTGCTTGGGCAGATTGATTTTCGACGCGACATCGAACAGTCCGCCGACTCCGGCGGTCGTGTTGATCAGAAAACGGCTCAGATCCATGCCGCCCTGCAGCATTTTGAGCTGGAAGAAGTCGTTCAGGGTGATGCCGATATCGTTGATATTGCCGAAAAAGTTGGTCACGCTCTGATTGACGGGGTCCGGCACATATTCCTGGTATCCTTTTGCGACGGGCTTGATGACGGCCTTGTCCAGATCGTCGTTAAAACCGTGAACGTTGCGGTTCCAGCCTTCCCATTCGTCCTTTGCCGGCTGGGTCGGATCGGATGCGCAGCCGCTCAGCCCGCCGCCGACCACCAGATTGGCGAGCAGGGCGGAGTTCAGTATCAATTTGTTTTGCAACATAAATCTAACGTTAATATGGATTGATCGATAACGGCATTTTACTCCAGTCTGGATTTTAATCGGCAATAAATACACGAATTGTGCTTTTTCGATGCTAAAATTTTTTCGATCCCCGGATTACCCTTGTCGGAGCATTATGGGCCCTCATTATCTCAGCCGTTTTTTCTCTCCCCGCTCGGTCGCGATCATCGGCGCCTCCGAGCGTCCCGACAGTGTCGGGCATCGCCTGCTGCTGAACGTGCTGGAGGGAGGATTCAAAGGCGGCATTTATCCGGTCAACCCGAAGCATGAAACGTTGCTCGGCTGCAAGGTCTATCCCGACCTCAATGCGATTCCCGAGGAGATAGAGCTGGCCGTGATCGCTACCCCGGCCGCTACCGTGCCCGGCCTCGTCCATCAATGCGGAGACAAAGGCATCGGCAGCGTGATCATCATCAGCGCCGGTTTCGGCGAACTCGGCGCGGAAGGCAAACGGCTGCAGGGCGAGATTCTGGACATTGCGCGCCGTTTCGGGATCCGGATCATCGGCCCGAACTGTCTCGGCGTGGTCCGGCCGGGCAGCCGCCTGAATGCGACCTTCGGCGACGGCCCCGTCAAGGACGGCAATCTGGCGCTGTTGTCGCAATCGGGCGCGGTCTGCACCGCGATTCTGGACTGGGCGCAGCAGAACGACATCGGCTTTTCGACAGTGGTGTCGATGGGCGGTGCGGCCGATATCGACTTCGGCGAGGTCCTGGACTATCTGGCGCTGGATACCCGGACGACCGGCATTTTGATGTACGTCGAAGGCATTCGCGACGCGCGCCGCTTTTTGAGCGGCCTGAAAGTCGCGGCGCGGCTGAAGCCGGTCATCCTGATCAAGTCCGGCCGCCACGAAGCCGGCTCGAAGGCCGCGATGTCCCACACCGGAGCGATGGTCGGCGGCGACGATGTCTTCGATGCGGCGATCGAGCGTGCCGGGGTGGTCCGGGTGTATAGCATCGCGGAACTGTTTTCGGCGGCGCGGATCCTGGTCAACAATTATCAGGTCGGGCTGGCGCGCCTCGCGATCGTCACCAATGCCGGAGGACCCGGCGTGATGAGCACCGACCGGGCCGGCGACGTCGGGGTCAAAATGGCCGAGCTGAGTCCGGCCGGAATCGAGGCGTTGAACGGGGTGCTGCCTGCGCACTGGTCGCACGGCAATCCGATCGACATTCTCGGCGACGCGACGCCCGAACACTTCCGGGGTGTGCTGGAAATCTGCCTGCAAGAGCCGAATGTCGACGGCGTACTGGTGATTTTGACACCGCAGGCGATGACGAACCCGACCCGGACCGCGCAATGCGTGATCGAGGCGGCAAAGAATTCCACTAAGCCGGTGCTCGCGTCCTGGACCGGCGGCTCCAAGGTCGAGGAGGGCAGGGCTTTGTTCGAGAACTCCCGCGTGGCGCATTTCGACACGCCGGAAGTCGCGGTCGATGCTTTTTCGTTTCTGGCCAAATACCACGACCACCAGATCCTGCTCAAACAGATTCCTTCGCTCGCGGAAGAACTCCCCGTACCCGATGTCGAAGGCGCGCGGCTGATCATCGAGCGCGTGTTGGCCGAAGGGCGCCAGACGATGACGACCCAGGAATCGAAAGCGATCCTGGCGGCGTTCCGGATTCCGGTGACGCAAACGATCAAAGTCGCGAATGTAAAAGATGCGATGATCGCGGCCGAAACGATGGGGTTTCCGGTTGTTCTGAAAGTGAACATGGCCGAATTCAGCCATAAATCCGACATCGGCGGCGTCAGGCTGAATATCCGCAGCGTGCAGGTGCTGGCCAGCGTTTTTGCCGAAATGGAATCTGCGATTCGTAAGAAGCATCCGGACATCAACGAAATCATAATGACCGTCGAGCCGATGTACGGCTCTTCCAGCGGGCGTGAATTGATGGTCGGAGCGATCCGCGATCCGGTGTTCGGTCCGGCGATCAGTTTCGGGCTTGGCGGAACGATGGTCGAAATTCTGCGGGACAAGTCGGTTGCGTTGCCGCCGCTGAACGCCTACATGGCGGGGCAAATGATCGCAAAGACGAAAGCGGCGAAGTATCTGGGCGCATTCCGGCAATTGCCGCCGATCCATGGCAAAGCCTTGATCGATGCGATGCTGAACATTTCGACGATGGTCAGCGAGTTGCCGGAAATTCTCGAATTGGACATCAATCCGCTGATTGCGGATGAACACGGCGTGATGGCGGTCGATGCGCGAATCAAGGTGCAGTTATCGCATGAGCTGATACCGTATTCGCATATGGCGATCCATCCTTATCCGCACGAGTTGACCGAGCATTACCAGCTCGCCAGCGGCGTCAATATCATGATCCGGCCGATCAGGCCGGAAGACGGCGATCTGGAAAAGGATTTCGTGCACCGGCTGTCCGAACGCAGTAAATATTTCCGTTTCATGCAGGCGTTGCAGGAGCTGACGCCGGAGATGATCGTGCGCTTTACCCAGATCGACTACGATCGCGAAATGGCGTTTATCGCGGTTTCCGAACAGGAAAACCCGCCGAAGGAGCTCGGTGTCGGGCGCTATATCATAAACCCGGACGGGCGCTCGGCCGAGTTCGCGCTGGTCGTTTCCGACGACAGCCAGTGTAAAGGCATCGGTACCCGCTTGATGAAAATGCTGATGCGTACCGCCAAATTCAAGGGCATCGCCTATCTCGAAGGGGAAGTCTTGACCGTGAACAAGCCGATGCTGTCGTTCGTCAGCAAACTCGGCTTCGGCATCGAAGAAATTCCCTCCGAACCTGAAGTCGTGCGTGTGATCAAGGATCTGCGGCAGTAGGGAAAAGGTGAGGCAGGGCGCCGCTTTTCTGCCCTTCCGAAGCGAATGCCCCGGGAGATTGGCGGGTTTCCCGGTCCAGCACGGAGGCAGTGGGGCCGCCTCCGTATCCGTTGCTGGCTTTTTTTATTTTAAAACAACCGCATAACCTTTGTCGAAAGTCGGAATGTGGTGATCCAGCCAGCCTTTGACCATCTGGCCGACATCTTCGGTTACTTCCGCCTGTCCGGCATGGAATTTTTTCTGCAGATCGGCGCAGATATTCACCAGCGCATCGTGTTCGGCCTTATGCGCGCCGAAACCGGCAAACCCGGCCGCGGCCATTTCTTTTTCTTCATGCGCGAAATGTTCGACCACGTATGCAATCAGGTCGTCGAGCTGAGAACCCACCGCCGACCGTTCGGCGCCTCCCGTTGCCAGATCGTACAGTTTGTTCAGTTTGCCGAACAGGACTTGATGCTCTTGGTCCGCAAAGCCGACATGGGTTCCGAATTGTTCTGCTGTCCAGGTGATGAGTGCCATGATTTTTCTCCTCTGAGGATTGTTATTATAAACCGCACAAATATTATGGTTTTTTTGGCGGTAAAAAACAACATTTTTTTTAAGGAAAATAATTCATCGAAGGCCCATTGTTGGCGCAACATCTGGAACGTGATATCGGAGACCGATGGAACTGCCTTTCGTTCGGAACGTCCGGGCTTTTTCCTGCGAGGCCGGGACGGCTTTACAAAGATAGCAAGCGAGGATACCGGACGAGGGCAATCGTCACTCGCCGCACCGCAAGACAATCAGGGAATATATTTCGGAGAAAAAGAAGCGAGGCCCGATTGCCGAGCCTTGCCGAAACAGAGGTTTTTTTTGAATTTAGCCGAGGTTTTTCAACCCCAGCACGTCCTGCATGTCGTACAGGCCGTTCGGCTTATCCTTCAGCCATAATGCCGCGCGCACCGCGCCGTTTGCAAACGTCATCCGGCTGGTCGCTTTATGGGTGATTTCGACCCGTTCTCCGTCGTCCGCAAACATCACGGTATGATCGCCGACAATGTCTCCCGCGCGAATCGTCGAAAAGCCGATCGTCTTGCGGTCGCGCGCGCCGGTGTGGCCCTCGCGGCCGTAAATCGCGCATTCCTTCAAGTCACGGTCCAGCGCCGCGGCGATCACTTCGCCCATCCGAAGCGCGGTGCCGGACGGCGCGTCGACCTTGTGACGGTGATGCGCCTCGATGATTTCGATGTCGCTCTCGTCGCCCATCACCCGGGCGGTCATTTCAAGCAGTTTCAGCGATAGGTTCACCCCGACGCTCATGTTCGGCGACAGCACGATCGCGATATCCTCGGCGGCACGCTCGACCGTGAGTTTCTGTTCCGGCGTATAGCCAGTCGTACCGATCACTAGCTTTTTGCCGGCTGCCCGGCATTGTTCTATCAGTGTCATCGAGGTATCGGGGCGGGTAAAGTCGATCAACAGGTCGAATTGATCGAGCACTGCCGACAGATCGTCCACAACATTGATGCCGATAGTGCCCATGCCGGCCAGTTCGCCCGCATCCTTGCCGACCGCCAGACTACCGGGCCGCGATAGGGCGGCGGTAAACTCGGCATAGGCCGACGCATCGGCCGCCTTGACCAAACAAGATCCCATGCGGCCGGAAACGCCCGCGACTGCAATTCGAAGCATTTTGCTTATCCTGTCAATTTATCGAAAAAATTCTTTACGCCGTCCATGAACGAATGCTCCTGCGGGCTATGATGCTTGCCGCCCCCCATCAGCGATTCATTCAGCTTCGCGATCAGCTCTTTTTGTTCCTTGGTCAGATGCACCGGCGTTTCGACCTGCACCCGGCACAACAAATCGCCGACTGGACCGCCGCGGACCGGTTTCACGCCCTTGCCGCGCAGGCGGAACAATTTGCCGGTCTGCGTTTCGGGAGGAATTTTCAGATTGACCTTGCCGTCGAGCGTCGGCACTTCCAGCTCGCCGCCCAGGCAGGCGGTCGGGAAGCTGATCGGCACTTCGCAGTATAGATTGGCTCCGTCGCGGGTAAAAATCGGGTGATCCTTGACCTGAATCTGCACGTACAGATCGCCAGGAGGTCCCCCTTGCTCGCCCGCTTCGCCTTCGCCGGACAGGCGGATCCGGTCGCCGGTATCGACGCCGGCCGGAATCTTGGCCGACAGTGTTTTGGTATCCTGCACGCGGCCCTGTCCGTAGCATTTGCCGCAAGGGTCTTTGATTTGCTTGCCGGTGCCGCGGCAGGTCGGGCAGGTTTGCTGTACCGCAAAGAAGCCTTGCTGCATCCGGATCTGGCCGTGGCCGTGGCAGGTCGAGCAGATCACCGGCGAGGTGCCTTTCCGGGCCCCGCTGCCCGAGCATTCGTTACAGGTTACCAGCACCTGTACACGAATCTTCGCTTCGGTGCCGGCCACCGCTTCTTCGAGCGTCAGTTCCAGATTGTACCGCAGGTCGGCGCCGCGCTGCGCGCCGCCGCGCGAGCGACCGCCGCCGCCGAAAATATCGCCAAACATGTCGCCGAATACGTCGCTGAAACTTTCCGTGCCAAAACCGCCGCCGTAGCGGCCGCCACCCATGCCCGACTCGACCCCCGCATGGCCGAACTGGTCGTAAGCCGCGCGTTTTTTCGCGTCCGACAAAATTTCGTAAGCTTCTTTGATCTGTTTGAATTTGGCTTCCGCTTTTTGAGGATCGTCCTTGTTCCGGTCGGGATGATATTTCATCGCCAGCTTGCGGTAGCTTTTCTTGATTTCTTCATCGCTGGCATTCCTGTCCACGCCGAGAAGTTTGTAATAATCTTCTTTTGCCATGTGTTGTTATGAGTGGCTTTAAACAAAATTGCAGGAACAGCCGAGCGTCTGTTCCTGCAAGGAAAATGTAGGGCAGGCGAACAGTCGCACCGTTTGCCCACCGTTTTGCGGATGAAACCGGTGGGCGGAAAAGCGCCGCCCACCCTACAAAGTTTTAGCCTTTCTTGTCGTCCTTGACTTCTTCAAACTCCGCATCCACGACGCCGTCATCGGCCGCATGGCCCGAAGCGGAATGCGCGCCGGCCTCGGCGCCGCCTTCGGAAGCCGATTTTTGCGCATAAACGCGCTCGGCCAGTTTACCCGACAGTTCGGTCAATGCATTCGTTTTGCTTTCGATTTCGGACTTGCTGTCGCCCTTGCAGGCCTGTTTCAGTTCCTCGACCGCTTTTTCGATGGCTTCTTTTTCGTCGCTGCCGACCTGGTCGCCCAGTTCCTTGACCGATTTTTCGGTGGCATGGATCAGACTGTCCGCATGGTTGCGCGTGCCGACCAGTTCGGCCAGTTTGCGGTCTTCTTCCGCATGCGCTTCCGCATCCTTGATCATCCGCTCGACTTCCGAGTCGGACAAACCGCTGGACGCCTTGATCACGATCGATTGCTTCTTGCCGGTGGCCTTGTCCTTGGCCGACACGTTCAGAATACCGTTCGCATCGATGTCGAAAGACACTTCGATTTGCGGAATACCGCGCGGCGCAGGCGGAATGTCGGTCAGGTCGAAACGGCCCAGCGATTTATTCGCGGAAGCGACTTCGCGCTCGCCCTGCAGCACGTGCACGGTCACCGCGGTCTGGTTGTCGTCCGCGGTCGAAAACACTTGCGACGCGTTGGTCGGGATCGTGGTGTTTTTCTCGATCAGCTTGGTCATTACACCGCCGAGCGTTTCGATCCCCAAAGACAACGGAATCACGTCGAGCAGCAACACGTCCTTGACTTCGCCGCCGAGTACGCCGGCCTGGATCGCCGCACCGAGCGCGACCGCTTCGTCGGGGTTCACGTCTTTGCGCGGTTCCTTGCCGAAGATCGATTTGACCATTTCCTGGACCTTTGGCATCCGGGTCTGGCCGCCGACCAGAATCACGTCATGGATTTCGGATGCCTTCAGGCCCGCGTCTTTCAGCGCGATTTCGCAAGGGCCTTTGGTCTTCAGGATCAAGTCTTCGACCAGCGATTCGAGTTTGGCGCGGGTCAGTTTTACGTTCAAATGCTTCGGACCCGTGGCATCGGCCGTAATGTAAGGCAGGTTCACGTCGGTTTGCTGAGCCGAAGACAATTCGATCTTCGCTTTTTCGGCCGCTTCTTTCAGACGTTGCAGCGCCAGCGGGTCGTTGTGCAGATCGACGCCGCTTTCCTTTTTGAATTCGGTCGCCAGATATTCGATGATCCTTGCGTCGAAGTCTTCCCCGCCGAGGAAGGTGTCGCCGTTGGTCGACAACACTTCGAACTGATGCTCGCCTTCGATTTCGGCGATTTCGATGATCGAAATGTCGAACGTGCCGCCGCCGAGGTCATACACCGCAATTTTGGTGTCGCCTTTCGGCTTGTCCATCCCGAACGCCAGCGCCGAAGCGGTCGGCTCGTTGATGATCCGCTTGACTTCGAGACCCGCGATACGGCCCGCGTCTTTGGTCGCCTGGCGTTGCGAGTCGTTGAAATAAGCCGGCACGGTAATGACCGCTTCCTTCACTTCCTCGCCCAGATACGCTTCGGCGTCTTTTTTCAGCTTCATCAAGACACGCGCGGAAATTTCCGGCGCCGCCATTTTCTTGCCGTGCACCTCGACCCAGGCGTCGCCGTTTTCGGCTTCGACGATTTTATAAGGCACCATGTGGATGTCTTTTTGTACGACATCGTCCTTGAAGCGGCGGCCGATCAGACGCTTGATCGCGAACAGAGTATTTTTCGGATTGGTGACCGCCTGACGTTTGGCGGACTGGCCGACCAGCACTTCGTCGTCATTGGTGAAGGCGATGATCGACGGCGTGGTGCGCGCCCCTTCGCTGTTTTCGATCACTTTCGCGACGCCGTTTTCGAGCACCGCCACGCAAGAGTTGGTCGTGCCTAAATCTATTCCGATAATTTTAGCCATTGAATGCTCCAGACTTGAATTTGTTTAGATGGTTAACGTTGATTTGCAATATGGGGCCTGTTTATGCGAGTTCAAGCCTGTTCATCGATAATCGGGGTATCCTGCGACGGTTTTTGCGGCGCTTTCGCGACCACCACCATCGCCGGACGGAGCAAACGGCCATTCAGCGTATAGCCTTTCTGGAAGACGTTGACGACCGTATTCGGCTCGACGCCTTCGATTTCCTGCATCATCATCGCCTGATGCTGTTCGGCATTGAAAGGCTGTCCGAGCGGATCGACGGTTTCGATGTTGAATTTATTGAATACCGCTTCGAGTTGCTTCAAGGTCAGTTCGGTGCCTTCGCGGAATTTCTGCACTTCCGGGCTGTCGCCGGTAGCGGCCTGCAGGCCGAGTACCAGGCTATCCATGACCGGCAACAAGGCTTTTGCGAAATTCTCGAGCGCGTATTTGTGCGCGCTTTCGATGTCCCGCTGGGTTCTTTTGCGGAGATTTTCCATTTCGGCGACCGTTCTGACCGCCTTGTCCCGGCTTTCCTGAGCTTTCCGTTCGGCATCGTCCAGTTTGGCCTGCAACTGTTCTACCGTCGGCTCTTGCTCGGCCAGTTCGGTTGCCGGCGTTTCGGCTTCCGCCGCAGCCTGATTTTCCAGGTCGGACTGGGCATCGGTTTTTACTTGGGTTTCCAAGTTTTCCTGTTCGTTACTCATTCAAAAAATCCTGCAAAAAATGGTTACATGCCCGATTGGGACACCCGAAATTATCATAGGGGCTATGATGGGGATGCGGATTTCGGATTCAAGGCTGCGCTCAATAATTTTGCAGTAATGTCCACATACGGGATGATTTTTTCGTAGGCCATTCGGGTCGGTCCGATCACGCCGAGCACGCCGACCACTTCGTCGCTGACCGAATAGGAGGAGGTCACCAGGCTGCAATGGTCGAAGGCCTCGTAGCCGGATTCTTCGCCGATGAAAATCTGTACGCCGTCGGCTTTCATGCACTGATCGAGCAAATGGATCACGCTCTGTTTCTGGCTGAACGCTTCGAACAGGCTGCGCAGCCGGTCGCGGTCCGACAATTCGGAAAATCCCATCAGATTGGTTTCGCCGCTCAGCACGAAATCTTCTTTCTTTTCGTCCGGTTCGAAAGCCATCTGCGCCATCTTGATCGTATCGAGCATCAACTGGTTCATCTGTTCGCGGTCATCCTGCAATTCTTTCAATACGGCATCGCGTACCGCCGCCAGGCTGCGTCCGGAATACACCGAATTCAGATAGTTGGCTGCCTGCTGCAATTCGGCCGGACTGAACAGGCGGGAAGTATGAATGATCTTGTTATGCACTTCCTGTTCGTTGGTTACGAAGATGACCAGTACCCGCGAATGAGATAACGGCAGGAATTCGATATGGCGCAGATACAGCATTTCCCGCTTCGGCAGAGTAACCACGCCGGCCATCTGCGACAGTTCGGAAAGCAGGCGCGAAGCCGCCTCGAGCGTCTGTCCCCTATCCTCGATCCGGGACAGACTCCCCTGAAGACGGGTGATTTCCTGGAGCGCCAACGGCTTGACCGTCAGTAGGCTGTCGACGAAAAGCCGGTATCCACTGACCGTCGGCACCCGGCCGGCGGAAGTATGCGGCGAATGGATCAACCCCATGTCCTCGAGGTCGGCCATGACGTTGCGAATGGTGGCCGGGCTCAGCTTCAAGTCTGAATCTTTTGCCAGCACGCGCGAGCCGACCGGCTGCCCATCACTGATATAACGCTCGATCAACGCTTTCAGCGATTGCAGGGAACGTTCGTTTAGTTGCGGATGACTCACACTCACCTCTAACAGAAATCGTTATTAGCACTCTCTGAATACGAGTGCCAACTGAACAAATTAGCAATAACAGGACCAGTTGTCAACCGGACGGCTCGATTAAGCCAGGCTAATCACACTATATATAGTGCGGGATATAGTGCGGGTGCTAATTGATTCACATCTACGCAGACTTGATCCCAGCTAAGCCCCCGCGCTCATTAAATCCAAGGAATAGGGATCATACACGCTTACCCTGTAAGCGATTTACGACAGCCTGAATCGATATCTGATAAATATTAACCAATAATGAGAAATCCCCCGGCTCTGCCGGGGAGACAGCGAAAGTTTGACATTCAGCGGAGTCCATCAGGAAACTCAGCATCGTGAACCGCCAAGTACACGATAGAGGAGAACCTGATGGACGAGAATGAAAGCTTAAGTCACTCCCGCTGGGAGTGCAAATATCATGTGGTATTTATCCCGAAATGCCGGCGACGCACTTTGTATAAAGCATTGCGTCAGCATTTGGGAGAGGTCTTTCGAAGGCTGGCGAGCCAGAAAGAAAGCCGGATACTGGAAGGGCATTTGATGCCAGATCATGTCCATATGTTGATTGCGATACCGCCGAAGTATGCGGTGTCGCAAGTGATCGGTTTCGTCAAAGGGAAGAGCGCCATCCATTTGGCGCGGGTTTATGGAGAGAAGAAACGAAATTTTGTGGGGCAACACTTTTGGGCGCGGGGTTACTTTGTTTCGACGGTGGGTCGAGATGAAACGATGATCCGAGAATACATACGGCACCAGGAACAAGAAGACCAGCGAATTGAACAATTGAATCTTTGGAACTGAACGCCACCTTGAGGTGGCTATTAAATTAGGGGCCGCGTTAGCGACCCCTTATACCGCTTTGAGCGGTTCACAACATAAAGCCCCCGGCTTTGCCGGGGGATATTTACTATTATCTGATAATAGATTCTTATTTTTTTGACGCTTGTATTCGAGATGACTTTCGTAAATGTTCAATTAGGGGAGAACCCGCCGAGCGTATCGCTCCTTGCGACTACGAAAACGCCTGTCGGCAATAACACGAATGCAAAAGCAATTTTTTTGTATAATCGCCAGATTTACCGGCTCCTATCGACCCATGCGGACTTCTTTCAACACCATCGGCATCATCGGCAAACCCAGCGATCCCAGCATTGCCGATACATTGTCGCTGCTTTACGATCATCTGCTCGGCAGCGGTTATCGAGTGATCCTAGCGACTGACAGCGCCGTTTGTATTGATAGTATCGACAGCAGGCCGATCAAGGCGGAACCGCCTGAGACGCTGGGTCAGCATTGCGACCTGGTAATCGCGGTTGGCGGCGACGGCACGTTTCTGGCCGCTGCCCGCGCGATCGCGCATTTCGACATTCCGTTGATCGGGATCAATCTTGGCCGTTTGGGCTTTCTGGTCGATATTTCGCCGGACGAATTGCCCGGCCGCCTGCATGCGATCCTCGAAGGCCGTTATAAGGCCGAAGAGCGCTATTTTCTGCGCGCGAAGATCGTCCGCGAAGGCGAGGTCATTCACGAACAGACCGCGCTGAACGAAGTTGCGGTACACCGCTGGGTCACGCCGAGCATGATCGAGATCGTCACCCGGATCGACGGCGTCTTCCTAAATTCCCAGCGCTCCGATGGCTTGATCGTGTCGACCCCGACCGGTTCGACCGCTTACGCGCTGTCCGCCGGCGGGCCGATCCTGTCGCCGTCGCTGAACGCTTTGGTCCTGGTGCCGCTGAATCCGCACACGATGTCGAACCGGCCGATCGTGATCGACGACAGCGCCGAGATCGAGCTGAGCTTTTGCCAGAACAAGCAAATCAATGCCTTGGTTACCTGCGATCAGCTGCAGATTCCTGACGTATTGATCAGCGACAAGATCCTGATTAAGAAAGACCCGAAACCGATTAGAATTTTGCACCCGGAAGATCACGATTTTTTCCATATCCTCCGCGAAAAACTGAACTGGAGCAATGGGTGAGGGCGCAATGCTGTTGAATTTGAATATTCTCGATCTGGCCGTAGTCAAGTCGCTCGACCTCGATCTCGAAAAAGGCATGTCGGTTTTAACCGGCGAAACCGGGGCCGGCAAATCGATTCTGTTGACCGCGCTCGGGCTCGCGCTCGGCGACCGCGCCGATTCGGGCTATGTACGACCGGAGGCGAAACGCGCGGAAATCAATCTCGAATTCGATCTTGACGATGCGCCGTTCGCACGCGACTGGCTGGCCGAGAACGAACTCGACGACGACGACAGGTGCCTGATCCGGCGGGTCGTAAGCGATGACGGCCGTTCAAAGGCGTATATCAACAACCGCCCGGTCACCCTGCAATCGCTGCAGGAGCTCAGCGAAAAACTGGTCGAAATCCACGGCCAGCACGCGCATCTGACGTTGCTCGGCGCGGACGAACAGCGCCGCCTGCTCGATGCGTTCGCGAAAAACCAGCCGCTGCTCGACCGGCTAAACGCCTGTTACCGGCAATGGCATCAGGCGCACCGGGAGCTATCCGCACTGAGAAAAGCCAGCCTGGACCACAGTGAGCGCGAGGAATTGCTGCGCTATCAGCTTGATGAACTGGCCCAGCTCGACCTCGCGCATTTCGATTACCAGGCCTTGTCCGACGAGCACAGCAAGTTGGCCAACCTGGGCCACATTCTAAGCAGCGGCCAGCAGCAGCTCGACGTGCTGTACGAAAACGACCAGGTGTCGGTGCTGCGGATGCTTGGCCACTGCGTGAGCGAATTAACTCATCTGGCCCGTTTCGCGCCGGAACTGAACGGCGTGTGTTCCCTGCTTGCGGAGGCGCAGATCCAGGTCGAAGAAGCCGCGCTCGACCTGCGCCGCTTTCTCGAATTGCAGGAAGCCGACCCGAAACGCCTGGAAGAACTCGAAAGCCGGATCGGAATGATCCAGAGCCTGAGCCGGAAACACCATGCCGCTCCGGAGGATTTGCCGGAGCTCGCGCAAAAGCTGGCGCATGAGCTCGACAACCTGACGCACAGCGAAGAAAGGCTCGGCGAACTCGAAGCGGACGTCGCCAAATATCTCGAACAATACCGCCAACTGGCGGTCGAATTGACTGAAAAGCGGCGTGAAAGCGCCACCAGGCTCGGGCAGCAGATTTCGGCGATGATCAAGGAGCTCGGCATGCCGCAGGGCGAGTTTCGGGTCGAATTGAGCGAGCCCGACAGCCGCGAGCCGAAACCGAACGGGCTCGACAGGATCGAGTTTCTGGTTAGCGCAAATCCGGGCATGCCGCCGAAACCCCTGGCGAAGGTCGCCTCCGGCGGGGAGCTTGCGCGGATCAGTCTGGCGATTCAGGTCACGACCTCAAGCGACAGGACCACGCCGACGATGATCTTCGACGAAGTCGATTCGGGCATCGGCGGCGGCATTGCGGAAATCGTCGGCCAGAAGCTCAGAAGCTTGAGCCGCGACCGCCAAGTGATGTGTGTGACCCATCTCCCGCAAGTGGCCGCGCAGGCGCATCATCATCTGTTCGTCGCGAAGAACCAGCAGACCGACATCACGTCGTCGACCGTGCGCGTGCTCGACGGCGAAGCACGCATTCTGGAGGTCGCCCGAATGCTGGGCGGCGTCAATCTCACCGAAAACACTCTGGCACATGCCAGGGAAATGCTAACTTTAGGGAACTCACAACCATGATTCGATTTCCAGCCGAATGGGAACCTCAATCCGCCGTTTTGATTGCATGGCCGCATGAAACCGGCGATTTCATCCATCTCGACGAGGTGGAATCTTCATACCGTTTCATCGCGGAAACGATCAGCCAGTATCAAAAGCTGTTCATCGTCTGCCGCGACGAGGTTCACGAAAACCGGATACGCGGGCTGATCGGCATAAATCATAATATCGTTTTCATCCATGCGCAGGTCAACGACATCTGGGTCCGCGACACGGTCTTTCTGACCGTCGAAGACGACGGCATGCCGGTGCTGGTGAACCTGCGCTTCAACGGCTGGGGCGGAAAGTATGCGTATGAACACGACGATGCGCTGAACCGCAATTTGCTGGCCGCCGCCTTATTCCATGGCGTAAAAACCCGCGACGTCGATTTCATTCTCGAAGGCGGCAGTGTCGAAAGCGACGGTAAGGATACGGTCATGACCACCCGCCAGTGCCTGCTGAATCCAAACCGCAACAAGGGGTTGACCAAACACGAGATCGAGCGCGAACTCGGCCTGATTTTCGGCGCTTCGCGCGTGATCTGGATCGACCAGCCGAATTTGCCAGGCGACGACACCGACGCGCATATCGATACGCTGGCACGGTTCTGCAATGCGCATACGATTGCTTATACCTCCGCCGACGACGAGACCAATCCGCTCTACGAGAGCCTGAAGCGCATGGAGAGCCAGCTTCAATCCCTGAGCACCTGGGGAAACAAGCCCTATCATCTGGTTCCGCTGCCGTTGCCGAAAGCGATCTTCGACGAAGAAGGCCGCCAGTTGCCGGCCAATTATTCGAACTTCCTGATCATCAACGAGGCGATCATGGTGCCGATTTACGACGACCCGACGGATGCGGTTGCGCTGGAACGGCTGGCCGGCTGTTTTCCGGACCGCAAGATCATTCCGACTCCCTGCCGGCCGCTGGTGCATCAATACGGCAGTCTGCACTGCATGACGATGCAATTCCCGGCCGCGGTGTTCAAATAAGCGGTCTTTCGAGTCCGGGCGGCAGGCGGACCGGCCTGCCGTCTGTTTTTTATAGGCAGATATCCGATGAAGGTAGGATGGATGGAGGCGTCAGCCGAAACCCATCGACCGAGGTACGGTATGGCTATGTGTGATGGGTTTCGCTTCGCTCTACCCACCCTATCATCATAAACCTGGTCAAGCTTTATTTTATGTAGGGAGATTCCGATGAAGTCGCTAGCTTCTGCGTTGGTCCTGATTGCCGTTCTCGGCCTTTTGACCTATACCAATCCGAAAATGGACGAGTATGATCGATTCATCAGTCAACGGATTATCGAAAGGACCCGGAAGGCTCAAGATCCGCTCGAAGGCATGATCGGTTCGGTTTTGGGCAGTTTCGCGGCCAAAATGCTGGGCCGGCAGACATTGCGGAAGGATTATCTTTTTTTCAGCACTTACGATACCGCGCTTGGCGAGAAGCATATCCGTTCGGTCGGCATCCTGAATCGTTTTTTTCTGATAGAAGACCCGGTTTTCCATGAGTAGTCGCCTCAAATTTCCGGAAATGAACCAACTTTCGGCGCGGTGAGTCGTAAACTTGTGCATGATGTAACCAGTTTTCTCTTTGAATTAGGTTTCTGTTGCCCGAATGGGGGGCAGTTTTTCCATCAGGAAGCGGCCATGAACAAACATTTGCAGTCAGTCAGAGAATTTCGGGAACACTTCGGTTTTTCGAGAGAAGAAGGACGTCTTTCCGACATGACCATCGTATTGCGCCAGGCTTGGCTGATGGAAGGTGGTAAGCAGGTTTTTCTGGCGATCAAGCAGGGCGACATGACGGTCATTCTGGCCAGGTTGACCGGCCTCGCTTATCTGGCTTTAAATGCGGTCGCGATGCAGGGCGCCGAAGTGAACCTGCAGCCGGTAAGCTGGCAGCACGACGGCTCGGTTCTCTCGCTGATGCGGCTGATCGGCGACCGGATCAATGTCTGTTCGTCCGGCCTATCCGAAGATTACTCGGCGCTTTACTGCGCTTGCGCGCAATTGTCCGGCGGATTCCTGAATGCGGATTTCGACAAATCCTTCGGCCTATTCCATCGGCACCAAATGGAAACGGGCACGGGGCGCGGGCAGGGCACCGAGGATCGGAGCGAAGTCGAGTGGAACCGTCTTCCCGATCTGAGCGATTGCCTTTATGAATGAGGCACCAGTTTATTCGAAATCCAGTCCCGCCTTTTTCCAGGCTTTCGCGCCGCCTTCCAGGTTGAACAGGTTGCGATAGCCCAATTCATACAAAGATTTCGCCGCCGCATTTCCCATCGGCCCGCTTCGGCAATAGAGATAGATGGCGGCATTTTTATCCTTCGGCAGTTTGTCCAGGTATTTCCCCACCTCATCGTAGGGAATGAAAAGGTCGGTGCCTTTGATGTGCCGCTGCTGCGGCGTATGCACGTCGACCAGAAAAATATCCTGATGCAGCATGGCCTGCCGTAATTCGGCAGGCGATAGCATTTGAACATAGTCCGGCTTTTGAAACCGGCATCCCGCCGTCAAGATGAGAATAGCAAGGATTCCGAAGCGTTTTTTGATCATAATATTTATGCCGTAGAGAGCCATCCAAAGAAAGAGAACATGAACGGCGGCTGCGAGGACGCCTTCCCAAAATCCTGGCAGCCGTCTCGCCAAAATCTTTAGTTCGTCATAAAGTCGGACAGATTTCCTTTTCCTTTTTGTCCCAGAAATTGGTAGCTCACTTGCCCGTCGTTTAATACGCAGTTGTTTTCGAGGAAATCGAACAACATATGGGTGATGCTTAATTTCGTCTTTTTGTCGACCGAACTGCTAGTCATATTGGTGCCGCGGGAAAACTGGATCTTATAACCTTTGGTTTTCGAATATTTGACGATGCGTTTCGGAAATGAAACGATATCGCCGGTCGGCAGCGTCACGGTTCCTTTCGCGTAGGTAACCTGCTTGCCTTTCGCATTGGGCTCCTGGGAAAGCATTACGTTAAAGGACCAATTGCGGTTGGCATCGGTTGTGACAGGCAGAGCGATCGAGGTCTCTTTTTCCTTATAATTGACCTTTACTCCGGTATCGTTACTCTTCAGCTTGACATTATAAGAGCCGCTACCGGAAGAATTCAGAGTTTGTTCGTCCTCTTGCAGGGTATTTTGCCCCAGGGTCTTGATATCCGATAATGTTCCGACACCGGAACCTTCGCCGTTTTCGCCTTCGAACTCCCCTTTAAACTTTGCGCTGACCGTTACTTGAGGGGTATCGTCCCGGGTCTTCAGCATGCCCGCAATCGAGGTATTGGCGGTTGTGTCCGGCGTATACCCTTCCAGGCTGTTGGGCATGATGTCGAGCTTGCCGCTTTCGTCCATGGCTATGTCGGCATCGAAGGCTTTATCGCCGACAATGGGCATATCGGACGGCACTACGCCACTGTAATGTCCGGTGCCGTTGAATATCTCGGCGACGCCCTCGGGCAATATTTCGGGCGTGCTGAAATCGTACGAACCTGTCGGCGAGATTAACTCGAACTTGGCGACAATCACGTGAGGTTTTTCCACCGGCCCGAATCGATAATGACGGTTGTTGTCCAGCCAAGGCGTCCAAGGGTCCGCGTTTTTATAGACGGATACCAGGCGGTAGCCAGGCTGCGGCGAAAAAGTCAAATCGAGGTAAGATCCGGGGTTAAAGGAAAGCGTACCGCTGGAGGCCAATACGCCGGAGGATGAAGGGCTGGATGTTGTCCAGGGTATTTCTCCGCTTTTACTGGGACTAATCACGATTTTCCATTTTACATCGGCGCGTGCATTCATACTGAACAGCATGACACATGCGGCGAGTATGATTCCCATGCCAGAATGGAAATTGATACGGCAGGATGGGTTGAACATGGAGACTCCTCGGGGGGATGTTAGAAAACAGTCAATGCGTTAAAAGGGCAATTTTGCGGGCCGCTAGCCCCGATATCTGCGGATCGCCTTGTTGTCCGATGGTCCGCAAAGCGGCAGCGGCTGTTTCGGTGCCGGCCCGCGTCAGCGCAAAAACGGCCCGGTAGCGTAAATTGATGCTTTCATCGCTCAATGCGGTGGCCAATAATTGCGGCACGATTTTTTGGTCATAACTGTGTTGCACGGCGGCGCCCGTGCCGGGCTGCTGCAAAGCCATTGCCAGCATATTGGCCGCCGCGACGCGCGTGGCCGTCTTGGTTTCGGTTAAGGTGCGATCGAGTAGCGTATCGGCCGGAATATCGGTTTGGCGCATCATGGATTCGTATAAGCGGCGGCGCACGTCATCATGGGCTTCGGATTGCAATAAATCGGCAAACTGGCGGCCCAGGTGACCCGTGTTCGGATGCGCTCCAGCCGCCCAGGCTGCCGAGGCGCGAACTTCAGGATCGGCATTGGTGGCGCTAATCTCCTGTAAAAACGGCAGAGAAGCTTTACCTGCATGGATGAGCGACTCGGTGGCATCGGTTTTGAGTTCCGCATTTAGATGAGGATTATCCATAATCTGACGGAATATCCCGGAGGTTTGCTGGAAAGGGAACTTGCCAAGACTTACCGCGATATGGCGAAAGGTTTCTTCGGACAACGACGGCGTTGAGATGGCTATCTTCAATGTTTCCAACGCGGCGGCGCTCTGCACGTTACCCAAACGATAGGCGATATAGCGTTTTATGGCTTCATCCGTCGTTTCGTTCAGCAGCAAATCCCGTAGCATCTCCATGGACTTGGAGCCGCCATGTAAAATCAAGCCCGAAACGGCGCCTCGCGAAATCTTAAGATTGTGCTCCTGGAATAATGAGGCAAGAAGTTCAGGAATGTCTGCCCACCGGCTATGCCCCAGCATTTCGGCGACTATCGCGCGCATCGCATCCGACCCGTTTTCAAGCAGCGAAAGTAACGCCAGCCTGGCATTGAGAGTCCCCATTACTGCCAATCGCCAGGCATCCAGTTTGCGAATATCGAGCGAGGCCGATTCATCCAGCAAGCGTGCAATGAGTTCCTGTTCGGAAAGGCCATTTTGCAACAGGCTTTGCTCTTTTTTTTGTTTGAGGTGTTCGGCGATGAAATCAATGAAAATATTATTCAGGCGGCTTGGTAGTGAAAGTGAAGAATCTTCATCCGAATCCAAGGGGGCGGATTCGGTTTCAATCCAGGTTGTATTTTGCAGATAAAATAGCAAGCCGGTCAGCATGGCTGACGAGAGCAGTGCTATTGCAAGGCCTTTGTTACAGAAAACGATTCTGCGCATAAAAATTCTCCGTAGGGTTTACGCGCCAATTGTTGTCAAGCCTAAGGCCATGTTGTTCGGCCGGAAGCTTCGTGGTTTGTAGGGTTTCAGTTTTCTGAATATGCGAACATCTATTCGCTTTGCAGAAGCGAAAATAAAGATATAGCAATGGAGAAAATTGTAAAGCTAGAGCATGACCTGGGCTATTGGTATAACTACCTACCACTAGATTCCATTTACCCTGTTGCCTATTTCAAAGTCTCCAGTAGTCCTTTCTCAAAAAGTGAACTCATGTAAGCCCTCCCTTGCCAATAGGAATAGGTTTAGCATTACGCACGCAGAGGAGGGGCCGGGATGAACGCATCGAAGCAGCATATCGTGCAACTACGCGAAGACATCTACCGGCTTGCCAGCGATATCGGCGAGCGCAATGTTTACCGTTATCCGCAACTGATTGAAGCGGCTTCGCTGATCGACCGATGGCTGCGCGATGCCGGCTATATCCCGGCTAGGCAGGAGTATGAGGCGGAAGGTAAGCGATTTGCCAATATCGAAGCCGAGGTGCGAGGCGATGTTTCGCCGTCGGAAATCGTGATCGTAGGCGCGCATTACGATACGTATCAGGGATCGCCCGGCGCCAACGACAACGGGTCAGGAGTCGCGGCACTGATCTCGCTGGCCCGTGCATTCGCGGCCGGGCCGGTCGCCCGTACCTTGCGTTTTGTCGCGTTTACCAACGAAGAAAAGCCGTTCCTGCGCACCGCGAAGATGGGGAGCCATCTCTACGCAGAACGTTGCCGCGAGCGCGGCGAAAATGTGGTCGCGATGGTCTGTCTGGAAAACATCGCCTGCCGCTACCTGGAACGCGGCAGCCAGCGTTTGTCGCTGTTCGGTCTCATGGCGCCGACGCGGGGCAATTTCATCGCCCTGGTCGGCAACCGCCGTTCGCATGCTCTGCTTGCCGAAGCAGCCGAATCGTTTCGGCGGCATTCCGTGATTCCCTGCGAAACCTTTACGCTGCCGACCGGTTTTCCGGGGGCGTGGAGTTCCGACCACTGGTCGTTCTGGAAGCAGGGCTATCCGGCCCTGATGGTCACCGATACGGCACCGCTGCGCTATCCTTATTACCACAAACCGGGCGATAGAATAGAGCAGCTCGATTACGAGTTTCTTGTCGACGTGGTTGACGGGGTGCGAGGGGTCGTCGCCGATCTAGCGGTGAAGGCGTGAGTAAAAGGCTATTTCTCGGTTGAATTCGATCGAAACGGGTAAATCGGCTTTAGGGTTTGCTGTACTCATATTGGCCTTCTGCGTTTTTTTCCCGTTTTAAAATGCCTTCCCTCACCATCTTTGCCAATTTACCCGAAATATCGCTTTGCCTGATCTTCTTGGCGAAATTGACTTCACAATATTCGATAATCGAGCGGATCGACTGCGGTTGTTCGAAGAAAGCGCTTTCGGCCAGTTTGGTGAGTATGGACACGGGGCCTTCCCCGTTCGCTGCCCTGTCTGTCGACAACGATCTAACTTTTGATTTGATTCTTTTTCTTTTGGGGCGAGGAGGGATGTGTTCCGGTTCTTGTGCCGTGATGTCCAGCGCTTTCTTTTGCTGGGCATTGAAGACCAAATCGATAATGCGCAGCTGTACGGCTTCGGATGTAAAGGAATTGATGACTTCTGAAAGTTCTTTCAGCTGATTTTTGACTTCTTCAATATTTTCGATCATATTCTTTGCCTCGCCGAGAGCACGAAAATCTAGCACCATAGCACCATAAGACTTGCTAGGTAATGTAGCACTATATTTTCGTAGTATATCACCAGCTCATACTCTAGCTCTACATCTACAGTAGATAATAGATTTTGAGAAATGCGCGATAAAGAATGACGGTTTTAGCCGCGGAAGGCATTAAAATTAACTCTTTTTCAATCTTTGAGGTTCTTCGATGCAGTGTCGAGCTGGCTGCGGCGCGTGTTGTATCGCGCCGTCCATTTCTTCCCCGATGCCGTTACATCCCTTCGGCAAGCCCGCCGGCATACACTGCCTGCATTTGGACAAAGAAAACAAATGCGCGATATTTCTGCACCCCAGCCGCCCTCGCGTATGCGCCGGCTTTCAGCCGACCGAAGATGTCTGCGGTAGCAGCAGGGAAGAGGCAATGGCGATTTTATCGGAATGGGAAAGCCTGACCGAGCCGGTGCAACCGTCTCCGGAGATGCGAAAAAAGGCTGAATCTTCGCCGGATTTCAAGACTGATGCTTCGTTGTCCGCAGTGGACGTCTAGCCTTTCAGCCCGATGCACTGGCCCGACAGCCGCCGTTCGCTATTATAACGACGGCTGTGCAAAGTTTAGGATCGCGGGTTTCCCGGCGATAACACAACGCCGGGCGGTAGGCTAAGTTTTCGCGTATTCCTGCGATTGAATCGATAATATGTAGAAGAGATCAACGGTTGATGATTTTGCTTAACCGGTCGACTTTGGCCGAGTTTTGTTCGAAGGCTTCGATCATCGCGTCGTAAGCCGGGCGATTGGCAGGCGCGGCCTTATCGGCAGGCTTTACGGATACGAGGTCCTCGCCTGACGCATCGGTAGCGGATTTTTCGGTTTCGGAATTATCCGCCTTCGGATCGGCAGAACTATCGAAGGAGGTATCCAGATCCAAATGATCGAGGCCGATCTCGGTTTTTCCGTCATTCACCAGATGCCGGCGATACTGCAGGAAGGACTCGCGGGTAAACACATACGGGTCCAATGCGGCCTCGTCGATAAAGTTCAACGCGCCTTGGGCTTTGGCGCGATCGTTGATGCCTTCTATAATACCGGTAAACGGTACATAGGTGCCCGGATTGGCTGCTCTGTCCACGATACCGCCGCTACCGTCACGGATAGTTGTAGGCCCCATGACCGGAAGCACCAGATAGGGACCTTCGCCGACACCCCAGACTGCCAGTGTTTGCCCGAAGTCTTCGACGTTGGAATGTAAACCCAATTCGCTCGCTACATCGACCAGACCTGCGATGCCTATCGTCGTATTGGTCAGAAATCGGCCGGTATCCGAGGCGCCTTGAGCGAACTTTCCCTGCAGGAAGTCATTCAAGACGACATTGATGCCTTTCAGGTTATTAAAGAAATTGCTGACGCCGGTTTCCACGAAATCGGGCGTAATAAATTTATAACCGTCGGAGACCGGTTTGAAAAAATATTTATCCAATTTCATATTGAAGTTATACATCGACCGGTTGAATCCTTCAAAAGGATCCGTCTGGCTTGCCTGAGGCGGGGGTGTTGTAATGTCTACCGACGATTCCTTATCTTTCGCGGTGCTCGCACAGCCTGTCAGCATCAAGGTGCTCGCTACTAAAAAGACGGGTACTGAAAGGGCTTGGCTTATACCGGAATGGAATGGGATAAACATTTTGTGCATTTCCTAATCAAGGTCAGTGGTTTGAGAGGTATTGAAAAACGGGGATTAAAAGGCTGCCGCAATGGATTGATAGTTGTGATTCAATATTAATAATATTGTAACACTTTAGTTATTATCGGAATAAAAATCATCGGTATCCGAACGACTCGGAGTGGACAGTTCATCCTTGTCCGACCGCCTGGCCTGGTACCTGCGGCGACAAAAGCATTGGCTCTTCGCCGGCTCGGAATGCACCGGAAGGCGCACTGCCATCATCAAATGCTGTTGCACGGCCAGGCTCTCAACGGCCCTGGTTCTTCGTCCCGATGCTGGAAAAACTGCCTATTTAGCCCAACGGATGCATCGACGAATTATTTGCCTTTCCGCTCTCCGCCGATTAAACCAGAGTGCCAGCCGGTCGGGCCATGTGGCGAGGCTGTTAAAAAATTGAGCTATTTCCTATGTTTAGGCAATAACCGATACAAATTCAGCAAGGGTAAATAAGGTTCGCATTCAATTGTAATGTTGCGTTTTGCCAAACGACATTCTTTCGCAGCAGGTTGGTCCGGCAACAACGTTTTGGGGGGAAGGGGAACATTCGGTGTACACACATAGAAAGTGGGCGTATGCGCGTAACGCTGGATGCGTTTTTCTACGCCATCCTGATTGACGTACAGGTTAACTCGCCGATGAATGCTTTCCGGGAAAACTTGTACCAAATACTCGTCGTCGATAGCATAAAACCGCTCAAGCTCATAATATATGGCATCATGCTCAGCCCATGATCGCTGCAAAAGCTTATCCAATCGTGCCTGAACTTCAGCCCGATCCAGCTTTATGGTTTTACGATAACGATTCCAGAAAAAGCCGGCCGAAAGCACGGGGTAGGGAAGTGCGATAAATTTCCGGCAGGCTTGCCGGCGATTGAATCGCGGATAACCCAAGCGGGTCATGGCTCTTTTTGATAACCGATCGCGATTATCATCTTCGTCTTCGAGATCGGAGATTTCAAGCTCACCTTCCAGCAAATCCATTTTCATTAGCTGCTTATGCAGCAGATCCCGGCATTCGTTCACCTTGTTTAGCGTTAGGTACGTACTCATAGAGCAAGGTGCCAGTCCATTATATTGAAGAGTAGTTCCAGGTTCCTGCCCATCGTCGGTATAGGACCAGCTCAGCACGATGCTTTTCAGCATATTCCGGCTTGCGGCATGATCCCCATCAATTTGCTGAATCCAGGCGGAATAAGCGGCGTCATCATTCAGGCAGGCAATCAGCTCGTTATGGGACTCTCTAAATGCCGTAAAGACGGCGAGTAGCTCGGCTTTTAATTCGGATTCTTTAGATGACATTATATTACCTCAACGTTCTATATTTTTATATTATCTGATAATAGTTTCTTTATTATAACCACAGACCGAGTAAAGACAGTCTGTACCAAAACGGTCTTCACCTTCGCCGCCTATAATTCGATACGAATGGGCGCCATTTTAGGTTGGCGATACCGTACCGTCTAGGCGTTCATACGCCTGAAATCCACCAAACAAACGGCGGCATTAGGTCCCTTCCGGGCGAAGAGAGTTGGCTAAAACGAGTTTTCGAGGGCTGATCCGGCTTTCGGAAGACTCTACAGCGCAAAAAATGGGAAGGAAGCTACGAGTATTTTTCAGCAACCTGTTAAGACGATAGCAATCATTGTCCTGCGGAATCGGAAATTCGGCGACATTCAATTTTCCGATTTTACATTTTCCTGAGGAGGATTTATTCGAAGTTTTCAATTAAGCTTCGAAGTGATGTTGTCCTCTTCAAAATCGGTCGAAGGTTTAAATAAGTTTACGATAATCCACCAGCTCAATTTCAAAAACATCGCTCCCGCAAAAACGAATAAAAGCCCCGTCTGGTACATTTCCCGCCACATGGTTCCTTTTCTAAGATAAGGAACCACAAGAGAAGCATCGGCGAGCCTATACAAAAGAAATGCTGAAACGATGAAAACCGTAATGCTCGCGAAAAACTTTTTACCGGTCAGAAACAATGGCAAAAACGCCAAGATAGGGCATAGCACTAATAGCAGAGTCGTCGCTTTATTGATTAGATTCGTCAATAACGGATCCTGCATTTGGGATAATTTTTCTTGCGTTTGACTGCGCACCTCGATCGCTTCATCGTGCAACAGCGGAGCGATATGGAGAAGCGCTTCTTTACCTTGTAATTCTACCAGGGCGTCCATCGCGCCTACCCGTATGGCAGGGTCTTTATCTTTCAGAAAATGGATGATTGTCGGGATAGCTTCTTGCCCCTGTAATTTCGCTACCGATTCCAACGCGGCTAAACGTACCTCGATTTCGCTATCCCGCAGGAGTGGAACAATACTGGAAACGGCTCCTGTCGCCTGTAGATCCTTTAATGTAGCGACCGCCGTATAGCGGGTATTTTTATCGCTGCTTTGCAAAAGAGGAAGCAAGTGAGGGATGACATGTTTTTCAGAAATGCCTTTGTTTTCATCGCGGAATTCTTTTAATAATCCCATTGCTCGAATTCGTACCCGATCGTCGCTGTCATGTAAAAAAGCGGCGAGGTGAGGGATCAATGCTTCTCTTTGCAGTTTCGATAACGAGTTTATCGCCCGAAGACGGACATGGCCGACATTATCTTTAAGCAATGGCATGATGCTGGGTATGGCGGCTTTTCCCTGAAGATCCTCCAGCACGGATATTGCATTGCCGCGCACTTCGAAATCGCTATCCTGCAAAAGCGGAACAATACCGGGAATCGCTTCTTTTGCCTTTATTTTAGCTAACAGGGCGAGGGCGGCAAAACGCATCTTCGCATTGTTGTCGCGCAGCAGCGGCATGATCCCCCGAATCGACTCCTGAGCCCCCAATTCCTGTAATGCCCGCAATGCGCTCAAACGCACAGCGTCATCCTTATCCTGCAACAGCGGCATGACTGCAGGAAGCGCCGCTTTCCCTTGCAATAGGGTCAGTATTTCGATGGCCCGAATGCGTACATTGCTCTCATTGTCTTTCAGCAGCGCGGTAACTTCAGGAATCGCTTCTGTCCCCTGCATTTCTCTGAGGGTATTCAATGCCTCCATACGGACATTGCTGTCGCTGTCCTTCAAGAGCGCTGCAATGTCCGGAATGGCTTCTTTGGCTTCCAACTGCAATAGCGCGGCCATCGCATCGATGCGTGTCTTGCTGTCTTTTTGTTTCAACAAAGGAATAATGCTGGAAATCGCTTCCTTCGCGCGGAACTGCACCAGAACTTTTATGGCTTTATCACGCACATCACCGTTTATGTCCTGCAATAACGGAATAATGCCGGGTACTGCTTGCCTTACGTTTAATTGCCCCACTACTTCAATGGCTGCATCCCGTACATAAGCTTCGCTATCCTGTAAAAGCGGAATAATACTGGAAATCGCTTTCTTCTCGGCCAGTCGCTGCAACAGTTCCAATATCTCGTTCCTGCTGTTGCCTGATGTTTTATTATACTTTTTCTGATTTGGGGCAACAGAAGAGACAAACTGTTTTTTTTGTGGCGGCGTCAATACTTTTTTATTGGACTTGTTTTTTCTTTTGTCTTCCTTTTTTTCGGCCAGACATTGCTTTTCAGGCCCGGAAGATCGGTTAAAACACGGTAATATTTGTTTGGCTGAAACAAGAGTATTTCCAAATAAAAAACCGATGAAAAAAATAAAATAAAGTATTATTTTCATATTTCTCTAAAAACTCTATTTATTCCAGAGGAGCGAATGGGTCAACAACCCGATCGAATAAGGCTTTTTTATTATACGCCATTGCTCAATTCTGTTTTTGCCCCTGCAGCTTATGGTCCGGTCTCTTTTTCAGACCCGAGCTATTCGGCAAAAGCTCTAGCGTTGCTGCTTATTATGGTAGGGAGCGAATCCGGAAAACCGTGCGCTTCTGCATTAAAAACACGTATTAGTTTAGACGACTTTCCGGAACTGTAAGGAACTGTAACTGTGCCGACGACACCACGAATTAACTCAGAAACATTGCAGGCGAGGAAAGTGCTTGATTTTACAAGTCTGAAACCCGGCTTTCCGATCAACCTATCCCGGGTGGCCCTTGCCTCATTAACCGCGGCCGTGCGGCAGGGAACAATGTGGCCTTGAATGGGTGGCGGCCGAGGCTGCCTCGGCCGCGGCTGTCACTGGAGGCGGTTCAAATAGGCGAAATAATTGTCCTGCCGATTTTCGTTCGCTTCGATCTCCAGGATTTTCACTTTGCAATAGTGCTTGGGCGGTTCCAGCCCCAGTCTTTCCAGGCTTTGAATTTGGTGGGTAATGGTGATCTTCAGGGCTTCCAGGGCTTTTTCCTCGGTCGACCCATTAGCTATGCATCCGGGTATATCCGGGCTATATGCCGAAAAATTTTTTGTTAAACCTTTGTTAGTTGGCTGTATTATCGCTAATAGTTTCATTTTTACTCTCTCTAATTTCGAAAGCTTGCCGTTAAAAAATATCTTTTCCATAAAAATAAATTTTAGCGGTCAAGTGTATTTTTCGAGTCGGAGATTGTAAATGTTTAAAAAAAGATAGTTTGGTATACAGAATTAATAACCAAACTATCCATTTGGAAAACCAATTTTAATTTAGTCCTGTCTGGAAGCCTTGCCTTTCCTGGAGGTCGAAGAGATCCGTTTTTTGCTTTTGGCCAGTTTTTTGACTTCCTTGGATTCCGCTGCAGGTTTTCCCGATTCGTCCATTTTCGAGATATTCAACCGTTGTCCCGCCACCCGGACTTTTTTTAGCGCCTGAAACAGCTCTTTCGGCATGCCGGCAGGCAATTCCACCGTACTGTAGTCATCTTCGATATTGATCCGCGCGATATGTTCGCCGTCCAGGCCGGTTTCGTTCGCGATCGCGCCGACGATGTTGCCGGGCTTTACGCCGTGCTTGTAGCCGACTTCGATCCGGAACAGTTCCATTTCGATTCCGGTCAGCGCATCGCTGTGTTTACCCTTTTGCTCGCGCTTCGGCTTTTCTTCGGTGCGTACGGAGCCGTCCTTGTATTCTTTGCCTTTTTTCGGCGGTTGCTGCATCAACAGCGGCACGTCGCCCTGGAACAGCTTGGCGAGCGCCGAGGCGATTTCGAGCGCACTGACGTTGTGCTCCTGCTGGTACTGTTCGATCAACTGGCTGTAGAAACTCAATTCTTCAGCCGCCAGCGTGTCGGTGATCTGTTGTTTGAAGCGTGCGATACGCTTGTTGTTGATCACTTCGGTCGAGGGCAGTTCCATCTGTTCGACTTTCTGTTTGGTGGCTTTTTCGATATTGCCGAGCAGTTTGCGTTCGCGCGGCGCCACGAACAGAATCGCATCGCCGGTGCGGCCCGCGCGTCCGGTACGGCCGATCCGGTGAACGTAGGATTCGGTATCGTACGGAATGTCGTAATTGACGACATGGGTGATCCGGTCCACGTCCAAGCCGCGTGCCGCCACATCGGTCGCGATCAGAATATCCAGCTTGCCGGACTTCAGATTCGCGATCGCCCGTTCGCGCAGCGCTTGCGACATGTCGCCGTTGATCGCCGCGGCGGAAAACCCCCGCGCTTCGAGCCGTTCGGCCAGTTCGACCGTAGCGGTTTTGGTTCTGACAAAGATGATCATCCCGTCGAAGGTTTCCGCTTCGAGAATTCGGGTCAGCGCATCCAGCTTGTGCAGGCCGCTGACCACCCAATAGCGTTGGCGGATGTTTTCGGCCGAGGCGGTGGTCACCTTGATCGTGACCTGTTCGGGATCGGTCAGATATTCCTGGGCGATTTTGCGGATCGGCGGCGGCATTGTCGCCGAAAACAGCGCGGTCTGACGGTTTTCCGGCGTCTGTTCGAGGATCCATTCGACATCGTCGATGAAGCCCATGCGCAACATTTCGTCGGCCTCGTCCAACACCAGCGTGCTCAAGTTTTCCAGCTTCAGCGTGCCGCGCCGCATGTGATCCATCACCCGGCCCGGCGTGCCGACGACAACATGCGCGCCGCGGCCGAGATGGCGCAGTTGCGAGCTGTAATCCTGGCCGCCGTAGATCGGCAGCACATGAAAGCCTTTGAGGTGCGCCGCATAGCGTTGGAATGCCTCGGCGACCTGGATCGCCAGTTCGCGGGTCGGCGCCAGCACCAGAACTTGCGGGTCGCGTTGCTTCAGGTCGATCCGCGACAGAATCGGCAACGCGAACGCGGCGGTTTTTCCGGTGCCGGTTTGCGCCTGTCCGAGCACGTCCTTGCCTTGCAGCATGAAGGGAATCACTTGCGCCTGAATCGGCGACGGGGTTTCATAACCAACATCCTCCAACGCTTTCAGCACGGGGGCGATCAGTGCTAAATCCTGGAATGAAGGTGATGAAGGAACAGCTTGGGTCATGAATTTACCTGCAGAGTCGGAGAAGGGCTATATTGCCCAGAAGAAATGTGAAATGTAACCGTTCATTGTAGTACAGTTTTAGATTACGCGCAGGATTTCAATGTGGCGTGTACCGTAAAGGTAAATAATACAAGCTGAGTTTTGCCGATTTGCTTGGTATAATGGGAAATTATTTCACAAAATCCATTCCACCGAGGAGTCCATGATTCAAGGCAGTATCGTAGCGCTGGTTACACCCATGTTTGAAAACGGCGCGGTAGACAAGGAAAGTCTGAAAAAACTGGTCGAATTTCACATCGCGGAAGGCACCGACGCGCTGGTTGCGGTCGGCACCACCGGCGAATCTGCAACCCTGGATGAAGACGAACATTGCGATGTGATCGCTTCGATCATTGCATTCGCGGCTGGCCGGATCCCGGTGATCGCCGGTACCGGCGCCAATTCGACGAGCGAAGCGATTCATCTGACCCGCCGCGCCAAGGAACTCGGTGCCGATGCCTGCCTTTTGGTTACCCCTTACTACAACAAGCCGACCCAGGAAGGTTTGTTTCTGCACTTTCAGGCCGTCAACGATGCGGTCGATATTCCGCAAATTCTTTACAACGTGCCGGGCAGAACCGCCTGCGACATGCTGCCGGAAACGATCGGTCGGCTTTCCAAGCTCAAAAACATCGTCGGCGTGAAAGAAGCCACCGGCGACCTGACGCGCGTTCCGAAAATCCGTGAACTGTGCGGCGAGAATTTCGCGCTCTACACCGGCGACGATGCCACCAGCTGCGAGTTTTGTTTGATGGGCGGCAACGGCAGCATCACCGTGACCGGCAATGTCGCCCCGAAACTGGTTCACGAGATGTTGGCCGCCGCGATGGCCGGCGATGCCGAAACCGCCCGCGCAATCGACGAAAAATTGATCGGCCTGCACAAGACCTTGTTCATTCAATCCAACCCGATCCCGGTCAAATGGGCGGTCGCCGAAATGGGCCTGATGCCGCGCGGAATCCGCCTGCCGCTGACCTGGCTGACGCAGGACTGTTACGATGCCGTTCGCGCTGCAATGCGGCAGGCCGGAGTCAATTAAAACGCGATGAACAAGCGCAAAGGCCTACTCTTTCCGGTCATGGCGGTAGTGTTGAATTTGTCCGCATGCAGCACTATTCAAAGCATGTTTCCGGATAAGGAAAAAGATTATCAGTTTACGACCGAAATCCCGCCTCTGGTTTTGCCCGAAGAGTTGAGCCAAGGGGCTGCCGGCAAGGCGGCCGAGACGACTGTGAAACCGGAGGGTGAGCCTGTTGAAGAAACCCGGCAGGCAGCCGAAACCGGCAAGGCGGGCGAAGCGGCTGAAGAGACTGCACAACCGGAACAGGCTACAGCCGAAGAACAAGCCGGACAGGAATCACCGCAGCCCGAAGAGTCGGAGGATTCGGCCCGGCCGGAGCAAACGGCCGAACCGGCGGAAGCATCAAAGGACGGTGACAAAGATAAAGGCACTCCGGTCGAATTGGTACGTTTTTCCGACGGCGAGCGCCGGCTGAGAATCTATAGTTCATCCGATCGGGCATGGCATCTGGTCAGTAAGGCATTGAGCCGCAATGCGATCGAGGTAACGCAGCGCGACCAGGACCAGAAGCTGTTTTACGTTCAGTACGATTCCGAGAAGGAAAAGGCCGAAGACGGATCGCTTCTGGATGAGGCCATTTTTCTGTTCAAAGGATTTGAAGCGAACGAGAAACAGTATTTGCTCAAGTTGATCGCTGTCGACGGCAAGAGCGACTTGGCGATCACGAACAAGGATCTGGAGCCGGTCCCCGACGATGAGACGGCGGTTAAACTATTGCGGTTGCTGGGCGGAACGATCCAAGGCAATTAAGTAAGAGGGTAGGGTACGCTTTGCGTACCTTAGTCTGGGACAAAGCCGCTTGATAACCGTAAAAGGTACGCGATGCGTATCTTACATACTCACGAACGTCGGGAGCCGTGAAATCGGTACGCTATGGCTGAACCGGATTGTTTTCGCAGGCATACCTCGCTTCTAAGTTTTCATCTTTTTTCATTCTATCGATTCATGCTAATCATTCCCGGTCCCGTTGCACTTTCCGATTTCCGTATCACCAAACTGCTCGCCGATTTGCAGGCCGTCGAACCGGGAATTTATTCCTTGTCGGCGCGCTTCGTGCATTTCGTCGATCAAGAGGGCGATCTGCGGAACGACCAGCAAAGCATTCTGAAGCAACTGCTGGATTACGGTTCGGGTCCTGCCGATATTACCGAAGAAGGCATTCGCTTGGTGGTCGTACCGCGCCCCGGCACGATTTCGCCGTGGTCTAGCAAGGCCACCGAAATCGCGCAACGTTGCGGCCTGGGATCGGTCAACCGGATCGAACGCGGCATCGAATACAGCCTGCAAGCCGGCACGGCGCCGAGCGATTCCGTGCAGCGGCAATTGGCGGCCCAGTTGCACGATCGGATGACGCAAAGCGTGTGCTACGGCGGCCACACGCCGGATTTGTTCGGCAAGCACGAACCGCAGCCGTTGCAGCGCGTCGCGATCGTCGAGGAAGGCAAGCCGGCGTTGGTGCAGGCCAACCGGATCCTGGGCCTGGCATTGTCGGAAGACGAAATCGACTATCTGGTTTCCGCATTCGAGAGCTTGGGCAGAAACCCGACCGACGTCGAGCTGATGATGTTTGCGCAGGCGAATTCCGAACACTGCCGGCACAAGATTTTCAATGCGCACTGGACGATCGACGGTGTACAGGAAGGAAAAACCCTGTTCGGAATGATCCGCAATACGACCCAGCAGCATCCGGACGGCATTCTGTCCGCCTACAGCGATAATGCGTCGGTTATCGAAGGTTTCAACAACCGGGTTTTCCGCCGCGATCCCGCCACCGGCCTTTACGATTACATCGAGGAAGACGCGCATATCCTGATGAAGGTCGAAACCCACAATCACCCGACCGCGATTTCGCCGCATCCGGGCGCCGCCACCGGCTCCGGCGGCGAGATTCGCGACGAAGGCGCGACCGGCCGTGGCTCTACCCCGAAAGCCGGCCTGACCGGATTCTCGGTATCGCACCTGAAAGTGCCGGGTTATGAACAGCCGTGGGAAGAAGACCACGGCAAGCCGTCGCGCATCGCCTCCGCACTCGACATTATGCTTGAAGGCCCGATCGGCGGGGCTGCGTTCAACAACGAATTCGGCCGCCCGAATTTAGCCGGCTATTTCCGCAGCTACGAACAACCGGCGCCAGGTGCGGATAAGAACAATTACCGCGGCTATCACAAGCCGATCATGATCGCGGGTGGAATGGGTTCGATCCGGCCGATGCTGGTGAACAAGCAGCCGATTCCCGCAGGATCCCTGATCATCATTCTCGGGGGGCCTGCGATGCTGATCGGTCTCGGCGGCGGCGCGGCCTCGTCGCTGGCTTCAGGCGAAAGCTCCGAAGACCTCGATTTCGCTTCCGTGCAGCGCGAAAACCCGGAAATGCAGCGCCGCTGCCAAGAAGTGATCAACCACTGTAACGCGCTCGGCGCGGATTCGCCGATTGTTTCAATCCACGATATCGGCGCAGGCGGTTTGTCGAACGCGGTACCCGAAATCATCCACGACTGCGAGCGCGGCGGACGCTTCGAGCTGCGCAAGGTGAATAACGCCGACATCGGCATGTCGCCGATGCAGATCTGGTGCAACGAGGCGCAGGAACGTTATGTCGTCGCGATTAGGCCCGAGTCGCTCGACCAATTCCAGGCGTTCTGCGAACGCGAGCATTGCTTATATGCGGTAATCGGCGCCGCGACCGAAGAAGAACAACTGCGACTCGACGACAGCCTGCTCGACGATGCGCCTGTCGATCTGCCGATGTCGGTCTTGTTCGGGAAGCCGCCCAGGATGCATCGTGACGTACAGCGGCAAAAGCCCGCGCTGCAGCCGGTCGATCTTGGCGGCATCGAGCTCGGCGAAGCGGTCAGGCGCGTGCTGTCGTTTCCCGCGGTCGCGGACAAAAGTTTTCTGATCCATATCGGCGACCGTTCGGTGACCGGCCTGGTCGCGCGCGATCAGATGGTCGGCCCCTGGCAAGTGCCGGTCGCCGATGCCGCGGTGACGGCTTCGGGTTTTTATGCCGAAACCGGCGAAGCGATGGCGATGGGCGAGAGGACGCCGCTTGCGGTGATCGATGCGGCGGCTTCGGGGCGGATGGCGATCGGCGAGGCAATCACGAATATCGCCGCCGCCCGGATCGACCAGCTCGGCGACATCAAACTGTCCGCCAACTGGATGGCCGCGGCCGGCTTTCCGGGCGAGGATGCGGCACTGTTCGACATGGTCGAGGCGGTCGGGATGGAACTTTGCCCGGCACTGGGCATTGCGATACCGGTCGGCAAGGATTCGTTGTCGATGAAAACGGTCTGGAAAGACGCGGATGGCGAAAAAACGATGACCGCGCCGCTGTCCTTGATCGTTACCGCGTTCGCGCCGGTCACCGACATCAGGAAGACGCTGACGCCGCAGCTTTGCTGCCAGGCGCACGGCAGCGTGCTGATCCTGATCGATCTCGGCCGGGGCAAAAACCGCCTCGGCGGCTCGGCGCTGGCCCAGGTTTACCGGCAGCTCGGCGACACGAGCCCGAACCTCGACGATCCGGCCCTGCTGAAAGCGTTTTTCGAAGCGATACAGAACCTGAACGGGCAAGGCAAGCTTCTGGCCTACCACGACCGCGCGGACGGAGGCCTTTTGGCCACGGTCGCGGAAATGATCTTTGCGGGCCGCTTCGGCGCGGAACTGATTCTGGACGATCACGGCGATCTGCTGTCGGCCTTGTTCAACGAAGAACTGGGGGCTGTAATCCAGGTCCGGACCGGCGAGGCGGACGATGTGTTGGACGCGTTGAAACAGGCCGGCCTCGGCGAAGTCAGCCGGATCATCGGCCGCGTCGTCGAACGCCAGCAGCTGACCATGATCCATAACGGCCGTATCGTTTATCAGGCATCGCGCGCCGAGATGCAGTCGCACTGGTCCGAGCTCAGTTACCGGATGCAGGCGTTGCGCGACAATCCGGACTGCGCGCTGCAGCAGTTCGAACGGATCCGGGACGACAACGATCCGGGCCTGAACGTCAAGCTGACTTTCGATCCGAACGACGATGTCGCCGCGCCTTTCATTTTTGCTTCCGCGAAGCCGAAAGTCGCGATTCTGCGCGAGCAGGGCGTCAACGGCCACGTCGAAATGGCCGCCGCGTTCGACCGCGCCGGCTTCGCCAGCATCGACGTGCATATGAGCGACATCATCTCGGGGCGCGTCGATTTGTCGGTGTTCAAGGGCCTTGTCGCCTGCGGCGGCTTTTCGTATGGCGACGTGCTCGGCGCCGGCGGCGGCTGGGCCAGATCGATCCTGTTCAATGCCCGCGCGCGCGAACAGTTCGAAGCGTTCTTCAACCGCCCCGATACCTTCGGCCTTGGCGTCTGCAACGGCTGCCAGATGATGTCCGGACTGAAAGACATCATTCCCGGCGCGGAACTGTGGCCGCGCTTTATGCGCAACCGGTCGGAGCAGTTCGAGGCGCGGGTCGCGATGGTCGAGGTGCTGCCGTCGCCGTCGATCTTTTTCAACGGCATGGCGGGTTCCCGAATGCCGGTCGCGGTCGCGCACGGCGAAGGCCGTGCCGAATTCCCACAGGGCCATGCCAAGGCCCTTGCGGCGCAGATCGTCGCGCTGTCCTATGTCGACAACTACGGCGAATCAGCCGAAAGTTTTCCCGCCAACCCGAACGGCTCGCCGCTCGGCATCACCGGACTGACCACCCGGGACGGCCGTTTCACGATCATGATGCCGCATCCGGAACGCTGTTTCAGAACGGTGCAGAACTCCTGGCATCCCGGCGACTGGGGCGAATACGGCGCCTGGATGCGGATATTCAGAAATGCCAGGGCCGGTGTAGGTTAAAGGTTATGTTGATATGGAAGGACTGGATTATTACGAAGTAGGGCAGCTACGATTATTGTTGGATAAAATCACTGGCTCCGGGAGACAAAAGCGTGAATCCTTCGAAAAGATGGAAATATCTCAAAATTTGGGTGCTGATCAGTTTAGCGCTGATCGTATTATTTCCGGATGTCGTTTTCGATACGACGACAAATATCCTGGGTTTTTTATTCGATCATTTTGTCGAATTCAGCCATATCTTGTTCGAGTCCGTCGAGATGGTGCTCGACCATGTGATCGAGCACCTGTTCGAGACCGATCTGCACTCGACGCAGACGATCGTATTTTATGTCCTGTTGGCGATCGGCAGTTATCTTCTCTACAGGATGGGGCGTTACTTTCTCCATCTATATCGCCGCAGCCGGCTCGCCTGGAGCGAGTTTCGAACCGAGCACCCTTTCGATGCCATGGAATACTGGCGAGAATTGACGCGGTTCGAAAAAATCAAACTGATCGTGATTCCGATGGTTATACTTTACCTATACGTGATGTTTTTCATGTAAGAAGGAGTTTTCGACAATTTTTTCCTTATACCGCTTAACGTCCGTTTTCCTGGCGTCGTTCAGCCGGTAGAACAACCGAATACCGAACAGGATCGCCACCAGCACCGCGAAAGTCAGAGGATTCGTCCTGATCGGTGCGAGCGGCACTACCGCACACGGCTCTTGCCAATGGAGCTCGGAAGGTCGGGTCGACTGAAATTCTCATAAATCGGCTCTACGGCATACGTGAGCGTTGTGAAGGAACTTGCCACGGCGGAACCGCTGACGCGTTCCGCCTTACGGATTGCCTCTTGAAATACTAACTATCAAACCTTATTGTAATAACACGAATTGTAATAACACGAAACCGGAAATCCGGTTCGTCATTCATAATCAGCTTGATTGATCAACGAGGAGGAAACAATGGCTTATCATTATCAACCGTGGAGTTTATTGAATCAACTGCAACGCGAGCTCGAACGCGCGCATGAAGGCGCTTCGGGCGAAGGATCGATCGCGACCGCCGAATGGACGCCGGCAGTCGACATTAAAGAAGATGCCGAGAAATTCGTGCTGTTTGCAGACATTCCGGGCATCAAACCCGAAGACATCGACGTTAGCATGGAACACGGCGTACTGACGATCAAAGGCGAGAAGAAAAGCGAAGCCCGCACCGAGCAGGAAGGCTATAAACGCGTCGAGCGGACCTACGGCTCGTTCTACCGCCACTTCAGCCTGCCTGATACCGCCAATGCCGAAGCGATCAGCGCAAAATCTAAAAACGGTGTGCTCGAAATCGTAATTCCCAAACGCGAACAGGTCAAGCCCAAGAAGATCAGCGTTGAAACGATCAAGTAAGAGCGGCCACCAGCCTGACAACTTCAACCGATGCTGATCGTAGCGTAGGGCAGGGCGTCGAAGAACTTCGTATCGCTGACGATGCCGACGTTTTTCACGTGATCTATTTCAGGTTGTCTATGTGCTTCACTCCTGCCTGGAAAAAAGCCGGGCTACCGCCAAGCGGGGATATCGACCTAGCCGCCAAACGTTACCAAGATCTCATGAGGGCTACCACTCGGTCGCCGGGTGCATATCACCATGGAAGCGGCTTAACCGATCGTCATCGAGACAGGTCAGGTGCTTTTCCGGCCTGAGAGTGCGCTGTTATCGAAGCGCTTGCGCAAAACCAGCCAGCCGTCCCAGCCCTCGACGCCGACGTGCTTCCGATCTCATAACAACAAAAGGTGCGCCCATCACCGGAGCGCCTTTGATGTCGAATTCCTCGACTTCGACGATTGTACAGTCGAGTACCTCGGCCGCACGTTCGGCGTTCAAACCAACCTTATGCCGGACGTGGTAAAAGTTCGATTATAGCAAATACTCCCAACTCTGCCAGCCATAATAACGACTTCGCATAATGTATATTATGTAAAATTGTATTACAAAAAACGTTATTAGCTATCCTGAGATTTTTTATCAGGATAAAAAGCCATGACCGAAACCAAAGCAAAGAAGCGCGGCCGCAAACCAAAATCCACCTTCTACCATCTTCGCTGGCATACGGTGGGCCTGAACGAAGAACGTGCGGCCGAGCTGTTGGGCGTATCGGTCGAAGAAATCCAACAATGGGACCGGGACGGCGCGCCACTGATGGCCGAGCGGCTATTGCAGCTGTGGGACCACAAGCACGTTGGACATGACAGCTGGGACGGCTGGACCTTCAGCCGTGGCGTCCTGCGGCGCGGAAAGCTCCGCGCTGGACGCCGGAAATGATCTTAGAGCACCGGGAGCGTGCCGAGGAAGTGTTTAGGCTCAGGGACGAGCTGAAAGAGCTCAGAACGTGGCGCGGGTTATGCACCGTTTTGGTGGATAAGCTTGTGGAAACGACGACGCGAGGCCGCAGCATTGCTAGACGCATGTTAAAAAGATCAAAATTTAGACTTTAAGAATTAAAAAAGACTTCTATACTGGATTCGAGGTAAAAAATATCCTGAACATAGAGGTCAGCATGTCAACATTTACACAAGTCATTTTGGGCATTTTAACCGCAGTCGTGATCCTCACCGCCGCCGGCGGCGGATTGATCTACCTGAACAGCAAAGCCGAAGAACAGAAATTTCTGTTTCTGGCCAATCTGGCCGGCAAGCTCATTCCGAAAACACGCGAACAAATCGCCTACGAAAACGGCACCCAAGCCTATAACGAAGCAGTCCATACAATGGCGGACTTCAAAAAGGCGTACCGGAAACCGGAACAGTGCTTTGATATCCAGGATCATGAAACCCGCATCTTTTGCGCGAATCACTTCATGCGTGCGCGAAAGCGATGGGAAGCGAAACAAGCAAAAAAAGCCGGGTAAGCCCCGGCTTTAACCCCGGCTTTACGAAAGAAAAAAGCCACTGAGCTTAAGGGTGTAAAAATACCGTTTTGTACCACCCGTGGTACAAAGTGCCCGTGTTACAGGTACGGGCACTCTCCGGTTCGGTCGTCATTCGCTCGCTGGCGCTCGCTCATTCCTCCCCTCACCGGAGATTCTGTTACTTGTCCAGGCTTTATAACGATCAATGAGTAACGGCTGTTACGAGCTCGGAATAAATATTACCCAGCAGGTAACAGAAATCAGTAAATGTGCGCTATCGCGCGCCCCGCCTTCGGCGTTTGAATTGGGCCTTGCAGCCCAAACCCGCCGGGGCTTGGCGGCCCCGGACCCTGCCATGCCGATTAGCACTAAGCAGGCAAGGTAGACAAAGAAAACAAAAGCTGAGCGAGTAAAAAGCATCAACCGAAAAGGGCGTTCTGCCTGCAGGCATCAAGGTGTGCACACCGCCCAGCGGCGAACGGCGGTTGATCAAGAAAGGGGGGTCAAGGGGATCAAAGACTGGGAGGATCGAAAGCCTAAGCACGGCTAGAGACCATCGGGCTTAGTCTCCCAGTTACGCGCGGGGAAAAGTGGACAACTCCGATCGGAGGCAAACTACGCGCTATCAGGCCGGGGAAAGCGCCCGGCCTGTCTCGACTCCTGTCTCGATAACGCACGGCTCAAGCATCGCCGCCCGGAAAGTACGTCTGATCGGTAATTTGGTCCATCGTCCAGGGACATTCTACGGGAAACGTCGAATCATCCAGTCCGGTTTCCCTGGCCGCTCGAACCAAAGCCAAACGATAGGCTGATTTCAAAATCATAGGCAATTGCGGTCTTAAGCCGGGATTTTCATCCACAACCTCGACAAATTGAATCCGCTGCTCTTTAATCGTTAACAACCAACTCCGACCACGGCGCACCGGCTGATATTGCCATTTAAGCAAATGCAGCAACAGCACAAACAGACGACTTTCATATTCGCGCCTTTCAGCTCGTCCCATAGTTTCAATTTCCTCGATCAGGTGTTCAACGTCAATTTCAGACAAGCGACCAGCTTTCAGTAAAGCCGCCTGTTGCTGAGTCCAGGTGTAAAAATCGGTTTCGTAGTTGGATGCTTTCATAATTTATTTACATCGGCCTGTAATTCAAGATGCTGTATTTTAGAGCGTAACAGTCGGTTTTCGTTACGGCATTTGGTCAACTGGCCCTTTAGCTGGCTCAACTGTGATTTGATTAGTGCCATTTCCCCGCGCAAGTCAGAAATAATCGTGTTGCGACGATCCACACAACCTTCCAGGCGAGTCAAATAATCACGCAGTGTATCGAGTTCGGACTGAATGGCATGCGCCCTACTCTGCCAGTCAGTATCATCAGTATCTTGATTATTCGTTACGGTAACGGTTTTTATTTTAAGTGATTGACGATAACGCTTTTGGCGTTCGGCGTTGGTCATGGCCTGACCAGTCACAGGCCGACCGCGACCACGTTTAGCGGTTTGGAAAAGATCAACAGTTTGTTTGTCGAGATGATCAATCATAAAAACCCCCTTTAGCTTGATTTAAATTTATTGTAACGCGTTACAATAAATAAGTCAATAATTATTTGTTACGTTACGATAATTATTTTACGTAACGGGTTAAGGTTTTCTATCCAGTAAAGAAGAGGCCGAGGCAACCAAAGCGTTTTGGGGCGGTGAAGAATCTGGTTCATGACGCTTGCGACAATCGCGACGAATCACCAGGTCAGACGCGTCAACGAAGGTACGGCAGCGCACATCCGCCGGAGGGTAACACGGGACAGAACGGGATACGCCGTCCGAGCGGAGCAAAAATAGCGTGCAATGACCATGGACCGCAACCTGAAAACCCAGAGCACGTAGCTCACGCATCGAAAGCGTATAAAGATCACCTTCGGCGGTTTTAGCCAGAAATTCAAGGCGATCATGGGAAGGATCGTAAGCGGATCGATATGAGAGAGACAATACCTGGAATCCTAGCTCAGCAGAAAAATCAAGGTTTTGCCGCTGATGTACATGACTATCAGCAGCGAGACCAGACGGAACAGGATCACTCCGGCCAAGCGGAGAATCTGACCGAGGAGACGGTAAAGCAGACGAAGCAGATGCCGGAGCGGAGGAAGCAGGCTGAAGACCAGGCTTTTTATGATTCTCTGCATAGGTCGCGAAATTGTAGACCAAGCTTCCCAAAGCCAGAATGAGCACAGCCGCCAATAGCTTGAGCTTCGAATCGCCCAAGATGCTTTGATCGGCTTTACTTTCGGTATGTTCGCCGGTGGCGGTGGATTGGTAGCAGCGGAAGATTCGTTCATCGGCTTTGTATTTCCTAGGTTTGCCTATAAGATTTGAGGCGAGCTTGCCCGAGTTCTCGGGATCGTGTTGAAACTCATACCACGTCTGATAGAAGCCAAACAGCTTTGCTAAGGGCTTGGGGAGCTTGCCGGACAGCGATTTATGCCGATAGGCGGTTTCGGCTACTTCACGGATCGGGGCCTTGATCTTGGCAATGTTGGTCGTCGAGATAAACACATCCCATTGGAAATGTCGCTGCATGTCGAACGCGGTAAAGACATCTTCAGGACGGCGCACGATATACCGATTGCCAGTATAGTCATCCGAAATTTCAATCTCAATGTCCTGTACCTGAAAGCCCAACGGAACAACGCGCTGATCGAGAGTTTCCATCTTAAAATCGCGACGGTCCGGGTAAATCCGTTGCCCCTCATCAATGATCACCAAAGCCCGAAGCGGCACCCAGTGAAACCAACCGGCCATAAGACGGCGGCCTTCATCGACTTCGGTATTCACAAAAAGCAAATCGGCGGAATCCGGAATTTTGATATCTTCGGATTCAAACTGATCGCGAATGCGATCGATGGAGGTCAAACCGCGAATATTGGTAATCACCACCCTGCCCGACTTCAGCGCGTCGATGACTCGACGCTGAACCAAGGTAAAAGACTTATACGAGCCAGGCGGGCCATGATGAATAGAGGTAGCCATCAGAAGCCAAAGAAACGGAAAACGAATTTCGTGAAAAAGGCGCTGACAACAATATTAATGGCCTCAGGAATCCGAAAGAACTGCAACATGGACGCGACACGACTATCCAACGCGCCAAAAAATAGCTGTAGATATTGGCTAAGCTGAAGGTCAACCATCATTTGCATCGCAACATCATAGCTGAACTGTAGAGCGGCCAGCTTGAGCTTCCAATATGCAACAGTGACCCATTTTATGAACCAGGCAGTAAATTGAGTGAGCAGGTTATAAATCCCTTCAGTAATGAAGTCCTGAACCAGATCATAAACATCAACAACCGCATTGACCACATCGACAATTACGGACATACGTTCACCCCAGCACAATATAGACAGCGAACACCAACGCGGCAAACACCATGACATTACCGATAATGGCCAACTGACCGGCATAACGATTCATGTCGATAACGACCGGAACGCCCTTGATGGTGCCAATATCGATAATAGGCAATTCCCCGCCCCCGGCAGGCAGCATATTAGCAAATAACGATGAAAACCCGGATTTGGCCGCCGCCAAAGCCGCATTGAATTCAGCTTCAGCTTCAGCGGACGCCGCAGCCGGTACGGACGGATCAAACGCGCCGTTACCAGGCGCGCCCTTTCCCTTGCCGTCCCCCTGGGACAACCCCTTAATACCCTTCTCAACCCCTTGCATAGTCTCTTCCTGAGCCAGCCCGGAGGTATCAATATCAACGTCTGAGGTCGAAGAGGCATCCGAATCAGTGGTAGTCTGGATCGAGATCGAGCCGTCCGAATTTGTTGTGACGGTAGAATTTTCCTGAGTGGTCTTATGCTCGTTCTTCTGAACTGTGCCTTGCAATCGCTTAGCACAATACATTTGACCGTTCACCGCACCGGTCGTATAGCCGTCCGGGCATTGATTGAACTCGCAAGCGCCGGTCGTATAATTGGCGACAAATCCAGTCTTACAAGTCAGAGTTGTCTTACACGAGCCATTAACATAAGTTTGCCCATCGGGACAGGTAGGATCGAGGCAAGCATGTGTGTTAGGATCAACCGTTTGACCAGGGCCGCAAACCTGGGGACAGCCTTCGGTAAATTTGGTGCCGGATTCACAACCGGCAGGCGCAGAGGCAGAGGAAAGCCAACACAAAGTAGGCGGCTGAAAAGTGCCGGTACAAATACTACCGCCGCACATTTGCGCAATTTGCTCAGACGAACAATCGGGCGGCTTATCGATACATCCATCACCACCAGGATTATGTACCTGACCATCAGAACACGCATACTCGCACTGACCGGTCAAAAAATTGGCCGTCTTACCAGCAGGACAGTCCTCGCTATAGGTATAGAAGCCATAACCACTACAACTAGTAGGGTAAGAAGGGGAGCGCAAAATTGCCCGATAATTAGTATAAGTACCGGCATTAACGGGACATCCGGGCACCTGACTCACAGGCGTGCACACAGGCCCAAGGGCACGACAACTAGCCATAGCTTCGAAAATTGTACTGGAACTAACTAAGGTAGAAAACCCCAAAAAAGCAAAAGCCAAAAAGAATTTAACCACGGCCCGCATACAGCCCCGCCGAGAATGCAGCTATGACAGAAGCCAATATGATGACCGTGGTTAACATGAGTTTACTTGCGGAGCAAGCTGACAATCAAGGAAATGCCAGTCACGACCGCCACCAAGGCAACGACACCGCCAGCGGCCAGCGTGACATTAGATGTCGCGCCAGTGAATGCTGCCGAGATATCAGAGGACATGTCCGCATGCGACGCCGCAGTAGCGCCGAGTAAGGCCGCACCGGCAGCGTAACGGTTAAAAAAGGCTTGTTTCAGTTTTTTCATGATAATGACTCCAAAGTAGAGGGGAGACCCCCGGTTAAACAGTCTGCATCAATTTAATGACCAGACCGATGGCAAGCCCGCCGATAAACGACAGGATCGAATAGCCTACGAGCGACTCGAAAAGAGCCGGATCGAAGGCAAAATAGGATTGGAACAACTGCGACATCGTGAGCGTATCGGCCAGGACGGTCGAATTGACAGCCAAAAAGTCCGAGGCCGGGCAATCGATCGGTGCCGCGACTTCGGTAGCAGTTAGAAGGCCGGAGGCTTGATGTAAGCAGAGGTACATGACGATTTAACCGGTGGTGCCCGTTTTACCGCCCATGAATGCTTGGACCTTTTTGTCATCCGGCTTGCCGAGCGAATCCGGTTTAGCAACCGGTTGCAGGACAGGCTTGACGCCGCCCCGCCCTTCGCTGGGAAAAAACCAGGTAATGCCCCGATCCCCGGACATGGCCCCGAGGTTCATGGTCACGAACTTGCCCATGCCGCGCATGTCGTCAAGCTGACGATGAACGCCTAATTCGAGATGTTCCTTTTTCAGCGTGGCGGTGAATGGCAATTTTTCGCCCTGAAACTTGGCCGTGACGATACAACCCGGCAGCGGATTTTTTTTGTCTCTGTCGTCGCGGTCGTAATAGGTGGTTTCCTCAAGATCGAGGATTTTGATGTCTTGTATGCGTGGCATGGATGCAGCTCCTAAGCAGCGAGTTGAAAAAGATGAGGCCAGGACTGGACGTTCTGGCATTCGATAATACGGCGACGCAAGGGGACCACCTTACCGGCGGCAATGTCGGCATCGCCGAGGCCGGCATCGCGGATCACTCGTAAATGGCGATACCATGTGTTATGAGGGTATTCGCTCTTTGCTCTTTCCCATCCATGTTCCTGGATGAAGAGGAAGCACAGATAAGCGGCTTTTCCCCGCCCTTCGGTCTTGGCCGCCGCCAAGATGCGTTCTTTTACGTCGTCGTTCGTGTGCATGTCAGCAGCTCCAATCATGCGGAAAAAGTAGCTTTCCCATTCATCAGTTAAGTCTTGTTTGTTCAAGCGAAACCACGGAACGCCGGCGCGCTCCCGTATCCACTGTGCGCCAAGTTTTAGCTCCAGGCGAAGGAGGCGGTCTAAGAGGGCTTGTTCATCAAGCGTGTACATGCGCCCGGTATAATTCTCTTGTTTGAGCTGATGGCGAATATGGGGACCTTTGGCGTAGGCTTTGCCACTCCGCAGGCGGGAACAATGGGACCAGTAAACGGTATCGCCAGCCTGTTGGCTGACGCGATAGCGGCCACCCTCGCAGTTACGGAGAATACGCAAGGCTTCGCGGACATCATCGACGGAGTCGAGCAGTAAATTGCCGGTCAGGTCGATCCGGGTCACGTGCCAATCCTTGTCTTCGAAAAAAAGCGGAATGGCGAGCTTTTGTGAGACAAAAGCCGCCATCCGATGAACGCAGCCGGAGAGGTCTAGCGCGGCAGCGGCCCCTTCGCCGAATACGGCATCGCCGGAACCGCACACGCGGGCCGGGGAGCCTTGTATCCAGAGCGCATCAGAACCGACGCGGAAAGCAATTTGATGGGAATCGGAACGGACGGATTCCCAGGCGGCAGTTTCGTAAACGACGGTATCACGGTCGATCAGGAAGTAGCAATCGTCCGCGTCGTGGGAGGTGTCGGACGGCTTGAAGCGAATCACGCGTTCGGTCAGGAGGCGGAGTTTTTCCCAGTGCTCCTGGCCGATGGTTTCGAGAGAAACGTAAGCGGTGATCCAGTCGATCAACACGAGATTACACCTTGGTTCCCGATGCGGCGGCTTGGCGTCTGGCCTGTTCTCTGGCCCAAGACTGTTCGATTTTGACTTGAAGAAGGGACTTCAGGGGAACGTCCACGCCATTGAAGAAAGGGCCGTAGAGGATGGACTGGCGTTGTTCTTCGGTAAACAGAGATTTGGGGGTATGCAGGATCATGAGTTATGCCCCGCTGAATCCTCGTAATAACCAGATAAAACGACGAGAAAGCTTTTAAATTTGGCCTCTGAAGAATGGACAGATTTAAGGGCAGAAAGAGATTCTTTAAGGACCGTTTTAAAGGCAACGACGCGAATATGGTCCCAAGTTTTGATGTTAGGGCATCGAGTAAGAAGGGATTCGAGTTCTTCACGGTAAGTACCCATGATCCCTGCCCTAAACGATGATTGGTTGAAGAGAGCCGACGACGCAGCATTGCCCGGTTGATGCGTGATTTTGCAGCTCACGCAATGGCAGAAATCGGCGTGGTGGGTGAAGTCCAGGCCGGTGCCGTAGCAGTCGGGGCAGGCGTCTGGATCGGGTTCTACGTGATCGACGGTGTAAGCATCATCCGGGATGTGGTCAGAAATGGCCGTTTTTTCATGGGTAGAAACGGCCAAACCCTCATTGCGTTCATTGCATTCGGAATTGTCCCCCTGCCCTACAGCAGCACCGGACGCGCCGGCAGAGGGACGCCCAAAGTCGTCCGGTTCGGATTTCAAAGTTTTAAGTGTGGCATCGAGAACGGAGTCAATAAGCTCAAAATAATGATCGTATTGACCCGGTTCAGCATTATTCGTTTGAATCAGGAAGCGAACAACGCCCTGAACATAATGCTTCATGCGGTCGGCTTCGCGACGTAAGCAATTCTCAGCAAAGAACAAATCATCAAAAAGAGAAAAACCACCAATCAAGGCATGATTGCAATAATCAGAAAATTCGGAAACAAAAACGGAAAGGACGGTAGCAACGTCGGTTTTCTTGAAATTCATGGTTTGGGCTCCATGTGGCTGAGAAAATACATGACAGAACGTCATGCTTGACATAATGATTATCTATGCTTTGAACAATGTCAAGACTATAGTTATCGAAACGTCATTCAATGGAGTCGACTATGAAAACAATTATTAACTATCTTGATGATTTAAAAGAAAAACTCGGGAGTGATTACAAAGTCGCAAAAGCCATGAAGGTTGACCAATCGACAATTTCAGTAATCAGAAAACGCGGGCTAATGTCCGACGAAACAGCGGTAAAAGTAGCTGATTTGTTAGAGATTGAACCCGGAGAGGTCTTAATTGCGGCGGCAATGGCCCGGAGCGAAGGCAGTGTAAAAGAGGCTTGGAAAGCCCTCGGAAAAAAGGCAGGAATCGCGGCAGGCCTCCTGTTAGCTTTGATGATATGGACGACCTACCCGACTAAAGCCGAAGCAAATCTAACAGACAGAGTATGTATATTATGTTAAATTTAGGCTACCGAATCGTTATCTCTGCAAATGGCTCGTTTTATACGCTTGGTCCTGTCAAGCAAGTTGGCTTGCGTATAAAATTTAAGAATTTACCCCCGATAGCCCAGGAAGAAAATGCGAGTTGTCCGTGTTGAGCTGACCGACGCCGAACGAGAGTTGTTACAAAACTTGATTAAGAAAGGCAGCGACTGGCGAGAACGAAAGCGGGCAAAACGATTCTGCTGCTCGCCGAAGGGAAGACGACATTCGATGTGGCGGAAAAGCAAGGGGTGTTGCCGGAGACGATCCGGGAACGGCGGCGCAAATGGTTCAAAGCCGGTTTCGCCAGTCTCCCCGATCAACCGCGCAGCGGCGCCCCTTGCAAATTGAATGAGGAACACCGGGCGCGGTTAAAGGCGTAGATCGAGGCCGAACCGTTAACCTGCCGGGTATTATTGGTCGACCGTCTGGAAACCGAAGGCGGCATTCGTCTCGGCGCCAATACCTTGCGTAACGAACTGAAACGGATGGGGTATGTGTGGAAACGGACGCGCTACAGTTTAAAAAAAAGCGGGATCCCGAACGTTTCGAGCAAGCCCAACGCGACATAGCCGAGCTCATCGTCCAAGCGAAGGCTGGCGAGATCGAACTCGCTTATGTCGACGAAGCCGGGTTCACACAGCCCCCCCCGAATCGGTCGGCCTGGACGAAAAAGGGCAAACCCCATGCCATCACGGCGAAACGGGGACGGCGACTGAATGTGATCGGGGCTCTGCTGTCGTCGGGCCAGTTAGTCCTGGCGAAATGGTGGCAGAGCATCAATGGGCGAAAGTCAGCAAGCCTTTGGTGGTCATTTTGGACAATGCGTCCATCCATACTGCCAAAAAACTGGAACCTTACTGGGACCTCTTGGAAGAAAAAGGCATGCGCTTTTATTTTCTGCCACCGTACAGTCCTGAACTGAATCGGATTGAGCTACTTTGGCACAAGATGAAATATGAATGGCTCAAATTCAAACTGTATACGCCAGATGAACTGGAACAGGCCATCGATGAAATTGGCGAAGGATTTGGGGATTTACAAGCTGACTTTTTTCTAGGCGCTTAGTGCGATTACTCTGGTCGATACGGCGTTGTAATTGTAATCCCAGTTTTATCACATCCGCCGGCATATCAACGCGCTATCAGGCCGGGAAAAGTGCCCGGCCTGTCTCGGCTTCCTGAATTTGATCCATCGTCCAAGGACTACGGCAAGCTCAAAGCGGACTGCAGACGCTCTGATAGTAGGGAATTGAGTCCAGGATTATCATTCAACAGCTTAACGAACCGTAAACGCTGTTCGCGAAGGGTCAAAGACCAACTACGACCACGCTTTTGGGCGTTGAAATACTATACCGGGCGGACGCCTTAACCACATTCACGCGCCGTGCCGCCGCTAATCTTGCCCAAATTTCCAATGTGCTGTAAGCTCGATACCAGGTTTGCAACTGGCCTATTTGGTTTTCTTGGCGCGCTTGTTGGGAAGGTTGTAAGCAAACTCTCAGGAGATTATCCAATGCCCTGCCGAAATAACATAATCCATCGCAGAGCGCTGTTTCTTTTGGCGTTATGGTTAGCACCTACTCTCGTTCAGGCTCATACGGGCAGTAGCGGTATGAACGGTTGGGCCGACGGCTTCAATCATCCCCTGCATGGCTGGGATCATCTTCTGGCCATGCTGGCGGTCGGTATATGGGCTGCGCAACTGCGGGGCCGGACTATTTGGCAGCTTCCGCTCGCTTTTGTCGGCGTCATGAGTCTCGGCGGTCTTGCTGGAGTGATGGGCCTATCCGTGCCGGGAGCGGAAACGATGATTTTGTTCTCTGTACTCGTTTTCGGCGTGCTGATCGTCCGAAAAATCCGTTTCCGGGCCACTGTCAGTTTATTCATCGTCGGTTTTTTCGCCTTTTTCCATGGCTACGCGCACGGCCAGGAAATGCCCGCTTCGGCCGGCCTCGTTTCCTTCGCTTTGGGTTTCATGCTGGCGACGCTGCTGCTGCACGGTGCAGGCATACTGACCGCTCGCCTGGTGATTTTCATGGCTGCCTGTTTTCTCGGCAGCAGCGTTCATGCTCGGGAAAAGGATAATGCCGCTGTTGAGGCCAATGAAGCCGTCATAGAAGCTGAATCGAAAACTCGTAAAAAAGAGAGTGTAGAGCTTGATGAAATCGTCGTGACGGAGCGGGCCGATTCGCAAATAGGCATTGCCGACAGCGCCTCGCAAGGCAATGTGGGACAAGCCCAGCTTCAATATCGACCGATCACTCGGCCGGCCGAGGTTTTGGAAACCGTCCCCGGCCTGATCGCGACTCAGCACAGCGGCGAAGGCAAAGCCAATCAATATTTCTTGCGGGGATTCAACCTCGACCACGGCACCGATTTTCTGACCCAGATTGAAGGCGTTCCGGTCAACCAGTTATCTCATTCGCACGGCCAAGGTTGGACCGATACCAATTTCCTCATTCCCGAGTTAATCGAAACGCTGGAATATAAAAAAGGCAATTATTATGCCGAAAACGGCGACTTCGCCAGTACCGGCTCCGCCAACATCCATTATGTTAGAGACCTGCCCCGGCAGCTTCTCAAGTTTACTGGCGGCAGCTTTGATTACTACCGGGGACTGGCGGCGGGGTCTCAAAAGCTGGGCGGTGGTCATTTATTGTATGCCGGAGAAACCGTTCACAATAACGGCCCATGGGGCGTAGGCAATGACTATTTGAAATTCAACGGCCTGTTGCGCTATAGCCGAGAGGCTACCGATCGTGGCTGGAGCCTCACCGGCATGGCGACGAAGGCCGACTGGCGGTCCACCGATCAGATCGCCAGGCGCGCGGTAGACCAGGGAATGATAGGCCGGTTTGGCGCCATCGACCCGACCGATGGCGGCCATAGCCAGCGTTACAGCGTGACCGGGGAGTGGCATCGCCGGGACGACCGGAGTGAAACCCGGTTAATGGCTTACGGCATTTATTCCACGCTGAATCTGTTTTCGAACTTTACCTTCTTTCTGGATAACAATGAGGTCAACAATCCCCAAGGTTGCAGGGGCTTGCCCTCATCGCCGGGCGAAAAAATGGATCCCGCCATTTTCAATACCTGCGGCGACCAGTTCGGACAGCCCGATGATCGCTGGACGACCGGTTTCAAGGGCAGCCACACTTGGTTCCATAAATGGGGCGCTATCGACTCCGAAACGACATTGGGCTTACAACTGCGTAACGACAACATTCAAAACGGGTTAACCAAGACGCACGCCCAAAACCAATACGCGGTGACTCGCCAAGACACTCTCTGGGTGACCAGTCTCAGCCCTTATGCGGAAAATAAAACCCAATGGAATCGCTGGCTGCGTACCAGCACGGGGGTGCGCTTCGACGGCTTTCGCTTTGACGTCAGCCAGAGCAATATTAGTCAAAATACCGGAGAGCGCTATGACGGTTTGGTAAGCCCAAAACTCGGGGTTGTCTTAGGTCCTTGGATGGAAACGGAATTTTATCTCAATGGCGGCCTCGGCTATCACAGCAACGATGCCCGCGGCATCAACACCCGCATCGACCCGGCCAGCGGCACAGCCGTCGATCGCGCCTCTCCCCTGGTACGGACCTATGGCGCGGAAATCGGCTTACGTTCGACCTGGCTGAAGGGATTGCAAAGCACCTTGGCGCTCTGGTGGCTGGATCTCGATTCGGAACTGGTCTTTGTCGGGGATGCGGGAACCACCGAAGCCAGCCGCCCGAGCCGCCGCTACGGACTTGAATTCGCCAACTATTACTCCCCCGCCGACTGGATCACTTTCGATGCCGATGTCAGCGTCTCCCGTGCGCGTTTCCGTGACCGCGAACCGGGCATCGGCAATCACATCCCGAACTCGATAGAAACGGTGATCGCCGCCGGAACGACATTGCATAATATCCACGGCGGTTTTTTTGGCGGCCCCCGGCTCCGCTATTTCGGGCCGCGCTCCCTGGATGAAAGCGGCGGCCGCCGTTCGGAAGCCACCCTGCTGGTCTCCGCCCTACTCGGTTACGAGGTGACCCAGAACCTGAGTTTCCAGGCGGAAGTATTCAACCTGTTGAACCGTAAAGACGATGGCATTACCTATTTCTACCCATCGCGCCTGCCCGGTGAAAGCCTTGCCGGGGTGGATGATTTCCATTTTCATCCGGTGGAACCGATCAGCTTTCGCTTAGGCTTTACGGCGAAATTTTAAGGTATATGGGTGCTAATCAACAAAAGGCTCTAAAGTTTCACGGGATTTTAGCTAACCTCTTGACCACCATGGTCTATAGACGATTTTTGATCTCTCAAATTCTGACTGCTTTTAATGGCAGTTTTGTGAGAGCTTACAACCCGATGGAATCAACCATTTTTTCATCCGAGAAATCATATTCCCCCTGCAAGTTAAAATGGCTCCACCGCATGACGGAATCGTTTCGGATGGCCTCCATGAGTTCCTTTTTACGCTCTTCGTTATTATCCTTACCGAGTTCCTTTGCAAGATAAAGATAGTTCCAACATATAAGGGTATTTTTGATTAGTCGGCGACAGCCTTCCGCAATATCCTGGTCTTCTTTTTCACCTTGAGCGAATGCATGATCATTACCCAGTGAAATCGCCTTGGACAATTTATTCGCCCCCTCGACCTTATTAAGTTGTTTCTCAATCGCTTGCCTGAATTCAAGGTCGTCTGCATATTTCAAGATAAACAGCGTCTTAGGAATCTTGCCAAATTCTTTTAATGCCTTATAAAGCGGGTGCTGCTTAGAGTAGGAATTCAATCGCCTGAAAAGCTGTGAAGCTGTCGTTCTTTTTAGCTTAATTGTCGCTATAAACCGCAACATTTCGTCCCACTGGACGCTAGCAATTTCCTCATTGATATAGCGATCAGGTTTAAAGCCCTGGGTGTCTTGCCCCGTGGTTTTCGTTTTTCCGTTCCTGAACGCATACAGCTTCTGGCGGCCCAGTCCTTTGATGCGAGGTGCAAACGTGAAGTTCAGGAAAAAAGTGGCGGCAAATATCACTTCTGAATAACCATGCGTATCCGTTGAATGAATATCGCTTTTTATAACATCGTTGTGCATCAGACCATCAATCACATAGGGGGCTTCGCGCTCAGCAGAGCTGATAACCATTGAATGCCACATCATCTGGCGCATATCGATGAAACTGATTACGCTTGCGCCTTTGTCTTTCCCCAAATATTTGAAGGAATAGTTGGCGTTGAGTGAATCAACAGACACCCCGACTTTTTGCCCATCACTGGAGGTGTGCAACTGGCCGGCTTGATTCCGGTAAATATCCGGTATCTCCATTTTATCCATGAATTGTAAAATGCGGTCATTCGCGCTTTGGACGTTAGCTAACGAAAAATACCAATTCAGCGTGTTATCCAACTCATTTTCATTGATCTGCTTGGAAATTTGCGCCAGTTTGCGGTAACCGATATCGCAACCGTAGGCCATGATTCCTGCGAAGAAAACCTTCCTAGCCGGCTTGGGGTGCCGGCGCTTCATCTGCCAATGTTCAAATTCTTCAAGAAACCCGGTTGCGTTATTAACCGTTGCCAACGCTTCAAGCAAGGGGATGTATTTCCGCTCCGGAAATACGCTACCTAATGCCAAGCTATCCACTTCCTCAAGCTTGGGTGTCGAAACATGGAATGTACCATTACTCCGAAACGTCAGGTATGGATTGCCGCCGGCTATAAAGCGGTTATTGGTTTCCTCATAACGGAAATCAACGGCCTGCGATAACGCTTTCAAGGTTGCCTGGCAATCAGAATAGCGGGTTAATTCTGCCCGTTGCATGTATTCATCCCGGTTTGCATCCCAATCGATTTTTGGGATCATATAATCATCCAGGGAACGATATTTTTCTGAATGAAGCAGGTTGAGAACGCCGGATTTGACAGCATCCGCAACCGCAAGATAAAGTAGCGCCTTATACAGAGACACCCGAAACTTGCCGTCTTGAGCGACTATCAAACTACGCTGTTCCGGCGTTAAAAACGCAATCGGTGCCTGCTTGTCGATATTTCCAGATCTTTTCTGATAATGCACAATGGCTTCCAGTAACAATGGCTTGCCGCAATTTGAATCAAAAATTGCCTGCCGCACTATATCGGCAACGCGACCTTGTAGTTTGAGAGATCGTTTTTCGAGTAAGTCATAGTAACCGATGCCCTGCTGCTGAAGAGTGGTTAGCTCATCCTTGAAATCGTTGATTCGCTGCTCGATACCAGTTTTTTTGGATGCTGGCCGATTAATGGCCACCTCTATTGCCACCACTTTTTGATCTGCGGTTAATCCAGCATCAGCAATGATGGCTTTGATCGTACCAAGGGTGCTTATGAAATCGTTCTGCAGGCCGTCAACCAATTGTGTGACGGACTGATTCCGGCTTTCTATCTCTTGGTAACAGATTTCCTTATGTTCATTATAGGTGGCGTTGATCGCGGATTGGACGGCCAACAGCAGGACATCAATTAACATGTCTTGCAGTTTCAGAGTTTGGTAAACAATGAAAGCAATCAAATGTAAATAACGATCCTCCTTTGCCCGGCGAGAAACCTGGTGAATCTGGGCTTTAACAACGGAATAGGCGTAGTAGCGCAAGCATTCATAACTTAAACCGAGCTGATTCACTACGGGTTTAAATTCGAGATAAAGTGCCATCAAATTCTGTAGATCAGCAAGATTGGCTTTGATTTTCGATGGTCTGGTCGATTGGGACGCTTTTTTAAGCAGCGTAATTTGATAACGCCATTTATCATCAGAACCTGAGCCTGTTGCCTTTTCCAGTAAGGCATCAAGCATGTCTTGCTGGACTTTGTTAAGACTGTTTTCAATGATTTTGTTTAGGCCGTGCTGATGCTCATTAATCGCTTCGACAATCAAAGCGGCCAGTACGTTATAGCTAGGCAGGGAAATTTCCTTACGCGTCAATAGCTGTATGGTGTCCAGTAAAATTATTTTTGGCCTGAACTGGACGCGCAACATGATTAAAATTTCGTGTTTGGCAAATACCCTTGCGGCAGTATCAAATAGGGTAAAACCGAAGTAATTTAAAATAATGCGTTGGTGGCGAAGATAGCTCGCCTTGTCATAGACGCTCGTATCAACGTCATCAGTCTGTACGCCTATTTGCCTGGCAACATACGCAATGTCCGTTTGATGGAACTGTCGAGCAAAAAATCGATGCCTAGCTTTGAAGTAGCCTGCCGTCACCACGAAACAGACCTTATTGGTTGGAGACTTCAAGTTCTCCATTGCTTCATTGAGCATTTGCGGTAGGGTAAAGAATCGCCGACGTTCAACACTATTAAACACCGGCGGCGATTCAAAGTCGTTTTTTTCGGTGGTGTTGAGAATCTTAATTCTGGGCATCTAAAATTATTTTGCCATGAAAACAAATACAGTTTCTGCGCCGCCGCAGTTTCACATACAATTTATCATGTTTATGTTACTTTGTTAGATTAACTTATTATGTTACCGTTTAATCCGCTGTAAACCTTGTCACAAAATGAGTTACACAAACAGTCGTTTATGAAACGGGTAAAACTATGTTAATTGGCTATGCACGGGTCTCAAAATCGGATGGCTCTCAAGTTCTTGATCCTCAAATCGACGCACTAATAGTGCATGGTGTCACGCCCGATCATATTTATAGTGATTACGCATCCGGCAAGAATGACGAACGTCCAGGCTTGTTAGCCTGCCTAAAGGCGTTAAGGGCGGGTGATGTTTTGATCGTTTGGAAACTCGACCGACTGGGCCGGAATCTAAAGCATCTGGTGACTACCGTTCATGACTTATCCGAAAAAGGTGTCGGTTTTAAAGTATTGGCCGGACAAGGGGCTAATATTGATACCGCCACTTCCAGTGGAAAGTTGATTTTTGGAATTTTTGCTGCTTTGGCAGAATTTGAACGGGAATTGATTAGTGAACGAACAAAAGCGGCTTTAACGGCAGCCAGAGCTAGAGGGAGAAAAGGCGGTGCAAAATTCGCTTTAACTAAAGCTCAAGTAAGATTAGCTCAATCGGCAATGGGTCAAAAAGAAACCGTTATTTCCGAACTTTGCAAAGAGCTGGGTATCACCAAGCCAACCCTCTATCGATACCTTGCGCCCAATGGTGCATTAAGAGATTATGGTAAAAGGGTGTTGGGTGTTGACCAGTAGTAAAGCAGCTATCGGCCAAATTCAGGCATATGCATGTGCAAACTGAATGACAAGTCAATTTCCATAAGCCGTCAATCGCAGATAATGGGTAGGCAAATTTGCCTACCCGCGCTCCATCCTCCGCAAGGCAATGTCATCAGCCATTTTGGCCGATGATACGTCTTGCACGATACAGTTGTCTTTGGCGAGACTCAGGCGATGCCGGCGCCAAGGGCCGGAAACACATCGCTGAATAACAAACCGATCAGCTGTTGCCCGGTCGGGGTCGACCAGTCCTGCGCGATTTCCGCCATGAGCGTGTTGGTCGCGGTGAGCACAACGCCTGCATCGTGCATGCGCTGACGCGAGAATTCTTCGGAAAGGTCACTGGGCGAGCCCGAAGCATCCATCACGGCTTGCACGGCAAAGCCTTCACGCGCAGCGTCAATCGCCGGAAAGATGAGGCACACGTCGGTGGTCACACCCGCCATGATCAGTTGCTTGCGCCCGGTGGCGAGCACCGCTTTGTGGAAGTCCGGATAGGCCCAGGCATTGACCACGCCGGGGCGCTTGATCCGTGCCTCGTATGCTTCTGGCAGGATCTCGGCGATTTCCGGAAGAAGCGGGCCTTGGGCGTTATTTTCCTGGCTGGACGTGAGGACGACCGGCATGTTCAGAATCTTCGCCATCTTGGCCAGCGCAATCGACTGTTTGGCGGCAAGCTCGCGGTCGATGTTCTTGATCAGTTGCATGGTGCCGACCTGATGGTCGATCAACAGCAGAGCCGCATTGTCAGCACTAAATTTTTCGTAATTCATCGGTTTCTCCTAACAGAATATCCAGGGCGACGTGCCCGTAAACGGGGAGCTGCCTACCAGCCCCAATGAGTCAAAGTGAGCCGAATTCCCCACGTTGATAAGCGGCAAAACTCGCAGTTAGCGCTTCGGCTGACGCCAACGCTAACGACCCTTGCCAATGCACCGGTTGGCGCAACGGCAAGCCGGAGAACAGGACGACCTTGGCATTGCCGTGCTTCGCCTGCAGCGTAATTTCACGAGACGTTGCCTGAGCCGGAAACACGGGCAGCTTGGGTTCGTTGGCATCAAAGGATTCGCCGTTAATCTCCAGTGTGCCGAAGATCGGCATGATGAAAGCGCTATGGCCGGTCGGGACTGGCACTGACAGATTGGCCCCCTCATCAAGAGAGATATCGAGCAGGCAAACCTCCGTCGGTGGATGCAGCAAGGAACGTGCTTCACCAAAGGAGCCAAGGGGTACGCGGACCTTCACTCCGGGCAACTGCACAATCGGTACGTCCCACGGCTCAATGCTCAACGCAAACGGTTCGGCGTTCTGCCGTTCAACCACCAGATTGACGAAAATTTGCAACATATGCACGGTCTTGCCGATTTCGGCAGGAACTTCGTCATGCACGACCCCGCGACCGGCAGCCGTCCAGTGGAGACCGCCTGGCTGAATGCGGTTACGATTCCCCAGCGAATCCCGGTTATCGATCCCGGTTTCCGAGTCGAGAAACAGGTAGGACACCGCTGAAAAACCCGCGTGGGGATGCGGCTGGAAGGTTGGCGTACTGATCCAGGCATGATCGATGCCGAGAAAGGGGTCGATCGGTTCGGCCATCTCGCCACCTCGTAGGAAGTAAGCACGAAAGCCTCTGCCGATGTTCATGGGGTGTAGTTGGGCGATATTGCTCATGACAGTATTCCTCAATTAGCGTTCGTTCCGTTCAACAACGGGTAATCAGTGTAGCCTTGGGCACCGGGCGTGTAGAACGTGTTCTTGTCCGGGGTGTTGAGTGCCACGCCTTGGCGGAATCGCTCGGGCAGATCGGGGTTCGCCAGGAAGGCACTACCGAACACCGTCGCGTCGGCTCGGCCATCGGCCAGAATCGCCTCAGCGCTTGCCTGGTCAAGACCACCACCCATCAGGTAAGCACCGTTAAAGCGTGGGCTCAACAGGGCGTGGTAATCGATTTTGGCACCGAACAGTGCGACGTGCAGGTAAGCCAGATTGAGTTCACGTAGTTGATCGACCAGGTAAGTATAAGTTTCCTGAGGATTGGCATCGACGATGTCGTTGAAGTTCATTTCCGGGGAAATCTTGATCCCGACGCGATCCCCGCCGGCTTCGGCGACCATTGCGCCCAGCACGTCCAGCACAAAGCGGGCACGATTCGCCACAGAACCACCGTATTGATCCTGCCGCTGGTTGCTGCCGGAAGACAGAAACTGTTCAGGCAAATAGCCGGAAGCAGTGTGGAGCTCGACACCATCGAAACCGGCCTCTAGGGCGCGGCGGGTAGCCATGCGGTAGTCATCGATTACACCGGCAATCTCGTCCAGGTTGAGTGCGCGGGGTGTAACAAAGTCCTGCAAGCCGCTGGCTGTCCAAGTCTGGCCGGCTGGCTTGATGGCGGAAGGCGCGACGGGTTGTGCGTCATTCGGCAGCAGAGATGGATGCGAGATACGGCCACAGTGCATCAGTTGCATGAAGATACGACCATCGTTGGCGTGGACGGCCTCAGTCACTTTTTTCCAGGCGGTGGCCTGGGCATCGGTCGCTATTCCCGGCGTGCGCACATAGCCCTTGCCCATGGCCGACGGGAAGACACCTTCGGTGATGATCAAACCGGCGCTGGCACGTTGAGCGTAATAGAGGGCGACTAGGTCGCTAGGGATTCCGTCGTCGTCAGCGCGCGACCGAGTCATCGGTGCCATGACCAAGCGATTTGGCAGCGTATGGCGACCAATGCGAACGGGGTTAAAAAGTTGGCTCATGTTGCGCTCCTTAGTGGTTTAAAGTCGAAACATTATCTACCTAAGCCAATTCAGGATAAAGTAGGTAAAATCGAAATCTTTGATCCATTGATGGAGCAATGCTAGTGGAACTTTTAAATGACATGGCTTTATTCGTCGAAGTCGTCAAAGCGCGAGGCTTTCGGAATGCCGCTGAGGCAGTCGGGATACCCAACTCCACGGTATCTCGCCGTATCAGTGCCCTGGAAAAAGCCATTGGACTGCGGCTGCTGCACCGAACAACACGCAAGATCGAGTTGACGGAGGCTGGTCAGATTTATTTCGAGCGTTGCAAACGTATCGTCGATGAGGCGAAACTAGCCCATGAACAGCTTGGGGAGATGTTGGCTCAGCCGAGCGGCGTATTGCGCGCTTCACTGCCGGTGGATTTTGCCAATATCTATCTGGCGCCACTGATTGCGGAATTCGCTCGCCAATATCCTGGCATCAGCTTCGATTTTGACCTGACGCCTCGGCTGGTTGACCTCGTGGCCGAGCCCTTCGACGTCGCCATCCGCATGGGTAACCCACCGAACTCGAATCTGATTGCGCATCGGTTGGCCAACTTGGCGTGCTATCTCTACGCTTCACCACGCTATCTTGAAAATTTTGGCGAACCTGCTCATCCAGTCGATTTGGCGCAGCACGAATGCATCGGATTCAAAACGGCAAAGGCCAATGTGTGGACATTGCACAATGCGAATGAGTCGGTTGAGGTAGCCGTCGGCGGCCGGTTTCAACTGAATAGCGTTGGCTTGATCCGGCGACTGGCCATACTCGATCTTGGGATCGCCGTCCTGCCTGAGGAAATCGCCGCTGAGGTCGTGGATAAGGGGCTGTTGCGCCGTATTCTTCCCTGTTGGGAGGGGACACTCCCATCCCCGTCTATGCAATGACCGAGACGCGATTGTTGCCAGCCAAGACGCAACGCTTTATCGACTTTTTGCGTGACCACTTAGGCAATAGATATTGCCCTAGCCAGGGTTGAGCGTAAGCTTTCGTAGCTGGATTAAAGGAATGTCCGCTAAATAACTAGCAGCTGACCTAAACTCTTTACTGGTATGCGGCGGCTGTGGGTCGGTTTTTGACAGCTACCTCAACGGTTTTTTGCTCATTGCACTGACGGTTGTCGTTATCATAGCTGAATTAACGGATAAATCTCGTGAAACTTTAGAGCCTTTTGTTGATTAGCACCCGTATATCCGAATTTTACCAGGTTCCCGTATTCGTCATTGACGCCCAGGGTTCCCGCGGCGACAGCGGGCCGCCTTTCTGCAAAAGCTCGATCGATATCTGGTCCGGCGAACGGATGAACGCCATATGCCCGTCGCGGGGCGGCCGGTTGATCACGATGCCCGCATTCGTCAGGTTTTGGCAGGTTTCGTAAATATTGTCGACTTCGAATGCCAGGTGGCCGAAGTTGCGTCCGCCGGTATAGACTTCGGGATCCCAGTTGTAGGTCAGTTCGATTTCCGGCGAGTGCATCGTTTGCGACTGCGCGGAATCCAGCGGCGCATGCAGATAGACCAGCGTGAACCGGCCCGCTTCGCTCTCCATTCTTCTGCCTTCGATCAGGCCCAGTTTGTTGCAAAAAAAATCGAGCGACTCGTCCAGGTTACGGACCCGGATCATTGTGTGTAAAAAACGCATGGCGGTTCACTCCTTGTCTTGCGAATGATAAAGACGGGTAATTTCGGCATGGCGGAAACAATCGACCGTATGATCGTTGACCATGCCGGTGGCTTGCATATGGGCATAGCAAATCGTGCGCCCGACGAATTTGAAGCCGCGTTTCTTCAGGTCGCGGCTCATGATTTCGGAAATCAGCGTCGAAGCCGGCAGCTCATCGTGGCGCTTCCAGTAATGATTGACCGGTTCGCCATTCACGAAGCGCCAGAGATATGCGTCGAAACTGCCGAATGCCTCCCGAACTTGCAGAAAGGCTTGCGCATTGGCCACAGCCGCTTCAACTTTCAACCGGTTTCTGATAATGCCCGGATTTTGCAAAAGTTTCTCGATCTTGCGTTCATCGTAGCGCGCTACCGTTTCGGGATCGAAATGATCGAACGCCTGCCGATAATTTTCGCGCTTGTGCAAAATCGTCGACCAGCTCAGCCCGGCCTGCGCGCCTTCCAGTACCAGAAATTCGAACAACAGGCGGTCGTCGTGGACCGGCACGCCCCATTCGGCATCGTGGTAATTCTCCATTTGCGGGCTGCTCAGCGCCCATTTGCATTTGTTCATCGACCAAAAGAAACTTATCCGATTCGCCCAGCGGAAGCTCGAACAAACAAACTCCGGCCGTCAGCTTCATTAAGGCGGATACTATGCCATCCGGGACCCTGGGTGTAAAGATCGGCGCAGTTGACAATCGGTGCGTTAAAACGCATTATCGTTTTCCACTCGAACGAAAACGCGTCCATGAGCATCGACACTCTGCAACTTCGCCGTATCGCGATCGATACCTATCATGAAAACGTGGCCTATATGCACCGCGAATGCGGAGTTTACCGCGCGGAAGGTTTTCAGGCGCTGTCCAAAATCCAGATCAGTTTGAACGGCATCAAGATCCTGGCGGTGTTGAATGTCGTCGACGATGCTTCGATCGTACAGTCGGGAGAACTCGGTTTGTCTGAACAGGCTTTCCAGCAATTCAACTGTGTCGAAGGCAGCATGGTCACCGTCAATCATGCCGAGCCACCCAAATCGATGGATGCGGTGCGCCGCAAGATCAACGGCGAACGGCTCGACCGGGCCGATTTCGACAGCATTACCGACGACATCGTCGAAAGCCGTTATTCGAAGATGGAAATCGCGGCATTTTTAGTCGCAACCGGCCAAAACAGCCTGGATCGCGACGAACTGTTGTATCTGACCCGCGCGATGCTGCAATCCGGCGACCGGATCCACTGGGACGAACCTCTGGTGGCGGACAAGCACTGTATCGGCGGCATTCCCGGCAACCGGACCTCGATGCTGGTGGTGCCGATCGTGGCCGCGCACGGCATGTTGATTCCGAAAACTTCGAGCCGGGCGATCACTTCGCCGGCAGGCACGGCCGACACGATGGAAATGCTCTGCGAAGTGAATCTGAGCCCCACGCAACTGCACGACATCGTGCGCCGCGAGCGGGGCTGCCTGGCCTGGGGCGGCACTGCCCGGCTCGCGCCGGTCGACGATATGCTGATTGCGGTCGAGCGGCCGCTGGGGATCGACTCCCAAGGCCAGATGGTCGCCTCGATTCTATCCAAGAAACTCGCGGCCGGCTCGACGCATTTGCTGGTCGATATCCCGGTCGGGCCTTCGGCGAAAGTCCGGCAAATGCGGCAGGCGCTGGCTCTCCGCAAGCTGTTCGAATTCGTCGGCGACCGGCTGAACCTGCATCTGGAAGTGATGATCACCGACGGACGCCAGCCGATCGGGCGCGGCATCGGTCCGGCGCTGGAAGCCCGCGACGTGATGCTGGTGCTGCAAAACGATCCCGAGGCGCCGGCCGATTTGCGCCAGAAAGCGCTGCAATTGGCCGGACGCATCATCGAATTCGATCCCGACGTGCGCGGCGGCCAGGGGTACGCGATCGCCCGCGACATTCTCGAATCGGGCCGGGCCTGCGCGAAAATGAACGAAATCATCCAGGCGCAAGGTCCGAAACCGGTCGATTTCAGTCCCGGCTCGCTGTGCCACGAAGTGGCCGCCAAAAGCGACGGCATCGTGACCGAGATCGACAATCTGCAGATGGCCAAAATCGCCCGGATGGCCGGCGCGCCGATGATGAAACGGGCCGGCGTCGATCTGTTGAAAAAATTGGGCAGCCCGGTCAAAAAAGGCGAAATACTGTACCGAATCCATGCGGAATTCCCGGCCGACTTCAACTTCGCCCAAAATCTGGCAATGCAGAACGACGGCTATACGTTGGGCAGTAACGCCGAGCTGCTTAAACCGCTGATCACCTTTTAACGTCATGCTGATCTTGGCCTTTTCGGACTATCTGCCGCAGGCACAGCGCCTGGCGGCGCGCCTCGGGCTGCCGCTTGCCGAAGTCGAAGTCCACCATTTTCCCGACGGCGAAAGCTTCGTCGCCCTGCCCTCCGAATTGCCGGAACGGGTGTTGTTTTGCCGCAGCCTGAACCAACCGAACGACAAGCTGATCGAGTTATTGCTTGGCGCCCGCACGGCGCGGGAACTCGGCGTCAAACGCCTGACGCTGATCGCGCCTTATCTTTGCTATATGCGGCAGGATTTCGCGAACCGGCCCGGTGTGGCGGTCAGCCAGCGGCATATCGGCCGCTGGCTTGCGGATCTGTTCGACGACGTGATTACGGTCGATCCCCATCTGCACCGGATCGACCGCCTGAATCAGGCCATACCGCTCGATCACGCCATCAGTTTGAACGCGACCGCGCCGATCGCCGCCTTTCTGAAACAAAAACTCGGTACGGCTTTATTGCTCGGTCCGGACAGCGAATCGCGGCAATGGACGGCAGCGCTCGCCGGAATGACCGGCTTTGCCTTCCGGGTGGCGGAAAAAATCCGTCTCGGCGATACCGAAGTGACCTTGCAACTGCCCGACGCCGATTACCGCAAGCAGCCGGTCGTAATCGTCGACGACATGGCCAGCACCGGAAGGACGCTGGCTAAGGCGGCGGAATTGCTGAAGGAAAAAGGCGCGGCCGAAATTTATGCGGTGGTGACCCATGCGCTGTTTTGCGGCGACGCCGAGCGGGTGATTCGCAATGCCGGCGTAAAAACGCTCTGGAGCACCGACAGCATCGATCATCCCACCTCCTCCATTCTACTCGACGGCTTACTGGCCGACGCGGTCGAGGCAATGTTGAACGGGATTCAGGCATAAGGGCTTATCCAGAACTCAGGGTTCGCTAAGGTCTTGATTATGCGTGTCTGACAAAGCTTCCAGCTTCCCTTGAATCATTCAGTACTCCAACCACCCCTTCTCGCAATTTCGGTTTAATATCCTCTTGTGTCAAAACTTCTCGCCAAATTTTTGGGTTGTATTGACACAGTCGCAGCACACTTTAATTCCTCCGGTCAGGTACAAAATGCAGTGTAACCAGGGTTCCCTCCCCTAACTCGCTGGTAATCGTGATCCGCCCGCGATGCAATTCCATAATCGATTTAACAATCGCGAGCCCTAAACCGCAGCCTTCCCCGGAGCGGGCCGAATTCACCCGGTAAAAGCGGTCGAATAACTTGGGCAAGTGCTCGGCGGCAATCCCGCAACCGTTGTCTTGCAGCCGAATATCGACGCCGCCGTCATCCGTTGTTTGAATGGAAATGCGGATTTCGCCGTTGACCGGCGTGTGTTGGATGGCGTTGACCAGCAGGTTGCTGAGGGCCCGTTTAAATAATTGGGCATCGGCATAAAGCTCGCCTTCGCCCTGGCAGAGCAAGCAAATGCGCTTTTCTTCCGCCAATGCGTCGAGATAACTGCAAACCGCTTCGATCTCGGCGCGCGCGTCCAGACCGATTTTATGCAACGCAATTTCGGTGTTGTCCGCTCTGGCCAAAAACAGCAGGGTTTCGATGATTTGCGCCAAGCGGCGGTATTCTTCCAGATTGGATTCGAGGATGTTGCGATATTCGCCGACACTTCTCGGCTGGCCCAGTATCACCTCGCATTCGCCGGTCAGGTTATTGACCGGCGTGCGCAGCTCATGAGCCAAATCGGCGGAAAATTGCTGCAATTGCGCGAACGACTGGTCCAAGCGTCTCAGCATCGCATTAAAGGCCACAGCCAGGTCTAACAGCTCACGGGGATAATCGGTCGATACCAATTGCTCATGGAGCTGGGCCGCGGTCACGCCTTCCATATGGCGGGCCATGATCGCCAATGGCTTCAGTCCACGTCGTGCAACCGCCAACGCGGACAAGCCGGAAAACAGCAAGCCGATCAGCAGGGTCGCCGCTAGATTGCGCCGGTATTCGGTCAGCAAGGCGGCTTGATGGGAAATGTCCAGGCCAATCTGGACGGTATGCTTTGGCTTTGCATTGCTGATTGCCGTCATCAGCATAAAGTACCGGCCGTCGGGCAGCGCTTGGATTGTTTCGTTGCCTGGTTGCGATCCGGAATGCCGAGGAAATTGCAGCATCGCAGCCAATGCCGTCATCCCCGGCGTTTCGCTCAGGTTATGTCCTTGCTCATCCAGAATACGCGAGTAATATTCGCCGGTCGGCAAATCCAGTCCTTCCCGTTGTTCGTCGGCCAAACGCTCCAAATTCAGCGGCTGCTCCGCCAATACGTTTTGCAGTAACTGGATTTCCTTCAATAAAAACTGCCGATTGTCTTGCGCAAAAGTCTCAGTCAACGACCGGTACAAATAAAAGCCGATGCCCAGAAAAATCAGCAATGCCGCCAACGAGAACAGCCCCGTCAATCGGGCGGTCATCGACCAGGGGCGAGCAGGATCAACGCTGTTCAAGGACATAGCCGATCCCGCGCACGGTATGCAACAGTTTTTGCGGAAACGGATCGTCGATCTTCTGCCGCAGGCGGCGTATCGCGACATCGATGATATTGCTGTCGCAGTCGAAACGGACATCCCACACTTGTTCGGCAATCAGCGTCCGCGACAGGACTTCACCGGGCCGGTTCATGAATAAGGCCAGCAGCGTAAATTCCTTAGGCGTTAAATCCAGCGCTTGCCCGCCGCGATAGGCTTTATGCCGGATCGGGTCCAGGGACAAATCGGCCAATTGCAAGTGCTCCGCCTGACGCACCGGCCCACGTCTTAAAATCGAGCGAATCCGAGCCAGCAATTCGACGAACGCAAACGGCTTGACCAAATAATCGTCGGCGCCCAGTTCCAGGCCTTTGACCCGATCGTCCAGCGTATCGCGCGCGCTCAGGTACAACACCGGCGTTTTCCGGCCCCGCCGTCTTAATTCCGCTAGCACCGACCAGCCGTCGCGTAACGGCACCATGACGTCGAGAATGATCAGGTCGTATTCCACGGTCGCGGCCAGCAATAAGCCTTCTTCGCCGTCGTGGCAACTATCGACCACAAAACCGTGTTCGCTCAGCCCCTTTTGCAAATAGGCGGCGGTTTTCTTTTCGTCTTCGACAATCAAAATGCGCATAGTAAAGTCGCCGTCCGCTTAACAATCACTTGAGCAAAAACCATAAACCAAAACCGGCTATGGCGGCTTCGATCATGTTCATAAACATTTGTGCCGAGAGTTTTTCGAGCAGATTTTTGCCGGTGTAAGTACCCAAGATCATCACCGAGCCTACGACCACCCCGTTCATCCACGCCGCAGGGGATATAGCCCCTAACTCCTGATAAGAAGCCAGTTTGGCGATGTGCATGATCGCGGTACCTAAGGCTTCACTGCCGATAAATGCGCCTTTGACCAAGCCGTAGGACAGGTAAAATGGCGCCAGGAAAGGGCCGGCACTGCCCCCAATCGCCGACACCAATGAAAAAACGGCGCCAATCGGCGCAAACCAACGCACGCTAAAGCTCGTATTCGAGCGGCTACACCAGCGCCGCCAAATGACGGAGCCGATCAAAAATCCGCCTAAAAATTTAAACAGTTCGGTGTCCGGCATTCGGGTGAACAGCCAGGCGCCCAAGATGGAACAAGGTATCGCCCCCAAAGCAAACCAGAACACCACCGGAAATCGTATCAGCGGCCAATTGAAGCCAACCCGGCTCAGATTGCCGATCAATTGAGCAACTGCGTACAACGGCACGGCATCGCGTACCCCGAACGACGCGACTAAAACCGGCAACAAAATGATGCCGCCGCCCGTGCCGGCAATCCCAGCGACAATCGAGGCGGCGAGAGCCGCCGATAAAATAATAAGCCATTGATCCATAAGAGATTGAAGATTCCTTGTGTCGATTTAGACATCAACGTTTAAAGGCTAATGTCAAAACACCGGCCGCAACCATCGCAATCCCGCTCCATTCGCGAAGGCTCGGCCGCTCGCCCAAAAAAACAAACGCAAACACCGCGACCAGCACCAGACTGAACTTGTCCACCGGCGCCACTTTCGAGGCCTCGCCGATTTGCAGGGCACGAAAATAGCACAGCCACGAAGCGCCTGTCGCCAGGGCGGACAGCGCCAGGAACTGCCAGGTTCTGGCCGGCCAATGCAAGGGGTTGCTCCATTTTCCGACAAAGCCTACAAATGCCGCCAAAATCACAACGATCATCGCCGTGCGAATCAGTGTCGCCAAGTCGGAATCGATACCTTGAATGCCGATTTTGGCAAAAATGGCGGTCAGCGCCGCAAAGACGGCCGATAACAGCGCCCAAAAAAACCAGTGTGAAGTCATTGTCATCATCGATTAATGTCATCCTTCCGTGTTGATTGATGCGGTACTGCCCGGCGTTGCAGCACAAAATAACAGCTCGGCGTCGCAATCAACGACAGCAACACCGACAAAACCAAGGCCCCGATCACCGCAATCGCCAACGGTTTCAGCATATCCGAGCCGGCGCCTATACCGTAGGCCAACGGCAACAAGCCCAACGCGGCGGCCAACGAGGTCATCAATACCGGGCGTAAGCGCCGCCGTCCCGACTCCAGCAACGCCTGTTCCAAGTTCTTGTTTTGCCCTTTTAGCTTATGCACCGAATCCAGCATCAGAATACCGTTTTTCGCGACCACGCCAATCCCGATAATGGCTCCGAGTAACGACACGATATTAACCGAAGTCCCGGTCAAGAACCATGCCATCAGCGTACCGCACATCGCCAATAGCGAACCGAACAAGATCGCGACCGGTTCGCGGAACGAGCGGAACTCGATCAACAGCACGGTAAACACCAGGAAAATAGCCGCCAGCAATACCATGAGCAGATTTTGGAACGATTCCTGTTGCTGTTGAAACAGGCCGCCGAACTCCAGTACGCCGGCCGGCAGGCTGGGGTCTTGCGCCAGTTTGGCTTTGATGTCGGTCATGGCGCTGCCCAAATCGCGATTTTCCAGGCGCGCTGAAACCGCCACCAATTGCCGCAGGTCTTCCCGATGCAACTCCAACTGGCCGGGATCGACCACCCTATCGGCCACTTGCGATAGCTTGACGGTACGGCCATCCATTGAACGCAATGGCAGTTCCTTGAGATCGGCGATTTGCCGGCTGGCCTCGGACTTCATACGCACCCGGATATTAACGATACGGTCGCCTTCCAATACGTACGAGGCTTTTTGGCCCAGCATGGCGGTGGAGACGGCGACGGCCACATCGTTGGCGGTCAGCCCGAAACGCATCGCGTCGCTATAGCGCACACGCAAACTTAACGAGGGACCGGTGGTTTCCAGGCCGTCGAAGCTATCGACCACGCCGGGAACGGTGTCCAGCGCCGCCCGCACTTGCGGGGCTTTTTGTTTCAGCCATTGCACGTCGGTCGAGAACAGTTTGATTTCGATCGGCCACGGCGACCAGGTCAAATCGCCGATCAGATCGCCCAGGATGCCGGCGAACTCCCATTCCAGGCCCGGCACCGCCGCGTGCAGCCGTTGCCGCAGATCGGCAACCACTTCGTCGGTTTTGCGTTGCCGATCCGGTTTCAGTTTCACCAGAAAATCGCCCTTGTGCGCCTGCGAAAGCCCCAACGCCAAGCGCGCGCCGGTCCGCCGGGAATAACCGTCCAGCTCCGGCATCGAGCGCAGTAGGGTTTCGGCTTGCCGCAATTGCCGGTCCGTTTCGGCAAGACTGGTGCCCCACGGCGCATGGTAGTCCAGTACGAAGCCACCTTCGTCCATGAACGGTAAAAACTCGCTGTCCAACTGCTGATACAGCCAAACTCCCGATAGCAAGATCAAGCCGCAAACGGCGAGAACGGGCTTGGCCTGTTGCAGCGCCCAATGCAGGCTTTTTTCATAGGCCTTACTCAGTTTGCCGAACCAGCCGCTTGTCGCGGGCTGTTCAATCGCTACGGATGGCATCGCCGCGAGTTTTGCCGGATGTACGGCCTGTTTGGGCGAAGCAAGCCACCAACTGGCCAAGGCCGGGATCAGCGTCACCGCCAACAGCAACGAGGCCAGCAGCGACACCACCATGGTCAGCGCCAATGCCTTGAAAAAACTGCCGGCGACGCCGTCCAGAAACGCCAGCGGAATAAACACCACGACCGGCGTCAAGGTCGAGGCGAGCAACGGCCGGAAGATTTCCGCCAGACCCTCGGTAACTGCGTTCAGACGCTCCAGCCCTTGCTGCAACTTGGCATGAATCGCTTCCACTACGACGATGGCGTCGTCGATAATCAAACCGATGGCGGCGGCAATGCCGCCCAAGGTCATCAAATTAAAGCCCAGACCGCTGATGCGCAGGACCAGAAACGCCGCCAATACCGTGACCGGGATGACCACCGCCGCGATCAGCGTAGTACCCCAGTTTTTCAGGAACACATACAAAATCGCGACCGACAATATCAGCCCCAACACGATGGCTTCCCAGACGCTCCGGATCGAGTCGCCTACCAATAGCGACTGGTCGTAAAACACCTGAATCCTCATGCCGGGCGGCAGGCTTTGTTTCAAGCTCTCCAGCTCCTGCTTGAGTTGCCGTGCTATATCCAGGGTGCTGCCGTTCGGCTGGCTGTAGATGTTCAGCAACACCGCATTGACGCCATCCGCCGTCACGATATTAAACGCCGGTTCCTGGCTGCGTTCGACGCGGGCAAAATCCTTGATGCGGATCGGATGCGCGGTTGCCGTCGCGGTTTGCGGCGGCGTTGACGGAACCGGCGCCGTCAGATTTTCCAGTTCCTCGATCGAATGAATACGGCCGTCGGCCACGGTTAGATATAGCTTATAGTCTTCTTCCAGCATCCCGGTGGGGACGATGAGATTGTTTTTGAGCAATGCATCGGCGACTTGGTTGAGACTCAGATTGACGGCTTGCAGCCGCAACGGATCGACGACGACGTGATATTCCGGCACACGCCCGCCGACGATGCCGGTCCGGGCGACGCCGGGGATGCGCAGCAAACGGGGTTGCAGCGTGTAACGGGCGGTTTCCCATAATTCCGTCAGCGAGTGGCCGGGACCGGTCAGACTTAAACCGATCACCGGAAACGCGGCAAAGGTCAGCCGCCATACGGCGGATGTTGCGGTCGGCGGCAGGGATTTTTGCACGTTGGCCAGCCGGCCGCACGAACAGCTCCGCTTCCACCATATCGGTCTGCCAATCGAAAAACACGTTGACTTCCGCCGAACCGCGCCCGGTTTTCGAACGTATCGTGGTAACGCCGGGAATGTCCTTCATGGGTTGCCGTCGCGCAGTCCCGTTTCGACCGGCACCCGTTTCGCGCGGTTGCCGTCGACTAAAACCAGCGTGCTGCCGCTATCGCCATGCACCACGCTCTCGACGGGCACGGTCAGCCGGTCTGTCAATGCTTCTACCCGGACACGCATCCGAGCGAATTGCCCGGCGCGGACCCCGGCACCGCCGGGCAAGGTCGCCCGGACCAAAACAGTATCGGTCAGGGAATCGATTTGCGGGCTGATGAATACGACTTGTCCTGCCACGGGTTGATCGGCTGGCGAACCCGGCTCGAACTCGACCGGCTGGCCCAAGCGAACGGCGCCGATTTCCTGGCTGGGAATTTTGACGGCGACATCCAGCCGTTTCAGGTCGATCAGATCGGCCAAAATGTTATTGAGGCCGACGGCCTCGCCGGCTTTGACATGAATCGCGGCAACGGTGCCGTCCAGCGGGCTTTGATCGTGAGCAGATCGCGTTGCGTTTCGGCATTCGCCAGATCCTTGCGCGCCGTTTGCAACAGTTGTTCGGCCTCGTCGTAGAGTTTGCGCGATACATTGTCCGCCGCATTCAATTGCTGTTTGCGGACAAAATTCTTCTGCGCGAATTCGACGGCGACCTTGGCTCTGGCGGCCAGGGCATCGGCGGCGCGGCTGTCGAGTTCGAACAAGACGGCGCCTTTTTTAACGAATTGGCCTTCTTCGCAAAATACTCGCGCTATAACGCCGGCCGCCGTCGCCGCGAGTTTGGAACTGGCCGCCGGTTTGCCGGCCATCGCGGGTTCCGGCTCGACCATGCCATAAGCCACGACGTAGCGGTAGAGCGTGGTTTTTGCGATCCGGGCGATTTTAACGGCCACTTCGGTTTCGACTGCGGTTTCGTTTTCGGCGTTTGCTGCCGGCCGTAATGCCATGAGGCCAAAGACCGCGGCGGCGATCAGGGTTAACCACGCGATGGGTTTCATGGCTTGGGTTCCATCGCGGCTAATTCGGCAATCGAAGTGGACGTAAGCACTGAATGCAGCGGTCGGCGGAGCGTATCTTCCAATCCGTTCAGCGCCTGTTGAGTTTCGACCCGTACATCCAACCGGGCACGTTCCGCCAAGATTTGTTCGAGTTCGGCACTCAGCAACGCCACGCGGTCCGTTTCGCCGGCTTGATACTGGGCTTGCATCGCCATCGAGTTGCGTTTCTGGGTTTGGACTTGGTTTTCGCTATCCCGCCATTTATCCATCAGCGCCGCGACGCCGGCATGCGCACGATCGATGTCGCCGATGATTTTCATCTGCAAGGCTTCGAAACGCGCGGCCATCTCAATTCGCTTGGCTTCGGCTTCCGCGATCGGGCCTTGGTTTTGATGGAACAGCGGCAACGGTAACGTCGAACCCAGCGTCCAGCGGTGTTCGCCCATTTCCCAGGAATAACCGGGATTGGCTTGCAGATTCGGGTATTGGTTGGCGATTTCAAGCTGCAACGCCGCCTGGGAAGCTTCGTAATCGGCCAACGCCGCCAATATATCGGGGCGGGTGTGCAAGGCTTGTGTTTTTAGCACGCCGACGGGAACGTCCTGCAAAGCCGGATTGACGGCAAAATCATTGAAGTCGAAGACCGCGTTTGCCAAACCATCGACCGGTATGCCGATGGCCGTTGCTAACGTCACCTTGCTTTCCGCTACGCGTTTTTGCACCGCATCGGCATTGAGTTTGGCTTGATTGAGCGCCAAATGCGAGCGGCTGATTTCCAGCGGCCCGATTTCGCCGACGGCCAATTGTTGTTCCAGGCGTTGATTGATGGCTTGTTGAACGGCGAGTTGTTGGTCGGCAAACCGCACCGTTTGCTCGGCGGCGAACGCTTCCAACAACGCCGCCCGCAATCGTCCGCGTACCAGCCAGGCGGTGTCGGTAATGCGCAAGCGGGCCGCGCCGGCCAGTTGGCTGGCCTTCTCAATCCTGTAATCGCGTTTGCCGGCGGTTTCAATGGGAATGCCGATGGAACTTGCTGCAATCCACGGCACGGCGGCGGTTGCCAAATTGCGCACCCAGGTAGGCGAAATCGTGATGAATGGGTTGGGACGTTGCCCGGCGGTCTTAATGCCGGCCGCCGCCCATTGCGCTTGAGCGCGGGCCACTGCCAGATCCGGGTGGTAGAAAATCGCCGCCAGCGTCAGCCGGTCCAGATTCCAGGTTTGGCTGGCATTGCTTGATTTTTCCGGCGTTGCCGACCGAATAAAATTCAACAATTCGGGGCTTGCAAGGCTGCGCCGTTGCAGTTGCGTGGCTGACTCGTTGGGCTTTAGCTCGCGCCGTTGAAATTCCGCGCAGCCGGTGAGTATCAGATTAAGTACGGATAAAAGCAAAAAGATTGGGAATGATCGAGGCATGATTAAACGATAACAACTCGCGCCTGACGCGGCGATGACGGGAAGATTACATTTTTGTCAGAATCGCGGGGTATTAATGTCAGGTTAGGGTATGCTTCGACCGGACACCCTAAGGCAATCACAGAATAGTGGCATTACATACGTTTTCTTTATAATATAACTATCGTTACATTATGATTGTTCATATGAATACAAAAAACTGGTTATTGCTCACGTACAAAGTCCCTCCTGAACCGGCCAAGAAGCGCATCGCGCTGTGGCGCAAGCTCAAAGGCATGGGGGCTGTTTATTTACAGAACGGGGTGTGCCTTCTGCCCAAGACAGATGACCACACGCGGCGGCTCAAGATTATCGAGAACGAGATCAACGAGATGGCGGGCGAATCCATTCTGCTGGAAACGGTCGCCCTCGACCGCGCGCAGGAGGAGAAGGTGGTGGCCCGCTTCAAGGCGGACCGCGATGAGGAATACCGCGAGTTCCTCGGCAAGTGCGCCGACTTTGAGGCCGAGATTGCCAAGGAAACAGCGGCCGAGCATTTCACTTATGCCGAGCTGGAAGAGAACGATGTGGATCTCAGAAAACTCCAGTCGTGGCTGGAGAAAATCGCCAAACTCGACTTCTACGGCGCTACCTTGGCGGCCGAAGTGGCCGAACGTCTCAAAGGGTGCGAAGCCTCGCTGGACGCCTACGCCCGGCGCGTGTTCGAAGCCCATGACGAAAACCGCAACTATCCCAACGAACTGCAATAACGTAAAGAAGGCGCTTTAAAAAAGCGCGACTACCGGGAGAATAGAATGAGCGAATCCAATAATACGGTGGCCACCGAGGCTAAGCAAAGCAACGGCTGGCTCAACCGTACCGTGGTAGGCGCCGGCATTACCAGTTCACTGGGCGATTTCTGCTACGAAACCACCACCGTCATTCTGCCCGGTTTTCTGGCAGTGCTCGGCATTCCGGCAGCAGTGCTGGGCATCATCGAAGGTATTGCCGACGCGGTGATGAGTTTTACCAAAATGGCGTCCGGCTATATTGCCGACAAACTGGGACACCGAAAATTGCTGGTGCTGCTCGGCTATGGCCTGACGCCCGTAGGCCAAGCGCTGATCGCCCTGGCGTCCGGCTGGCCGCTTTTGTTGTTGGGGCGCGTGGTGTCATGGTTCGGCAAGGGCCTGCGCGGCCCGTTGCGCGATGCCATCGTGATCCAGGCGGTCACGCCGGAAACGCGCGGCAGGGCATTCGGCTTCCACCGCGCGGCCGATAGCGTCGGAGCGGTCGTCGGTCCGCTGTTGGGCGTGGCGATGCTGGGCTGGGCGCATTCATTCCCGTGGGGAGAGGCGGCCTCGAGCTGGATGCAAGCGTTGGATTGGAACGCTGACGACGGCCCGTTCCGTCTGGTTTTGTGGCTTTCGGTCGTTCCCGGTCTGCTGGCGGTGTTGGCTTTCTTGACATTGGTCAAAGATCCCGAACACTCACCGAACCCGGCGCTCAAATTTTTCAGTTCGCTGCGCGGTTTGCCTGGGCGTTTTAAGCGCTACCTTGGCGCGGTCGGAATTTTCGGTATTGGCGATTTTTCGCACAGCCTCTTGATTCTGGCGGCGACGCAAATACTCACCGCCTCGCAGGGCGTGGTGCAGGCGGTGCAAATGGCCGGCATGCTTTACGTCTGGCGCAATGTCGTCCAGGTTGCCGTGTCCTACCCGGTAGGCCTGGTGGCGGATCGAATCGGTCACTTGCCGGTGCTGATCGCGGGCTATGTGTTGGGCGTCCTCACGGCGGTGTTGACGGCGCTCGCATTCTGGGTGGGCATCGACAGCGTGCCGTTGCTGGCCGGCATCTTTTTCATAGCCGGCCTGTATGTCGCGGTCCAGGAAGCCCTGGAATCCACGGTGACGGCCGAGATGGTTCAGCCGGACACGCTGGCCATGAGCTACGGCGCGCTGGGCACCGTGAACGGAATCGCCAAGTTCATTTCCAGCGCCACGGTTGGCCTGGTGTGGACAGCCGTCTCGCCGGTGCTTGGTTTCGGCTTGGCAGCCCTGTTAATGGCTGCCGGAACAATGATGATGCTGCGCGTCAAGGGTAACTGAGACAGGCTACGGTGCGCGACCGTAGGGTGCCTCTGCAGCGCGAGCTGCTTCGCAGCGCTTAGCGTACGATTTTTTCCATTTTCCGCGACGCCCCTATTACCCTTGCCATCCTTGGCAACTGGATTCCGGCAATCCATGCCGGAATGACGGCTTGATTTAATGGCAATGACGCAGCGGTACCCTAAAGGGCATGAGTGTGCAGTCGTGACGTGTGCGCCCACAGTTTTTTCTTATTGTCGGTATAGTTTATGGGTTAGACTTTGGTAGTGGCTCTCAATTGTGAGATAAAGTAGAGTAATTGCTACTGTTGACTTTTATTTTAATTGACTTCGCTGTTTCGAGGATTCTTTGGATGTGGTTTTTGCTGATAACCGTTGCCCTGACGGCCGCTTGTAGCGCCCCGCCCGATCGTACGGTGTGCGTGGAAGGCGGTCTGGCGAATGCCGAAACGCGCCCGGCCACTGGCTCCGACATGCCGCCGGTTACCGCTTTTGCGTCGCTGCCGGTCATCAGTCATTTACAATTGTCGCCATCGGGAAAATATCTGGCTTTTTTGCAAAATACTGGTGGCGAAACGCTGTTGATCACGCGCGCGAGTCCGAGGGGCGAAGACGGCGATCAACAAGCAACAAGTGCATGTAGTGCTGAAATCGGACAACGACAAATTCCGCTTCGCCGATTTCGAATGGCTCGGCGACGAACGATAGTAGGGTATGCTGTGCGTACCACAGCCACGGGTGGGTGAAACCGGTACGCACAGCGTACCCTACAACGCTGCTGTTTAAAGCGATATGAACCGAGAGGATGATTTTGTGTTTGGAGAATTTTCAAACAGTGGGGACGGGGTTATAAACCCCGTCCCGCTCAGAGTCGTTATTTTATGTGAACAACTCGGCTGGCCCGAACAAACGGATTGGTATGCGGGAAAGACTTTACCGAACCGCACGGGTTCGTTTTCATTTCCTCGGAGAGACTCATGAGTCCGATTTCCCTATCCCCCGCGCGGGCCTTAATCTGCATAGCCGCCTTATTGACCGGTTGCGCATCGAATGCGATATACCGGAGCAACTATCAGCCCTGTACCGTTTCTCCGGGTAATGCCTGCGAGCGAAACTCCCTACACATTTACAATCCGGGGGCAAATAACGAATATACCTTGGGTTTCGTCGAAATCGACGATCAGGGTCAGGTGCGCGACCGCAGGCAGATGCATGCGCTGCTGGACATGCTCTACTCAAAAGCTGCCCAAGAAAGCGTTTTAATGACCGTATTCGTGCACGGCTGGCATCACAACGCCAATCCAGATCCCCTGGATTCGAATATCGAGCGCTTTAGGGAAAACCTTGCCAGACTGAGCGACATGGAAACCGATCGCAGTAAGAAATTGGGCCGGCCTGCCCGCAAAATCGTCGGGATTTATGTCGGCTGGCGCGGTGAATCGATCGACGTGCCGCCGTTCAATTATCTTACTTTTTGGGATCGGAAAAATACCGCCCAGGATGTCGGCCATCTCGGCATCGCCGAACTATTGATAAAACTGGAAGAAATCGCCAATGTACGCAATGCGCTGAAGCCTCCGATCCGAAGCCGCCTCGTCGTGATCGGCCACAGCTTCGGCGGCGCCGTTGTTTACAGTGCGACTTCGCAAATCCTGGCCAGCCGCTTCATAGACAGCCAACAGGGCAAAGCCTATACAGGAGACGCAAAAGGCTTCGGCGATTTGATTGTCCTGCTGAACCCGGCATTCGAAGCGCTGCAGTACTCGCCTTTCTACGACTTGGCGCAGTCGCGCTGCAGCTACTTTCGGGGACAGTTGCCGCGTTTGGCGATTCTGACCTCGGAAGCCGACGACGCGACCGGCATCCTGTTTCCGCTGGGCCGGATATTCTCGACGCTTTTCGAAGAACACGACGATCTGGTGCGAACCGATTGCAAACATATGCTGAAACTGGACGAAGGCGAAGCCGACCGAAGCACGGTAGGTCATTACGAACCGCTGATCAGCCATACCCTGAAGCCTTTAAAAGACGGCCAGTCCATGCTGGCCGCGACTTCCGAAACGATGGAAAACATTTGGGACTTACAAACGCCAGGCGGTTCGACCCGTTTCGACAACATGGTGCTGACGCATCTGAACAGGACCGTTCCGCAAAATCCTTATCTGAATATCCGGGTCGACAAAGAGATCATCAATGGACACAACGATGTTTTCAACGAAAAGGTGATGCAGTTCATTCGTTTGCTGATAGAGCTTTCGACGGTAGACGTCGATGACGATCGCGACAACGTGGTGAACGGTTACGACGAATGCCCCGGAACAGCGGAACAATCGATTGTAAACGACAAAGGCTGCGCAATCGACCAGCTATGTTCTTGCGATGTGAACTGGAAAACCCCGGGCGACTTTATCAGCTGTACATCTCTCGTCTCGGGCGGTTTTCTCCGCGAAGGACTGATCGGCAAAGACGAGAGGGCAAACATTTTGTCCGCCGCCGTGCGATCCGGTTGTGGAATAAAGTCAAAAAAGGCGAGGCATTCAAACTGAAACGCAATCCCTGAATCCGATTACTTCATCCGTAAACTTGAAATTACCGACTGCATTTCAACGCTTCAAAACCGGCAAGGCGTCTTTCTTGCCGCTCAAGGCATTACAGTCCAGCATCGTGCAAGCTTATGTGGCTGTGACCCTGATGATGCCATCATTGGTTTTTATCACGCTCACTTACTTGTTGCGGAATTATTCGCTGTGGTGGGCAAAGCACTGGCTAGAAACCCAGGAAGCTGTTGATTTTTATGAGTATAATGGCGGAGAGACAGAGACTGTCCGTGTAACCACCATAACCAATTGATTTTGCAGCTCATTTTGTTAATGAGAAAGAGAATTTTGTAGCAAGTCTCTGCTACAGCCTCATTGTATCGCCGATTCTAACGAAAATCCACCATTTAAGCACGATTGCCAGCTTTGTAATCATTGGCTGACAGACTTTTTTTAGCATTTGCACGATAATTTAGTCATTTATAGGCGATTAGTTGATGCCATCGATTCAATCGATTATGGTTTACTACATCTTCCTTTTAAATAAGCCTAATTCAAAATTAGGTTAAATATTACAATAAATAAATTAATTTGAAATTTGGCAATTAGCATGGTTGAAACATTATTTTTATTGTTTTGTATTTTTTTTGTTTATGTTGGCTATCAGGTAGCAGTAGATCGTAAGTCAATAGCCAATGAGATCGATACCGGCAAATACAAAGAAAAAAAGAAATCTGAAACTGTTTGGGGGGCGGAAGAAAAAGCAGTAGACAAACAAGTTAATATTTTTTTCTCAGTAATAGCTGTAGGTGCACTGGCTATAATTATATTTTTTGTAATTAACAAAGGCGCTGAATATAATGAAGCCAACATTTTGGGTAAAACAGCAACTTTTGATTGCATAGGTTTAACTTATTTTTATAAAACTAAACAAGACTTTAAAAATGAGTGCAAAAACAGGTCCGTAAAAATAACTGCTTTTATAGTTGATGAAAATGATGATAGGCTCACATTAAACGTTAATCAACAGTCCGAGTTATCCACAAACAAATATAATAATTTCGTTGTTATAAAAAACAATAAAGATTATTTTGGAAAAAATAAAAAAGTAGAAGTGAAGGGTGTGTTTTCAGGTGTTTATGGTTTGTTGGTTACTAATGAAGCTCATATTAATGCAAGTCAAATAACTGAGGTATTATTAAATGCAGAAGAAAATAATCGATTAGAACTCCTTAAGAACAAAGGAACGGCTGAAGCACAAATAGCTATCGCTAGAGAAGAAGGCGCAAAAGCTCTTGAGGAATTTGATACTTTATTAAGAAACAATGTTGCTGAACGTCGAAAAGCCCTTGAGGATGCGGCGGTGGAACATAAGAGGATTAATACTAGCGGGCCAACCATGACGGATGGTTACACAATGAAAGACGGTCGGCTTATTATTTGCACAACCAAAGTTTTATCTAGCGCCCCCGCTATTATGGAGTGCGATGGCGAGCCATAACACGCTGCAACTGAATCAGTGACCACTCACCGCCCCGCGCGGTCTTAATGCCAAGCTTATTCAGCTCGTCACACATGGCGCGTTGAGACAGTCCACGCGCCTTCATTCCTTCGATAACACCCTTCAGCTTACCGGCAAACTCTTCGGCGGCTTGCTGGCGCTCCTCAATGTTCGGTTTCAAGTTGGCTGCACCTGCCGCACCCAGCATCACACCACGCGCCTTAGCGGCAGCGAGAGCCGCCTTCGTGCGGGCGCTAATTTGGTCCCGCTCATGTTCACTCATGACCGCGTGAATCTGAATCATCGTTTTATTGGCGTGAGGCATATCAGCGGCCATGAACTCGACGCCACTCTCGATTAAACCACTCACAAAATGAACGTTACGGGCCAGCCGGTCCAATTTCGCAATTACCAGCGTTGCCTTCATTTTCTTGCACTGTTCCAGAGCCGCCCGGAGTTGGGGGCGGCGTTCCAGTGCGTTCGCCCCCTTGCCGGTTTCAATTTCGGTAAACGATTCCACCAATTCCCATCGTCCGCCATTCAGATAAGACATTACGGCAGATTCCTGAGCTTCCAGCCCAAGACCGGATTGGCCTTGCTTTTGAGTGCTGACCCGATAATAAGCGACGAATTTGCCGTTTGCCATGATGTTTACCCCTATGACTACATTACAAGATGAACGTTTAATTTGTAGTCAAAGTATAACACAAACTCTTATATTGTCACGTTGCAAAAATTGTGATATTGTGTAAGTCCTTAAAATAATTAGGAAATTTGAACATGACCAAAGCAAAACGTGGCAGACCTTCAATAGGCGCGACACCCATGACAGGTGCGGAGCGTATGCAGCGATATCGAGAACAAACAATTAAACGCGCTCAGGAGAAATTGGACCAAACCGTTAGGCTCTGCAAAGAAATATCGAGCGAACCGGGCGGCACACCTGTAGAAATCATATTGCCTCCGTTTGTCATTGAGGTAATCAAACGCTTTCAAATAACAGCACCGCTGACCACTGAGCAAATTATTCAAGGCGCCTTAATAACTTGGGCTATCGAAGAATCCGACAATTTACCGCCACTTAATCAAGGATGGCACCAAACAGCGCCAATCGATACCAACGCCACCCGAGATCAAAAAAATGATTAACCCACGCAAATTATCCCAAGCACAAGCTAGCTCCCTTATTTATCGATGGCTAAATAAACGTGGTTACGATCAAGTATTTAAAGCTGATGTTTCGATGATCTTAGCCGAAAATCGCCGCACTACACGTTCCGGCGGTCGCGCCAGATGGGGACAGATTCCCTACGCTCTCGATATTCAAGACTTCGTCAACAGCAGACTGTTGCCGGCATGTATACGACTTGAGCGTCAACGGCTTGAGAAAGCCGCCAAAGCGGCGAAAGGAGCGCGTCTACCGTATGCGACCTAAAACCTCAGACGAACTCAAGCGAGCGATCACGTTACGGGCGGCAGGCTGGACACTGTCAGCCATTGTGACCGAGACCGGCATCAGCGCTAGCACGCTCCAACGCTATTTCAGAACGCACGGCATTGAGCGCGGCACGATCTCGACAGAAGCCGTCGAACAGGCAAAGCAGCGGTTACTCAGCGATGCCGGTTTTATCGATGACCTAAAGCACCAGATAGCGGCCTCGATAATCGATGACCTATCACTGGTGCGCCAGCTACGGGAAACGCTGGCGCTCTCTCTCGAAGAATTGGCAGCCGATCCTACCACCCCTGCCACCCTTAAGGCGCGATCACTGGCGGCGCTCTCCACCAGTCTCAAGATTACGCAAGATGTGTCAAGACGCGCCCTGAGAATAGATAACAACGATTCCCTGAATGGTATACAAGAGCCCACGCGATTGATTATCGAGAAGATGACTGACGAAGAAATGCAGGCGGCTCAAGATCGTTTCAAAGAGGATGAAGACGTCGATGAAACGGAATTACTTAATGATGACTTGGTATCGATGGAAGACTGACCGGCAAAAGGCGAAGTCTTAGAGCACGGCGGCGATGCGGAATACCATCGTTTCAACATCGGGCACCGATTTTGAAAATCAGGCCCAGACATAAAAAAGCCGATCAGGGCGGCAACCCGAAATCGGCCTACTTCATTCAAGCGAAAACAAGATTATATCATGGAAAATAGAACCCAAACGCATGGGTCAGAATGGCCTTACTTCGATCTATCCCAGACTCTGAATAATGCAAAATTCAGCAAAAAAGTTTTTTTGGTCGATGGATACAGAAACGGCGCAACGCTAAGAGCCGTAAGGCTTGCCGCACTATCCCAAAGGGACAATTTTAGCGCGGGCTTTAGTATATTAGATTTAATACATTCTATCCCCCCACTGATTCAAGTAGACCCCTACTATCTTGAGGGGACAAGACGCCAGGCGCAGCACTTCAACAGAGCGCCAGCGTGGAGACATTGCAAGCCAGAACTTAAAGCGATTTTCTATCAATTAGCCATGCTACAGCAGGCGGCGCAAAGCGCCTGCCAGTTAATCCCGTTTACCCTCGATTTGACGCCGAAATTCGTCCACAGAGCCTTTCAGCACAAAGCCGGATTCATAGACTACACCAAGCGCGAAATCGACAAAGCCATGAAGTCCGAACTCGATAGAAAGCCGCAATATTGGTTCACGGTTGAAATGGCGACAGTTTTCGGCAGCCCCACCAGCGGACGACAAAGACCACATCTGCACGCCAGCATTCTACTAAATGATTCCGAAACAGAATCAAAACGCAAACAGAAAACCCCAATATCGAGAGCATTTCATAAAGCCGTTGGAAAGTGTCCGCCAGACTTTAGCAATCGGCTTTTGCACTTAGGCAACCACAGAGCCTATGCGGAACAGGTAGGCATCTCAGAAATAGAGGCGGTCATTAATTGGCCGGGTTATTGTTTAAAACTCAATACAACCGCGCGGCTTCACCTCAAGAGCAAGACCAACCTAACGGCGGATAACGTGACAAAAAGGCAAGCAGAAGCACTTTACGGCCTTTTAACACCAAAATAATCGGCCTAAAAATAAGTCACAACATACTTAACTAACTGATTTTCAGAAAAGATAACTGCTTGCTTACTTCGATTTTCATTTGCTACCATCCCCGCTCCACAAACAAAGCCAGAGAGGCACAAATGATTATCTCAGCAATCACCTTAGACCAGCACGCCGCCATTTACGAAGCCATGACCGACCGGGAGACCCACCATGCCGGCGCTGAGACTTTCTACACCGGCCATCACCCCGAACTCGACACCATCGTCATATTTCAGAACGGCTTCAGCGATAGCGCCACGTTGATCGAAATCGGCAAGTTTTCCCGGTAACGCGGGGGCATTACGAAGCCCGCCTATGATTTTTAAAAGTGGGCTTCACTGGCTTACAAAACGGAATATCGAACTGCAATTTTTCGATTGTCGCTTTCTTATCCGCCAGCGGAATTACAAGCTCCTCATCATCGATGTAATCCATAGTCACGGCAGGCAAAGCCCTGCCGGTTTCGTCCATCAGATCGTTTTCATGACCAACGATCGATAGCATATCTTTAATGAATTTATCCCTATAAGCTCGCGTAAGCACCGTTTTTCTAAATGCGTGCATACCCGTTAGCTGTTTACCCTTCGTCTCGTCACGAAGTCCTACGTCGGCGATAAATCGCACGAAGTCTTTACCAGCATTCGCACCGGCTCGACCTCCAGCAACTTTCCATTGCGGAAACAGCCTTTTATACCTTGCCTTTTTAAGGCTCTCAACGTAATCCAAAAAGCCAAGATCAATTAGCTTTGAATGAATCGGAATAACTCTTTTGGCCGCTTCGGTTTTAGTTGATTTACGAACATCTTCATCGGCTTCAGTATCTTCTGTGATGTGAAAATACCAAACGTCACCTTCCCCATGCACAATGTCAGTAAATGGATTTAACTGGCATATCTCATTGACTCGCGCACCGCTGTAAAGCCCGATCACAGGTAGCCAAAATTTATGAACATCAGCACCGGAGTTGCAATACCCCTGCATTTTCTCACAAGTGAACACCCGTAACAGTTCTGCATCTTTAAATGATCGTTGTGAACGTTCCTTTTCTTTCCGATTGCCGGAATATTTGACTTCATTTATGTAAACGCCATCGAACGCACCTTCATGCAATGAGCGAGCCCATTCAATCAGTTGCTTAATCGAACTTTTATAATTTTTAAAATTCTTGTTGTGATGGTGCGCAAAGTTGGCAAAAAAGCGGTTTATATCGACGTGTTTTATTTGGTCAATCGGTTTATTGCCAATGAATTCGAGAAATTTGGATAGCGCGGTTTTATGCTTTTTGAGCATCCCGATTTTGCTTTGGTCATATTGCGCCATAAAAGTGGCAATGGCGGAGGATAGCATCGGCACTTTGCTTGGGGATGCGGTTTTGATTGGCTCTTGTTGGGCTTGTAGCGCGGCAATTTGCTTAATATTATCCAGCCTGTCAAAAGCTTCAGCTTTCGCTTGAAGTTTTGCTAATCTCAGTTCTTCCTGGTGGCGTCCCTCCTGAAGATCGAATGCGATATCCTTTCTCTTTAACGCTGCTATAGCTTTAAGTGGCAACCCGGTATTTTTCTTTTTCGCCTCTTCGGCGGCTTTGGATAGATCAAATCCTTCGCTTTGTCTTTTCTCTTCGAGGCGCTCAATCAAATCCTGTATTAGATCGTTTCTAAGCTCTTTTTCCGCCATAAGCTCATCAATATAGTTGAATAATAATTTCGCGTCACTGGCGAGCTTATACGCGGCAGGAACGGCATTGCTTAAGTTTTGGGTATTGAGAGATTGGGTAAACTCGCGAACGGGAAGAACCGAACGAATTCGAACAGGAACGACAATTCGAAAATATAAGATATTTCCGCGCCGGTAAAGATGGGGGCATTTAGGCATATCGTAGCTATTTTTTGTAACAGCATTTTGTAGCAAACGCTGTTTATGAGCTACGACAGGAAAAATTATTTTCCTTTTCAATCAGATAGATATGATGGCGGAGAGACAGAGATTCGAACTCTGGGTGGGCTACAAACCCACGACGGTTTTCAAGACCGCTGCCTTAAACCACTCAGCCATCTCTCCGTGAGCCGGTTATAATAACCGATTCGGATATTATTGCAAGTCCCCTGCCCTGCTTTTTCTGACCCGGACGCAACCATTGCGGCCGTTTTTCGCTCTTGGAGCGGCACAAGCCAGTCATTTTTTCCGGCCGTCCCCCAGCTTGCTCGATTCTCTACTTTGATTCTAAAAGCCTTTTTTCAAGGCGTATTTTTTCCGTTTCGGCATTCGGCGAACTTTCGGTTCTTTTTTCTTTCAAACACAATATATTGTGTTAGCATAAACACAAGTATCCACATATAGACATTCTTTCGGCGATTTCCCCCTTCTTCTAACTTGCTGATTTAATGTCGTTTTTATTCTCCTTTATCCACGACTAAGCAGAGAGATCGCCATGACAGCACTTCTTCATGTCATCCCCAACACCGTGACCGACATTCCCTATCAAGATGCCTCGCTCGACATCTGGGATACCAAATACCGCTTGAAAACCAAAGAAGGCACGGCAATCGATGCGACGATGGACGAGACGTATCAACGGGTCGCCAAGGCGCTCTCCGAAGTCGAAATCGGCAAGCCGAAGCAGGAAAAATATTACAAGGAATTTCTTTGGGCGCTGCGCCAGGGCGCGATTCCGGCAGGCCGGATCGTGTCGAACGCGGGCGCGCTGGAGCACAAACCGGCGACCTCGACGATCAACTGCACCGTGTCCGGTATGATCGCGGACTCGATGGACGACATTCTCGCGAAAGTGCACGAGGCCGGATTGACCTTGAAAGCCGGCTGCGGCATCGGCTACGAATTCTCGACCTTGCGCCCCAAAAACGCCTATGTTTCGGGCGCCGGCGCCTATACATCCGGGCCTTTATCGTTCATGGACATCTACGATAAGATGTGCTTCACCGTCTCTTCCGCGGGCGGCCGCCGCGGCGCGCAGATGGCGACGTTCGACGTCGGCCATCCCGATGTGGTCGAATTCATCCGCGCCAAGCGCGAAGACGGCCGTTTGCGCCAGTTCAACCTGTCGTTGCTGATCACCCGAGAGTTTGTCGAAGCGGTCAAGAACGACCGGGGGTGGCCTCTGTCGTTTCCGCTTACCGAGAAAGAAGTGAAGGCCGACAGGCTGGACCTCAGCGACAGCAAACAGATCATCTGGCGCGACCTGCCCGGCAAGGACGGTTATATCGTGAACAATGACGGCTTGGTCGCCTGCCGGATCACCAAAACGCTGCCCGCGCGCCGCTTGTGGGACATCATCATGAGCTCTACCTACGACTACGCGGAACCCGGCTTCATCCTGATCGACAAGGTCAACGAGATGAACAACAACTGGTTTTGCGAAAACATCCGCGCGACCAACCCCTGCGGCGAACAGCCCCTGCCTCCTTACGGCAGTTGCCTGCTCGGCTCGATCAACCTGACCCGTTTCGTGGTCAAGCCGTTCACCGGCGAAGCGCATTTCGACTGGGACGCCTACCGCAAGACCGTCCGCATCTTTACCCGGATGCTCGACAACGTGGTCGAAATCAATGGACTGCCGCTGCAGAAACAGCGCGACGAAATCTTCGGCAAGCGCCGCCACGGGATGGGTTATCTGGGCCTCGGCTCAACCCTGACCTTGCTCGGGATGAAGTACGGGGATGCCGAATCGCTGCGCTTCACCGAAGAAGTGACCAAGGTGCTGGCCGTCGAAGGCTGGAAGGAAGGACTGGCGCTGGCGAAGGAAAAAGGCCCCGCGCCGATCATGGAGCAGCTATTTACGGTGACCGGCGAAATGCTGCACAAGCGCCCCGAAATGATCGCGGACGGCTACAAGATCGGCGACCAGGTGCCGGGCAAAGTGTTGCACGCGAAATACAGCCGCTACATGCAGCAATTGGCCGATGTCGAGCCCGGCCTGGTCGCCGAACTCGTCCAGATCGGTTCGCGCTTCACGCACCATAGCTCGATCGCGCCGACCGGCACCATTTCGCTGTCGCTGGCGAACAATGCCAGCAACGGCATCGAGCCGAGCTTCGCGCATCATTACTCGCGCAACGTGATCCGCGCCGGCAAGAAATCGAAGGAAAAGGTCGACGTGTATTCGTTCGAACTGCTGGCCTACCGGGAAATGGTCAATCCGAACGCGATGCCTTACAGCGACGATCCGGGCCATAAGCTGCCGGATTATTTCATCGCCGCCGACGACATCACGCCGAAGCAGCACGTCGACATCCAGGCCGCCGCGCAACAATGGATCGACTCGTCGATCTCGAAGACCGCGAACGTGCCGACCGACTATCCGTACGAGGACTTCAAGTCGATCTACGAATACGCCTACGAAAAAGGCCTGAAAGGCTGCACGACCTTCCGCTTCAATCCGGAAGTGTTCCAGGGCGTGTTGGTCAAGGAAAAGGATCTGGAAAACACGACCTACCAGTTCACGCTCGAAGACGGTCATATGGTCGAATTCAAAGGCAACGAGGAAGTCGAATACGACGGCGAAATCCATACCGCCGCGAATTTGTTCGATGCCTTGAAAGAAGGCTATTACGGCAAATTTTGATCCAGGATACCGATATGACACACAAAATCACCAAAAAGATCGTCGGCTACAAAGTGCTGACCCAGGAAGACAAAGCCGCCGCCGAACAGGCCGCGACCGAAGCGAAGCAGCGCGACGTCGAGCGCATGCACGAAAACCTGGAGCGCCCGGAAGTGCTGGTCGGCTCGACCTACAAGATCAAGACCCCGCAGTCCGAGCATGCGCTGTATATTACGATCAACGACATCATCCTGAATCCGGGCACCGAGCACGAAGAGCGCCGCCCGTACGAGATCTTCATCAACTCGAAGAACATGGAGCATTTCCAGTGGGTCTTGGCGCTGACGCGGGTCATTTCGGCCGTGTTCCGGAAAGGCGGCGACGCCACCTTTCTGGTGGAAGAATTGAAAGCGGTGTTCGACCCGCGCGGCGGTTATTTCAAGAAAGGCGGCGTGTTCATGCCGTCACTGGTCGCCGAAATCGGCCATGCGATCGAAGCCCATATGAAACACATCGGCATGATCAAGCCGGAAGGCCTGACCGACCACCAGAAAGAACTGATCGACGAGAAGCGCCGCGAATTCGAAGCATTGCACGGCTCATCCAAAGGCCAGGCCTTCCCCGAAAAAGCCGTGCTCTGCAACAAGTGCAGCACCAAGGCGATGGTGATGATGGACGGGTGTATGACTTGTTTGAATTGTGGGGAGAGTAAGTGCGGGTAATCGAGCCGTAGCTACTGGTTTCGATCTGTTTGATATCTTGTTGAGAATAGTGCAGAATCCAGCCAAGCAGGGTACGCTGCGCGTACCATTTTCAAACCGTTCCGTTAATTTTTGTCCCAAAAAGGTACGCGCAGCGTACCCTACATGGTTGAATTCATTTTCGGCGCCGATGTTATGTTCCGGGCGGACCGTTTTTCTTTACGGAGGGGACGGAACGGCGGATGGAAATGAGAATTTCCGCGTAGGGTACGAGGTGAAAAGGTACGCACAGCGTACCCTACCGCTCGTAGCGCATCTGTCGTCCAGCCGGCCTCGGTTCCTCTCAATCCACGGTTTCCGTCCAGAGACATCTATCCGTAACCAGTTTGTCGGTCTGTTGGTTGCCGATGCCTTTGGCGATCAACGCAATCACTCGGTCGTCGGTATCATAGCCGATATGCGCATCGAGCGGATTGGCCAGTTTGCCGAGACCGAAAGCGTCGAAAATGGTCGCCACGTTGATATTGATATTGGTAACTTCGACGCAAAGCCGCGAATCCAGGTATTTTTCGACAAAACCGTGCGGAATCGCGTAGCTCAACAGATCATTCGGATCGCTGAAGGCGATGATCGAAGTTTTGCTCAACATGCGGTTTTGATATTGCTCGCCCGTCGGTTCGCAATAGGCCGGTTTTTGATTCGCAATGTCGGGCAATTTCCGGCCCAGTTGTAGCATGGGCAATTGATTCGACATCATGTAAATCGGAATTTCCTTGCGTTTCAAGGCTTCTCTAAAGCCCGGGTCGCGGTCGTGGATCAACGAAGCGATACGCTGCATGCCGTCTATCGTGATGCGGCTGCCCAGGCTGTGCGAGATGATCGCGAATTCATCGTGGCGCACATTCGCTGCCAAGGTACCCTCATTAAGCGAACAAGACTGCATCGCATCATTCGGCAGATCGCTCCAGCCGCCTCGGGCCATCCAGCAAAAAGCCTGGGCGAACGAGACCAGAATGTCTTCCCGGCTGTCTCCCAGGTAAATGATCGGATCCGGGCCTGTGTCGTTCGAAAACTTCTTCATCAAATCGTTGATTTTCGCCCGCCGGAATGAATATTCGCCGGAATTGTCGTAGGCCAGCACTTCCTTTTGCGGGGCGGTAATCTTCGACCAGGTCAATTCATAAAACAGCAATTCATTTTTTCTATCCTTGCTGAGCAGGCGATGGATGCGCAAATTGCCCAGATTTTTGCTCTGATCGCCGCGATTGGTCAGCGTAATGTTTTTGGGGTGCGCAGATTGAATGGTCAACTCCAGTTTTTGAGCCAGCTTCTCCAAAAACTGGGTTGAATAGCCCGGCAAATGATCGCCGACGCCATGCACCATCAATACTTTCATTTTTCCTTTCGGATTGTTCAGGTAAGGCACCAATCCGGCAAACGGTTTTCCCCATATTTCACAAACGCGGGTATCCGCGGTCTCTTGTTTTTCCAAATACGCTTCAACCATGCCCTTCCCTAGGCTGGCGCAGCCGCCAATGTGGACCGCCGCGACAATTAACATGATTTTTTTCGATAAACGCTTCATTATTTAATTCTGATTTTTCGTAGCTATCACTTTGGAGATACGCTCCGTTCTCTTTTCGCCAAGAAGAGAATAACGATTGCGCACAGGTAAACGAATAAAGCGGCCTGAATGCCCGGCCCCTCGGTGCAGGAATCAAAAACAACGGGTAACCGGCATGGTTAAAGCGGGCAGTAAGAACCAAACCTGTCCATTATAACAAGCGCCAACGGATTCTCCGCCTTATTGTCCCCTTTCTGCGCTCTCCAAAGTACGGAAAAAACGTAGAAAGCAGGGATAAAAAATGACGATCCATGACTAAAACAGGCGTATTTCTGATATTTTATTACGGGCTATCGATCAATATCCTGAGTCATGGAAACTTTTGTTTTGCCATTTCGGACCGCAGCTATAAATTTCGTCTATCCGCTAGTGGTGCTGACGGCCCTCTGCGGAGGTCACTCGGCCGGAGCGCAAAGCCTATCGGAGATTGCCGATCTTGCTCTGCAAAACGATCCTAATTTGAAAAAGGCCGAAGCCGAACGGTCGGCTCGCGAAGAGTTCAGAACACAAAGCCTGGCCCGATTTTTTCCATCCGCTTCCGCAGTCGGCGGATCGAGCCTGGAATTTTTGCACAACAAAAAGGCGAAAGGATTCACCGGCTTCGGCAACGGCGACTTCCGCGGCCCGCAGGTCGATCAGGAATACTGGAGCCATACGTTCGATTTGAACGTGACTCAGCCGGTATTTCATTGGGACCATTGGGTGCAACTGAGCCAGTCCGAAAACGTGATCGCCCAGGCCGAAGCCAACTACCGGGCCGAGCTGCAAAATCTGCTGACAAAAACCACGCAGGCCTATTTCGATGTGCTATCGGCCCGGGATAACCTTGAATTTGCGATGGCCGAAAAAGAAGCGATCGCACGCCAGCTCGAACAGGCCAAACAGCGCTTCGAAGTCGGCATCGCCGCGATTACCGATGTGAACGAGGCGCAGGCCGCTTTCGACCAGGCGCTCGCCGGCGAAATCGAGGCAGCCAACCAGCTGGACAATCAAAACGAAGCGCTCAAAGAAATCGTCGGCGAACGGGAACTGGTGCTCGACCTGCTCGGCGAACGGCTGCCTTTGAAGAAACCCGAGCCGGCCGATATTTCCAAATGGAGCGAGACCGCCGAACTGAATAATTTCGAGGTGATCGCCGCTTACAACGAAGCCGAATCGGCGCGCAAATCGATCGAGATTCAACGCAGCGGACATTTGCCGCAACTGGACATCGTCGGCGCTTACAGTGTTTCGGATGTAAACAGCAGCTTCGGTTTTCGGGGCGACACCCAAAACATCGGCCTGCGCTTGAATGTGCCGCTCTTTGAAGGAGGCGCGGTCAATTCGAAGACCCGCCAGGCTCAATTCGAATTCGAGGCCGCCAAAGAAAGTTTGTCGGCGGTCAGGCGTTCGATTACGCGCCAGGTCAAGGATGCTTACCGCGGCGTGATCACCAACATCAGCCGCGTCGAGGCGCTAAAAACCGCTGTCATGTCCTCCGAGACCTCACTGGAAGCGTCCGAAGCCGGCCTCGCGGTCGGAACCCGCACGATGGTCGACGTATTGAATGTGCAAAGAGATCTGTACAAAGCCAAACGGGACTATGCGCGGGCGCGTTACGACTATTTGATCAACAGCATCAAACTGAAGCAGCTGGCCAGCAATTTGACGGCAGACGATCTCGATCGGATCAGCAGTCTGCTCTTGCCGGGCGAGAAAGCGGTAGATAAAACGCGACCTTGACCGAAGCGCCTGCTAGAGCATTTTCGCTTTGGGTCTATGGCCTTCGTAAGGAAAGCGCGTTATTCCGGCAGAGCCTGCCCCGGTCAGGGATTGAGACGGTAGGGTACGCTGTGCGTACCTTTTGACATGGATGGTACGCACAGCGTACCCTACGGGGCTGGACTTAACGGCAGGGCACCTTTCAGAAAGTGAGGACTTCCCTACACACGATATGAAAATGCGCTAACCGATCCGCAGCACTTTGGCGCCGCGAATCCGGCCGGCCTTCAACTCCGACAGTACCTGATTGGCCTGCTCCAATGGGTAAATCCGGATTTCCGGTTTTAGCCGCATGTCCGCCGCAAGCTGTAAAAATTCGGCGACATCCCGCCGCGTGATGTTGGCGACGCTTTTGATTTCCTTTTCGCGCCACAGGTGTTCCGGATAGTCCAACGCCAGCAGATGATGCCGGTCGTCTTCCTTGCGGATCGCATTGATCACGAGGCGGCCGCCGGCTTCCAGATTCACCAGGGCGGACACGATCGGCGCCCAGACCGGCGTGGTATCGATGATCGCATCCAGTTTATGCGGCGCAGTCTGGCCGCTTTCTCCCGCCCACACGGCGCCCAGTTCGATCGCAAACCGGCGTTCTTCGGGGCTGCGCGCGAAAACGTAGATCTCGCTTTGAGGAAACCGGTAGCGGGCCATCTTCAGTACCAGATGGCCGGAGGCGCCGAATCCGGTCAGCCCGAGCCGGTCGCCGTCCTGAATGCCGGTCAGCCGCAGGGAACGGTAGCCTATCGCCCCCGCGCATAATAAAGGCGCCGCTTCCGCATCGGAGAATTCCGGAGGAATCGGATAAACGAAATGAGCGGGCGCGACCATGTATTCGGCATAACCGCCGTTCGCGTCGCGCCCGGTTGCCAGGAAATCAGGGCACAGATTTTCATTGCCTGCGCGGCAGAACTTACATGCGCCGCACGCGGAAAAAATCCAGGCCACTCCGACTCTATCGCCGGATTTGAAGGTGCCGCTAACTTGCTCCCCGGCCGCGACGATATGCCCTACCGCCTGATGCCCGGGGATCACCGGCAAATTCGGCGGCGGGGTTCGGCCTTCGATTTCATCCAGTTCGGTGTGGCACACTCCGCAGACCGAAACCTTGATCAAAACATCCTTTTTTCCCGGCGCCGGTACCGGCAGTTCCATCAACACCAGCGGCTGCGGATGATCGGCCAATTTTCCGGTGCGCGTCAGAACCATGGCTTTCATGACCGATCGCTTCCTCTTTAAAATTAATGGGCTGGCGGGTGGCCGAAACCGCCCGTATGATTTCCGTCAATGAATCTCGATACGCTTCCGCTGCGTCTTTTCCAGCTTGGGTAATACGATTTCGAGGATGCCGTCCTTGAACGAAGCCTTCGCTTGATCGGAGTTGACCTGACACGGCAGCGACACGGTTCTTTGAAATTCGCCGCGGCTGATCTCGCGCCGGCAATATTCGCCGCTCTCCTGCTTTTTTTCCTGTCTGGTGGACGATTTGATCGTAACCGTCTGATTGGTCAACGAAACATCGAGATCTTCTTTCTTGACCCCCGGCAAGGCCGCGTGGACTTTGATTTCGTTGTCGTTTTCAATAATATCGACCTTCGGCACCTCCATGCTCAAAGGAAAACTCATCAAGGGGAATCTCGGAAACTTGACGTCAAAAGGATTCAGCCAGCGGCGCGACAGCATGTCGTCGAACCAGCGGTCGAAATCTTCAAAAGCCATCAGGCCGCGCCCGGTTTCAGTTTGGGAACCTTGGCTGACAATGTCTTTGTTTTCTTGAGTTTCTTTTGATTCTTTCATATCCGTTACTCCATACTGTAAGAAAATAAATCAATCGATTAGAAAAGAACCGGCTCGGGATCGAGTAAAAAACGATGGACAGCCCGTTTTTTCAACCGGTAAAGTAACTTATTCCGTCCCGCAAAAACATTCGTAAAAATACCTAAAATGACATCGACCTCACACGAGCCGGCTTCGCAGCTCCCCGAATCGAAACTGATCCAGGGGTTGATGTTCCCCGAAGCTTACCCGCATTCGGCCGGAAATATCCGCTTGATCGAAACTCACATTTCCTGGGTGCTGTTGACCGGCGAATATGTGTATAAAATCAAAAAACCGGTCGATTTCGGCTTTCTGGACTTTTCGACGCTGGCCCGGCGCCGCCATTTCTGTCAAGAAGAACTGCGCCTGAACCGCCGGTTGGCGGCCGACTGGTATCTCGAAGTCGTACCGGTTACCGGCACTTATGAAAGGCCCCGGATGGGGGGTAACGGCGCGGCGATCGAATATGCGGTAAAAATGCGCCAGTTCCCGACAGCGGCGACGTTGAAAGACCGGGGCAAATCCGGCCATTTCGGACAAAACGAAATCGACCGGATCACCGACCTGCTCGCCGATTTTCATGCGCGCATCGCCAAAGCCTCGGGCGATTCCCCTTATGGCGACAGCACGGATATCCGTCACTGGTTCGAAGAAAACTCCATCCATCTGCGGCCCCGGCTGCAGAACCCCGGCAGAATCGCACAGTTGCAGGCGATCGAAGACTGGGGGCTGGCGGAGTGGCAGGCCAAAGCCGGACTGATGGAACAGCGTAAACACTTAGGTTTCGTGCGCGAATGCCACGGGGATATGCACCTTGGCAACATGACGCGGGTCGACGGCGAAATCGTGCTGTTCGACTGCATCGAATTCAATCCGATGCTGCGCTGGATCGACGTGATCAGCGAAGCGGCCTTCCTAATGATCGATCTGCTGCATTTTGGACTCGACGCGCTGGCCTTCCGTTTTATCAACCGGTATCTGCAACGCACCGGCGATTACCGGGGGGTGGCGCTGCTGCGCTATTATCTCGTCTACCGAGCGCTCGTGCTGGCCAAAGTCAGCCTGCTGCGTGCCGAACAGCAGCACGATTCCGGGCTGTGGGAACAAAATCATGCCGAATACGGCGTCTATGCGGATCTGGCCGAACGCTTTACCCGAATGTCCAGCCCCATGCTGCTGATTACGCACGGGTTTTCCGGCTCCGGCAAATCCTATTATGCGAGCCTGCTGTCCGAACGGATTGGCGCCGTGCAGATTCGCTCGGATATCGAACGTAAACGGATCTTCGGGTTTAAAGCCGATCAGGGCACCGGCAGCGCCCCGGATAGCGGTATCTATACCGAAAATGCCACGCAATCGACTTACGAAAGGCTTCTTGCCGAGGCTCGAACCGTGCTCGAATCCGGCCTGACCGCGATTGTCGACGCGACCTTTTTAAAAGCCGCCCAGCGCGCGCCATTCCGGCAACTGGCGTCAAGCTCCGGCGCGCGCTTCAGGATTCTGGATTTTCAAGCGGCCGATCAGGTGCTGGACGAACGCATCCGGCGGCGCCAAGATCGGAACGATGCTTCCGAAGCGACGATCGAGATCCTGCGGCGGCAACAGCAAACGGCCGAAGCCTTAAGCCCGGAAGAGCGAAAGGACGCGGTAACGGTGGATTCGGCCGACGAACGGGCGCTGGAGTTTCTGCTTTCCGCCCTCTCCGAATGAAACCGTGCCGATTTGCTGAAAATCAACCGATTTATTTTTTTATTCAGGGCAATCGCGCTATATTCACAAAGGGCGTCATTCCGGCAATCCCTACCGGAATGACGAGCACCGTAGGGCGTTTTCGCGATAGAGACTGTGAAAGTATTCGTTTTTTGAAATTTTCTACACAATATATAGTGATTAAAAATTTCAATAGGCTCAATATATGGATACCGGTCTGAAAGTTTCTGAATACTTTCACAGCCTCAATAGCAAAACGCCAACCTCTTCAAAGCCTGGTGGATTGCCTGGCGGCGAATCCACCCTACCTACTCTCCGAATGAAACCGTTCCGATTTGCTGAAAAATCAACCGATTTATTTTTTTCATACGAATCATCGATATAATCCGCTCCATTTCAAACCGTACGCAATTTTCGCTTCTAAATGATTTCCGGCTATATCGGAATCGATTGGATACGTGTAATATAAAATTGCATTACAAATCGTGTTGTTAATCAGTAATATTTTTTTCAACCGGTTCTATTTCTACCCTCTTGAGACAATAGGTTATGAGCGAGTTAAGCGAAGAAGAGCGGCAAAAAATTCTGGAAAGTTCTCCGGTCGGCACCTGGGCTTTATTGCTGATCGTCGGCGGCGCCATGACGCTGGCCTGGCTATTCATCTATTTCGGCGTGTTTCTGCCGCGCGGACCTATCGGCTGAGGAGGCCTTATGCATATCGATCGACTGGAAAAAAGATGGGCGACCGTCTCGCTCGGGATCGCCGGCCTGTTCGTGTTGGTGATTCTGGGCTCTGCGTTTTTTCAGGGTATCCACGCGCCGAGCCACATCGAAACGATCGACTCCGCTTCCCTGCATTTGAGCGGGGAGTTTGCCGAAGACAAGCTCGGAGTCCATGAAGATGCGGCCGGCAATATTACCGTTCGGATCGTCGCGGGCCGTTACGGTTTTTATCCGCAGGATATCGTGCTGCCGACCGACACGCCGCTGACGTTCCGGATGGTCAGCCAGGACGTAATCCACGGCGTGCATATCCCGATGACCAACATGGGCACCATGATCGTGCCGGGCTATGTCGCCGAGGTCAAGACCGTGCTGCATCAGGCGGGCGCGTACCCATTGATCTGCAACGAATATTGCGGAATGGGCCATGCGCATATGTGGAACAACATCAAGGTGATCGGCAAGGCGCAGTGGGCAGCCCTCAAACACTCCCAAGGAGATGCGAACCATGAATAATGCCGTCGAAAAACAACTGGCGCTGTCCCATTTCTGGGTCGCGTTTATCGCCTTCGGGCTGGCCTGCCTGATGGGCATCTATCAGGTGGTCGAGCGCAGCGGCTTCATCCCCGCAATTCAGTCCCGCGAAGTCTATTATGCATCGACCAGTACCCACGGCGTATTGATGGCGTTCGTGCTGACCACTTTTTTCATCATGGGTTTCGGCTATTACGTCGCGACGACCACGCTCAAGCTGCCGGTCTGGAACAAGACGTTCGCCTGGGCCGGTTTCTGGGTGTCGCTGCTTGGCGTCGTATTGGCCGCCCTGCCTCTCCTGACCGGCGCGGCCTCGGTGCTGTTCACCTTCTATCCGCCGATGCAGGCGCACGTGCTGTTCTATATCGGCGCGACGCTGCTGGTCGTCGGATCCTGGTTCTGGTGCGTCGAGATGCTCGTCATGTACGTGCAGTGGAAAAAGGCGAATCCGGAACGGCCGGTGCCGCTCGCGATGTTCGCGACCGCCGCGAATGCGATCCTCTGGCTCTGGACCAGCGTCGGCGTAGCGGTCGAAGTGCTGTTCCAGTTGATCCCGTGGGCGCTCGGCTGGATCGATACGATCGACCCGGGCCTTGCGCGAACCCTGTTTGCCTGGACGCTGCATCCGATCGTGTACTTCTGGCTGATTCCGGCCTATATCGCCTTTTACTGCCTGGTGCCGAAACAGGCGGGCGGTTATATATTCAGCGACGAACTGGCCCGGGCCGCTTTCATCCTGCTGGTGGTATTCAGCCTGCCGATCGGCTTTCACCATATCTATATGGACCCCGAACAAGGCCACGGCTGGAAAATGCTGCATGCGATCGGCACCTTTGTGGTGACCCTGCCGACCTTCATTACCGCCTTCACGGTCATCGCCTCCCTGGAAATCGCCGGCCGCCTGAACGGCGGCAAAAACCTGTTCGGCTGGATCGGCGCCCTGCCCTGGACCAATCCCCTGGTGCTGACAATGATTCTGTCGCTCCTGATGCTGATCCTGGGCGGCTTCGGCGGCCTGATCAACGCCAGCTATGCGATGAACGTGATGGTGCACAACACGGCCTGGATTCCGGGGCATTTTCACCTGATTTTCGGCGGCACCACGATTATCATGTATTTTGGGATCGCTTATTATTTCTGGCCGGTATTGACCGGCAAACCGCTGTTTTCGCACGGCCTGGCATTGATTCAGCTCTGGGCCTGGTTCATCGGGATGGTGATCCTGACGACGCCCTGGCACATTCTCGGCCTGCTCGGCCAGCCGCGGCGGATCGACAGCGTCCATTACAACAATCTGCTGACGCTGTCCTGGGAACCCTATGAAATCACGATGATTTTCGGCGGACTGATCCTGGTCGGGTCGGCCGGCCTGTTGATCTACAATCTCGCCAAGACCCAACTTAACGCGACCGAACCCTACGAGGGCGAAATCGAATACGCGGAGCCGATTCGTCCGGTTCAAACCCTGCCGGCCTACCTGAACGGTTTTACGCTGTGGAACTGGGTGATTGCGGGATTTATGCTGGTCGCCTTCGGTTATCCGATCGCGCAGTTCTTTTTAATGAAGACCTACGGCTCCAGTCCTTGGGGATACTGAGTATGAACAGATTATGGCTCTCTCTGATTCTGGCGGCACCGGCACTCGCAAGCGCCGCGCCTTCCTCCCGGGTTGCGTGGACCGCAGAGCAACTCAATTTCGTAAAGGGAGGCAATGCGCAGAAAGGCCGCGAACTGGCCGCGACCTGCACCGCCTGCCACGGCGAAATCGGCATCAGCGAAACCCCGGACTATCCGTCGCTGGCCGGCCAGTTGCCGACTTATTTATTCAAACAATTGCAGGACTATGCGGACGGCAGCCGCGACAACCCGCTGATGGCCGGAATCGCGAAAGGACTCGGCAAGCAGGACATGGCCGATCTCTCGGCGTGGTTCGCCTCGCTGCCGCCGCCCCCCACCTCTTATGGCAAAGAGACGCTTAAAAGCGCCGAAGCCCTGGTGAAGCAAGGCGACAACGAGCGTCTGCTCGTTCCCTGCGAAGTCTGCCACGGCAATAACGGCGAAGGCCAGAAACTCGACATCCCCGCGTTGGCCGGACAACAGGCCGAGTATCTGAAAGCCACTTTGACCGCTTTCAAGGACGGCAGCCGCCATAACGACGTTTACGGTAAAATGCGTTTGATCGCGAAAACCCTGACCGAAAAAGAAGTCGAAGAGTTGAGCGTTTATTACCGAAGCTTGAAATAGCCTTTCCGAATTCCGGCGCATCCAGTTTGGGGAAAAACTTCTTTTCCCCGAACCGCCGGATTTCTTGCGAAAATTCGGTAAAATCGAAAGCCTTGCGTGCAGTATAATGGCAGCCCTGTTCATTGTTGTTAAGGTGAAATCATGCACGTTACCCTGGTCCACGTTCAGGTCAAACCCGACCGCATCGACGATTTTATTGCCGCCATCCGGCTGAACCACGAGGCTTCCATCCGGGAACCGGGCAACCGCCGTTTCGATGTCCTGCAGTCTCCGGAAGACCCCGCCCAATTTATTCTGTACGAAGCCTATGCAGCGGCCGAAGACGCGGCAGCTCATAAAGAAACCGCTCATTATCTGGCCTGGCGCGACATGGTGGCGGACTGGATGGCCGAACCTCGTCAGGGCGTCCGTTATCACGGCCTGTTTCCAAAGGGGTAAAAGCCTATGCCCTTTGCTCCTTTTTCGATCTCGCGCCTGCCGCGCATCCATTACGGCAGCGGGCGCATCGGCGAAGTCCCCACGCTGGCTGCCGCCTATGGCCGTACCGTTTTGGTGGTGACCGGTAAACACTCGTTTTGCGGAACGCCGCGCTGGCGGGCTTTTATCGAAGCGCTGGAAGCCAAAGGCTTGCGCTGGCTGCATTTTACCGTTTCCGGCGAACCGTCGCCGATGCGGGTCGATGAAGCAGTAAGCCGGTTCCTCGGCGAAGGCGTCGAGGTGGTCGTGGCGATCGGCGGCGGCAGCGTGCTCGATGCGGCCAAAGCGGTCGCGGGCCTCCTGCCGCACGGCAATTCGGTGATGGACCACCTCGAAGGCGTCGGCAAGAATGTCCCTTACCGGGGCCCGAGTACGCCGTTTATCGCCGTGCCGACGACCGCCGGAACCGGCAGCGAGGCGACCAAAAACGCGGTATTGAGCGTGCAGGGGCCGGACGGTTTCAAAAAATCGTTCCGCGACGAATGTCTGATCCCCGAATACGCGGTGATCGACCCCGATTTGCTGGCGAGTTGCCCCCGCGAACTGATCGCGGCAGACGGCATGGATGCCTTTACCCAGTTGCTGGAATCTTACGTTTCGAGCAAAGCCAATCCTTTTACCGACGCGCTGGCCTGGAGCGGAATGAAGGCTTTCAAGGAAGGTTTTTTTTCGGCATGGGAAGGGATTGAGCCGGCCGCAGGCCACGGCCGAGGCGCAATGGCTTATGCGTCTCTGCTTTCCGGCATTACCCTCGCGCAAGTCGGCCTGGGCTCGGTGCACGGCTTGGCTTCCCCGTTGGGCGCCTATTTTCCGATTCCGCATGGGGTGGTCTGCGGCACGCTGGTGGCTGCCGCGACGCGGATCAACATTGAAGCGCTGCAGGCGCGCGAACCGAATCATCCCGCCTTGGTCAAATATGCCGAAGCCGGACGGCTTCTCACGGGACGGAATGAAATGGACGATTCGTCGGCCCGCTCGGCCCTGACCGAGCTTTTGGCCGAGTGGAGCGAACGACTGGAACTGCCGCGCCTGAATCGTTACGGTATCGGCGCCGAGGATTTTCCGCTGATCGTCGCGAACAGCCGAGGCAGCAGCATGCAGACCAATCCGATCGTACTGACCGATGCCGAAATTGAAACGATTCTGACGGCCCGGCTTTGAGTATTCAGTTTTAAACGGAGTTGTCTATGTTTTCCCATAAATTGATGAAATCCGCTTGCGTCCTGGCGGCGTTTGGCATTGTCGCGTTGAGCAACAGCCCGGCGGCGTTCGCCAGATCGCTGATTCCTCACGATTGCAGAAAAGCCGCGAAAAAAGCGGGGCTTAATCCGGCAGACGCGATTTTCGTTCAGTCCAATACGCCTTATACGGGCGGCAGCGGCCCCGAACTCATTATCGGCACACGAAAACGCGATCTCATCACGGGTACGAACAATGGCGATGTCATTTGCGGAAATGGGGGCAATGACAGCATAAACGCCCTGGCGGGCAATGATATTGTTCTCGTCGGTAGCGGGGCGGATTCGGTCGATGGCGGAGACGGCGATGATGTCATCCTCGGCGGCGGCGGCAACGACAGTTTGTCCGGGGAGGATGGCAACGACACGCTCGAAGGCAACAATGGCAACGACTCCCTGGACGGCGGCAACGGCGACGATACCTTGAACGGCGGTAACGGCAAAGATTTGCTGGACGGCGGTCCGGGTTCGGACATCCTCAACGGCGGCAACGGCAATGACCAACTGGGAGGAGGCCCCGATAACGACGTTCTGAACGGCGGCAATGGCGCCGATTCGTTGACCGGCGGCGACGGCGACGACATATTGAATGGCGGCAACGGTCCCGACGATCTGGACGATGACGCCGGCTTCGAAACATTCAATGGCGGACTCGGCAACGATGCCATCGACGACATCGACGGGGCCGATCAACCCAACAGCTTTACCGGAGCGGTAGATCGACGCGATTCGCCTAACCGGTGAATGACCGGTCTACAGGATGAACCTCCGATCAGAAAACCCGCTTCGGCGGGTTTTTTATTTCCGCATTTTTTCATTTCCACGCTGCCGTCACGACTACAGGGATGCAGCTCTTGTAGGGCGGATTCGCCGCCAGGCAATCCGCCATAGCCTTTGAAGCCTGTTGGCGTTTTGCTATCGCGAAACGCCCTACAGCTCTACATGAATGCAGTGTGTATCTTGTAGGACGGGTTCGCCGTTAGGCAATCCGCCTCACTTTGAAGGCTATTGGCGTTTTGCTATCGCGAAAACGTCCCACAGCTCTTACTCATCGTCTAGCCATTTAAGTGTTGCTTAATTTCATTTTATTATGCAAAATCTACCTCAATAAGACCGGGAGGCGCATCAATGGCGAACGATACCCGGAGTGCGCTTCACTGTGTTCAGCTCTTGTAGGGCGGATTCGCCGCCAGGCAATCCGCCGCGCTTTGAAGGGGGTTGGCGTTTTGCTATCGCGAAAACGCCCTACAGCTCTCGTTCCCACGCTGGAGCGTGGGAACGAGGAAGCCGGGTTTCGTACCTCAACCCGGCGGCTTACGACTCAATAAAGGCTACGGACTTATTCCGTTACCGCGAAAATTCGTCGGTTCGTATGCAATAAATGAAAAATACCTGGAATATACTTTCACGATAAGGTAAATACGCCCAGTGCCGTTAAGTCATATCCCAGTAATTTCCTAAAAGCTTGCTTTATGCGCAAGCTTTACTATGCTTAGGGGGGCATCACTTGACAGATGGCTGTAAAGCACAGCCCGATTGAGTCGAGCAAGCTTTTTGCGCCGGATCTCCATCCCCGTTGTAATTTCGAATCATCGCCATAGCGGAGCATGATCGCCGTTTTGACTTCGGCCGTCATCCCGTCCGCGCAAGGCAGGCGTTTGCTTTGTTAAAGCATTTTGGGGCCGGCTTGGCTTGACGATATTGCATTGGAAGGCCAAAGCAAGCTTTGGACTCCGGCATATCCGCATTTTAGGGAGGCTTTGAATAAGCCCCCTCCTCTCCTTCGCCTTTATTCGGCATGAAGGAAGAGAAACCGAAGCAGAGATTTCCGGGAAGGAGATAAGGATTTGGGGCCAAATCCTAAGGGAAATCCTTATTTTCTTGAATTTTCTTGAAGTAACTCGGCGGCCCGTTTTCCGACACGCAACAATGGCAAATGTAGAATGACAACCCGCATTTACAAATGGTTACCGGTAATGCTGTTCGCGTTGCTGGCCGCTTCGCCGTTAATGGCCGATATTTTTTATGTCACGCCTAAAACAAACGGCCAAATCGGCGACCTGAAGTACAAAAAGGAAGACATTCTACTGTTCGACACCGAAAGAGGCGAGCATGGAGAATGGTCGATCTTTTTCGATGGCTCCGATGTAGGGCTGGTTGGACAACAGATCGATGGTTTTTATGTTGCCGAGGATTACCTGCTGCTTTCCTTTCTCGGTAACCTCAAACTGAGCATCAACGGACAAAAGGTGCGCGTCCAGGGGGCGGACATCGTTAAATTCAATTGGGATCCCGAAGGGGGGGGGGGCCGGCGTGCTGCCCACCAAAGGTACTTTCGATTTATTCTTCGACGGCTCCGACGTGGGAGTGAAAACCAATATCGATGCGTTAGCCTTAAATAACGACGGACATTTGATTTTCAGCACCCATGCAAAAAATCGGCTGCTCGACGAAAACGGACAGCCTTTCTTGGCCCATAAACAGGACCTGATTGAATTTACCGGCAGCACGGGCGAAGACACCGCGGGAAGCTTCAAACTTTTTTTCGACGGCCAGCAAGCGGACCTGGCGCAAAATACGGAAGACATTGACGGCGTTGACGTGTATGGCCCGTATTTATATCTGGTGACTCAAGGCAAGTTCAAAGTCGGGCCGGCCGCCGGAAACGGCCGGGATATGCTGCGTTGCGATTTGCCGCCGGTGCTTTCGCTGCCGATTCTCAGTTGCGGCAATCCGCTCGTGGTGTTCAAGGGAACGGACGTGGGTTTAAATAAAGCCATCCAGGGTATCCAGGTCAAGTTGTCGCTGAATATCGCACTGAGTTCGTCGCATGTGGATGAAAACCAGCCGGCCGATACGGCAGTCGGCCATTTTTCGATGGTCAACGCGGATAAGCGAAGCGATTACAGCTATACGCTGATCAGCGGCGACGGCGCAACGGATAACGCCTCGTTCAAAATCGACGGCGATGCTTTGCAGACGGCGGCATCTTTCGACTTCGAAACCCAACCCAGTTACCGCATTCGGGTGCGGAGCGATGAAAACGGCGGCCGGGCTATCGAAAAAGCGTTCACGATCGCCGTGAACGATGTCAATGACGCGCCCACCGACATCGCGTTGAGCGCAGAGACAATCGCCGAAAATCAACCGGAAAATTCGCTTGTCGGCGAGTTATCCACGAGCGATACCGATGCCGGCGAGAGTCAGACTTATACATTGGTTCCCGGCTCCGGCGATGACGATAACGCAGCATTCCGGATTGTCGGCAATCGATTACAGACCGCCGCCGCGTTCGATTTTGAAACCCAACCGACTTACCGCATTCGCGTACGCAGCACCGATCACGGCGGTTTGTTCACAGAAAAACAATTTACGATTGGCATCGTCGATGCCAACGAAGCGCCGACAGACATTCTGTTGAGTTATACGCGCATTGCAGAGGGGCAGCCGGCCGGAACCCTGGTGGGTACTCTCGGCAGTGTCGATGCCGATGCTGCCGATACCCACACTTATGCCCTGGCCGATCCGTCAGCGTATCCCGATAACGCCGCCTTCCAAATCGTCGGCGAGGAATTGCGTACGGCCGCCGTACTCGATTTTCCCACGCAATCGAGTTATCAAGTGCATATCCGGAGCACGGATTCTGGCTTGGGGGCGTTGACTTTCGACAAATCGATGACAATTACTGTCGACAGCATCAATCATGCGCCAGTATTTACCGTCGGTCCGGACCAGCACGTCAACGAAGACGCCGGCGCGCAGAGCGTAGCCGGCTGGGCGACTGCGATCGGTCCCGGCCGCGCCGACGAGTCGGGGCAATCGCTGATCTTCGCCGTCACCGGCAACACGAATCCCGACCTGTTCACCGAAGCTCCGGTCGTCGCCGTGGACGGCACGCTGAGTTACGCCCTCGCTCCCGGCGCGAGCGGCAGCGCGGTCGTCACGCTGCTTTTGCAGGACGACGGCGGCACCGCCAACGGCGGCAGCGACGCTTCCGCGCCGCAAAGCTTCACCATTACGGTCAACGCGGTCAACGATGCGCCGAGCTTCACCCAAGGCGCCGATCAAAACGTGAATGAAGACGCCGGCGCGCAAACCGTACCCGGCTGGGCGACCGCGATCAGCGCCGGCGCCGCCAACGAAGCGGGCCAGACGCTGACTTTCAATGTCGCCGCCAACGACAATCCGGGGCTGTTCAGCGCCGGACCGGCCATCGATCCGGCTACCGGGGATTTAACCTTCACGCCGGCCGCCAATGCCAACGGCACCGCGACTCTCCAGCTGACGCTCACGGACAACGGCGGCACCGACAACGGCGGCGCCGATACTTCCGTGCCGCAAAGCTTCACGATCACCGTCAATTCCGTCAACGACGCGCCGAGCTTCACCCAAGGCGCGGACCCGGCCGTCAACGAAGGCGCGGGCGCGCAAACCGTGGCCGGCTGGGCTTCGGCCATCAGCCCCGGCCCGCTCGACGAAGCGGCTCAAACGTTGACCTTCCAGATCACGGCAAACGACAATGCCGAGCTGTTCAGTGCCGGACCGGCCCTGGATACTTCCGGGAATCTGACTTTTACCCCGGCGCCGGATGCGAACGGCACGGCAAACATTCAGGTTACGCTCATGGACAATGGCGGCACCGCCAACGGCGGCAGCGATACTTCCGTGCCGCAAAGCTTCACGATCACGGTCAATCCCGTCAACGACGCGCCGAGCTTTGCCAAAGGCGCGGACCAAACAGTCTTTGAAGATGCCGGCGCGCAAACCGTACCCGGTTGGGCGACCGCGATCAGCGCCGGCCCCGCCAACGAATCCGGCCAGACGCTGACTTTCAATGTCACCGCCAACGACAATCCAGAGCTGTTCAGCGCCGGACCGGCCGTCGATCCGGTCAGCGGCGATCTGACCTTCACGCCGGCCGCCAATGCCAACGGCGCCGCGACTCTCCAGCTGACGCTCAAGGACAATGGTGGCACCGCCAACGGCGGCAGCGATACTTCCGTGCCGCAAAGCTTCACGATCACCGTCAATCCCGTCAACGACGCGCCGAGTTTTACCGCCGGCGCCAATCAAAGCGTGAATGAAGATGCCGGGGCGCAAACCGTACCCGGCTGGGCGACCGCGATCAGCGCCGGAGCCGCCGACGAAGCCGCCCAGACATTGACGTTCGTCATCATCGGCAACACGAATCCCGGCCTGTTTGCCGTCGCGCCCGCGATGACGGCGAACGGCACGCTGAGCTACACGCCGGCGGCGGACGCGCACGGCGTGGCGAGCATTCAAATCGCCCTTACCGACGATGGCGGCACCGCCAACGGCGGGGCGAATACGTCCGCGCCAACAACCTTCACGATTACGGTCAACTCGGTCAACGATGCGCCGAGCTTTGCCAAAGGCGCGGACCAAACGGTCCTTGAAGACGCCGGCACGCAAACCGTACCCGGCTGGGCCACGGCCATGAGCGCCGGCCCCGCCAACGAATCGGGCCAGACGTTGACTTTCAATGTCACCGCCAACGACAATGCCGCGCTGTTCAGCGCGGGTCCGGCCGTCAATCCGGCTACCGGCGCCCTCACCTTCACGCCGGCCGCCAATGCCAACGGCACCGCGAATATCAAGGTCGCGCTGATGGACGACGGCGGCACCGCCAACGGCGGCGTCAACAGTTCGGGATCGCAAAGCTTCACGATCACCGTCAATGCGGTCAACGATGCGCCGGCCGGCACGGACAAAACGGTTACCGCTCTGGAAGACGGCGATTACGTTTTCAGCGTGGACGATTTCGGATTCACCGATCCCGACGACTCGTCCGCCAATGCGCTGCTTTCGGTCAAAATCGCCACCTTGCCCGACACCGGCAGTCTGACCCTTTCGGGTTCCGCAGTGGTCGCGGATACCGAGATTGCGGTCGCCGATCTCGGCGACTTGAAATTCACGCCGGCAGCGAACGCGAACGGCGCGTCGTATGCCAGCTTCACCTTCCAGGTGCGCGACAACGGCGGCACCGCCGACGGCGGCATCGATCTGGATCCGGCCGCGAAGACGATAACGGTGAACGTCACCTCGGTCAACGACGCGCCGGCCGGCACGGATAACACGGTCACGACGGACGAAGACGTCGATTACGCTTTCAACGCGGGCGATTTCGGCTTCGCGGATACCGACGACTTGCCCGCCAATGCACTGCTTTCGGTCAAAATCGCCACCTTGCCCGGCAGCGGCAGCCTGACCCTTTCGCATACCGAGGGTACGGAAGAGATTACGGAAGCAATTGAAGCGGGTACCGACATTGCGGCCACCGCTATCGCCGCCGGCAGATTGAAATTCGTGCCGGAGGCGAACGCGAACGGCGCACCGTACCCCAGTTTTACGTTCCAGGTGCGCGATGACGGCGGCACCGACAATGGCGGCAGCGATCTGGATCCGACCCCAAGGACGATAACGGTGAACGTCACCTCGATCAACGACGCGCCAGTCAACGCGGTGCCGCAAACCACGGACGAAGACGAAGATGTCGCAGATCAAACCACGAACGAAGACACCGCCCTCGTCTTCAATGAGGACAATAGCAATCGGATCAGCGTAAGCGATGTGGACGCCGACAGCGCCGACCTCAAAATCACGCTCGACGTCTCCAGTGGCAGCCTGACGCTCGGCGACACGAACGATCTGGCCTTTGCGGAGGGCGACGGCACGGACGACGCCACCATGACCTTTACGGGCAATTTGACCGCGATCAACGCGGCATTGGACGGACTGAGTTTTCAACCCGCGCCGGACGCAACCGAGCACGTGACGCTGACCCTCACCAGCGACGATCAAGGCGCAACCGGCGCCGGCGGCGCCTTGAGCGCCACCGATACGGTCACGATCGACATCATCCCGGTGAACGACGCGCCGGTCGTCACGATGCCGGGCGCCACACCGGCGTATGCCGGCAGCGCGGTCGTTCTCGACGGCACCGCGACCGTGAGCGACATCGACTCGGCGAATTTCAATAACGGCGTACTGATCGCAGACATCATCACCAATTGCGAAGATGACGACCGGCTCGCCCTGTTGGATCAAGGCGCGGGCGCCGGCCACATCACTCTCGACGGGAACACGGTACAGTACGACTTCGACGGCAGCGGACCGACCGCCATCGGCCAATTGGCAACCGATTTCGATTGCGACGACGAAACTTCTCCCAGCCTGACCGTCACGCTGAACGCCAGCGCCGACCCGGTCTCGACGCAAGCCCTGCTGCGCAATTTGACCTATGCCAGCGCGGCCGCCACGCCAAGTGGAACCGAACGGACCCTCCGGGTAACGCTGAGCGACGGCGAAGACACCAGCAACCCGGTGGACAAACAGTTGAATATCGACAACCCGCCCGAGGTTGACTCGGTCACTCCGGCAAACAGCGCGACGGATGTCGCCGTGAGCAGCAGCATCGACATCACCTTCACTGAAGCGGTCAATGCCACGGCCGACGCATTCAGCATCGAATGCCCCGAAGGCAACGCAGTGGCGTTTACATCGAATCCGACGCTGCCGGCCTCGAACGCGACCGCTTTTCAGTTGACTCCGAATGCCGCCCTTCCGTACGGCGATACCTGTACGGTCATGGTGCACAAGGACGAAATCGACGATTCTGATGCGATCGACCCGCCGAGCGGCATGGTGGCCGATTTTACGTCGACGTTTACCACGGTCGTTAATACGGCTCCCAGTTTCACCAAAGGCGCCGATCAAACGGCGAACGAAGACGCCGGGGCGCAAAGCGTGTCCGGATGGGCGACCGATATCAGCGACGGCGACGGCAATACGCAAGTCCTGACGTTCAATGTTACCGGCAACACGAATCCCGACTTGTTCAGCGCCGGACCGTCGGTATCGTCGGCCGGCGTCCTGACTTACACGCCGGCGGCCAACGCCAACGGCAGCGCGACGATTACGCTGACGCTCTCCGACAACGGCGGCACGGTCAACGGCGGGGTGGATACCTCGACGGCACAAACCTTCGTCATCAATGTGACGCCGGTCAACGATGCGCCGAGCTTCACCAAAGGCTCCAATCAGACGGTGCTGGAAGATGCCGGCGCGCAAACCGTGCCCGGCTGGGCGACCGAGATCAGCGTCGGTCCGGCCGACGAAGCGGGCCAGACGCTGACCTTTAACATCACCGGCAATACCAACCCCACCCTGTTCAGCACGGCTCCGGCGATTTCGTCCACGGGCCAGTTGACTTACACGCCGGCGGCCAACGCCAACGGCAGCGCGACGATTACACTGACGCTCTCCGACAGCGGCGGCACGGCCAACGGCGGGGCAAATACCTCGGCGGCGCAAACCTTCGTCATCAATGTGACGGCGGTCAACGACGCGCCAAGCTTTACCAAAGGCGCCGATCAAACCGTCGACGAAGACGCCGGACCGCAAACCGCGAATCCGTGGGCGACCGCGATCAGCGCCGGTCCGGCCGACGAAGCGGGTCAGATACTCACGTTCAGCGTCACGAACAATACCAACACGAGCCTATTCAGCGCCGGACCGGCGGTATCGTCGACTGGCGTGCTCACTTACACCCCGGCGGCCAACCAGAACGGCAACGCCACGATCACCTTGCAGCTTTCGGACAACGGCGGCACAACCAATGGCGGAGTGGACTTTTCCGGAACGCAGACCTTCACCCTCACGGTCAACCCGGTGAACGACCCGCCGGTGGCGCAGACCAAGAATGGCGGCAGCGTGCAGGCCAACATGAAACGCACCGGCATCGATGCCGGCTTGCTGAGCGGCGTAACCGATGCCGATGCCGGCATCAACGGCTGCTCGCCGACCTTCAGTGTGGCCAGTATCAGTAGCGGCACCCATGGCACCGTTTCCAACGTCAATCTCGGCGCGGGCACCTTTGATTTCGAACCGGAACCGGGCTATATCGGCGCCGCCACCGCCACCTATACGGTAAAGGACAACGGCTGCCCCGGCACGGCGACGAGCGCGTCCGCCACCATCAATATGACCGTGAGCGGGCCGGTTGTCTGGTTCGTCAATCCGGCCGCCGGCACCGACGGCACCGGTACGCTGGCCAGTCCGTTCAACAGTCTGGCCTCGGCCAATACAGCCAAAAGCACAAGCGCCAATCATCGTATCTTTGTCTACAACGGCACCACGGTATCGGGCGTCGGCGTCACGCTGAGCGGGGCAGCGTCCCAGGCGAGCGCGCAATGGCTGATCGGCCAAGGCGCGACGAATTCGCCGACCAATACCTTCGACGCATTGATGGGTATCTCGCCACCAGACGGTACGATCGACAGACCGACTATCGGCGGCATTCAGCCGCAGATTCAAGGCACATTGACTTTGAACGGAAACAATGTCCGCGCGCAGGGCTTCAATCTTTCAACCGGTGCGAACCCGGGCATCAACGATGCAGCGGGTGCGATCAGTGGCGTGACGGTCGATCAGGCCAGCGTCAGCTCGACGACCGGCAGCGCCGTAAACCTGAGCGATTTCGGCGGCACGGTCAGCCTGACGGCGGTATCGAGCAACGGTGCGGTCAGCGGCATCGTGCTGAACAATACTACCGGCAGTTTCACAGTGACAGGTAGCTCCAGCGGTATTTGCGGCGGTCAAGTTGGAAGCGGCCCTCCGGCAGTCGCCGCAAGTCTGACCGCGCCGAACAGCGCTGACTGCACGGGAGGTACGATTCAAAATACAAGCGGGGCGGGCATTGTTTTAACCAACGCAAGCAATGTCTCGCTAACGCGCCTGTGGCTTAAAAATTCCGGTAATGACGGAATTCAAGGCACCAATGTGACCGGATTTACATTGGCTTCGTCGTTGATCGAGAACAATGGCGATGCGCAGTCCGAGGCAAACTTGGATTTCGGCGATGCTTCCAGTACAACGCCAGACGGATTACACGGAACGGCAAGCATTACCAATTCGACGATCCGGGATACTTCTGAAAAAAATATTAGTGTTCGTAACTCCGGAGGAAGCGCTCTATCGTTTACCATGACCGGCAGCCAGATCAGCGATCCTTCGAACGATGCTACGACCGATGACGACGGTATGTTATTTGAAGCCCTAAGCACCGCGAATATGTCGGTCAATATCAGCGGTAGCTATTTCGCGTCACATCGAGGGGACCATTTTCAGTCTGCCGCGGCAAACTCGGGTGTGTTGAATATTGCTTTTACGAACAATACGCTTTCCGGCGGCCATCCAAGCGCGCTCGGACAGGGAATTACGATCAATGCAGCAACTGGAGTCGAATTCGGCGGATACGTGGGAAGAGTTGATTATGATATCAACGGCAATAACATCAACGGCGCTATTTCCAACGGTATCACCGTCGCTTTGGGCACTTCCAGCGTAGCGGCGGTCTTTGATGGTTTTGTGCGCAACAATGTGATCGGCACTTCTGGAAGCTCGCTGTCGTGTTCCACTCAGGCAAACGGCGTTTACATTGATGCACGTGGCAACGGCACGCACAATTCGTCCGTTACGGGAAATACGATTCGCCAATGTTACGACCGCGGTATTCTGTCCGAAGCGGGTGACGGCGATAGCGTGCTGAACCTAACCGTGCAAAGCAATACGATCGACCAGCAGGTCGGGGGCGACGCACGTGAAGCGATTCAGACCAATTACGGCATTACCTCGACTAATGTATTCGGCAATGTGGATACGAATAACGTCTGTTTGCAATTGGGTGGAGCGGGAGCACTCGCCAATATCTTCAGCCATGGGGGTGGGGCACCCGATGACTTCCGGTTACGCAAACGCCAGGAAGCAACGGTCAGGTTGCCGGGTTATACTGGCGGTACTTCGCAAAGTGGGACTGATTTGGATCAGGTAGTTGGCTTTATCCGGGGACAAAATACGGGAAGCGCGGGAGAACCCGGTAGTGCGTCGGCTTCCGGTACGGGGGGCGGTTACACGGGGGGAGCGGCTTGCACATTGCCATCACTGTAACGAAAAAAAGGTTGCCGAGCCTACTGCGCAAGGGCTGTATGGCGGAACGCGCCAGCGGTTCCGCCATAAGGGTTTCAGTAATCAACGGCCATCGAGCATCGCGACGAAGGCGTCGCTCCCACAGCGGTGGAAACAGAGCCGAGCCCCGTAGGTTGGGTTAGGCGCCAGCCGTAACCCAACACTCGAAGCCGAATCCTGTGAGGTTACGCTTCGCCAACCCAATCTACGGGACTTTGTAGGGTACGTTGCGCGTACCGTTTGGAAAAGGTACGCACAGCGTACCCTACCTGAAAAGGCCGTAGGATGCGGTGAGGAACGAACCGCATCCTACGGCCCTGTTATCTATCTGTGCGCATGGCATGAATCAAAAAATACATGTTCACGCTCAGCTCAGTGCATTTCGGGCTGCCCGAAATTACACTCGTTCCCTATTTATGGATGATTTTATTTATACGCAAATGGAAATGTTTAAATTTTTCTTTTAACCGCGCCAAGCGCAAAGGAGACAGAATGGCCGAACCTTTTCTTTCTGAAATCCGCATCATGAGCTTCAATTTCCCTCCGAAGGGATGGGCATTGTGTAACGGTCAGCTTTTGCCGATCAATCAAAACCAAGCCCTTTTCTCGTTGCTTGGAACGACTTTCGGCGGAGACGGCCGCGTCAATTTCGCCCTTCCGGATTTACAGAGCCGCGTACCGATTCACGTCGGAAGCGGTCACACGCTCGGCGAGCGGGGCGGGGAACAGAGCCATACGCTTTCGATTACGGAGATTCCGATGCATACGCATGTTTTGTCGGCCTCACCTTCGAATGCCAGCGTGCCATCCGCAACCAATAACGTTCTGGCCGCTGCCAACAACGTTTATAGTTCCGGGGCAAATCTAACGGTAAATATAACGCCCTTGGATTCCGCTTCACTCACCAAGACCGGAGGTTCGCAGGCGCATCTCAATATGCAGCCTTTTCTGACTTTGTCGTTCGCGATCGCGCTGCAAGGCATTTTTCCGTCACCCACTTAGGAGATATCATGGCACAACCTTACGTTGGCGAAATCCGCATATTTGCGGGCAACTTCGCTCCCTCTGGATGGCTGTTCTGCGAAGGACAACTACTGCCTATTTCGGAGAGCGAAACGCTATTTCAACTCATTGGCACCACTTACGGTGGGGACGGTCAATCTACTTTTGCCTTGCCTGATCTACGCGGTCGTTTGCCTCTGCATCAAGGCAATGGCCTTATTATGGGAGAAACGGGTGGAGCCGAAGAAGTCACGTTGACGGTCAATCAGATTCCGGCCCATGAGCATCCTCTGCTGGCCTCTTCCTCGGGAGCAACGCTTTCTAATCCTGTCAATAATGTTTTGGCCGAGTCAGTGACGATCAGCCCCTACATTGAAGATACCCCAAACGGCAGCATGAATCCGGCAGCAATATCGTCAGTCGGCGGTAATCAACCGCATAACAATTTCCAACCGTATTTGTGCATTAACTTCATCATTTCATTGTTTGGGATTTTCCCGTCACCTACTTGAAGGAGAATATTATGGCCGATCCTTTCGTCGCGGAAATCCGCATTTTTCCGTTCAATTTCGCTCCCAGAGGTTGGGCGTGGTGTGACGGGCAGTTATTGCCTTTGTCGCAAAATACGGCGTTGTTTTCCTTGCTAGGAACAACCTATGGCGGAAACGGAAAGAGTAATTTCGCACTGCCTGATTTACAAGGCCGCGCTCCGATGCATCCTGGACAAGGCCCTGGATTGTCGCTTCATGATTTAGGTGAGATCGACGGTTCGGAAACAGTGGAGCTGCTCGAATCGGAAATGCCGGCCCATAGCCATAGCTTACGAGCGTCTACAGATGACGGTGATCTTAAAGCCCCTGCGCCAAACCGCACATTGGCTCGATCAACCTCAGGTTTTTTATACCAAACCTCAACTTCAGGACTACAGCCAATGTCTGACACCATGCTTGCACCAGCGGGTGGCGATGCGCCGCATAACAATATGCAGCCTTATCTGACGTTCTATTTCTGCATTGCGTTGCAAGGCGTGTTTCCGCCGAGAAGTTAAGAGCCGTAAGACCGTTGGGTTAGCGAAACGTAACCCAACAGGATTCGGCTTCGAGTGTTGGGTTACGGCTATCGCCTAACCCAACCTACGGGGCTAGAGCATTTTCATATCGCCTATAGGGAGATTAAGTCAAACCGTCATCTCGGCAGGGATTGCCGAGATCCAGACTGCAGGGATGCTTAAAGCTTGCCATCCGTGGCTTCTGGATTCCGGCAATCCCTGCCGGAATGACGCGTTTCCCCTCACTTTGCGGCATTGATTATGATCGTACACCCAAAACGAAAATGCTCTAATACCATATCTCGCTTTCAATTTCTGTATTGCCTTGCAAGGTATATTTCCTCCAAGAGAGGTTAAATCCTTTTTTGGCGCCAATGAAGAATGCCATGGCGAGTAATTTGTTGCGTGGACTTTAACCTGTTGTATTAAAAACTTATGCTGATGAATGTGAATTTTCGGAATATTGATGCCGCCGATCTGGAGTTTCTCGGCGCTGTCTACGCCAGCACGCGCGCGGACGAAATGGCGCGGGTGGATTGGGATGACCGGCAGAAGGCGGCTTTCCTGGAAATGCAGTTTAACGCCCAACATCGTTATTATCAGGAAAATTATACCGATACCGATTTTCTGATAATACTTCTCGAAAACCGGCCCATTGGCCGTTTGTATATTGCCCGCTGGCCGGAAGAAATTCGTATCGTGGATCTGGCGCTGTTGCCGGAATACCGGAATAGAGGCATCGGCAGCCGCCTTTTGACCGATGTGTTGAAAGAAGCCGCCGCTGTCGGCAAACCCGTGCGCATTCACGTGGAAGGCTTTAATCCGGCCCTTTCTCTGTATCGCCGTTTGGGTTTCAAGCAAATCGGCGAGCACGGTGTTTATCTTTTGATGGAACGCCCTGCGGATGCTTCTTGAAAGCCCGAATCAGCGGTTTTTTCTGTAGTGTAGATTTTGAAGAGTGTAATTCGCATGTTGGAAGCTTTGACAAAAGAAAATTGGGAAGCCTGTCTCAATGAAGATTTTCAGGTTCAAATCGACGATCGGAACGCCGTCGATATGAAGCTGGTTTCGGTGTCCGGATTCGGGCGGAATTTGAACGGTCGGCGCGAGGCTTATTCCTTACTGTTTCAAGGGCCTGACCAGCCGGTGCTGGTGCAGCGCATCTATCGGGTTCAGCAGCCGCAACTGGGAAGCATGGACATCTTCCTGGTGCCGGTCGGAAAGGATGCCGGCGGTATTCAGTATGAGGCGGTATTTACTTGACAATAGTGTCGTGCTTCGAAACGCCGACGGGATATTCATCCCGCCCGGCGGAAGGTGTTTATACATTGCTTTGTAGGGTACGCTGTGCGTACCATTTTTTGCGATAAACGGTACGCACAGCGTACCCTACCTGAAGCCTGAGAACTATAGGGCGTTTTCGCGATAGCAAAACGCCAGCAGGCTTCAAAGCAATGGCGGATTGCCTTGCGGCGAATCCACCCGGCAAGAGCTTCTCTCGATTCTGGGCGGTTTGTGGGTATCCTCTCGCAAGCGAGCCAGAATACCCACAAATATGCCAAAAACTTGTCGGTATTCGGTGAGACTCCATGAGACAAACACAAAACAATAAAAAACCCGCTAAGCCTTGCGACTTGCGGGTTTGTGAGACTGTTTGAGTCTGCAATTTGGTGCCGATGGTCGGATTTGAACCGACACGACTTGCGTCACCACCCCCTCAAGATGGCGTGTCTACCAATTTCACCACATCGGCAAATATTTACTATTTTAAAAATAGCCTATTTCTTTTTAGCAGTTTCTTTTTTAGGCTCTTCTTTTTTCGGTTCGGCGACGGGTGCCGCTTCTTTGGGAGCCGTGTCAGCAGCAGGTGTTTCCGCTGCCGGCACTGTATCGGCTGCCGGTTTAGGCTCGGCAGGCACTTCGGTATCGACTTTTGTACCTCCGACACCCGGCAAGGTCTGGTTTTCTTTGTCGCTGACGATCTCGCTCATGATATCGGTCGTGCCGCCGCGGTGACCGTTGAATACGGCAAGACCGAGGCTGGTCGTAAAAAATAGCGTAGCCAGAATAGCGGTCGTTCTGGACAGGAACGAGGCAGCGCCTTGCGCGCCAAAAACCGAACCCGAGGCGCCGGTTCCGAATGCCGCACCCGCATCGGCGCCCTTACCTTGCTGCATCAGCACCAAGCCAATGATGCTCAAGCCTAGCAAGACATGAATTATTATAATAGCCTGATACATAGAAAGTCTAAACTTCTTAAATCGAGTGATAAATCTTCAGGAAAGAATCGGCATCCAGAGAGGCCCCGCCGATCAATCCGCCATCAATGTCGGGCATCGCGAAGAGGCCTTTGGCATTATCCGGTTTGCAGCTTCCACCGTACAAAATTTGCAATTTTGCTGCAATGTCCTGATTCTGCTTGGCGAAATAGTTACGGATATAGGCATGGACTTCCTGCGCCTGATCATCGGTCGCCGTTTTGCCGGTGCCGATAGCCCAAACGGGCTCGTAAGCGATGACCGCGCTACGGAAAGCTTCAATGCCGGCGGCTTTAATTACCGCATCGAGCTGTTCGTCAATAACGCCGAAAGTTTCGTTCCGCTCGCGTTGTTCCAGCGTTTCTCCGACGCACAAAATCGGCACGATGTTTTGCGTTTGCGCCTGGATGAACCGCGCCGCGACCGATTCGTTGGTATCGCCGTAGTAGCTGCGTCTTTCGGAATGGCCGACGATCGCGTATTTGCAGCCGAATTCGGCCAGCATCGCGGCGGACACTTCGCCGGTGTAGGCGCCGGAAGTCTTATCGGCAACATTTTGGGAGCCCAACGCCAAGCTAGTTTCTTTGACAAGTTCACTGACGGCCGGAATCTGAACGTAAGGCGCACAAACCGCGATATCGCCATCGATGTTGCCAATGCCGGCCAGGATGCCTTCCACGAGCGATTTTGCGCTGGCGAGCGTGCCATTCATTTTCCAATTGCCAACAACCAGAGACCGACGCATTGTTTTCCCTCTCAAAGAACTAAATCGCGCATGATAAAGGAAACCCGATCATTTTTCAAGCCCGAAGAGAATTTCTGACCGCGTCCGCCAGTTCATGAGCGTAGGCGTTGACCTTATCCTCATAACGGCCTTCGACCATCACCCGGATCAGTGGCTCGGTCCCCGAAGCTCTCAGCAACACCCTGCCCTCGTCGCCGAGTTTCTGCTCGACGGCCTTGACCGCTTTTTGAATCGGCTCGCTGTGCGCCGGATCGAGCTTTTTCTCGATTTTTACATTGATCAGAACCTGCGGAAACTTCTGCATGCCGGATTTCAGCTCGTAGAGCGTCTGTCCGCTGCCGTGCATTTCGGCCAGCACCTGCAAGGCGGATATGATGCCGTCGCCGGTCGTGGTCCGGTCCAGGCAGATGATATGGCCGGAGCCTTCGCCGCCCAGGATGCCTTCGTTTTCTGTCAGCATTTCCATCACATAGCGGTCGCCGACATTGGCTCGCAACAGCTTGACGCCGAGATGCTTCAGGCCGATTTCCATGCCTAGATTGGTCATCAGTGTGCCGACGACCGGTCCATAGAGCAATCCTTCCTGCAGACGGGATTTGGCGATAATGTAAATCAGTTCGTCTCCGTCGACGATTTCGCCTTTATGGTCGACCATAATCAGCCGGTCGCCGTCGCCGTCCAAGGCGATTCCCAAATCGGCCTGCTGCGCCAATACGGTTTGCGCGAGTTTTTCAGGCTGCGTCGCCCCGCATTGGTCATTGATATTCAATCCGTTGGGTTCACCGCCGATGACGGCGACTTCGGCGCCGACTTCGCGGAAGACATGCGGTGCGACATGATAAGTCGCCCCGTGCGCGCAGTCGATCACGATTTTCAGGCCTTTAAAATCCAGCCGGGGCGGCACGCTGGCCTTACAAAATTCGATATAGCGGCCGGCGGCATCGACCTGGCGTTTCGCCTTGCCGAGGCTCGACGAATCGACCGTAGTCATCGGCGAATCCAGATAATGCTCGATCTGCTCTTCGATTTCGTCCGGCAGTTTGGTCCCGTTCACGGAAAAGAACTTTACGCCGTTGTCGTAATACGGATTGTGCGACGCGCTGATCACGATCCCGGCTTTGGCGCGCAAGGTGCGCGTCAGATAGGCAATACCCGGTGTCGGCATCGGTCCTAACAAGCGGGTACCTACCCCGGCCGCCGTCAACCCCGATTCGATCGCCGATTCGAACATATAACCGGAAATGCGCGTATCCTTACCGACCAGTACGAAACCGGAACCTTCGTTCGCGAATACCTTGCCGGCCGCCCATCCCAACTTCAGAAAAAAATCCGGTGTAATCGGATAATTACCGACCGTGCCTCGAATCCCGTCGGTGCCAAAATATTTCTTTGCCATGTTCTACATTTCTTCATGAGAATCGTTCGAGATTAACGAACGGGTTGCGTTTGCCATTAAAAAATCCATTCGGTTCCGGTTTGCGCAAAAAAAGGGGGAGGCGCCAGCCCTGTGGAGCCTCCCCCTGATTTGTCGAATGATAGCGCGGATAGGCAATGCCTAATTTTGCTTGGCGGCTTCGCCCAAGGAACCGAGTTTGTCGTCCTTCGGATTCGCATCGCCGACCGACGTGAACGAAGGTGGCGTGGAATCGTCCCAACCCTGTGGTTCCCTGACCGGCTGCCGTGTCATCAGGTCATTGATCTGTGCCTTATCGATCGTCTCGTATTTGATCAGCGCTTCGGCCATTGCATGCAGGATGTCGATGTTTTCCTTCAGTATTTTTTCGGCTCGCTCGTAGTTGCGGTCGATGATCGAACGAATCTCTTCATCGATCGTATGCGAAGTTTCCTCGGCGACCGTCTTGTGTTGGGTGACCGAACGGCCCAGGAAAATCTCGCCCTCTTCCTCGCTGTAAGCCAAAGGCCCCAAACGTTGCGACAAGCCCCATTTGGTGACCATGTTTCTCGCCAGTTCGGTCGCCCGTTCAATGTCGTTGGAAGCACCGGTACTGACCTGTTCCCAGCCGAAAATCATTTCTTCGGCGATCCGGCCGCCGTACAGGCTCGAAATCATGCTGTCCAGCTTTTGTTTGCTGGCGCTGTATTGATCTCTCTCGGGCAGAAACATGGTAACGCCGAGCGCGCGGCCTCGCGGCATGATGCTGACCTTGTACACCGGATCATGCTCGGGAACGAGCCGGCCAACAATCGCATGGCCCGCTTCGTGATAGGCGGTCATTTTCTTTTCCTTGTCGTTCATCACCATCGAACGCCGTTCCGCCCCCATGATCAGCTTGTCCTTGGCTTTTTCGAGATCGAGCATGCTGACCAGACGCTTGTTCGAGCGTGCCGCAAACAAGGCCGCTTCGTTGATCAGGTTGGCCAGATCGGCGCCCGAAAACCCCGGCGTGCCCTGAGCGATATATTTGATTTCGACATCGGTGTCGGTCGGCACCTTTTTCAGGTGCACTTTCAGGATTTGCTCGCGGCCTCTGACGTCCGGCAGACCGACCGTGATTTGGCGGTCGAAGCGGCCGGGGCGCAGCAAGGCCTTGTCGAGCACATCGGGGCGGTTGGTCGCCGCAATCACGATGATGCCCTCGTTGCCTTCGAAACCGTCCATTTCCACGAGCAACTGGTTCAGGGTCTGTTCACGTTCGTCATTGCCGCCGCCGAGGCCCGCGCCGCGCTGGCGCCCGACCGCATCGATTTCGTCGATGAAGATGATGCAGGGCGCATGCTTTTTCGCCTGGTCGAACATGTCCCGGACCCGGGAAGCCCCAACCCCGACGAACATCTCGACGAAATCGGAACCCGAGATCGTGAAGAACGGTACCCGCGCTTCCCCGGCGATCGCCCGCGCCAGCAAGGTCTTGCCGGTGCCCGGCGGCCCGACCATCAGTGCGCCGCGCGGAATCTTGCCGCCCAGACGCTGGTATTTGGCCGGGTCTTTCAGGAAATCGACCATCTCGACGACTTCTTCCTTCGCTTCGTCGCAGCCGGCGACATCGGCAAAGGTGACTTTGATCTGGTCTTCTTCGAGCATGCGCGCCTTGCTTTTGCCGAAGTTCATCGCTCCGCGGGCGCCGGCGCCGCCGCCCTGCATTTGCCGCATGAAGAATACCCACACCGCGATCAGAAGCAACATCGGTCCGAACGAAATCAGCAGCTGCATTAGCAGGGAAGGCTGTTCCGGAGGTGTAGCCTTGATGTCGACGCCGTTCGCCAATAGATCGTCGACCATGTGCGGATCGTTCGGTGCGTAGGTTCTGAAGACCTGACCGCTTTGCAGCTTGCCTTTGACGACCTGGTCGTCGATCATCACTTGGCTGACCTGGCCGGACTTGACCGCTTCGATAAACTGCGAGTAAGACAATGTCGAATCCGCGCTCTCTGTCTGCGGACCGAAATTGTTGAAAATGGACATCAGCACGACCGCGATGACCACCCATAAAATGACATTTTTTAACATTTCGTTCAATTTACACGACCTGGGCCCTTACGGCTCTCGTAATCTAACTTAGACATCATTATAACAGCAGAATAATGGCAGAGTCCCGCATTGGCGGCCGATATTTCCTGCATCGGCACAGCATCGCGAGCGTTTGGGTCCTGTTTTCTGCTATCGGTTGTGGGAATAATGGGGACCCTTTCTCTCTATTTAAAGCCCCGCGCGAGCAAATAAACTTCATTGCTGCGAGAACGCGAGGCTTTCGGTTTTCTGATCAGCACTTTGGAAAACGATTGCTGCACTTGTTTGCAATAGTTCTCGAAACCCTCGCCCTGGAACAACTTGACCAGAAAGGCGCCGTCTTTTGCAAGCACCGACTGCGCCATTTCCAGCGCCAGTTCACCGAGGTAGAGAGAGCGCGGCTGATCGACGCCCTTGCTGCCGCTCATGTTCGGCGCCATGTCCGACATGACCAGATCGACGCGCTTGCCTTCGAGCGCCTGCATCAATTGATCGAATACCGCCTGTTCGCGAAAATCGCCCTGAATGAATTCGACGCCGTCGATCGGCTCGATAGCCAGTATATCTAAGGCGATAATCTGACACGGGTTGCCGAGAAGCTGTTTGGCGTACTGGGACCAGCCGCCCGGCGCCGCTCCCAGATCGACAATCCGCATACCCGGTTTCAAAATATGATCTTTGTCCTGAATTTCCTTCAGTTTAAAAACCGCACGCGAACGATAACCGAGTTTCTGAGCCATTTTGACGTATTCGTCGTCGAAATGTTCCTGCATCCAGCGGTTGCTGCTTTTTGTTCGGGTCATGACAGAATGATTTCGTGTAGAATAACTGTTTTTGCTTTAGGAAAACCGAGTGGACTCAACGGATAAGAAGCGGCTCCGGGCCGAGGCGCACAGTCATAAACCGGTCATCATGATCGGACAGGCCGGGCTATCGCCTGCCGTATTGGCCGAGGTCGAAATCGCGCTCGATTGTCACGAGTTGCTAAAAGTCAGAATACGGGCCGAACGGGAAGACCGCAAAACGATCAGCGACGAGATTGTCGCCGCGACGGGAGCCGAATTGATTCAAATGATCGGGCAGATCGCCGTTCTCTATCGGCCCAATCCTGAGAAGAGGATTAAAAAAGCGGCGCCTTCTAAAAAACCGAAGCCTAAGAAGGCTTTCAATCACCGCCGGTAAAACCAAGGTTCAAGGCCCACGCACCTTGAACCCCTGTATCCGCATTTAGATATATTCGACCGAAATAATTTCATATTCGACATTGCCGCTCGGCGCCTTCACCGTCACGACATCGCCGGTTTCCTTGCCGATCAGGGCGCGGGCAATCGGCGAACCGATCGAAATCCGGCTTTCCTTGATATTGGCTTCGTCTTCGCCGACGATTTGGTAAGTCACTGTTTTGCCGGAATCGAGATCTTCGATTTCGACAGTCGCGCCGAACACGACCTTGCCGTTCGGATCGAGCTTGGTCACCTCGATAACCTGCGCATTCGACAGTTTCGCCTCGATTTCCTTGATCCGGCCTTCCGCAAAGCTTTGCTGTTCGCGCGCCGCGTGGTATTCGGCGTTTTCCTTCAGATCCCCGTGCTCGCGCGCAGTCGCAATCGCCTGAATGATGCGCGGGCGAATCACCGTTTTCAGTTCTTCCAATTCCGCGCGCAATTTTTCCGCGCCTTTCACGGTAAGAGGTACTTTCGTAGTCATTTGATTTATAACTCCAATTATTTTTTACATTCCATTTTGGGAACACACACGCGTCAAGACCGGCCGCACGAGGCACGCATTGCGGCCGGAACAGGGCTACTGCAAATCGGCAACGCTGCGATGCAAATCCTGCAGACAATTCACATCGCCGGCATCCAGTTCGCCGAGCGCATAGCAGGCCGCCTTCGCACCGGCCATCGTGGTGTAATAGTTGACCCGGTGCTGCAAGGCTTCGCGGCGCATCGTAAACGAATCGGCGATCGCTTTTTTGCCTTCCGTCGTATTGATGACCATCTGAATCTGGCCGTTCTTGATCATATCGACCGTGTTCGGCCGGCCCTGATTCACTTTGTACACCACTTCGCAGGGAATACCGGCCTCCTGCAGCACCTTCGCGGTGCCGCCGGTCGCGACGATCCGGTATTTTTTTTCGGTCAGCATGCGCGCGACTTCGGGCAGCTTCGCCTTGTCGGCGTCGCGGATACTGATCAGGACCTTGCCGCTGTGATTCAGATTGATGCCGGTTGCGCGCTGCGATTTAGCGAACGCTTCACCGAAGGTTTTGCCGACGCCCATCACTTCGCCGGTCGACTTCATTTCCGGCCCCAACAGCGGATCGACGCCGGGGAATTTTACGAACGGAAATACGGCTTCTTTCACCGAATAATAGTCCGGAATGCGTTCCTCGGTCACCCCCTGCTCGGCCAGCGATTTGCCTGCCATGCAGCGCGCGGCGATTTTCGCCAGCGGGTAGCCGGTCGCCTTCGAGACAAAAGGGGCGGTCCGCGAAGCGCGCGGATTCACTTCCAGCACATAGATGTCGTTGCCTTGAATCGCGAACTGCGTATTCATCAGGCCAACTACGCCCAACGCTTCGGCCAGCGCGCGCACCTGCTCGCGCAGGCGGTCCTGCAGTTCCATGGACAATTCGTAAGGCGGCAGAGAGCAGGCCGAATCGCCCGAGTGGATGCCGGCCTGTTCGATGTGCTCCATCAGGCCGCCGATCAGTACGTTCTCGCCGTCGTAAATCGCATCGACGTCCATTTCGACCGCATCGTCGAGGAAACGATCCAGCAACACCGGCGAATCGTTCGAGACGCTGACCGCCTCTTTCATATAGCGCTGCAGGCCTTCCTCGTTGAACACGATCTCCATCGCCCGTCCGCCCAGTACGTAGGACGGCCGCACCACCAGCGGATAACCCAGATCCTTCGCCGCATTCAGCGCCTGCTCGACCGAACGCGCGGTCGCATTCGGCGGCTGCTTCAAGTCGAGGCGTTCGAGCAGTTTCTGGAAGCGTTCGCGGTCTTCCGCCAGATCGATCGAATCCGGCGAAGTGCCGATGATCGGCACGCCGGCCGCTTCCAGCGCACGCGCCAGTTTCAGCGGCGTCTGGCCGCCGTACTGCACGATCACGCCTTTCGGCTTTTCGATATGCACGATTTCGAGCACGTCTTCGAGCGTCAGCGGTTCGAAATACAGCCGGTCGGAGGTATCGAAATCGGTCGAGACGGTTTCCGGATTGCAGTTGACCATGATCGTTTCAAAACCGTCTTCGCGCAATGCCATCGCCGCATGCACGCAGCAATAGTCGAATTCGATGCCCTGCCCGATCCGGTTGGGTCCGCCGCCGAGAATGATGATCTTCTCGCGGTCCGAAACGCGTGCCTCGCATTCTTCCTCGTAGGTCGAATACAAGTAAGCGGTATCGGATGAAAACTCGGCCGCGCACGAATCGATCCGTTTGAAGACCGGACGAATACCCAGTTTGTGGCGGACGTTACGTACTTCGGATTCGGTCGCGCCGAGCAGTTTGGCCAGGCGCTGGTCCGAGAAGCCTTTGCGCTTCAGCCGGAACAGTTCGCCTTCCTTCAGCGTCGCGAGCGTCTTGGTCGACAACGATTTTTCGGTTGCAATCAAATCTTCGAGCTGCGCCAAAAACCACGGGTCGATCTTGCTGGCCTCGTGCACCGCTTCGAGCGACATGCCGTGCCGGAACGCGTCGGCGACATAGCGCAGGCGGTGCGGCCCCGGATGGCGCAGTTCGCGCTGCATGTTTTCATGCGCGTCGACTTCCTGCATGTCGATGATTTCGTCGAGGCCGCTGATGCCGATTTCGAGTCCGCGCAAGGCTTTTTGCAGCGATTCCTGGAAGGTGCGGCCGATCGCCATCACCTCACCGACCGATTTCATCTGCGTGGTCAAACGATCGTCGGCCTGCGGAAATTTCTCGAACGTGAAGCGCGGCACTTTGGTCACCACATAGTCGATCGTCGGCTCGAACGAGGCCGGCGTTTTGCCGCCGGTTATTTCGTTCTGAAGTTCGTCGAGCGTATAGCCGACCGCAAGCTTGGCGGCGACCTTCGCGATCGGGAAACCGGTTGCTTTCGAGGCCAGCGCGGACGAACGCGATACGCGCGGATTCATTTCGATCACGATCAAACGGCCGTTCTCCGGATTGATCGCAACCTGCACGTTCGAACCGCCGGTGTCGACGCCGATTTCGCGCAAGACCGATACCGCGACGTTACGCAGAATTTGATATTCTTTGTCGGTCAGCGTCTGTGCGGGCGCAACCGTAATCGAGTCGCCGGTATGCACGCCCATCGGGTCGAAGTTTTCGATCGAACAGACGATGATGCAATTGTCTTTCGAATCGCGCACAACTTCCATTTCGTACTCTTTCCAGCCGAGCACCGATTCCTCGATCAACAGTTCGTTGGTCGGCGACAGATCCAGGCCGCGCTCGCAGATTTCGATGAATTCCTCGCGGTTATAGGCAATACCGCCGCCGCTGCCGCCCATCGTGAACGATGGCCGGATGATGGTGGGGTAGCCGACCTCTTCTTGCGCGGCCAGCGCTTCTTCGAGCGAATGCGCGGTTTTCGACCTGGCGACTTCGAAGCCGATTTTGCGCATCGCCCGGTTGAACAGTTCGCGGTCTTCGGCTTTGTTGATCGCCTCTTTGGTCGCGCCGATCATTTCGACGCCGTATTTTTTCAGCACGCCGTTCGCATCCAGCGCCAGCGCGCAGTTCAGCGCGGTCTGTCCGCCCATTGTCGGCAGAATCGCGTCGGGACGCTCCTTTTCAATGATCTTTTCGACCGTTTGCCAGTCGATCGGCTCGATGTAGATCGCATCGGCCATGTCCGGATCGGTCATGATCGTGGCCGGATTCGAATTGACCAGGATCACCCGGTAGCCTTCCTCGCGCAGCGCCTTGCAGGCCTGGGTACCGGAATAATCGAATTCGCAGGCCTGACCGATCACGATCGGGCCCGCGCCGAGTAATAAAATCGATTTGATGTCGGTTCTTTTTGGCATGATTTAGAATCTAGGCTAAAGGCGCAAGGTCCACGGCGAAGGAAAAAAGGTGAGTCCAGCAACTCTTTTGAACCTTTCGCCTTGGACCTTGCGCCTGCATTTTACTTATTCATTAACTCGATGAAGGCATCGAACAGCGGTTCGACATCGTGCGGCCCGGGGCTCGCCTCGGGATGGCCCTGAAAGCTGAACGCGGGACAATCGGTACGCGCAATTCCCTGCAGACTGCCGTCGAACAGCGAATAGAAGGTCGGCGCCAGGTTGGCGGGCAGACTGTCTTTATCGACTGCGAAACCGTGGTTCTGGCTGCTGATCATCACACGCCCGGTCGCGACTTCCTGAACCGGATGGTTCGCGCCGTGATGTCCGAACTTCATTTTTTCGGTTTTCGCGCCGCTGGCCAAAGCCAGCAATTGATGGCCGAGGCAAATGCCGAACACCGGCGTTTGGGTTTCGAGGATTTTCCGGATCGCTTCGATCGCATAGGTGCACGGTTCCGGGTCGCCGGGACCGTTCGAAAGGAAGACGCCGTCCGGATTCATTGCCAACACGGTTTCGGCGGGCGTCTCGGCCGGTACGACCGTCACCCGGCAGCCGCGGTTCGCGAGCAGGCGCAAAATGTTGCGTTTCACGCCGAAGTCATATGCAATCACATGCTTGGCCAGATTTCCGGCCTGGGTGTGCCCCTTACCGAGCTGCCAGATATTTTCGGTCCACTCGTAAGTTTCGGCAGCCGATACCACCTTCGCCAGATCCATTCCTTTCAGGCCGGGAAAACTTTCGATCGCGGCTTTCGCGGCTTCGGCATCGGCCGTCTCGCCGGCAACGATCGCGCCGCGCTGAGCGCCTTTGTCGCGCAGCAGGCGGGTCAGTTTGCGCGTGTCGATATCGGCGATCGCGACGACCCGATTGGCCTCCAGGTATTGCCGCAAAGTCTGTCCGCAGCGAAAGTTGCTCGCCAAAACCGGCAAATCCCGAATCACCAGACCGCTCGCGAACACCTGCGCAGACTCGTTGTCTTCGCTGTTGCAGCCGGTATTGCCAATATGCGGATAGGTCAACGTCACGATCTGCCGGGCATAGGAAGGGTCGCTCAAAATCTCCTGATAACCCGTCATCGCGGTATTGAACACGACCTCGCCGACCGAACAGCCGTCGACGCCGATCGACGTTCCCTGAAACACTGTCCCCTCTTCCAAAACCAATAAAGCCGGTCTAGTCAAACACGTCACCTCTAAATGCGCAAAACGGGATGAATCCGTACGAACGCATCCCGTTACAAAATTGAAATCGCGTAATTTTACGAAATTATCGGGTTTTGGTCATTAACAATTTTGGGAAGAGACGAATTTTCGGCGGATTGCCGCACTTTTTTATCTTCCGGCGGGCGGTTCCGCTTTGCGGGTTTGACTTTTCAGGCGGCATCGAACAGATTGGTGCCCCTTGAAACGGTCCGGCTATCCCGTACCGAACCGGAGGATCCGCTACCTGGGTTTGCAACGCCTGTCATCGGCTGGCTGCCGCCAAAGGAATGAGCCCTAAAGCCTTGCTCGGTAAACGATCCAGGAATCGGCCATCCGCTCGCGCTGGATGCTCGTAAAACTGTCCAGGCAGATATCGTCACTATAATCCATGAAGTTATTGATCGGGTCTGCGCCGGGAAATCTTTTTCCTTTACACGTATCCCGTCCGACAGGACAGCCGTAAGAAGGCGAACGCTCCGCCGGCGTATCTGCGGCACGGTCGCCCTTATTATTATTGCATCCGCCCTGAAAAGTATGGTAGAGGCCTAACCAGTGCCCGACTTCATGCGTTGCGGTATCGCCCAAATTGTAAGGCACGGCACTGCCGCCGGGGAGGGATGAAAAAAATATTACCACGCCGTCATCCTTAGGATTCGATACATAGGATGCCGGAAAAGTCGACCACCCGAGCATACCGCCACCGGTATTGGCACTGTACAGGTTCAGCGCATCCGCCCCGCCTTTGCGTAACGCGGTTTTGGCTTCTTTTTCGGCTATAGACCCGGGTCTCATCGCATACCATTCATTGTTTGTAGTTCTATCCACTTCGACAAGATCGAAGCGCACCCCGAATCCTGCGCCTGTACTCCCATAAGCGGCATTGAGTATCGTTACCTGGGAATTAATGACCGTATCCGGCACATCCCCTTCCCCGATTTTTGAAGTAATGACATGAAAGTAAACGGGAACGACCGCTTCCGCGATATTGGCGGTACTGAGCCTGCGTTGCCTGGCTCTTTTACGCGTCGCGTTATTGATTTTGCGCATGGCAATGGCATCGGGATGAATGGTGCCGCAACGGAAACCGTTTTCGACGAATGCACGTTGGCTCGTCCATTCATTTTCTCCAATCTTGAAAGGCTTAGCGTCATCCGCTTGACTTGCGGCCGACAGAGAGAGAGTTCCTATTGCGCCTATCAATGAGATAGCCTGTGAAATATGAGATTTCCCTTTGAAAAAAACTTCAAGTGTCCTGTTAGACATAACCCCTCCTTAATGATCCTTGGCATGTCAGTCCGTAATTTCAATAGATATAGATGCCCCGGCACCTCGTCGATATACCTCCTGTTGCGGTTGAGTCTTTTGAATGGGTGGAAGTTTCTTTTACCAGATTAAAATATACCGGTCAAGAAAAATGCACGCGCCTATAGCGTTCGCTTGATACTGAAACGCCGGTTTTCCGAATTGAAAAACCGCCGTTCATTGGATGAGGATAAACAGTCCTGAATCAGTTTATCTTGCCGTGGCACTGTTTGTATTTTTTGCCGGACCCGCAAGGGCACGGATCATTCCGCCCCACCTTGTCGCCATAGCGAACAAACGGTTGGGCGGGGCTCGGCTCGTCTTCAGCTTCTTCAGGGGAGGGTTCCTCTGTTGCCAGGGCAGACGCTTCGGCATGTTCGAAATGCATTTCTTTCGGCGCCTGGCGCTGCGCATCGATCGCCTGGACATCTTCTTCCTGCCGGACCTGCACCTTGCAGAGGATGGTGATCACTTCGTATTTGATGTGATCGAGCAGATGCGTGAACATTTCGAACGCTTCGCGCTTGTATTCCTGCTTCGGGTCTTTCTGTGCGTAGCCGCGGAAATGAATACCCTGGCGCAGATAGTCCATTGCCGCCAAATGCTCCTTCCAGCTGTTGTCGAGTACCTGCAGCATCACCGATTTTTCGAAATGCCGCATCACCGCCGGGGTAATTTTCTTTTCTTTATCCTTGTGCGCCTGCTCCATCGCCTCGACGATATGCTCACGCAGAAATTCTTCCTGCAGCTTCTTGTCTTCGTCGAGCATTTTCCGAATCGGAACCTCGACGTTAAATTCCTGCAGGAGATGCTCCTCGAGTCCTTCGATATCCCATTGTTCTTCCATCGAACGCGGCGGAATATACTGGTTGATCACGTTATTGATCACGTCTTTGCGGATCGCGGTGATGATTTCGGAGATTTCTTCGGCCGCCATCAGCTCGTTGCGCTGCGCATAAACCACCTTCCGCTGATCGTTCGCGACATCGTCGTAGGCCAGGATTTCCTTGCGGATATCGAAGTTGCGCGCTTCGACCTTGCGCTGCGCATTCTCGATCGCACGCGTCACCCACGGATGCTCGATCGCTTCGCCGTGGCCCATGCCGAGCTTCGCCATCAGCGCCGCCACCCGGTCGGAAGCGAAAATCCGCATCAGGTCGTCTTCGAGCGCCAGGTAGAAACGCGAAGAACCCGGGTCGCCCTGACGGCCGGAACGCCCCCGGAGCTGGTTGTCGATCCGGCGGGATTCGTGCCGTTCGGATCCGATGACATGCAGGCCGCCGCTGGAGACCACCCGGTTATGGCGGTCGAGCCAGGCGCCGCGCACATGCTCTTTCTCTGCTTCGGTCGCATCGGGCCCGAGCGCCTTTAATTCGGCCTCCAGGCTGCCGCCGAGCACGATGTCGGTACCGCGGCCGGCCATGTTCGTCGCGATCGTAACCGCGCCCGGCTTACCGGCCTGTTCGACGATGTGCGCTTCGCGTTCATGCTGCTTCGCATTCAACACTTCATGCGGAATACCCTGTTTTTTCAACAGCGCGGACAACCGTTCGGAATTTTCGATCGAGGTGGTGCCGACCAGCACCGGCTGCTGGCGTTCGACGCAGCGTTTGATGTCCTCGGCGACGGCCTGGTATTTTTCCTCGGCGGTCAAAAACACCACGTCCCCGAGATCCTTGCGGATCATCGGCCGGTGCGTCGGGATCACGACCACTTCGAGTCCGTAAATCTTGTTCAATTCGAAGGCTTCGGTGTCGGCCGTACCGGTCATCCCGGACAGCTTGTGATAAAGCCGGAAATAGTTCTGGAAGGTGATCGAAGCCAGGGTCTGGTTTTCGCTTTGAATCGGCACATGCTCTTTCGCTTCGATCGCCTGGTGCAGACCTTCGGACCAGCGCCGGCCCGGCATGATCCGGCCGGTGAATTCGTCGACGATGATGACCTGGTTGTTCTGCACGATGTAATGCACGTCCTTTTTGAACAAGGCGTGGGCGCGCAAGGACGCGCTCAAATAATGCATCAGCCGGATGTTGGAAGCATCGTAAAGGCTGCTGTCTTCCATCATCAGGCCATGTTCGACCATCAGACGCTCGACCCGCTCGTGACCCTCTTCGGTCAAATGGACCTGGCGGGTTTTTTCGTCGACCGAATAATCGCCGGGACCGTGTTCCTTTTCCTGTTTGGTCAGGTAAGGAATGATTGCGTTGGCCTTGATATAAATCTCGGAGCTTTCTTCGGAAGGGCCGGAAATGATCAGCGGCGTCCGGGCTTCGTCGATCAGGATCGAGTCGACCTCGTCGACGATCGCAAAATGAAGCTCGCGCTGGACTTTTTCCTCCAGGCTGAACGCCATGTTGTCGCGCAGATAATCGAATCCGAATTCGTTGTTGGTGCCGTAGGTAATGTCGCAGGCATAGGATTGGCGGCGGACATCGTAGTCCATCTGGCTGACGATCACGCCGGTGGTCATGCCCAGAAAGCCGTACAGACGCCCCATCCATTCGGCGTCGCGGCGCGCCAGGTAATCGTTCACGGTGACCACGTGCACGCCGCGTCCGGGCAGCGCGTTCAGGTAGGCCGCCAGCGTCGCCATCAGCGTCTTGCCTTCCCCGGTCTTCATTTCGGCGATTTTACCGTCATGCAGGATCATCCCACCGATCAACTGCACATCGTAATGGCGCATCCCGAAGACCCGCGACGATGCCTCCCGGACGGCGGCAAAAGCTTCGGGAATCAGATTGTCGAGTTTTTCGCCCTGGGCGAGGCGGTCGCGGAACTCCTGCGTTTTCTCCCGTAAGGCGTCGTCGGACAGCTTTTCAAACTCAGCAGACAAGGCATTGATCTTTTTGACCAATTTTCTTTTCTTTTTTACCAGCCTGTCGTTTCGGCTCCCTACAACAAATTTGACCAGCTTACCCAGCATGTTTATTCCGAAATATTAATTGTGAATAAAAAAAGACCGATTATAACCGGTTTGCCGCTTTTTTTATAGCGAGGCGGGTTTTACGCCGGCAAGGCTCCACGCATCAAAAACAACTGCCGTAATTCAGCAGCAAATCTTCGCAATTGAAGAAAATGCGCGGATACTCGACCCGAATGTACAGTTTCAAGGCGTATTCGATGAATACGCCAAGGGTCGCTAAACGAGCGCCGGCACTGTACAGGCGAAGCCCGGTATTTGCCGAGCAGCGCCAGATGGACACCGTCCACCAGATGATCGGAAGCAGCAGGACAAAATGCACATCATCCCAGCTCGATACAGTCCACAACCCTGACCGGGCAAGCCAATCCACACCGAACAAGACAACGTTCAGCAATAGAAAGAAAGGCCAAAAAGTAGCAGCCAGCCACTGTCTTCCGGTCCAGCACGAGAACAAATAATTCTCCGAAGTCCGCCGCCCAAGCTTTTCGCCCGGAGCAAGAGTCAAAACCCATAACCCCGCGAAAAGGCCGCTGATAATGAACAAAGCCTCCGACGGGCTAATCAAATCGAGTTGGCCGAATACAATCGGCAACGAATAAACAAACATCACGACCCTCATCCGAGACCTATGAAGCCGGCTTGGAATCCCAAAACAACACTACCCCGAACCGGCACCCGTATGTAATAATACTCTATTAAATTGAGCGGCACTCCGTTAACTCATCTGGTCATTATTTAAGGTATAGGCAATGGACGAAAACAGAAAAAAAGCGCTCGGTGTGGCATTGATGCAAATCGAAAAGCAGTTCGGCAAAGGCTCGGTCATGCGGATGGGCGACGTGGCGGCGGCCCGCGACATCGAGGTGGTGTCGACCGGCTCGTTGGGACTGGATATTGCCTTGGGCTGCGGCGGCTTGCCGCGCGGCCGGATCGTCGAAATCTACGGGCCGGAATCCTCCGGAAAAACCACGCTGACCTTGCAAGTAATCGCCGAAGTACAAAAACTGGGCGGCACCGCCGCCTTCGTCGATGCCGAACACGCGCTGGACCCCGGCTATGCCGAAAAAATCGGCGTGAACGTAGACGATCTCTTGGTTTCACAACCCGACACCGGTGAGCAGGCACTCGAAATCACCGACATGCTGGTACGTTCCGGCGCAGTCGACGTGGTGGTGGTCGACTCAGTCGCCGCGCTGACCCCGAAGGCCGAAATCGAAGGCGACATGGGCGATTCGCACATGGGCCTGCAGGCGCGGCTGATGTCCCAGGCATTGCGTAAACTGACCGCGAACATCAAGCGTTCGAACACGCTGGTGATCTTCATCAACCAGATCCGGATGAAAATCGGCGTGATGTTCGGCAACCCCGAAACTACCACCGGCGGCAATGCCCTCAAATTTTACGCCTCGGTGCGCCTGGACATTCGCCGAATCGGCTCGGTCAAGAAAGGCGAGGAAGTGATCGGCAACGAAACGCGTGTCAAGGTGGTCAAGAACAAGGTCGCTCCCCCGTTCAAACAGGCCGAATTCGAGATTCTATACGGCGAAGGGATTTCGTTCTACGGCGAGTTGGTCGATCTGGGCGTCAGCTTCGGCCTGATCCAGAAATCCGGCTCGTGGTACAGCTACGGCGACGAAAAGATCGGCCAGGGCAAGGACAACGCGAAACAGTACCTGAAAGAGCATCCGGACAAGGCCAAAGAAATCGAAACGAAAATCCGCGCGGAAGCGTTCGGCAAGGTACTGCCGGTTTCGAACAAGTCCGATCTTGACGAGGAGTAAAATCCGAACCGATTTTCCGTGGACCCAACGGACGACAAGATCAGGGCCGAATGCTTGCGGCTGTTGGCCGGCCGCGAACACAGCAGGAAAGAACTGACGCAAAAGCTGGCCACCCATGGTTTTGCAAAAGAAAGCATCGAAGCGGTCCTCGACCAACTGGCCGAAGAAAACTGGCAAAGCGATGCACGCTATGCGGAAAGTTATGCGCGTTCGCGGATACTGAAGGGTTACGGTCCCGTATTTATAACTTACGAACTGCGCCAGAACGGCATCGATCCCGCCCATCTTCCCTCGTTTGATCTCGAAGCGCTCGCCAAGTCGGTAGCGGGCGGATGGCTGGCGCTTTTGCGGCAGGTTTATCGCAAGAAATATAGTGACAGCCTGATTCCAAATCGAAATGAGTGGGCAAAACGTAACCGGTTTTTACAACAACGCGGCTTTACGAATGCCATGATTACGGATTTATTTGCTTTCGTGAGGCACGCCGAAACGGGGAGCGGATCATTCCCTGGTGAATGAACTTGAGCCGAAAGCTCCGGCATTTTGTAGGGTACGCTGCGCGTACCTTTAGCAGAGCTCGATTTAACCGAGCCGAAAACGGTACGCACAGCGTACCCTACGATTTTCGAAATTGGTCGCTCTCCCGCGCAGTGCGTGGAAACGAAAAAACACCTCAACAGGAATTTAACTTCTTTAGTCTTTTAATCGCATAACCTATGAAAAAGATGACCAGCGCTGAACTGCGCTCCGCCTTTCTGGAATTCTTCCGCCAACGGGGGCATACGATCGAGCCGTCCAGTCCGTTGATTCCCGGCAACGACCCTACCCTGCTGTTCACGAATGCCGGCATGGTGCAGTACAAGGACGTCTTTCTGGGCCGCGAGCACAAGGGTTTCACGCGCGCGGCGACCAGCCAGCGCTGCGTCCGCGCCGGCGGCAAGCACAACGACCTGGAAAACGTCGGCTATACCGCAAGGCATCATACCTTTTTCGAAATGCTCGGCAACTTCAGTTTCGGCGATTATTTCAAGAAAGAGGCGATCCACTTTGCCTGGGACTTTTTGACGCAAGAACTGGAAATCCCGCCGCAAAAGTTATGGGTCACCGTGTTCGAAGAAGACAGCGAGGCCGAAGCCATCTGGCTGAACGAAGTCGGTATCGATTCTAACCGCTTCTCCCGGATCGGTGCGAAAGACAATTTCTGGTCGATGGGCGACACCGGTCCCTGCGGCCCGTGCAGCGAAATTTTTTACGACCACGGCGAATCGATTCCGGGCGGCCCGCCCGGCTCCCCCGACGAAGACGGCGACCGTTACATCGAAATCTGGAATCTGGTGTTCATGCAGTACGACCGCGCCGCCGACGGCACCCTGACGCCGCTGCCGAAGCCTTCGGTCGATACCGGGATGGGTCTGGAGCGGATCGCGGCAGTTTCGCAAGGCGTGCACAGCAACTACGAAATCGACCTGTTCCAGAAACTGCTGAAGGCCGCCGCGCAACTGGTCGGCACCGACGACTTGAACCAGAGCTCGCTGCGGGTGATCGCGGACCATATCCGCTCCTGCGCGTTCCTGGTCGCGGACGGCGTCTTGCCCTCGAACGAAGGACGCGGTTACGTGCTGCGCCGGATCATCCGCCGCGCAATCCGGCACGGCTACCGCCTCGGCATTCGCGACATTTTCTTCTACAAGCTGGTCGCGCCGCTCACCGAAGAAATGGGCCCGGCCTATCCCGAGCTGAAGAACGCACAGGCGCAGGTCGAACGCATCCTGAAAAAAGAGGAAGAACGCTTCGCGGAAACCCTGGGGCAAGGCATGAAGATTCTCGAAGCCTGCATCGCCAAACTCGAAGGCCATGTGATCCCGGGCGATACCGTCTTCCAGCTCTACGACACCTACGGCTTCCCGGTCGATCTGACCGCCGACTTCGCACGCGAGCACGACCTGTCGGTCGATCATGCAGGCTTCGAAACCGCCATGACCGCTCAGCGCGACCGCGCGCGTTCGGCCAGCCATTTCGGCGCCGATTACGACCAGGACATCAAACTCGACGTCGAGACCGAATTCACCGGTTACCACCATCTCGCCGATCAGTCCCATATCGTCGCGCTGTATGCGCAGGGCCAACCGGTCGAGACCCTGGCGTCCGGCCAGGAAGGCGTGATCGTACTCGACAGGACCCCGTTTTATGCCGAATCGGGCGGACAGGTCGGCGACTCGGGCACGATCACTATCGCCGATTCCGCCTTCGAAGTGGCCGATACCCAGAAACAGGGCGGCAATCTGTTTCTGCACAAGGGCAAAGTGCTGAACGGCGCCTTCAAGACCGGTCAGGTTTGCATCGCCAGCGTCAATGTTTCGGAGAGACGGGCGACCGCGCTGAATCACTCGGCCACGCATCTCTTGCATGCCGCGCTCAAACAGGTGCTCGGCGAGCATGTTGCGCAGAAAGGATCCTTGGTCAATCCCGAGCGCCTGCGTTTCGATTTTTCGCACTTCGAGCCGGTCACCGGCGAGCAAATCGCGGAGCTGGAACGGATCGTAAACGAGCAGATTCGCCTGAATGCGCCGGTTTCGGCCGAAATCATGGCGAAAGACGAGGCGGTCAAAGCGGGCGCGGTGGCCCTGTTCGGCGAAAAATACGGCGCCGAAGTGCGCGTGCTGAAGATCGGCGATTTCTCGACCGAATTGTGCGGCGGCACCCATGTCGAGCGGGCCGGCGACATCGGTTGCTTCAAGATCGTCGGCGAAACCGGCGTCGCGGCCGGCGTACGGCGTATCGAAGCGGTCACCGGACAAGGCTGCATCGACTGGATCGCGGGACGCGACAAGGCGCTCGCCTCGATTGCGGGCCTGTTGAAAAGCTCGCCCGACAAGGCGGCTGAAAAGGTCGAACAACTACTCGAAAAAACCCGCCACCTCGAAAAGCAGCTGGAGCGTCTGAACGCGAAACTGGCCAGTTCGGCCGGCGACGAACTCGGCGCCAAAGCGGTCGAAGTGAACGGCATCAAGGTACTGGCGGTCAAGCTGGACGGCGTCGATCCGAAATCGCTGCGCGACCTGGTCGACCAATTGAAGAACAAGCTCGGCAGCGCGGCGATCGTGCTCGCGACCGTCGACGGCGACAAGGTCAGCCTGACCGCGGGCGTCACGAAAGATCAGACAGGCCGCGTGAAGGCCGGCGATCTGGTCAATTTCGTCGCGACCCAAGTGGGTGGTAAAGGCGGCGGCCGGCCGGATATGGCGCAGGCGGGCGGGAACGATCCGTCCGGGCTGGCGAAGGCCTTGGCCGACGTGCCGGCGTGGGTGCAAACGCAAACGGCATCCGGCTAACAACTCCGAGTAGGATGGGTTGAGGAACGAAACCCATCAAAAACAACCAATGCGAACGGACTTGATGGGTTTCGCTGTCGCTCTACCCATCCTACCTATTACAAACAAAAAATCAACAGGTTGAAAATGGCACTGTATGTGTTCAAATTCGGCGGTACTTCGGTCGGCTCGGTCGAGCGGATCAAGGCGGTCGCCGAAAAAGTCAAAAAGGCGCACGACCGGGGCGACCGGATCGTCGTGGTCGTCTCGGCGATGAGCGGCGAAACCAATCGGCTGATCGGGCTGGCGAAAGACATTCAGGCGCAGCCGAACGCGCGCGAGCTCGACATGCTGGTCTCGACCGGCGAACAGGTCACCGTCGCGCTGCTCGCGATGGCGCTGGAAGAAATCGGCTGTCCGGCGTTTTCGTTCACCGGTGGCCAGGTCGGGATTCTGACCGACAGCAGCCATACCAAGGCCCGCATCCGCAACATCGACGATAGCCGGATGCGTGCGCATCTGAACGAAGGCAAAGTCGTCGTGGTCGCCGGCTTCCAGGGCGTCGACGAGAACGACAACATCACCACCTTGGGCCGCGGCGGCTCCGACACCACCGCCGTCGCGCTGGCGGCCGCGTTGAAAGCCGACGAATGCCTGATCTATACCGACGTCGACGGCGTGTATACGACCGACCCGCGCATCGAACCGAAAGCCCGCCGCCTCGACCGGATCACCTTCGAGGAAATGCTCGAAATGGCCAGCCTCGGCTCGAAAGTCCTGCAGATCCGCTCGGTCGAATTCGCCGGCAAATACAACGTGCCGCTGCGCGTACTATCGTCGTTTACCGAAGGCAGCGGCACCCTGATCACTTACGAGGAAACACAAATGGAAAGCGCATTGATTTCGGGCATCGCCTTCAACCGGGACGAAGCCAAACTCACGATCACCGGCGTGCCGGACAAGCCGGGCGTCGCCTCCAAAATCCTCGGCCCGATCGCCGATGCGAACATCGAAGTCGACATGATCGTGCAGAACATCGCCGAGGACGAAACGACCGATTTCACCTTTACCGTGCACCGGAACGATTTTCAGCGCGCGAAAGCCTCGCTCGAAAAAACCTGCGCGGAACTCGGCGCGAAAAAAGTCACCGCCGACGACAATATCGTGAAAATTTCGATCGTCGGCGTCGGCATGCGCTCGCATGCGGGCATCGCCAGCACGATGTTCCGGACTCTGGCGGCCGAGGGCATCAACATCAAGATGATCTCCACCTCCGAAATCAAGATTTCGGTCGTGGTCGACGAGAAATACCTGGAACTTGCGGTCCGGGCGCTGCATGCGGCGTTTAAGCTGGATCAGCAGGCGGCATAACGCACTCGCTTGGGCTCCGTTTTCCCGCCCAAACGGAGCCTCATTTTCCCCTCCATCCATCGAGATGGCAATAATGTTTCTGTTCAGAAATCCGGAATTCAAGGTCATTCCGAGGACTGAACCTAAAACGGCAAGCGCTGCCTAATTTCTGGGGAGTGATTTTCGAGGCGAACTTGGCTTCGAATCACGGTCAACAGTCAAATTTCCAAAGGGAGCGAGACGATGGAAAGCGCAGACAGAGTACGTGCAAACACTTCTGAAGCAATCAACTGCAGAATCGACCGGGCGATAGAAGCTCGTGTACGGGAATATGCCCAAAAAAGCTCCGTAGAGATTACCCGACGCATCGACGAACTCGACCGCGAATGGGACATCGAACGCTTGCTCGAAACCAACGCTTCGGCGCTGGCTTTTACCGGCTTGTTGCTCGGTATCACAAAAAACGTGAAGTGGCTGCTCCTGCCGGCGGTCGTTTTACCGTTCCTGTTTCAACATGCGGTTCAGGGCTGGTGCCCGCCGGTGCCCTTATTGCGGCGTCTGGGTGTCCGTACGCGTAAGGAAATCGACCGCGAAAAATATGCGTTGAAAGCCTTGCGCGGCGATTTTCACACTACCGAAACCGCCGGGCTACCGAAGCCGGATTAAAATCGGTAAATCTTTAGCCTCGACCTCCACGCCCGGTTCGACGCAGTTTTCCACTCCTTGCCTCTTCGGCCCGGAGTACGTTATGCGGCCCCGGCCTATACCCCAAATTAAAGAATCGACATTCATTTTCGGAGAGTCGCCGGCACGAATCCGGTTTTTGACTTGACGGGATAGCCTCCAACTCCTTCCATGTCCTTCCATGTAAGAATTATCGCGAATTTTCCTGAGCAACTTGTTTTCTATCGGCGTTATAATCTGGAGGTTTAACAGCGTTTTCCGATTGAATGCCTAAAAGCGTCCGCCCATGAAAATTCTCAATATCCACTTTAAAAACGTCAACTCGCTGGAAGGCGAGCATCGGATCGATTTTGAGCGGTCTCCATTTACCGACACCGGCGTATTCGCGATCACAGGCCCCAACGGTTCCGGCAAAACCAGTATTCTGGATGCGATTACGTTGGCCTTGTACGGCGAAACTTACCGTTTCGACCGCCCCGCCGAACATGTCATGACGCGCCATACCTCCGAGTGTTTCTCCGTCATCGAATTCGCATTGGGGCAGGATAAATACCGGTCGAGCTGGCGGGTGCGGCGCGATGCGGACGGCGAATTGCTGCCGTCCGAAATGCGGCTCTTTCAGCTGCAGTCGAACGGCGAGGAAGAAACGCTGGCGGCGGCGCCGCACGAAGCCAACGCGAAGCTGACGGAAATCACCGGCATGAATTTCCGCAATTTTACCCGTTCGATCATGCTGGCCCAGGGCGATTTCGCCGCCTTTCTGAATGCGCTGGACAGCGAGCGGATAGACATCCTCGAAAAGATCGTCGGCACCGATATTTACGCGGACCACAAGCGCGAAATCGAAACCCGGCTTGCCGAAGCCAATCAGAACCTGGAACGGATCCATCGTGAATTGGCGCTAATTCCGATCATGGACGCGGCGAAACGGGAAGCCTCCGAACATGACCTGCAGGACTTCAACGACCAGTTTACCGCCCTGCAGGAAGAGTTGGGCTGGCTTCAGGAACAGCAGCTCGTGCTGCAGAAGATCGACGCCCTGCAGGCACGGATCGAAGGCCAGCAAAAGGAACTGCAGGATTTCGAAAAGGAGCGGAACCGCATCCGGCAAATCCTGAATCGGCTGGATGTCTTGCCCGATCTGAAGCCGTTCGCGAAAGACCTGGAAGCGATCACGGAAAGCTGGCAAGCCGCCCAGGAAATCCAGTCGACGCTGACGGCGTTGACCTCCGAGCTGAGGCAGCTCGAAGATATGCTGGCCAGCCGCAGCCAATCCCAAACGGCGCCGGAAGGCTTGGGTGCGCAGTCGCTGGAAACGCAGCAGCAGACGCTTTACGACATTCAGACGCAAATCGCCCAACTCGAACTGGCCCGCTCTTCGCAAATCGGCAAATTGCAGGCATTGGCCGCGCAAGGCGCCGAAAAGAAAGCCGTTCTGCAGGAAATCGCCGGCTGGCTGGAACAGCATGCCGGCGATGCGCCGCTGGTCGATCATTTCCCCGAAACGATCAAACTGAAAAACCTACGCGAGAACATCAGGGAACTCAGCCAGAAACAAAAGATTTTCGACGACTGGGCGAAAAACGCATCGGCATCGCTTCGAAATACCCAGGCCGCCATCGAAAAAGAAACCGCGAATGTCGCCCGCTTTCAGGCGCAGTTCGAAGGCGAAGAGAAAACCGTCGCCGCGTTGCTGCAAGGAAGAACGCACGAGGAACTTGCCGAATTGCACCGCGATCAGCAGGAGCGCGTTAGCGGGTTCAAGGAGCTGAAGGAACTCGCGATCCAATACCGCAAGCTGGCCGGGAACGGCTCCGGTCTTTTCGGACTGTTCAAAAAATCCGCGACCGCCATTCCCGCTCCGGACGAACTGGCGCGCGAACTCGAAGAATTGCGCGAGAACATCAAGCGTGACGAGAATATCCGGCTGATCCTCGAAGGCGCCGTTTACCGCGAAAACATGATGAAGCGCATGGTCGAGGACCGCCATCATCTGATCGACGGAAAGCCCTGCCCTTTGTGCGGCGCCTTGCAGCATCCCTATGCGAAACAACCGCCGGCGGTCGGCAGTTCGGCAAAAGCGCTGGCCGACCAGCAGACCCGGATACGCGCCGAGACCGCCCGGGCCGAACGGCTGGAGATCGAAGTCGAAGATGCGCGCCGGCTATCGGAAAAACATGCGGTCACCCTTCAAAGAGCGCGGCAAATCCAGGCCCAATGGGGCATCTTGCGCAACCGCCTGAATATCGCCCAAAGCCTGGAGATCGACCGGATCAAGCGGATGGACGAGCTCTACGACGAGGAAGAGGGGCAATTCAAGGAAATCGCTTTTCTGCTCGGCAAACACCGCAACAAGATTCAAAGCATCGAAAAACTGAAGGCACAGATTGCAAAAAGCAGCGCCTCGATCGAACAGCTGACTGCCGCGCTGCAAAAGCTCGAAGCCGAACGGGAAGACCAGCCTTTCAACCCCTTAGAAATTTCGAACGCCCTGACCGCAGCCGTCGAAGCGGAAAAGGAATTGGCGGCGAAAATCACCGAGCAGTTGGCTCTGCTCGGCGAAAAGATGCCGGGCAAAGGCAAGGAAGAACAGTTCTACGACAGGCTCAGCCATCGCCGCCACGAATACCAGACCCACCTGATCCGCAAAGGAGGACTGGAAGAGGACTTGGCGGCGCTGGCGGCCAGCGACAGAGCGATCCGCGAGGAAATCAAAGTCTTGGAAGAAAAGATTGCGACCGCCGGCAGCAAGCTGCAGAAAGAAGAAAGCGTCGCGCTGCATCTGGCGCTGCTCGACAAACAGAAACTGATCGCCGCCGAGCGCGTGCGGCTCGCGGAAAAACAGGCGATGGCCGGCGTGCTGGAGAAAGCGCTGCACACGAAAATGCAGGAAGCCGGCTTTTCCGGCGTCGACGAACTCAAGGAAATCCTGGCGCTGCAGGCATCGCGCCTCGAACAGGAGCAGAAAACCGCTTATCTGGCGCAACGCGCGGCCGAAACTTCCGCATTGCTGGAGAGCAACCGTCAGCAGCTCGAAGCGGCAATCCGCGACAAGGATACCGACCAGCCGCTCGACGAGATCAGCCTACAGGTGCGCGGCGTGGCGCAAAAGCTCGAAATCGCGCATTTCGAAGTGCGGCATCTGGATAACCTGCTGAAGGAGCAGGAGCGCCTGCGCAGCCGGTACGATGCGATCCATGCCCAACTCGAAGCGCAGGAAGCGACCGTAAAGGCGTTGACCGAAGAACAGCAATTGATCAATGCCGAAAATGGAATGGCGTTCCGCCGCCGGGTCCGGGATAAAATCGCCGACCAGTTGCTCGACAAAACCAATACGCTGCTCGAAAAACTGAGCGGCCGCTACTATCTGCGCAAAATACCCAGCGAAAGCGGGCTCGCGCTCGAGGTCGAAGACACCCTGCAAGGCAATGCGCGCCGCTTGCCCCGCACCCTGTCCGGCGGCGAAAGTTTTGTGGTCAGCCTGGCTCTGGCGCTCGGGCTATCCGAACTGGCCAGCAACGGCCGCTCGGTCGATTCGCTGTTCCTCGATGAAGGTTTCGGTGCGCTTGACGCGGAAAACCTGTTTATGGTGATTTCCGCGCTCGAAAGCCTGCATACGCAGCACGGTAAAACGGTCGGCGTGATTTCGCATGTCGAAAGCGTGCAAAAACGCTTCAAAGCACGTTTGCAGATCGTCAAAAAACCCAACGGCATGGGCATGTTGAAAATGGCGTCCTGATCGCGGATAGAGATATGGATATCTGGCCGATGCCGAAAAAAATCGAAAACGGATTGCAGACTGTCACAGCACCCGGTAAATTGAGGGTATCGTTTACCAAGGGCTCACGTTGACCACTTCCGCAAAGGTAGAATCTCGTTCCACCATCGAACCCACCCCGGATGAGATGTTGGCGATCAGCCGAGAGATTGCGCTTAAGTTTTCTCCCCACAAGGCTTCTTTGGCCGATGTCGGGCCTTGTCCGCAAACCGGTGCCGCAACTGCCGTTCCTTCATACGCCGCGATTGCGGACGAGCGGCGGGAAACGCAGAATTTCGGCTACCGGGGGTTGCAGGCGATCAGCGAGGACATCGCCCGGCGGTTCATGCCGACGGTCTCCACGGTCTCCACCGCCGAGCCTGAAATACTGCTGCTACCGGTCGACCCTCACCACCTGTACGCATACTGGAACAGCGGTACCGGCCAGCCGCCGACTCCGGAGCATCAGGCGCAAAAACCTTTGACCCTGCGCATTTACTGGCGTCCGGATGCCAAACAAGCGACAATCCCTTTGGATCTGTATTTCGATGTGCCGGCCGATGAGGCCGCACACAGGAAAAACATCCGCCTGCCGATCGACAATACGCACTATGCCGCCGCACTGGGCCGGCTGAGCCCGGATCACAGCCTGGAGGTGCTGGCGCATTCGAATCTCGTCCACGTGCCGGCCTCGCCGGAAAGCCAACGGTTTCCCGCACAGATTTCACCGCGAGAAAACCCGGCGTCCATAGGCGCGATGTGTTTCACATCCTGCGAGCAGGATGTGCTTAGCGCGGTTTGGATGGAAGGCCCGCATTTTTCCGGAAGATCTCCGTTCCATTCAAACGGGCGCCGTTACCCGGACTCAGTACCGGAATTTGCCGGACTCCTGCGTTATTTCGGCGAAATCGCGGCCGACTTCGAACCGGCTGCAGAGCCCGCATCGGCACAACCGTTCCGGCATGCTTCGGGGCGCGGCCTAAAATAAAGATACGCTATGGAAAACGGTTTTCTCGGCATCGTCCTGCATGCGCACCTGCCCTTCGTGCGCCATCCCGAACACCCGAGCTTCTTCGAAGAAAATTGGCTGTTCGAAGCGATGACCGAATGCTACATTCCGCTGCTCGAAATGCTCGACCGGCTGGAAAACGACCGGGTCGGTTACCGTCTGACCCTGTCGCTGTCACCGCCCTTGCTTTCGATGCTGTGCGACGAGCTGCTGCAAAGCCGCTACCTGCAGCATCTTCACAAACTGATCGAGCTGGCCGAAAAAGAAACCGTCAGAACCCGCCGCGAACCGGAATTGAATAAACTGGCCAGGCTTTACCGGCGCTTCTACCGGCATACGCTGAACTTCTATCAGAACCGGTGCCGCGGCGATTTGCTCGGCGCGTTCGGCATGCATCAGGCGCATGGCAAGCTCGAACTGATTACGACGGCCGCGACGCACGGCTTTCTGCCCCTGCTTAGCGTCAGCGAAACCGCGGTGCGCAACCAGATCCACGTCGGGATCGACACGTTCCGCCGCCATTTCGGCTTCGCGCCGAAAGGATTCTGGCTGCCCGAATGCGGCTATTATCCGGGCCTGGAAACCTTTCTGAAAGAGGCCGGTATCACGTATTTTTTCGTCGACTCGCACAGTCTGCTGAATGCGAGCCAGCCGCCGGTCAACGGCGTTTACGCCCCGCTCGCCTGCGAAAACGGCGTCGCCGCGTTTGCGCGCGACCCCGAATCATCCGAACAGGTCTGGAGTTCCCAGCAGGGCTATCCCGGCGATTTCGATTACCGCGAATACTACCGCGACATCGGCTTCGACCTGGACCTGGATGATATCGGCCCGTATCTTGTCGACGGACAACTCCGCGCGAACACCGGGATCAAGTATTACCGGATCACCGGCGAAAACCGGCCCAAGCAGCCTTACGACCCGAGGGCCGCACGGGCAAAAGCCGAACTGCATGCGCAGGACTTCATTCAAAAACGCCGGCGGCAAATCGATGTGCTGGCAAAGCGCATGGATCGTCCGCCGCTGATCGTCGCTCCTTACGATGCCGAGCTGTTCGGGCACTGGTGGTTCGAAGGTCCTCACTGGCTGGAACAGGTGCTGCGGATCGCGGGCGAAAACGGCATCCGCACGGTGAGCTGCGCAGACGACCTGCAACGGTTCCCCTTCCTACAAGAAGCGACGCCGTCGGCCTCGACCTGGGGCGAGCACGGCTATTCGAGCTACTGGATCAACGAAACCAACGACTGGATCTATCCTTATCTGCATCAGGCCGGCCGGCAGTTGGAAGCGTTCGTCGCCGAGCTGAAAGACATCTCGGTCAGTCCTCTACAGGAACGCGCGTTCAATCAGGCGGTCCGCTCGCTGCTGCTCGCTCAGTCCTCGGACTGGCCGTTCATCATGAAATCGGGCACGACGGTCGACTATGCGGTCAAACGGATCACCGACCACCTTGCCCGTTTCAATTATTTGTACGATAGTCTGCGCAAAGGCAAAATCGATGAGCGCTACCTCTCCGCGCTCGAAATCATGGACAATATCTTTCCGGACATCGATTTCCGGAATTATTGCGTCTAAAACCTATTCAACTCTCCCTCTCATGCGGAAACACTCAAGGATTTCACCGCTCTCTATCGGTCTGCTCGTCGTATCCACCTCGGCCTTTGCCGCTCCCGTCAAAGACGACTGGAGCATGTGGCTCAGCAATACCTATCAGACCGATTTCGGCGACAGCCCCTATCTGGCGTTCCTGGAACTGGCGCCGCGCACCAAACACGACAACGGCGAGTTCAGCCAAGTCATCGTGCGGCCTTTGCTGGGCTACAAGCTAACCCAAAAGCTGCAGCTCTGGCTGGGTTACACGTGGCAAGGCGAATACAGCAAGGAAACCGATTTCGAACTGGCCACCAACGACTTCATGCAGCAGTTGCAGTGGATCGATAACTGGACGCCGCAATTGAATTTCCAGTACCGCTTCCGGATGGAAGAACGTTTTTTCGAAGGCGAGGATACTGCGTTCCGGATGCGCCACCGGTTCCGGTTCGTCTATTCGCTGCCCGAAACGAATACTTATTTGATCGCGGCCGACGAGCTGTTCGTTTATTTCAATTCGATCAACCATGGCCGTCTGGCCGGTTCGGTCCAGCCCGGCATCAACCAGAATCGAAGCTATGTCGGGATCGGCTACAAGCTGACTCTTAAGATCAATATCGATACCGGCTACCAGTTTCAGTACGTGAATAATTTCGGCGCTCAGGACGGAGCAAACCATATCTGGCTGACCAATCTCAATGTCAATTTTTAGAACAAACGGTTCACTAGACTGATGACGAACCCCGTCGGTTTCGCTGCATCGTCGACGCCACGCTTACAGCAGGATGCCGATAAGCCGCTTCATCAAATCTTCCGGAGAAATCAGCGTCAGCATCAGAGGCAGCAAGGGTAAAAGCGTAACCACGATGATGAACACCACCGTTTGCTTATCGAACGGAAACATCTGCATGGTACGAATCACTTCGAAGCTGCTGTTCAGATCCGCCAAAGATTGAATGTCGCCGCTTCCGATCAATGGTTCATCCGGGGCGGCGCCGCCTTGCAGCCATTTGTTGTCGAACTCGCGGACATAGCGGCTGGCCAAAACGCCGTAATCCAGCCGCCCTTGGCGTTTTGTTTTTACCAAAAGAGAAGTGAATACGCATAAAGGGCCGAGCACCAGCAGCAGCAGAAACACCACAACGATCGCAATTTCAGGCTTGAAAGACAGCAGCGCCGCATCCTTGTAAAGAATGCGCTCCGCGATCATCGCGGAGAGCAAAACGCCTTGAGACAGCAGGAACGGAATGAATGCGAGCGCGCTTTCGGATAGAAACCCCAAGCCGCCTGCCCGGTCGGGATGCGTCGGCATCAAATTGAGTTCGAGGCGCGATACCTGCCAGAGAAAACGCGACCAGACGATAAAGCGGAACAACCAGCGGATGAGAAGAAATTGAAATACCGGCAGGCTGACATAATTCAGCCAGTATCCGGCCGGGGAAAACGCCAGTTGTGGAGCCCAACGGGTTACGAACCAAGTGGAGATACCTTCCAGTGTCCGCCCGAAAAAAATCGCATGGCCAAACGTGAACACAAATGCAATCAACACGATCTCGGTAAATACCGAATTGCGCCAGCGTAACGCAGAAGCGATACAGGCATCGAAAAGAGGCCGGTCTTCCGCGGTAATCATGCCCGTTCGACGAACTGCCGAATGACCGGCCGCATTCGCTCGTGAACGACTAATTCGGTCACTAACAGTAACGGCATGGCCACTAAAAAACGCACATGCGTTTCAAAGTCCTGAAGAAACGAAATATGGACGCTGCCGCCGAACGCTTGGCCGGAATGCGCCGAAAGCAACAGCAACGGAAACCAGGTGAGCATGACCAGGAAAATAATCCGGCGTTTAAGCCAGCCCAATCCGCTTGTCGATAAGCGGCAACGCACGAAGAGCTGGAACAGCGGCCCGCCCTGCACCAGGGAAAAATCGTTTTGCAATTTTAAATCGGGTATGTCGTTCTTCGCCATAAGCCGCCCTGACCTTTTTATTAAGGTATAGAGTAGATTTCGATCAGCCGGTTTCCTGGATCACCGCCTGAAACGGGCCGCATGGGCGCGCGGTCTGATCCGCGCAGGCGGGCACGAGCGAGCCTCCGCCGAATCATCGCCGATGATCCAACACGACGCCCTGAGCACAGACCTTCCTCAATCCGTAAAAAGCATCTCCAGAGCCAGAAGCGCCATATTTTTCGACCCACCGCCCTGCCCCAAGCACGCTTTGACGCTTTGCAGGTTCTCGCGCATTTGCCCGGCATAACCGGCATCAGTCAGTATTTTACCCATCTCGTCGGCCAGATTCTCGGCGCTGGCCTCATGCTGAATCAGTTCCTTCACGATACCTTTGCCCGCCACGATATTGGGCAGGCCGATGAACGGCGTCTTGACCAGCAGCCGCCCCAACCAATAGGTGAGCGGCGAGAGTTTGTAGGCTATGACCATCGGTACGCCCAGCAGCGCGATTTCGAGCGAGGCCGTGCCGGAGGTGGTCATGATCGCGTCGCAGCATTGCATCACGTCGTACGGCTGGCCCTTGACCACCGTAATTTTTAACGGCGAGGTTTGCAGATAATCGTTCAGCATCGCATCGGCAACGGTTCCGGCTTGCGGCAGGATGAACTGCGCGCCCGGCACGCGACCGGCTATCGTTTCGGCCGCTTTCAGCATGACCGGCAGCATGCCCCGGATCTCGCCGGCCCGGCTGCCCGGCAACAAGCCGACGACCGGCGCGTCGGCCGTCAAGCCGAAGCGGGCGAAGTCTTCGCTTCTGCCGCATTGCGGACGTACCTTGTCGACCGACGGATGGCCGACGTAGCGTACCGGCACGTTCTCGGCCTCGTAATAGGCCGTTTCGAATGGAAAAATGACTGCCATCATGTCGATCACGCGGCCGTACTGTTTAACCCTTCCCGGCCGCCAGGCCCAGACCTGAGGACTGACGTAGAACAACACCTTGACGCCGAGCCGTTTGGCGTAAGTCGCGAGCTTGAAATTGAACTCCTTGTAATCGACGCAAACCAACAAATCCGGCCGCTTGTTCGCCAGCAGCGTTTGCATCAGTTTCAGGGCGCGGCGGATTTCGGCATAGTGCCTGATCACCTCGACCACTCCGATCACCGCAATCCGGGAAGAATCGTAACGGACATCGATTCCCGCCCATTTCATTTTCTCTCCGCCCATCCCGATGCCCTGAACATCGGGCTGCAGTTTTTTCATCTCGCTGAACATATGAGCAGCATGCTGGTCGCCGGACGCTTCGCCGGCGCTGAACATGACTTTATACGGCTTGTGGTCTGGCAAGGACAGTCCTCGTTAATGGGTTCGGGATATCCATTTTAAAGGAATTCTGCCTAAGCCCGGATTATTTCAACGAAATAACGATAACTCGACTTTTGCCAACAACTCAGGAATCCATCTCTACGGATGAATCTTGCGTAAGTCTTGTTATATTCAGATTGCTAACCTTCCGCCCCCCGCGTCTTACTGATTCGGCCAATCACCCTACAGCGCAGGTATAATGGTTAGTTTATCCTTCTATTCCGCTGTTAATGGCTAAAATATTACCCTCCCCGTCAATGCGCCGCGCCGCCGAAGCACCGCCGTTACCCAGCGGCACGATCCGCTTCATCCTCTACTGCCTGTCCCACTTCAAGGGCTGGATTACGTTGATGATCCTCTTCGAAGCGGGCCAGGCAGCCGGCAGCATCCTGGTGCCCTATGCGGTCAAGTCGATCATGGAAGGCGTAGCGGCGGGACTTCCCGACGCCCACGCCGCCATCGAGGCGCTAAAAGGCCCCTTACTGTTTCTGGCCGGGCTGACGATCGCCGAAATCCTGTGCAGCCGGGCCAGCGGCGCGATCCTGATCACGATCGGCCCGCGGCTCCGCCAAGGCACCACGCGCGCCTTGTTCACCTACCTGCAATACCATTCGGCGCGCTATTTCAGCAGCCATTTCGCGGGCGCGCTGGCGCACCGGATCAGCGAAACGGCGATCAGCGTGAATCATACGACCTGGGCGGTGCTGTGCGATTTTTGGCCGATCACGATCACCTTCGGCGTCTCCGCCGGCTTGCTGCTCCACGTACATCAGGGACTCGGGCTATTCGTAACCGCCTGGGTTTTCGTCTACGTTGCGATTTCTTTCTGGCTGGCGACGCGCTGCCGTCCGTATTCGCAACACTATGCGGGCATCCGCAGCATGGTGAACGGCAAGATCGTCGATTCGGTCACCAACAGCCTGAACGCCAAACTGTTCGCGCGCCAGCAATTCGAACGCGATTATCTGCAGGGCTATCTGGACACCGAACTGAAAGCCGCGCGCCGGACGTTCTGGTTCATGGAACGGGTGCGCTGGTTCCAGTTCATCTCGGCCGGCGCGTTGAAGATCGGCACGATTTATTACGCGCTGACGCTCTGGCAGAACGGACTGATCAGCGTGGGCGATTTCACGATGAGCATGGGCCTGGCGCTGATCGTGATCGCCGACGCGCGCAATTTATCCCGCCATTTCCTGGAATTTTTCGAATATGTCGGCAACATCGCGAACGGCGTCGAAACGATCGTGCAGCCGCACGAAATCGTCGATGCGCCGGATGCGAAGCCGCTTGAAGTCGCCGCAGGACGGATCGAGTTCCGCGATGTCACTTTCGGCTATCATCCGGACCAGCCGGTTTTCAAGGAGCTGAACGTCGTGATCGAACCCGGCCAGCGCGTCGGCCTGGTCGGGTTTTCGGGCTCGGGCAAATCGACCTTCGTGAGCCTGATTCTGCGTAATTACGAGCCGCAAACGGGCAAAATCCGCATCGACGGCACCGACATCGCCGAAGCGACGCAGGCATCGCTGCACGAACAGGTCAGCCTGATTCCGCAAGATCCGACGCTGTTTCACCGCAGCCTGAAGGAAAACATCGGCTACGGCAGGCTCGGCGCGAGCGATCGGGAAATCGCCGACGCCGCCGCGTTCGCGCATGCGGACGAGTTTATCCGGGCCATGGCGGAAGATTACGATTCGCTGGTCGGCGAACGCGGCGTCAAGCTGTCCGGCGGCCAGCGGCAAAGGATCGCGATCGCGCGGGTCATACTGAAGGATGCGCCGATCCTGATTCTGGACGAAGCGACGTCGAGCCTGGATTCGGTTACCGAAAAAACGATCCAGGAAAACCTGGCCCGGCTGATGGGGAAGAAGACCGTGATCGCGATCGCGCACCGGCTGTCGACAATCGCCTATCTCGACCGCATCCTGGTGTTCGATCAGGGACGGATCGTCGAGGACGGCACGCACGAGCAACTGTTGGCGCTGAAAGGCTATTATTTCCGCCTTTGGAACATGCAGGCAGGAGGGTTCCTCCCGGACGGTTGAGAGCGGATCAGTCTTTCAGCCAGGTCCGCTTCGCCAACACGATCGCCGCGATCGGAATCGCGAAGTTCAGCCCCATCACCACGATCAGCAGCCAGCCGAGTTCGCTGTAATCCGCGGCAACCACAACTTGCCCGGTCGCCGCGTCGCGCACTTCGCGGGTAATCACGAAGCCTTGATTCAGCCATTTGGTCAACAACTGCGACAGGGACAATGCCAAGTTCACGAACGCCGCCATTACCGCGAAATAAGTCGCCTTCAACTGTTTGGGGGCCGAATTGGCGATCCAGGCCAGCATCGGAATCATCGCGATCTGGCCCAGCGGCGATTCGAGCGCGGTATCGACCAGCGCGATGAAGCGGGCATCGACGACGCCGCCCGTCAGCTCCGCGGTCCATTTTTGAAGGCCGTAATACAGCGCGATATTGGGGATATAAAGCAGGGCCAGCACGACGGTCAGCACCGCGATGATGTAGGTGATCGGCCGCTCGGCCATGAAGCGGCGAAACAGGAACATGCCGAGCAGGGTCAGCGCGCTCCCGATCAGCGACAACTTCGAGATGAACTGCTGGTCGAAGCCGAGGTCGTCGATCATCCACCAGGTTTCACCCGCGCCGGTGGTTGGGACCGCGCGGAACGCGAAGATCACGAACGCGGTCCCGTACAAACGGTTTTTCGTTGTGCCGTCGAGGTCCATCGTCAATCGCCACATCAAAAACAGCACGATCGCCAAAGACCCGGCAAATACGATTTCCTCGCTGTTTCGCAATCCTCCCAATCCGACCGCCGCCGCGAACAGCGCAAATCCAACCCCGCCGCCGAGCAGCGGCCAATTGACCGCGGGCACCTCCCGGGCGCGGGCAGTCAGCCGCTCGATATCTTCAAACTCGAAACCGTGCGCGGCGAGCCGCCATTCTTCCTGCGCACGCAAATGGGACGACAGCACAACACCCAGAATCGAAATCACCGGAATCCACAGCGCCCACCGGTAAATCGACAGATAAACCGCCGCTTTCCCGGTTTCGCCCATCGTTTCGATACCGCTGAAGAACGCGACATTAACGCCCGCTACCAACAGGCTGCCGCCGATGATCGCGACCCGGCCCAGCGTCTGCATCGTGGTATGCGCGGCCAGTATTTCCGGTTCGGGCAGCGGCCGGCCTTGTTCGTCGATGACGGCCACGGCCTCCACGGTCATTGCATCGGCCACGGTATCCTGGATTACGTAACCGACCGGCGCCAGGAGCGCCGCCAGCACATACCAGTTTTCGACGGGCCATAACGATTGCATATACTCGCGGTCGCTCAACAGATTGATCATGATCAGCAAACCGGCGGCGATCAGTACCGCGCCCAGATAGATCAGGCCGGCCTTATGGCGCCACAGCAAGTCGACCCCATGCCCTATCGGCATTTTCAAGGCCCAGGGCAGCATCACCCAGAACCCCAGCGCAGCCAGAAACTCCGCGCTCAGGCCCAAATATTCCTTTACGAAAAAAGTTCCGACGATACCGGTCAGCCCCGCTACGCCCGCCGCCAGATACACCATCAACGGCGGCACGTAACTGATGCGCATCTGCCGGCCAAGATCGAACACATTGCGATCCAGCCATTTTTGCAAAAAGTAAAAGATCGGTGCGCTATTCCGGTCTGTGTCCGACGGCCTCTTCATCATGTATCCCTCTTCGGCTTAATGCGTTTGAATGCGACTGTTGACTCCTGAGCTTGATAGTAAGTTCGCGGTCGAATCGAATCCGTTCCATTGATCCCAGAGGGCTTTAAGGATTTGGCCGATATTGACTTCCTGGTATGGGGGTAGACCTGCCAGTTTTTTAAAACCTGGCAGGTCTCAGGCGGGGAAGTTATTTGGAGCCAAATCCTAAGCCTGTTGCCGCCCTATTCCGCAATCATCCCGTTTTTCAGATAGCTCTCCGCATAGTTGAATACAATGTCGGCATCGGGAAGCACTTCCGCATCGTTTTTATCCTTATAGTCGAGGCGGAACAGAATATCCTTGATGATATTGAGCCGCGCACTTTTTTTATCGTCGGCCCGCACGACCGTCCAGGGGGCATCCAGATGATGCGTTCTCGCGAACATGATATTGCGGGCGAGGCTGTAGTCGTCCCAATGCTTGACCGCTTCCAGATCGACCGGGCTGATTTTCCATTGTTTCAAGGGGTCCCGTTCGCGGTCTTCGAGGCGTCGCTTCTGCTCTTCCCGGCTGATGTCCAGATAATACTTCAACAGCTTGATGCCCGACCGAACCAGCATCCGCTCGAAATCCGGGACGGTTTCGAGAAACTCGTGATATTCCCCGTCGCTGCAGAAGCCCATCACCCGCTCGACGCCGGCGCGGTTGTACCAACTGCGGTTGAACAGCGCCATTTCCTGGGCCGCCGGCAGGTGCGGCACATAGCGTTGAAAATACCAGCTGCTTTGGTCCCGGTCGGAAGGTTTGCCCAGCGCCACCACCCGGGTTTCGCGCGGGCTCAAATGCTGGGTGATGCGTTTGATCGAACCGTCCTTGCCGCCCGCGTCGCGCCCCTCGAAAAGGATCAGCACTTTTTCGCCGTGCTTGATGATGTGCTTTTGCAGCTTGACCAGTTCGATCTGCAACCGGATCAGAGCGGCTTGATATTCATCCTTGTCGATTTTTTTCCTGTCGTGTTTATGTTTCATGAGACGAAAACGGAAATTGCGGGCGATTTTGTTCGGATAAAAAGACTATTCGCCGATATTCAGCAGCCACCCGCCGCTGCCTTTGCACTGGCTCGCGCCTTCCGCCGCGATACCGATCCTGGCATAAACGCCGCGCAATGCGGCCGGCAGAACTCCGCTGACCGCATAACCCTGCGCAACGGGCTTCACTGCAATCGGTACTGGAATGTCTTTGACAATGACTTTGATCGTTTGCGGCTTCGTATTCGGCGAGGCGATAAAGGAAAATTCGGTATTCGGGGATACTTCCGCCTTGTCGGGCGGAGAAAATCGGCTGAAGCCGGGTTTCTCGCAGGCTTTCGAGCTACTGCCGCCGCCGTAGCCCCAAGCGGCCTGGGCGACTACTATAAACAGGCTTAACCAGAGTATTCGGAAAAGTTTCATTGCTGCCTCCCTCCACAAAATTGAATGGATCGATCTCAAGACAAGAGAATCATTTCATCTGCTCGATCCGCTGTCGGGCCGCTGGGCCGAACGGCGAATCCGGCTCTTCTTGCACGATACGCCTTGACATCTTACACCCAAATCCCGCCCGCCGCTTACCTTCTCTCCGGGCGGAATGCTAAACTGAACGGTTGCCATGCTTTTCGAAGCGCTTCCCGTCCTTCCTGATTCGCTAAACATTCGCTGTCCATGAACAAACCCAACTGCTTTGCCTTGCCTTTATATGTCCAGGTCGTCATCGGCGTCGCCGCCGGCGCCCTTCTGGGCGTCCTATTCGGAACCGAAAGTTACGGCTTTAATTTATTCAGCAACGCGGCGCTCGGCCAATTGGGACAACTGGTGATCCGCCTTCTGAAAGCGCTTGCGGCGCCGCTGGTCTTTTTCGCCATTCTGGACGCGATGATCCATACCGACATTTCGCTCAAGCACGGTCGCCGCCTGCTGGCTTTGTGTTCGATCAATCTGGCGGTGGCGATAATCATCGGCCTCACTTTGATGAATACCCTGCGTCCGGGCCATCTGTGGGAAGGCAGGCTGACGACGATGACAAACCAACTGGACCACGGCACAAGCCGCTTGATGCCCAAATCGGTACCGGAAAATCTGACGCTCGATCCGCTAAAAAACCTCGCCGGCTATATCCCGAAAAGCCTGGCCGAACCGTTTGTCGAAAACAATATGATCGCGATCATCCTGCTGGCGTTGCTGGCCGGCGGCGCGATCCGCCAGATGAAGCGGCAGACGGCGGACGAAGATCAAGCGGGGCTCGTCATGCTGGAAAAATCGATCGGCGTCGGCTGCCGGCTGCTGATCCAGATGCTGCTCTGGGTCGTCAAGGCCATACCGTTCGCGGTTTTCGGCGTGGTCGCGCAAGTGGTCGGGAAAGCGGGCCTGGAAGTGTTCGAGCTGGTGGCGGTGTTCCTGGCCGCAATGCTGGGCGGATTGCTGATCCATGCCCTCGTCTATTATCCCGGCATGGTCAGATGGGGCGGCAGAATGCCGGTCAAGCGCTATTTTTCGGAAGGCGCGGACGCGATCGTGACCGGCCTTTCCACCAACAGCAGCCTGGCGACGATGCCGGTCACTCTGCGCTGCCTGACCGAAAACATGGGAATTTCAAGCCGGTCGGCGCGCTTGTCGGTCTGCATCGGCACCAATTTGAACAACGACGGCATCATCCTGTACGAAGCGATGGCCGCGCTGTTTCTGGCGCAAGCGATCGGCATCGAACTGAACTTTGCGCAGCAACTGGTTATCATTGCGGCGGCCATCATGGTGGGCGTCGGCATTTCGGGCATTCCCGAAGCCGGCCTGATCGCCCTGCCCCTGGTATTGAGCACGGCCGGCCTGCCGGAAGCCTTGGTGGTCACCGCGGTGCCGCTGATCACTACGATCGACTGGATCATTGCCCGGTTCCGGTCCGGCGTAAACGTGATGAACGACATGCTAATCGCGATTCTGCTGGACCGGCTGGACAAAAGAAAGCATTAACCAATAATGAGAAATCCCCCGGCTCTGCCGGGGAGACAGCGAAAGTTTGACATTCAGCGGAGTCCATCAGGAAACTCAGCATCGTGAACCGCCAAGTACACGATAGAGGAGAACCTGATGGACGAGAATGAAAGCTTAAGTCACTCCCGCTGGGAGTGCAAATATCATGTGGTATTTATCCCGAAATGCCGGCGACGCACTTTGTATAAAGCATTGCGTCAGCATTTGGGAGAGGTCTTTCGAAGGCTGGCGAGCCAGAAAGAAAGCCGGATACTGGAAGGGCATTTGATGCCAGATCATGTCCATATGTTGATTGCGATACCGCCGAAGTATGCGGTGTCGCAAGTGATCGGTTTCGTCAAAGGGAAGAGCGCCATCCATTTGGCGCGGGTTTATGGAGAGAAGAAACGAAATTTTGTGGGGCAACACTTTTGGGCGCGGGGTTACTTTGTTTCGACGGTGGGTCGAGATGAAACGATGATCCGAGAATACATACGGCACCAGGAACAAGAAGACCAGCGAATTGAACAATTGAATCTTTGGAACTGAACGCCACCTTGAGGTGGCTATTAAATTAGGGGCCGCGTTAGCGACCCCTTATACCGCTTTGAGCGGTTCACAACATAAAGCCCCCGGCTTTGCCGGGGGATATTTACTAATCCGACCGAAATGGGTTATGTTATGACGCAGGAAAGATCTTGGAGCCCATGCCGATATGAGCCATAGCACTCTTTTTGTCAGAATCAAATGGATCATGGTGCTGTTGGTGACGATGGTGCTCGACATTTCGCCCGTTCCGGTCATCGGGCTGATCCTGCTTTACATATTACTCTTTCGTCCGCTATGGTTTAAAAACGCCGTGCTGGAAATATACGATCGATCCGGCCGCGACAATCGCAACGGCGCGGACGACTTCGAATGACTTAACCTGGTTCCCATACCGTGAGTATAAATAAAACAACCTTCCCATCCCGGCTGATATTATGTTTCATCGTATTGATCGGTTTGATCATTCTCCATGTGATTCCACTGCCGATATTGGAAACCCTGGTGCTGTACGTGTTGGTCGCGCGCCCGTACTGGTTCAAGGATCTGGTCGAGCAAATCTACGCCGAAAAAAAGCCTGAAGATTAGGCCTGAGCACTCTTTTTCCGCCCATCCGGCTGGTAGGAATTCGTCGCAGAGTTTACCAGGTTCTAAAATGTCCGGTGTCCAGATGGACGAAATTGTCTCGAGGATAATAACCTACGCCGCCTTGCGCGATTGCCAGCGCGGCGTTTCTAACGATTTTGGGTGAAATGCCTTCAAGCCTGATATCAATGGCCCGGCCTTGCATATGAAAACTATGTTCCGCCACGCCATGACTGTACCTACGGAGCTGAGCATTGGTAAAAGGCGAACGATAACCGGAGATGATATGGAACGGTTTATTGACGCCAAGCGTTTGCTTCAGCATAAACAACTGATCCAGTAAAGCTGTATCGATCGGGTGAATAGTGTCGGTACGGAAATCGCGGAGCAGATAATTGATTTCATGCAGCGCTTCTTTGATATAGCGGCCGCGTTCAAAATAGGTCAGCTTTAGCTTATCGCCGGTATGCGTATGTTCGAAGGCGAGCGTTTTATGTTCGAAAGTATGCGGATAAGGCGCTGTATTCCGCGGGTGAACCGAACGGTCGAAGGCATGGAAAACGGGCTCATGCCCGGGCTTGTGTCTATGCTTCACGGGATGGATGACGTGCCTTACGGCCGCTGTAGCCGTTCCCGATCCACCCAGTATTACCAATGATCCCAAAGCCAGCTTCTTCAGAAACTCGCGTCTGGATGCAATGGTGTCCATGTCGGACTCTGCGTTATTTGAGGATCGCTCTTTCATGTTTTATTTTAAGTGACACTTAATCCCATGCTACTGTTTAGTAAAGCTAACCATATGACAAGTTCAACAGTAACATTAATTTAAACTCTTACAGGGCTTTAGAATCCAGCCGAAGAATTCTATAAATGTTTACATTGTACTCGCCCTGAATTAAGGGGGAAAGCTCTGCTGACCGCACGACAGACTTGAAGGTCGTCCAAACAGATGAAGCGATCCCATTAGACCTGCCCACCCACGCCTTTAAATTTCTCGACAAAAGCGGCTATTTTCTGGAAGACACTCTGCTTTTTTGTCAGGTACCGCGGGTTTAACGGGCTCATTTTAGGCAGAATGGCATTGAGCTCAGTGCCATTGTCACTGGCAAATTCCCGTTTTAGCGAGGTGGCGATGTAACGCCTGGCCGCCTCAGCATTTAGGCTCTCGCTACTAATGAGCTCTTGGGCTTCACGCTGTTGTTCAGCTTGCGCAAAGGTGAAGAAAGCATCAATAACACTGGCCTTATCGCCAATCTTATCCAGGTCGGTTTGATTTATAAAATCAACCAACAAGCCCTCTTTAGCGCGGTTGCCCAGACTGGCGCGAATCACTCGACGCACGTCTTCAACCAGTGCCGCTTTATCTTTAACTTTTTTATTATTTTCAAAAATCAGTTCCAGAATGTAGTCTAAATTGATCTCTTGCGACTTAAGCAGATCTACCTCAAAGACTACGTCATCCCAATCAATGGTGGATTTTTCTTTTTCAGCGGCAGATTTTTCACGGCGTAGCCAGTCGCGTATATCGTTATAGGTGGAGCGATAATCCTGAATTTTCCGGTCGGCGGGTATTCTGATGGCTTGCAGCGCGGCCACGTCCTCATCGCTTAGATAATGTTGGGCTTTAAATGCCTCAACGGCCTCCGGGTCGCTCATGTCAACGCTTTGCAGGGCTTTCAGGCTGGCAAATTCATCATAGTTTTGCAGCACATTCTCCACGCGCAAATACTCGCCAAATAATTTCGCAAAAGCTTTTTTATCGGATTCTTTAACAATCTCATCGGGGTTAGGAAAACGCTGCTCTAGCTCCGCGACTACCTCCACAAAGCCGCGTCGGGCTTCACCAGTCGCCACATCGGTAAAACCTTCCATGTACTCCTTGTAGCTTTTTTCCAGCACCACGTTTTTGGTGTTCTTATCGCCAAATAGGGTAATGGCGTCCACCGTGGCTTGTTCTAAATCGCGGAAGGTGACGATATTGCCAAAGGTTTTGGTGGCATCGAAAATACGGTTCGTGCGCGAATAAGCCTGTAGCAAACCGTGATAGCGCAGGTTTTTATCGACAAACAAGGTATTCAGCGTGGGCGCATCAAAGCCGGTCAAAAACATCCCCACCACAATCAATAAATCAATTTCCTGACTTTTCACGCGTAGCGCAAGATCCCGATAATAGTTTTGGAAGCCATTGCCATCCACGCTGAAATTGGTTTTAAACAGCGCGTTGTAGTCGGCAATGGCCGCGCTCAGGAACTCCTTGGCGCTGCTGTTCATGGCAGACACATCGAAGCTCTCATCCTGGATGTCACCAATCGCGTCCTGCTCTTCGTTGGCTGCGAACGAGAAGATGGTCGCCACCTTCAGTGGCTTGTCGCTGTTCTTCTGCAGTTCCCGGAAGCACTCGTAATAAAGCTTGGCCGCATCCACGCTGCTGACGGCGAACATGGCGTTGAAGCCCTTGTTGCCCGGCTGCAGGCGGTGGGTCTTCTGCCGGAAGTTGTTCAGGATGTACTTGGTGATCTCGCGGATGCGATCCGGGTGCAGCAGGGCTTGCTTGTTCTCCGCCGCACTCAGCTTCGTCTCGTCCTGCTCCGTCTCGATGGCCTTGAATTGCGGGCGCACATCGTTGTAGTCCACCTTGAACTTGAGGACCTTTTCATCGCGGATCGCATCAGTGATCACGTACGCGTGCAGCTCACGGCCAAACACGCTGGCCGTGGTCTCGGCGCCCAGTGCGTTCTGCGGGAAAATGGGCGTGCCGGTGAAACCAAACTGGTAGAACCTCTTGAACTTTTTCTTCAGGTTCTTCTGGGCCTCGCCAAACTGGCTGCGGTGGCACTCATCGAAGATGAACACCACCTGCTTGCCGTAGATGGGCAAGTCGGCCTCGCTCTTCATCAGGTTGTTGAGCTTCTGGATGGTGGTGACGACGATCTTGTTGTCGTCCTTCTCCAGGTTGCGCTTCAGGCCCGCCGTGCTGTCGGAGCCGTTGACACTGTCCGGCGAAAAGCGCTGGTATTCCTTCATGGTCTGGTAGTCCAGATCCTTGCGGTCCACCACGAAGAACACCTTGTCGATGAAGTCCAGCTCAGTGGCCAGGCGCGCGGCCTTGAAGCTGGTCAAGGTCTTGCCGCTGCCGGTAGTGTGCCAGATATAGCCGCCGCTTTCCGTGTTGCTCCAGTTCCTGGCCTGATAGCTGCTCTTGATCTTCCACAGAATGCGTTCCGTGGCGGCGATCTGGTAAGGCCGCATCACCAGCAGCGTGTTGCTGACGTCGAACACCGAGTAATGCAGCAGCACATTGAGCAAAGTGTGCTTCTGGAAGAAGGTGGCCGTGAAGTCCTTCAGGTCCTTGATCAGCGTGTTGTCCGCCTTCGCCCAGTTCATGGTGAAGTCGAAGCTGTTCTTGTTGCGCTGCGTGGTATTGGCAAAGTAACGGGTGTCGGTGCCGTTGGAGATCACGAACAACTGCAGATACCTGAACAAGGAATGCTCGCTGTTAAAGCTCTCCTTGCTGTAACGATGCACCTGGTTGAAGGCCTCCCGGATCGCCACGCCGCGCTTCTTCAGCTCCACCTGCACCAGCGGCAGGCCATTGACCAGAATCGTCACGTCATAGCGGTTGGCGTGGCTGCCCGCCTGCTCGAACTGCTTGATCACCTGCACCTTGTTGCGGGCGATGTTCTTCTTGTCCAGCAGGTAAATGTTCTGGATGCGCCCATCGTCAAAGATAAAGTCGTGGATGTAGTCGTCGTGAACCTTGCGGGTCTTTTCAACGATGCCCTCGCTGGGCTTATCCAGCCAGGTTTCCACAAAGCGCAGCCATTCGCCCTCGGTGAACTGAACGGCGTTGAGTGCCTGCAGTTGCACGCGCACGTTGGCCAGCAAGGCTTCGGGCGTCTTGATGGACGAGGCGAACTCGTAGCCCTGATTGACCAGATCCTGGATCAGCTCCCGTTCCAGGTCGCTTTCGCTCTGGTAGTTCTCGGCAACTTTCCATTCCGGCTCGTACCTGTCCAGAACGATGAAATTCCGGGACTCGGCGATGGTTTTGTAGTCGCTCATTCTTTGGTGTCCTTCCTTTGCAGCAGCTTTTTCACGGTGCGATCGAAATCGGATTCGATGCGATACTGCATTCGGCAAAAATGTCGGTGATCTGCTGATAAATCCGCCGCTCGCTGGCACGGATCGAGCGCACCCGCTCCAGCAGTTCACGGAAATAGTCCTTGCCAAAGTAACGGCCATTTTTCAGCCGCTCATCATCCATGGCAAAGCCCTTGATGATGTACTCCTTGATAAGCTGGGTGGCCCAGATACGAAACTGGGTAGCCTGCGCCGAATTGACGCGGTAGCCGACCGAAATCACCGCATCAAGGTTGTAATACTGGGTCTGGTACTTTTTGCCGTCTTCGGCAGTTGTTTCCAAAATGGAAATAACTGAATCTGGGTCTAGCTCATTGCTTTCAAATATGTTTTTCAGGTGCTTGGAGACGGCAGGCACACCCACGCCGAACAACTCCGCCATGCGCTTCTGGGTCAGCCAAATAGTCTCGTTGGCGAGCAGAACCTCCACCTTGATCGCGCCATTCGGGGTGGTGTAGAGCAGGAATTCCGTGGTTTGGTCGCGCAGGGTGAGCGGGTGTTTTGGCATGACCGTATCCCTTTACGCACTGGCGGCTAAAGCGGCTTCTGGTTTGGGGAAGCTGAACAGCAAGTCGCGGTAATACTCGTATTGCTTCTGGCGCAATTCGATTTCGCGCGGTAGGCCTTCGGCGATGGAGTTGGTCAGGGCGTCGAATTTGTCGAGGATGGCGACGATGCGAGCTTGTTCTTCCAGCACAGGAATAGGAATTAAAATAGTATTTAGAATTGCCTGTGTGAGACTTGGTCTACCTGACCCCGTGTCGAGTCTCATTAAGTCCAAAGTTTTCAAATAATGAAAAAAGAACTTAGGGTTTATCTGAGCGAAGTCGATCTCGGTATAGTAAATAGTGTCTACATTCCAAAACGGTTCATCAACGTAAAAAATATTAGTTATAGAACCTTTCCTCGGAATGAGGACCGTTGGTTTGTCGTACGCAAAAGAATCAACATACGCCATAATCCCTCCAGAGCCATACACCGGAATATCTCCTTCACCTAGCTTCTTCCAGTCCTTCCCGTTCTTAATATTTGCCACTTCTCCCAACGCCTTCCACTCCACCTCCCCTTCTTCAAAACTCAACAACTTGTCCCGATAGTAGTTGTATTGTTTTTTGCGGGCGGTCAGCTCGGCGGTCAGCTCGGCGGTCAGCTCGGTGAAGCTGTCCAGTATACGGACGATTTCGGCCTGGATTTCAAGCGATTTTTCGGGCTTATCCGGACAAGGGACAGGAATTTTTAATTCGTTTAATACGGATTGCGTTTGACTAGGAACGCCGCCTGCCTGATTCATTTCGCCCAGGCCTACCGTTGTCAGGAAATAGTAAAGATATTTTGGGCGAACCTGTGATTCGTCAATTTCCGTATAAAAGATAGTATCGACTGTCCAAAACGGAACATCTACGAAGAAAAGATTTCCAAGCGAGCCCTTTCTTGGTATCAAGACTGATGGCTTGTTGTAGGCGTAGGTATCTGCATATCGCATGATCCCGCCGGAGCCATAAACCGGAAATTCTCCATCACCAAGCGATTTGTGATCTTTACCGTTCTTGATGCGCACAATGTCGCCAAGACGCTTGAACGCAACCCCATCCGGGCAGTGTTCAGCAATTAGGTCATCAATACGACTCATGCCTCCAACTCCCCGCCTTCAATCTCCGCGACGATGGCATCAATGTCCTTGCGCAGCTGGTCGATCCTGGCAACGGTGGTTTTCAGTTCGGCATTGAGCTGGGCGATGTCCACCACCTCGCGGTTGTCCTTGGCTTCCACATAGCTGCTTACCGACAGGTTGTAGTCGTTAGCCGCAACCTGCTCGAACGGCACGGACCTGGCGAAGTGATCGACATCTGCCTTGCTGTCGAACACGGCCATGATTTGCTCGATATGCGAATCCAGCAGCAGGTTGTTGTTGGTGCCCTTCTTGAACAAGTCGCTGGCGTCGATGAACTGGGTGTTGGTATCGGTCTTGTGTTTGGACAGCACCAGGATGTTCACGGCGATGGTGGTGCCGTAGAACAGGTTGGGCGCCAGCGAGATCACGGTTTCGACGTAGTTGTTGTCCACCAGATACTGGCGGATCTTCTTTTCAGCACCGCCCCGGTAGAAGATGCCGGGGAAGCAGACGATGGCAGCGCGGCCCTTGCTGGAGAGGTAGCTGAGCGCGTGCAGCACGAAGGCAAAGTCGGCCTTGGACTTGGGCGCGAGCACACCGGCCGGGGCAAAGCGTTCGTCGTTGATCAGCGTCGGGTCGTCGCTGCCGATCCAGTTCACCGAATAGGGCGGGTTGGAAACGATGGCGTCGAAGGGCTTTTCGTCGCCAAAGTACGGTTCGGTCAGGGTATTGCCGAGCTGGATGTTGAACTTGTCGTAGTTGATGTTGTGCAGGAACATGTTCATCCGCGCCAGGTTGTAGGTGGTATGGTTGATTTCTTGCCCAAAGAAGCCCTCTTCGATGATGTGCGCATCGAAGTGTTTTTTGGCCTGAAGCAGCAGCGAGCCGGAACCGCAGGCCGGGTCATAAATCTTGTTAACGCTGCTTTGTTTGTGCATGGCAAGCTGGGCAATCAGCTTCGACACATGCTGCGGGGTGAAAAACTCGCCACCGGATTTACCGGCGTTGGCGGCATAGTTGGAGATGAGAAACTCGTAGGCATCACCAAACAGGTCAATGTGGCTGCCTTCAAAATCACCAAATTCCAGCCCTTCCACGCCTTTGAGCACAGCGGCCAGACGGGTGTTTTTATCGGCGACGGTGTTGCCAAGGCGGTTGCTTGTGGTATCGAAATCGGCAAACAGGCCTTTGATGTCGCCCTCCGATGGATAGCCGTTGGCTGAGCTTTCGATAGAGGCAAAGATTGCAGCTAGATCCGTGTTCAAGCTTTCGTTTGTGTTGGCGCTGGCGGCAATGTTGGAGAACAGCTGGCTGGGGTAGATGAAGTAGCCCTTAGTTTTAATAGCATCGTCTTTGATTTCCGGGGTGATCACGCTATCGGGCAGCTCTGCATAGTTGATACTGTCGTCACCGCCTTCAATATAGCTGGCAAAGTTTTCACTGATAAAGCGATAGAACAGGGTGCCAAGCACATACTGTTTGAAATCCCAGCCATCCACTGCGCCTCGTACATCGTTGGCGATCTGCCAGATTTGGCGTTGCAGTGCGGCGCGTTGTTGGGTGCTTGTCATGGTGTTGTTCCTGTTTTAATTTATTTTATGGGGTTATTACATCGCAGAGGGAGGTGACATGGACAAGGTATCACTTATCCGACTGTCCAAATTCTGTCAGGCCTGAACTCTTCGTCGCCGTTTTGATAGGTGATCTCGGTAACCAGATGAAAACTGTTATTGTTGAAGTTCTCAAAGTCGATCAATTTGGTGCCCGAGCGGTCCATCAGCTTTTCGTAAAAGGCTTTGGAGATCCTCCGTTTCCAACGCCAGTTTCACTTCTCATAACCCAAACGGATTAAATGCAGGATGGTCGGTAGTTTAACTCGGGTGTTTTTCAGTGAACTTCATGATATGCTTTTTGCCAGTTTTAAATTGCCCTCACCCAACTCTTCTGGAGAGAGCTTCTGATGGCGTTAAGCAGGTATGATCACCATTTTTATACAAGTGCTCATCTGCGCTGAGTGCCATCAAAATAAATTCAAATGCGCGCATTGGCCTTCTCTGCGCGCAAAACTTTCCAGGACGAATATTTATCGTTGGCAAGAAGTCGGCAATTCAATGGCAATCAGCGCCCCAACTCATCAGTTCCGATTGCACTAACCGATGTATTCGCCAGGGTCTTCACAAACATCGAAACGCAGAATGGAAAACCCGCAGTGATGCGGGTTCCATAGACAATTTTTAGCAAATTATCATTTGGTAGGAATTAGAACGGAATATCGTCGTCGAAGTCGTCGTAATTCGGCGGTGGCGGCATCGAACCGGAAGACGCCGGCGCTTCCGGCCTTGAAGACGACGGCTTGCCCGGAGCCGCATAGCCCGATTGCGGCTGATCGCCAAAGCTTGCCGTGCCGCCGCTGCGGCTGTCGAGCATATGCATTTCTTCCGCGACGATTTCGGTCGTATAACGGTCCTGGCCGTCCTGGCCCTGCCATTTCTGGGTCCGAATGCGTCCTTCGACATAAACCTGGCTGCCTTTTTTCAGATATTCCCCGGCCACTTCGGCCAGCCGGGCGAAGAACACCACGCGATGCCATTCCGTCTCTTCCTTGCGTTCGTTGGTCTGCTTATCGCGCCACCTTCTGCTGGTAGCCAGACGAATCGTCGTCACCTGACCGCCGCTCGGCATGAAGCGGACTTCGGGATCGGCTCCCAATCTCCCAATCAAAATAACCTTATTCAGCATTGCTTACTCCAAAATGTTTTTCCTGATCCATCAAAACCGCCGCTGCCGAGCCGGCTTCCGTCGATTGCCTACCCATACCCCGCAACGAAAATCACCGATGCTCCGGTGTGCCGCGGCCAATTTTGATAATATAGCAGTATATCAAATCGAGGGGCGCTTGCCTCACTTATCTAACCCACTCTTTTTCTCTCGTCATTAAATGCCTGACAGCCTGATTTTTCCGCACGACTACGCGCATGACTCTTTAAAAGTTCCGCCCAGTTCGATCCAGGCCGAACAGGCCGTACTGGGTGGCCTGATGTTGGACAATCAGACCTGGGATTCGGTTGCGGACAAGGTGACCGCCGACGATTTCTACCGGAAGGACCACCGGCTGATCTTTCGGACGATCGAGAATCTGGCCGAAAAACAGATTCCTTTCGATGTGGTGACGATATCGGAGGCGCTGGAGGATATCGGCGAGCTCGAAAATGCGGGTGGCCTGGCGTATCTGGGCATGCTCGCGAAGGATACGCCGAGCGCCGCGAACATCGTCAGCTACGCGAATATCGTCCGCGACCGCTCGGTGCTGCGGCAATTGATCCACGTCGGCACCGACATTGCGGACTCCTGCTTCAACACCGAAGGCCGCAATACTTCCGAGCTGCTCGAACATGCGGAGCGCGAAGTGTTCAAGATCGCCGAACAGCGCCAGAAAGGCCAGAGCGGCTTCCAGCCGATCAAATCGCTGCTCGCCAAAGCGGTCGACCGGATCGAGGTGATGTTCGCGCAGGAAGGCTCGATCACCGGCGCCAGCACCGGCTATACCGAACTCGACCGCCTGACCTCCGGCCTGCAGCCGGCCGATCTGATCATCGTGGCCGGAAGGCCGTCGATGGGTAAAACCACGATCGCGATGAATATGGCCGAGAATATCGCGATCAAAAGCCGGATGCCGGTTGCGGTGTTCAGTATGGAAATGCCGGGCGACGCGCTGGCGATGCGGATGATGTCCTCGCTCGGCCGGATCGACCAGAACAAGGTCCGGACCGGCAAACTGGAGGACGACGACTGGCCGCGGCTGACCTCGGCGATGAGCCTGCTTGCCGAAACCAAACTGTTCATCGACGACACGCCCGCGCTGACGCCGACCGAAGTACGCTCGCGCGCGCGCCGGCTGATGCGCGAGCACGGCCAGATCGGGCTGATCGTGATTGACTACCTGCAATTGATGCAGTCGCCGAGCAGCGGCGACAACCGGGTGCAGCAGATTTCGGACATCTCCCGCGGCCTGAAGGCGCTCGCGAAGGAACTGAACGTGCCGGTGATCGCGCTGTCGCAGTTGAACCGCAACCTCGAACAGCGGCCGAACAAGCGGCCGGTGATGTCGGACCTCAGGGAGTCTGGCGCGATCGAGCAGGACGCCGATTTGATCATATTTGTATACCGCGACGAGGTCTACCACGAAGATACCCCGGACAAAGGCATCGCCGAACTGATCATCGGCAAGCAGCGGAATGGTCCTTTGGGCACCGTGCGCCTGACTTTCCTCGGGCAGTTTACCCGTTTCGAGAATTACGCGGGTACGCAATACGACCAGGATTATTATGAATGATCCGCTAATGCCTGCCGCCTATGCGGTTTTGAATACCGATGCGGTAAAACGTAACGTCTCCGTGGTGAGACGCCATGCGCCCGGCGCAAAAATCATGGCGGTGATCAAAGCCAACGGCTACGGCCACGGCTTGCAGCGTATCGCCGAAGTGCTGGCCGATGTCGATGCGTTCGCGGTTGCGCGCGGCGACGAAGGGATCAGGCTGCGAAAAGCCGGCTTCGAGCAGCCGGTCACCGTGCTGGAAGGGTTCCGGAACCGCGACGAGCTCGATCTCTTCCTGTCGTATGGCCTCGATACGGTCGTGCATTCGTTCCCGCAGCTCGATATTCTCGAAAGCTGCCCGGAAACCGGCAGGCTCGGCGTCTGGCTGAAGATCGACACCGGCATGAACCGGCTCGGCTTTCGGCCTGCCGATTTCGGCCAGGTCCATCAACGGTTGCGGCAATGCCGGATCGTCAAAGGCCCGATCCGTTTCATGACGCATCTGGCCAATGCGGACGACAAAACCGATGTAAAAACCCTTCGACAGATCGCTTTATTCAACGAGACGCTCGCGGATTGTCCGGGCGAACGCAGCATCGCCAACTCCGCCGGTATTCTGGGGTGGAAAGATGCCTTGACCGACTGGGTGCGGCCCGGCGTGATGCTTTACGGCATCTCGCCGTTCCCGTCGCAGACCGGCAGCCAAATCGGCCTGCAGCCGGTGATGGGCCTCTATTCGCAGCTGATCGCCGTCAAGCCGGTATACCAAGGCGAAACGGTCGGCTACAGCGGCACCTGGCGTTGCCCCGAACCGACGCGGCTAGGCGTGATCGCGATCGGTTACGGCGACGGCTATCCGCGCTATGCCAGAAACGGCACGCCGGTGCTGGTCAACGGCCGCCGCGTGCCGCTGATCGGGCGCGTGTCGATGGACATGATTACGGTGGATCTGGCCTCGCAACCGGACGCCAAGCCGGGCGACCCGGTGACCTTATGGAACGACGACCTGCCGGTCGAGGAAATCGCGCAGTGCGCCGACACGATTCCTTACACGCTGGTGTGCGGGATCACCCAACGGGTGCAGATCATCGAGCGGGAATTCGAGCCGGCGACATGCGAATCGTAGGGGACGCTGTGCGTACCAAGAGAGATAAAGAAGGATACCGATTCAAGGTACGCACAGCGTACCTACAGGGTTCATGATTAAACGATTCATTTACTTTCGAGATTATGCATCATCCCGACTTTCCGTTAGCCGAAGACCTGATCTATTTCAATCACGCCGCGGTCGCGCCCTGGCCGGACCGGACCCGCAAGGCCGTGGCCGAGTTCGCCGAACAGAACGCCCGCTACGGCGCGGCGTTCTATCCCGACTGGCTCCGAAAAGAAACGCAGTTGCGCGAGCAGTTGCAGGCGTTGGTCAACGCACCGAGTCCGGACGACATCGCCTTGGTCAAAAATACCTCTGAAGCGCTGTCGTTCGTCGCTTACGGTCTGGACTGGCAGGCCGGCGACAATATCGTGACCAGCAACGAGGAATTTCCGTCGAACCGGCTGCCGTGGGAGTCGCTGGCCGCGCAAGGCGTCGAACTGCGCCAGGCCGACCTGCATGCCGCCGCCACGCCGGAAGACGCGCTGTTCGCGTTGGTCGACCGCAACACCCGCCTGCTGACGGTCAGTTCGATCCAGTTCGCGACCGGCCTCCGGCTCGATATCGAAAGGATCGGCGAATTCTGCAAGCGGCGAAGCATCCTGTTCTGCATCGATGCGATCCAGAGCATCGGCGCGGTGCGCTTCGATGTGCAGGCCTGCCGGGCGGATTTCGCGATGGCCGACGGCCATAAATGGATGTTCGGCCCCGAAGGGCTCGGGGTGTTCTATACGGCCCCGGACGCGCGCGACCGGCTCAAACTGACCCAGTTCGGCTGGCACATGATGAAGGATACGCACAATTACGAAAACAGGCCCTGGGCGATGCACCCGACCGCCCGCCGCTTCGAATGCGGCAGTCCGAACATGCTCGGTATCCATGCCTTGTCCGCCAGCGTCTCGCTGCTGCTCGAAACCGGGATGGAAAAGATCGAAAGCCTGCTGTTCGAACGGATGGATTATCTGCGGGAACGAATAGAACGGCATCCCGAGCTGGAATTACGGTCCCCTGCCCCGCCGGCGCTAAAGTCGGGTATCGCGGTATTCAAACATAAAAAGATTGCGAATCCGGCGTTTTATCAATACCTGATGCAGCAAAAAGTGATTTGCGCCCTGCGCGGGGCGGGCATCCGTTTCTCGCCGCATTTTTACAACAGTCCGGATCAGATCGACCGGGCGCTGGCCATCATCGACCGCTGTCCGGCCTGACCGGCTCGGGTCATCGCCGTTCCGTCGCTACCGCTACCGTTCCGTGCAATAGCCGTAAAACCGTTTCAGCAGCGCATTCGCGGCCTCGGTATCGGCTATCGCGGCCTTCAACGCGGCAACGTCCCGGCCGTGTTCATGCAGCGCGGCGGCATGTTCGGCCACATAACCGTGCATGATCTCCGCGGTAAATTCGGGATGGAACTGGACTCCCCAGGCGCATTCGCCCACCCGAAACGCCTGGTGCGCTTCGTAGGCGTTGCCCGCCAGATGCAAGGCACTCGCCGGCAGCCGCATCACCGATTGCGCATGGGTGACATGCGCGGTAAACCGGTCCGGCAAATGGCCGAGCAAAGGATCCCGTTTTCCTTCTTCGGTCAATTCGATCGCGACGGTGCCGATTTCCCGGCCTTGGGGATGATAATCGACATGGCCGCCCATCGCCTGCGCCAGGAGTTGGTGGCCGAAACAGACGCCCAGCAAAGGGACCGCCTCGCTCACCGCCTCCCGTACCCAGACGGCCAGGGACTGCATCCATCCGGCTCGATCGGTCACCATCGCAGGCGAGCCGGTGATGATCGCCCCGGATAAAGTTTCCGGCAACGGCAACGCTTCGCCTCCTGCCGCATCGATAACCGGCGCGCCGGACAGGCCGCAGCCTTCGCTCATCCAGTCTTCGAAATCGCCGAAGCGCTGCCGGATGGGCAACAATGTCGAGCCGGTTTTGATGATGACGAAAGATTTCAAATGATATAGCCGGAATTTTAAACTGGACTTGGGGAGTGATCGCGGCGCGCAACCGATCGGTATCAGGCACACTGATCGCCGCCCGGGATCTCGCAGGCATTATACTCTGCCGGGCGATTTTCGGGGAAGGTGCGGCCGTGGACGCCGGGGCCGGCCGTAAGGCGATTACGGTAAAGCCGACATTTTGCTGCGTGGACGCCGGTTTCTCCCTCTTCCGTCAGACAGTCCGGGAAAATGACAGCCTGACTGTGGCATCCGCCATGCTTATGCGTTAGGATAGGCACCGGTGAATCGATGAAATCAGTCAGGATCGGTAGCATGCAGACTAAAAACCGCCGTTTCCGCTTGCCGAGTTACCGCCGGCTGCTAATCGGTTTATTGACGAGTTTCCTGACCGCGGGCTGTACGTCGCTGGAGTCCCGGTTATCCATCGAGCCCTACACCAAAAACAAACCGGTGCGAAACGCGCTCGAAGATCTCGCGGAAGCCTATTGCCGGGAAAAACGCACCGAAACTCATGCGCAGCCCGATTTCATTTTCACGACCGACGGCTGCTCGCGTTGGCCGGATGATGACTGGGTCGCCTGCTGCATTGCGCATGACATCGCGTATTGGTGCGGCGGCAGCGGCCGGGACCGGGATTACGCCGACCGGGAATTGATGCGCTGCGTGAACGCGAAAGCGAACGGACTCGGAAATATCCTCTATGCCGGAGTCCGGCTGGGCGGAATGCCCTGGCTACCGACGCCCTGGCGTTGGGGTTACGGCTGGGATAATTGGCCGGCCGGTTACGAAACCCTGCCGCCTTCGCCTCCGGCGCCACAACTTTTCGAAAAACTCAACGTATATGAATCGATCGAGCGGCACCTGAACGGAAGCGCACATTGAGACGGGGTGCATATCGTTTGATCTCCGCCAACCCTCGCCGAGACCTCGGCGCTAGCCTAGCCGACTGGAGTAAAACCGATGAACAACGATGCTTCCGGGATGCGAATGATTTATGAAGGACCATTGCAGATCGGCATTTATGCCTTTATTTTTTTCGGCCTGTTCGCGCTGGCCATCACGCTGTGGGTACTGTATAGACGGGATACCTTGAGAATCAAATATCTCTTGCTGGTTGCCTGGGGCATCCTGCCGCCCGTCTGGTTTGTCGTGGAATATTTCTTTATCTTTTTACCGTACGGCGCGCCGGGCTCGTTCGGTTTTTTCCAATACGGCCAGGACATCGCCTCGAAACTGTGGGCGGCGGTGTTCGCGCTGATCTCGATCGACCTTTACAAGGCCAGCGAAAGAGCGAAAGAAGCCCGAAAACACGAGACTTCGGAGGATTATGGCTAACCGCCCTTGCCGCTCCCGCGGCCCGGCAATTCCCTATCGGGTCGCTTCCTTGAATCCGGCACGGCCCGCTTCCACCAAGATTTCGTAAAATGGAATTTTTTCAGACACGGGACCGCCTGTCCCTTTTTTATACGGCCCGTCCGGCGGTGTCGCCGAAAGCGTCGATCGTGTTTCTGCATGGCGTGGGCGAACATATCGGCCGCTACGAGCCGGCTCTTCAGGCGTTCGCCGCCCGGGGATACCACTGCTACGGCTTCGATCAGCGCGGCTTCGGCCGTTCCGAAGGCAAACGCGGGCATGTTCATGTTTTTCAGGACTACGTCGACGATGTCGCCGAGTTCATCGCCAGGATCGTTGACGAGGCGGCGGCCCGTCCGCTTTTTCTGTTCGGTCACAGCATGGGCTCGATCGTGATGCTGAACTACGTGCTGCAGTACCCGCAAATCATCCGCGGAGTGCTGGTTTTTTCCTGCCCGCTGCACTTGGCCGGCCGGCTTGCCGATTACGGCGCCGCTTTAGCCAAAAAATGCTCGAAATATGCGCCGCAATTTACAGTTCCCACCCTGATCGACCTTGACGAACTGACCGACAATCCACGCGTGATCGACGACTTCGAGCACGACCCCTGCCGCCTCTCTACCGTCACGTTCGGCTGGCTGAACCAGTTTACCCTGGCCCGCGAACATATCGGGCGCCACGCCGGCCGCATTGTATCGCCCGCCTTGATTTGCCACGGCGGCAGTGACCGGATCGCCGCGCTTTCGGGCGCAAAGGCCTTGTACGAGCGGCTGGGGAGCAAGGACAAATCGTTAATCGTTTATCCCGGCTTCAAGCACGAACTGCTCAATCATCGGCCCGCCGAATCGGCGCAGGTATTGAAGGAAACCGCCGCTTGGCTGGACAAACGCCTGATCTCCCTCCAGAAGAACTAGCGCCGGCTTGCCGGATCGACGAAATTCGGTATCCCTCTCCGAAGACTCGTTCCGTGCCTCCGCCGCCGAATACGATATGAAAACACCTCAGTTGCCGGCCGATGCGATGTCGTCGCTACGGAACGCCTCCGGATTGTAAATGCGATACAGGTCGTAAGGCACCACGACCGTATCGAAAACGGTAGAAAAAGGCAGATCGATAGTCAGAACAAAGCCGACAATCCCGTTGACCCATCCCGGCTGCACACCTTCCTGGTCGGTTTTCAAAGGCTGGCCTTTCATTAGCGTCCCGAGATCGTTCACATCCTGCCGAACGCCGGGATAAACCCGCCATTTATCATCTTGCTCAACAACGTCGGTTCTCGCTCGTATGCTCGAACAGCCGAGCATCAGCAAATCCAGGAGAATCACCGTAACCCATCTTGCAGTATTGAACTTCATCGCTCTTTCCTACCTTCCAGTGGAAACGCTCCCGTTCCGGAAAACCCCTCGGAGAGAACGATCCTAACCCCATGAACCGGCCGCCGCGCCGTAAGCCTGTCACCTCTGCTTTATCTGACCCGCAGTCCTTCCGCAGGTTCGATACGATCTCGCCAAACCGCTTCATCACGTCCGGATTTAGCGCCAGGCCTGAATCGGTACGGCGGAAACGCTGTTTTTCGGCGAGCCTTCCAATACCCGGTCGCTGTAGACCATATAAACCAGGGTATTGCGGTTTTTATCGAAAAACCTGACCACCTGCATCGACTTGAATATCAGCGAGGTGCGTTTTTTGAATACGTTTTCACCGTCGCGCTCGCCCGATTTGATCTTTGGATCGAGGTTGATCGCTCCGGTCTGATGGCAGGACAGCGACGCATCCGAAGTGTCTTCGGCAACGCCGACCGCCCCGGAAACCCCGCCCGTTTTGGCCCGGCTAATGTAGCAAGTCACGCCGGCGACGTCTGGATCGTCGAATGCCTCGATCACGATCTTGTTGTCGGGGCCGATCAGCTTGAATTCGGTATCTACGGAGCCGATCGTATCGGCCGGCGCGGTTGTGCTGCAAGCGATCAATAACAGACTGATGACGCTTCGGTTTTTCATAGGGGTCCTCCCGAAATGGTTAAGGTAAAACAAAAAGTAATCCGATTATCTTCTATTACACAGGAACCCTGACTTTTTTCAAGCTTTTCGACGGCTTTACGGAGGCCGGTGACGCGGATGTTTTTTGTCGAGACCCGCCGCCTCTGCCATTTGAATCCATTCGATGGATTGAATCGGACACGATTATTCCGCCAGTCTGAACCCTCGATCGCATTCATTGCTCTTAAGTGTTATTCCCGATGCAATCGGGCCTTAAGTCCGGTATCGGCAATGGCAGGTTTACGGATTTTTGAATCGTCCTGAAGCAAAAATCGCCTGTGATTGATCCGCAACCGAGTCTTCGATTTTTTTCATCCGGTTATCGAGGAGGTCGTGATGAGTCTATTTACCGAAATCGTCAAATCCGCCATCGGCGCGAATACCCACGAAGAAGCCGAACCCAAGACCCAAAATCTGGTAAACGGCGCCCTTGGCATGCTGGAGTCCATGGGGGGCGTCGGCGGACTGGTTCAAAAATTCCAGCAGTCCGGACTCGGCGAGGTGGCCTCGTCGTGGGTCGGCAAGGAAAAAAACCAAACCGTACAGCCGGAGCAATTGAAACAGGTATTGGGCGAGGATCAAATCAGGAACCTGGCCCAACGAGCGGGCATCTCCGAATCCGCGGCGCCCTCCGTGCTTTCGAAAATCCTGCCCGACATGGTCGACAGATTGACGCCGGAAGGCAAGGAACCCGAATCGGGCAATCTGGCGGAGTGGGGCAAGATGATTCTGGGCGGGGCGGGCATCGCCGCGGCCGCGGCAGGCGTCTATTTCGGACGCCAGGACAAGGAAGAGGATCAGCCCTCGATCGAGCCTGAGCAAACCACGCCGTCGCCGGCTGTCACGGGTATCAAAGCCGACGCGCCGGCCGCTCCGGCATCCCCTGCCCCGCAGCCGCGCACTTATCAAGTCGCGAGCGGCGACACGCTGTCGGAAATCGCGAAGCGGTTTTACCATGACCCGAACCAGTGGCCGCGCATTTACAAGGCGAACCGCGACATTTTGAACAATCCGGACCGGATATCCCCAGGCCAGAATTTGCGCATCCCCTAACGATAGCGCAGGTCAACGGGAGCCGTCGTGGAGAGAATTGAATGGCGCTTAGGATTAGGTCGATCATAATTTTCCCCTCGTTCTCCCGCCGAACGCTTAGCTGTAGGGTACGCTGTGCGTGTCTTTCGATATTAGATGGTACGTACTCGGCAACGGCTCCATGCGTTGCCCTAACTCCTGCATCCCTGCAGTCGAGCGTACCCTACGGGGCTGGCTGGACTTAACGACATGGCAGCCTTCAGAAGGTGAGGGCCTTCCTACACACGACATGAAAATGCTCTAACGTAAACCGGCATTCCTTGAAATTCAGCCCCGCAACGTCTTTTCCAATTTTTTCGCCTGGCCGGCGTCCAGCCACCGCTCGCACCAGGCATTCAAGGAACCGGCGCTGCCTTTCATCAGCTCGAATTCCCGTTTGGCTTCTCCCGGCTGTTCCTTGGGCCACCAGCTGCGCGCGATAAACTGGCCGGCGATATACTCGCGGGCTCTGGATAACTCGGCGTCCGTGATATGGATGTTTTTCGAAGTCATCGGGTTCACCAACCTGAATAAAGATAGGGGGACGAAAAGGTTGTAATACTCCGACCTTATTTTTAGGCAATAGTTGATTTTAAGATGATAATGAAAGCCTTGCCGCACCGATAGAGATCAAGTCTCCGAATGAACATGCTCAAATTTTTACTTGCCCGTTCAACGCCGGTTGTCCTTGCCTTACTGCTCGGATTTGTTGCCTCGATAGCCGGCGCGGCGCCTTCAGCGGTAACGCCTGAAGCCGAATCAGATCGGATTGCGCCGCAAGCGGGCATCGCCGTCGAAGTGTTCATTCGCGAAGGCTGCCCCCATTGCGAGAAAGCCAGATCATTCCTGGGCGCTTTGGCGGCCGAGCGGCCGGAGCTGCGGATTTTGCTGCGCGATGTCGGCCAAGACGCGGCCGCGCTCGAGCGCTTGAGAGAGTTGGCGAATGCGCAAGGCATCGGCAAACCCGGCGTGCCGGCTTTTTATATCGACCGGCGGCTGATGATCGGCTTTTCGGATGAGGCAAACACCGGAAAACAACTTCTGGACGCACTGGCCGATGCAAAACGGCCGCAACCGGCCGCACCTCCGGAAAGCTGTACCCTCGATCAAACCCAGGTTTGCGAAAAGCCGTCAGAGCCGGCCGGCTTCGAAGTTTCGCTGTTCGGCCATACGCTCGCGCCGGATCGGGCCGGCTTGCCGCTGTTCACGCTGGCGATGGGTCTGCTCGACGGCTTCAACCCCTGCTCGATGTGGGTGCTGATCCTGATGATTTCGCTGTTGGCGCCGATGCGGGACCGTTGGCGCATGTTCGCGGTCGCGGGAACCTTCATCGCGGTCGAAGGGCTGGCCTATCTGGTTTTCATGGCGGCCTGGCTGAATCTGTTCTTGCTGGTGGGATTCTCGCGGGTCTCGCAGCTCATCATCGCAGCGCTGGCGATAGGCGCCGGGATGATTCATATCAAGGATGCGCTGGCCTTCGGCCGTGGGATTTCGCTGTCGATACCGCAACAATCCAAACCCGGCCTCTACGCGCAAATCCGCCGAATCCTCCAGGCCGAAAATCTGCTCGGTGCGCTCATCGCCGCCGCGATGCTGGCCGTTTTGGTGCAGATCGTCGAGTTCCTCTGCACCTCGGGCTTTCCGGCGCTTTATACCCGCATTCTGACCCTGCGACAAATGGATCCCTGGAGTTACTACGGCTACCTGCTGCTGTACAACGCGGCTTACATGTTCGACGATGTGCTCGTGCTCGGCGTCGGCATATTCACGCTCAGCCAGAGGCGGCTCCAGGAAAAGGAAGGCCGCTGGCTCAAACTGGCCAGCGGCGGCGTAATGATCGCTCTCGGCGTCTATCTGTTGGAGGCACGGCATTCGGGTTGAGCGACAGCCACCTCGACCGAACCGAACTGGCGGTATGCCGATCGCTCTGCCCTGCCTATGAAAGCTATGTCCTGAAACCGCATGAATAGCCGCGTCCGCAACCTCCGCGCCGCAGGGTGCGGCTAAGACTCAAGAGCCAGCACAGGAACTTGCGTTTCGCACTAGGCATTTCCCCGTCGTTCATGGCATTATTGACAGCAGTTTATTCTCATTTCGATTTAAATAACCGTTTTATCAAACGGCGGTCGGTAAAAATACCCTGGCAAAAGTTCAATCATTTCGTATCGGCGCGCTTATAATTCTTCAAAACAGTATGATCTTTCCCTATTCGACATCTTTTAAAAAGTACCCGGGAGCAGTTACACGATGACGGCCGAACTCTTCGTTCTCTTGACGGTGCAGTTGCTTGGAACCGGGGCGGCCTTCCTTCTGGCCTACCGGTCCTTCGAAAAACGCCGCATCAAACTGGGCGCCGAACCGACGCTGCCGCAATACTTTATCCGCCGGAGCACCTACACGGCCGGAATCGCCTTATATTGTACGCTAATGGCAACGTTCTACGGCCTGTTGACGTGGCAATGGCTGGCTATCGAGCCTCTGGTGACGCTGATCGTCAAGAGCCTTCGCACCGGAGATTGGGTAACCCTTTTGAACGGTTTGGGCGGCAGCACATTGGTCCCGTTGATCATCGCCGCACTGTTGCTGTTTTTCATTGCCTGGGAAAACAAGTTCAATCCCCTGCTGATCTTGCGCGACAGCATCCACGATGCCTTCGCGATTCCGACCAAGGCGGTCGAAGTCTACAATGCGCTGGTCACTTCGAGATTGTCCGCGATCGACGGCCGTTTAAAAGAGAAAATTGCCGACCGTCTGTTGGTGCCGAGCATCGATCCCGGCGATTTCCAGAAATCCGACGCCACCGTCGAGTATAAATGGGCGCACAATTGCCTGCTTTTCGATGAAATCCAAAACTACGCCGAGCAAACCTCCTTTCGCCGTTTTTTCAACGAACCGTCGCTGAAATGGGGAGAAATCTGCATTTCCTACAACGCCATGTCGGAAAGAGTCGCCGTGTGGAAAGAAGCCGAGCCGCACTATACCAAGACGGTCAATCTACTGAAGGATCTGGACCACTTGACCGGCCTGCTCTGCCGCCTGCTCGCGTCGCTGATCGTGTTCGGCAGCGCCAATGAGAACGACATTTGGTCCGCCGTGAAGCGGCTCGGCGGCAACGTGCGCGAAGCCCGACTGGAACACACCTATAGATACATCCTGCTGTTTACCGCCGCCGCCGCGGTCGGAGTGATGCTGGGCCGGGAAATCTCGGTCCTGCTGCACAATACCTTCCTGTTTCCGGAAAGGCCGCTTGCCCACTTCGACTACACCACTTTGCGTTGGGTCGCCTATGCGATTCCGATGTACGTGCTGCCGGTCGCACTGGTCTTCGTTTCCCGGACCTTTGTTTTCCGGCAGCATCGAGGGCGGTCCGACCGATACTACGGTTTTTATATATCGGTGATGATGTTGGGCTTCGCCGTCAGCACCGCGGTATCGGTACTGGTACTCGAACTGACCTTCTACCGCAGGGAGCATTTCAATTTTCTGGAAAGCTTCATCCAGCACATGCGTTGGGGAATCCTGCCAGCGCTCGTGTGCGGCTTCGTGGCTTATCAGATGGACAGCCCCGCCAGCGCATCGGAATCCATCGGCAGAGTGGTTTTGGCCGCTCTACTGCGGTTTTTCGGCTGGGGAACGATCGCCGTGATTATCATGTTGTATACGACGGACGATTTGCCGGTCGAAGTATCGAATCTGCGCTTCACCTTGGTCGGCACCGCGTTCTTCATGATCGGCCTGCTGGGCGCGGCCGCTTACTTCCAAAAGCCGAGGGCTGACGATTAATCCGCCGCCTATGCACTATCCAGCCCTGTAGGTCGGACACGCTTTTGTGCCCGATAATATCGATACCTTAACCGGGTGATGGTTTTGAGCTCAAACGTCGGGCAACGGTGAAGCTGTTGCCCGACCTACTCACTACTCACTTTCCAGACAATTACACATTCTGCCACCCGCCGCCAAGCGCCTTATACAAGTCCACCACCGCGCTCATTTGCTTCTGTTTCGTTTCGATCAGCTCTTTTTTGGCATCCAAGGCATCCCTTTGCGTCAACAAAACCTCCAGATAATCGGCGCGGGCCGACAGGAACAGCTGGTTGGCCACGTCGATCGATTGCACGAGCGAGTCCACCTGATTGCTCTTGAAGCGATAGTTCTTGTCCAGATTGTCGATGTTCGAAATTTGATTGGCCACTTCCATATAGGCTTTGATGATGCTTTGCTCGTACTCGTAAGCCGCCTGAACCTGCTTGGCGTTGGCGTTTTTGTATTCGGCGATGATCGCGTTCTTGTTTACCAGCGGTGCGACCATCTCGCCGGCAATGGTCGCCGCCAGCGACTCCGGCGTATTGATCAAATATTTGAGCGCGAAAGCCTGAAAGCCGATGCCGGCCTTGATGCCGAAGGTCGGATAGAAATTCGCTCTCGCCACTTTGATGCTCAAATCGGCCGCCGCCAGCTCCAGTTCCGCTTGCTTGATATCGGGCCGGTTTTGCAGCAGTTGCGAAGGTATCCCCACCTGGAGCATTTTCGGTTTGATGTCCATGAAGCCGGCCGAATGGCGCTTGATCGGCCCGGACGTTCGGCCCAACAAAAAATTGATGCGGTTTTCAATGACGCTGATCTGCTGTTTGATCTCGTATTTTCTGCTCTCGTTTTTGGTCACTTCCGCAGCGTAACGTTTGACCGCGAGCGCATTCGTTCTGGCATAAATCTGCAATTGCTTGACCATCTCCAGGCCGTTTTGCAGAATGGCGATGTATTGTTCCAGGTTTTCGAGCTGATTGTCCAACGCGAGCAGTTCGTAATACGAATGCGCGACCTCGGCGACCAGATTGGTCACCAAAAAGTGCCGGCCTTCGATCGACGCCATGTAATCCAGCACGGCCACCTGCTTCTCGTTTCTGAGCTTTTTCCAAACGTCGATCTCCCAGGTCGAAAACAGCCCGAACTGATAATCGCCGAGCAAGGTCGGAAACGACTCGCCCGGCCGTATCTCCAGATTTTCCTCGACCGCGCCGCTGCGCGTAAACTGTCCGACCTTGTCCGCGCCGGCGCCCGCACCGATGCTCACAAAGGGCAGATAAGCCCCTTTACGCTTTTGAATTTCATTTTCCGCCACGCTGATGCGCTGCAGCATGATATTCATTTCCTTATTGTTCGCGATCGCCGTTTTGATCAATGCGATCAGATCGGAATCTTCAAAAAAATCTGCCCAATTCGCGGTTGCGGTATTTTTCTGTGCCGAAACGCCCGGTGTATTCTTGAAATGATCCGGCAGCGCGGTGTCGGTCTTTTTGGCGGTCATTGCCGGGATGCCGCAGGCTTGTAACATCAGCCCCACAGCGCCCAACAGCAAAAACTGCAATGTATTACTCTTCAACATCATTCGTACCGTAGTGATATTTTTCGGTTAAAGGATCGATATCTTCGTGCTTAATTAGTCGCTTGCCTTCGATCATCTTGGCAAAGACGTAATACAATCCGGGGATTAGCACGACGCCGAATACGGTACCGAACAGCATGCCGCCTAGGGCGGTCGTGCCGATCGTCCGGTTGCCGACAGCTCCCGCTCCGGTGGCGATCGCCAACGGAATCAGGCCGGCGATGAACGCGAACGAAGTCATCAAGATCGGCCGGAAACGCGCTTTGGCGCCCTCGATCGCTGCCTCTTTAATCGTCATGCCCTGGGCTTGCTTCTGCACCGCGTATTCCACGATCAATACCGCGTTTTTACCGAGCAAACCCACTAACATCACCAGCCCCAACTGAGAATAGACATCATTGGCAAGGCCCAGCTCTTTCAGCAGGAAGAATGCGCCGAAAAGACCAGGGGGCAGCGAACATAATACGACTAACGGCAAAACAAAGCTTTCATACTGCGCGGCTAGCACCAGATAGACGAACATGATAACGACCACGAAGATCTCTATTGCTTCAGTACCGCGGCGGGCTTCGTCAAACGTCAAACCTTCCCACGCGACGTCAAAACCTTTCGGTAAAACTTCAGCGGCGACTTCCTGGATCGCCTTGATGGCTGCTCCCGTGGTATAACCGGCGGCTGGCTCGGCGCGGATAGCGGCGGAATTGTAAAGGTTATAACGCGTGATCTCATTGGGACCCTGCCGTTTCTTCATGGTCATGAAAGCGGAGTACGGCACCATCGCGCCCTTGTCGTTTTTCACGAAGAATTTCAACACATCCTCAGGGAAACGCCGAAATTCGGGCAGAGCCTGGGCGTAGACCTTGAAAAAGTTATTGAAGCGGATAAAGCCCTGCTCATAGGTGCTGCCGATCATGATGTCCAGGTTATTCATCGCCTTGTCGATGGTAACGCCTTTTTGCATCGCGAGCTTATTGTCGATGACCAGTTCGTATTGCGGATAATTGGCCGCATAGAAGGTAAACAATCCGGTCAGCTCCTTTCGCTTGCGCATCGCATCCATGAACGTATGGTTAATTTTGTCGAACTCGAAGTAATCCGTATCTATGGTCTTATTCAATAAACGAAACGCCAAGCCGGATGCCGCGCCGTAACCCGGCACTGCCGGCGGTTGAAAAAACTCGATGACCGCGCCCATGTCATGGGTTTTTTCCTCGAGTTCGTTGATGATATCCTGTACGGAATGTTTGCGTTGGGTCCAATCTTTCAGGTTGATGACACAGGTGCCGGCATTCGAACCGCGTCCTTCGGTGAGCACTTCGTAGCCCGCCAAGGAAGAAACCGATTGCACGCCGTCGATTTTTTCAGCTATCCCTTCCAGTTGCCGCGCCACTTTGTTCGTCACTTCGATGGTGGAGCCGGGCGGCGTCTGGATAATCGCGTAAATCATGCCTTGGTCTTCACCCGGAATAAAGCCGGAAGGCAAGGTTAGACTGACTGTATAAATACCGAAACAAAATGCGCCCAAAATCGAAAAGGTCAACAACCGTCGCATGACGACGACATTAAGAATTTTAATGTATCGTCCCGTGACCTTTTCAAAAAGGGCGTTGAATGCATCGATGAAAAGACTGATCGGCGTTTTCCGCTTCTTCTGTCCGTGCGTGTTTTTTAGAATCATCGCGCACAGAACCGGGGAAAGCGATAACGCCACGATCGCTGAAATGACGATCGACGAGGCCATGGCGATACCGAATTGCCGGTAAAATACGCCGACCGGCCCGGACATGAACGCAATAGGGATGAACACGGACACCATGACCAGCGTAATCGCCACAATGGCTCCGCCGATTTCCCCCAAGACTTTTTTCGAGGCGACAAAAGGAGAAACATGCTCCGCTTCCATTTTCGCGTGCACCGCTTCGACCACCACGATCGCATCATCGACCACGATGCCAATGGCCAATACCAAGGCAAACAGAGTAATCAGGTTGATGGAAAGCCCGAACGCCGACATCACGGAGAAAGCTCCGATCAGCGAAACCGGTACCGCGAGTATTGGGATCAAGGTGGAACGCCAGTCGCCCAAAAACACAAACACCACCAAGGATACTAGCAAGAACGCTTCGCCCAAGGTATGCAGGACTTTGTCGATGGAAGCTTCAACGAATCTCGATACGTCGTAATTGATTTCGTAGTCCATGCCTTCGGGGAAGGATTTTTTCAACTCTTTCAATTTTTCCTTGACGTCTTCTATGACCTTTTGGGCATTAGTGCCGTAGTTTTGCTTCAGCACGATGGACGCGGAAGGGTACCCGTCCTTATCGGAGTAAATATTATAAAACTCGCTGTTCAGATCGACTCTGGCGATGTCTTTAATACGCAGAATTTCACCTTCCGGGTTGGCCCGGACAATAATGTCTTCATATTCTTCCTTCTTATTGAAGCGCCCTTTATAGACCAGCACGTATTCTTTGGACTGGGCGGCAATACCCGTGCTTTGGCCCAGCCGGCCGGGACGTCCGATAATGCTTTGCTCTCCGATCGCGTCCATCACCTCGTCTACCGAAACGTTATAGGCGCGCATTCGGTCAGGATTCAGCCAAATCCGCATCGCATATTGGCGGGCGCCCAATATTGTGGCTTGGGCGATGCCAGTGATGCGCTGAATTTCCGGAATAACGCTGACGTAGGCATAATTAAATAAAAGCTTCTGATCGGCGTTTTTGTCCTTACTGTACAGGTTGACGTACATCAGCATGCTGGGCTGGACGAAGTTCACGATCACGCCTTCTAACTGTACCAGTTTGGGCAGCCTGCTCATCATCTGATCCACGCGTGTCTTTACGTTAACCATCGCAATGTTGGGATCAACCCCCAGATTGAAATACACTTGAATAGTCGATTCGCCGGCGCTGGTCGCGTCCGAGGTGAGGTATTTCATGCCGGGCACGCCGTTGATGGCGCGTTCGATCATAATCAAGGACGATTGCACCAATACATCGGCGCTGGAGCCGGGAAACGATAACGAAACCGTAACCCGCGGCGGCGCAATATCTGGAAACTGGGCAATGGGCAAGGATCGGATTGCCAGGAAGCCCATGAACAGGAACACGAGCGATAACACGATCGCCATCACGGGTCTTTTGATAAAGATATTAAACATGATTGATCACTGATTGGATTAAAGGTTACTCGGCGTACAGTTCCAACTCGGGGAGAACCTTTTCCGGAGGCCTTAAATCGATCTTCACCTCTTCTCCGGGATGTACTTTACGCAAGCCTTCGAGCAAGATCCTGTCATCGTCCCGCAAGCCATCTTTGATGATAAACAGATGCGGTATGTCGGCTTCGATCTTGATTAGCCGTTGCTCCAGTTTGTTTTCTTTGTTGATGACATAGACGTAGTTTTTATCCATGATTTCGAATACCGCTTTTTGCGGGATGAGCATGGCGTTTTTATAGAGCTTCGCCATTAAGATCGTTCCGGTTTCGCCGTGCCTGAGCAGCATGTCAGGATTCGGGAAGGTGGCGCGGAATTCGATGTTGCCGGCGGTATTGTCGAAGTCCGCTTCGATCGTCTCGATCACGCCGGTTTGATTGTAAATCTGGCCGTTCGCCATTCTAAGCCGAACCTGGGTAGGCGCGCCGCCCTTTTGGTGCATTTTGTAATCCAGATACTCGGCTTCCGGAACGTTGAAATACACCCATAATTTGCTGATGTCCGACAGCGTGGTCAACAGCGCCCCTTCATCGAGAAGGCTGCCGTTTCTGGCGTCCAGATGGTCCATGATCCCATCGAAAGGCGCCTTGATGTCGGTGAAGCCCAAATGGGTTTCGGCCAGTTTCACTTCCGCATTGGCCTTGTCCAATTTCGCTTTCGCTAAAGCCAGCTCGTTCAACGAAACGATTTTTTTATCGGCCAAACCTTTGGTATTGAGGTATTCGATATTGACGGTGTTGGCTTCGGCTTTCGCTTTTTGCAGTTCGGCCTGATAGATGTTGGGCATGATTTTAAACATGGGTTGCCCCTGTTTCACCGTTTTTCCCTCATCCACAAAAATATTCTGTAGATAACCCCTTTCCAGCGCCCGCACCTCGATATGTCTAATGGCATGGATCTGGCAGACGTATTCCTTGACGACAGACGCGTCTTCGCGTAGTGGGGTGGTGACTTCCAATTTGGGAGCTTCTTCCTTTGGTTCGGCTTCCGGTTTGTAGCAGCCGTTCAAGAGAACGGCCGATAAGCCTAAAATTACCAAGGCTTTAGTAATCATTTTTACGATCCTTAGGGCTCGATGAAACAAAAAATTGTGATTAATAAAATCAATATAAAATCGATCTTTGTAACGATAAATGCGTCGCATGAAGCGACTGCTCGGTGATGATGTATTAGGACTTAGCAAGTTATATGCCACATAAAAACTCTCCCTGTTTGTCGGAGGAAAGCCAGCGTTTTAGTCGAATACTATGTGAAAAAATAAAGCGATAAGGGGGAGTTGACCCGCTGTTGACGGTTGAAATCCACCATCGACTAAACCCCAAAAATACGTAGTGTTTTGGCCTGATACGGGCGAGCGCGTTTTAAAGTTGCGGATGAAGGGATGGGCAAAACGGTGCATTCTCGATGGTTCCGAAGGCCATCGAATTCTAAATAGAGTCTGCCTTTGGCTTGAAACTGGCTTGAATTCTAGCGCTTCCGCGCAATCCAATGAAATCATCGGATATTCTCGAGTTAGTGGACGGTAGGGAGTCGGAATTGCACATGAGCGCTAATCTTCAGCTTTTCGGCTCCAAAGTCTTTAGACGGATATCCAAAACGGCTCTGCTGTTTGCTCTGACCTTAAATGTCGGCGGCTGTAATCTGATCAAGCACACCTTGGAACTGCCGGAGAAAGGTATCCGTTCCATTTTTTCGCTCACACGGGAAAAGGAGGAAAAGCTCGATCCGGTCGAACTGCAATCCCAACTGCTCCGCTTTGCCGACAATTCCATCAACACGCTTAACCTCACCGCCGGCCGGCTGCATCGGGAAGACGAGAAAGTGACGCAAAACCGCAGCATTTTATTGCGCCGCATCAATACCACCAACGATATCATCGCGATCGCGACCGGTGCCAACGCCTACGCCAATCTCCTCGACATGATCATCTTTGCCTCTCTGAACCGGATGAATGTCGAGGATTACTGGATGCCCCAATTTTTCGGCGACTCCGCCAAGCCTTATCTGCGCGCCGCTCAAGATGTAGAAAAGGAAATCTGGAGGATCGCAGGCACCGTGCTGAAAAAAGAACAGATGTCGGAATTGCGTGCGGCTATCGAGACCTGGCATAAGCAGCATCCTAGTACGCGTTCGCCTCGCGATCTCGGCTCAATGGGCTTTGCAACCGAAATCGCACAAATGAACAGGCGCCCCGATCAACCCGGAATAACCGCCAGCGTCTTCAATTTGCTCGTGATCGATCCTCTGGCCGAGCTCGATCCGGCTACCCGCGAACTGGCCAATACCCGGCTGTTTGCAGAACGCGGCCTGTTTCTGGCCCGCTATTTGCCGACTCTGATCCGCTGGGAAACCGAACTGCTGGTGATTCAGGCGGGGGAAACGCCTAAGATAGAGCAACTGCTGTCCAATACCGATCGACTGACCGAAGCGGCGAACCGATTCAGCCGGACGACGGAACGCCTGCCCGGCTTCATCAGCGCCGAACGCCGGCAGATCATCAATGCACTGAGCCGGCAGCAGCCGGAACTCGCCGAGCTGGCTACTCGAACCGAAAAATCGCTGGCCGCGGGCAAAGCGATGTCCGATGCTTCGACTGTCACGCTAAAGGCATTTCAGGATGTGGTGCGGCAACTGCAAGCCAGCCCGCCCAGACCGGACTCGGAGCCTTTCCGGATCGAGGATTACACAGTCGCCGCCGCCCAAATGGCCTTGACAGCGCAAAACTTGGTCCGATTGATGCAAACTCTGAATCAGACCCTGGCGCCCGGTAACTTGGATGAACTGACTGCCCGGTTCGAATCGCTAAGCCGACAGAGCAAAGAGTGGGTGAATTACGCGTTCTGGCGAATCGTAGTGCTGGGGTTGATTCTGATAGTTTCGGCTTGCGCGATAGTGCTGGTTTCGGTTTTGGTTTATTGGAGGTTGAAAAAGAGATTTGCCTGATTGTCGGTTAAGTCAAAATTAGCTTCTATTATCAGATAATATTTTAATTATAGGTTGCCCAAAAGGTACGCACAGCGTACCCTACGAATTGATATACCGATCATTTGACATTCGATGCCTCGCAGCAAAGCTCCCCGTGGCGGCGATACCCGCATTTTCAGCGATCGACCAGCGGCAATGGGTAGCCAACCAAAACCCATTAATTAATCGGTTTTCTTTTGAAGCGAGAACCATTAGAATGCGCTCCCTTTGACTATTCGAGATTTACATAAAGGAAACCGCTTTTGGAAATCGTATTCGTTTTCGGGCGGTTGTTTCTGTCTTCAGTATCCAACGTCTTTCAGAAACAGCTGTCGCATCAAGGTCTGCATCCGTTCTACATCGTCGCCACCACCTATGCGGTACTGTCCGCACTCTCCCTGCCGTTTGCCCTCAACACGGCCTTTTTGCATTTGGAGCCTTCTTTCTGGATCGATGTGTTTATGGCCTCCCTACTCGACGTAGGCGGCTGGATATTTATGGTGATATCGCTTTCCAAAACCGACCTGTCGGTGTTCGGGCCGCTCAATGCTTATAAGGTCGTGATTTCGATGTTGTTGGCGATCGTGTTTCTCGGCGAGGTGCCGACCTTACAGGGATTTGCAGGAGTGGCGGTCATCGTCGCAGGCAGTTTTTTGCTGTTGCCGCCGTCTGGGGGTGCAGCGCCGAGTGGGCTAAAGCCGCTTCTGCAGGAGCGGGGCGTACAGGCGCGTTTTCTTTCCATTCTGCTGTTTTCGATCGGCACGCTGTTTCTGAAAGGCTCGCTCGAACATTCCACGCCGCTGGAAACCCTGATTTTCTGGTCATGGTTCGGATTGCCGCTGATCCTGCTGGCGAACGCTTTTTTAAGCGCGGAGCGCTTGACCGACAATATCAAAAAATCGCAGCCGCATGTTTCCCACATCACCTTGGTCGGAGCGGCGGTCTTCGTGATGCAATATCTGACGCTGGTGCTAATGGCGCAAATGCTGATTGCCTACACACTGGCCTTGTTTCAGCTCGGGATGCTGTTCCAGGTATTCCTCGGCTACAGGATATTCAACGAACCGCACTTGGTACGCAGGCTGGTCGCAGGCCTGGTAATGGTGGCAGGCAGCGTGATGGTATTGCTGGTGCGCTAACCGGCACGGAAAAAATCGTCCGATGCCGATAACGTAGGGTACGCTGTGCGTACCTTGTTTTGATCTGCTCGAATATTTAGAAAAAGGTATGCACAGCGTACCCTACGGTGAAAAAAAAGGCCGGATATTCCGGCCTTTTTTGTGTCGCGATTAGTGCAGAAGACCCTGCAGCAAGCCGTTCAGCTTGTGTACGAAAGCGGCCGGATCGTCGAGCTGGCCGCCTTCGGCCAGGATCGCCTGATCGAACAGGATCTGTGCCAGGTCGGCGAAGCGCGCATCGTCCTGTTCGGCTCTCAGACGCTGCACCAGCGTATGGTCCGGATTGATTTCGAAGATCGGCTTCTTGCCGAAGTTCATCTTCTGGCCGGTCTCCTTCATAATCCGTTCCATGTTCAGGCTCATGCCGTACACATCGGAAACCAGACAGGCCGGCGATTCGGTCAGGCGGTGGCTGAGCCGCACTTCGCTGATTTTGTCTTTCAAGACTTCTTTGATTTGATTCAGCACCGACTCGAAATCCTTGCCGACTTCTTCCTGGTGCTTTTTCTCTTCCTCGTCGTCCAGCTTGCCGAGGTCCAACTGGCCCTTGGCGACCGATTGCAGATGCTTGCCGTCGAATTCGTCCAGGCTCGAAACCAGCCATTCGTCGACGCGGTCGGACAGCAGCAGCACTTCGATGCCTTTCTTGCGGAAAATTTCCAGATGCGGACTGTTCTTTGCGGCCGCGTAGCTGTCCGCGGTCACGTAGTAGATCTTTTCCTGGCCTTCCTTCATCCGGCCGACGTAATCTTCCAGGCTGACCGACTGCTTGTCGCTGTCGCCATGGGTCGAGGCGAAACGCAGCAGTTTTGCGATGCGTTCCTTGTTCGCATGATCCTCGATCGGGCCTTCTTTCATAACCGCGCCGAATTCGCTCCAGAATTGCTCGTATTTTTCCGGCTCGTTCTTCGCCAGCCCTTCCAGCATGCCGAGCACCTTCTTGACCGCGCCGGATTTGATCGTGCTGATCTGTTTACTTTGCTGCAGAATCTCGCGCGAAACGTTCAGCGGCAGCGAATTCGCATCGATTACGCCCTTGATGAAGCGCAAGTAGCGCGGCATCAACTGCTCGGCGTCATCGGTGATGAACACCTTGCGGATGTACAGCTTGACGCCGTGCTTGTTGTCGCGGTCCCACAGGTCGAACGGCGCCCGCGAAGGGACATAGAGCAGCAGAGTATATTCGTTCGTGCCTTCGACCTTGCTGTGCACATAGGCCAGGGGATCCTGAAAGTCGTGACCGACATGCTTGTAGAACTGATTGTAATCGTCTTCGGAAATGTCCTGGCGCGCCTTGGTCCACAGGGCCGAGGCGCTGTTGACGGTTTCTTCCTCGACCAGCGGATTGGGATTTTCGATCTCTTTGCCTTCGTCGTCGTAGGACGGCATGATTTCCTTGTCCATCACGATCGGCAGCGAGATATGGTCGGAGAATTTGCGGACGATAGAGCGGATGCGCCAACCGTCCAGAAATTCGCTTTCGGAGTCTTTCAAATGCAGGATGATTTCGGTGCCGCGCTTTTCCTTCTCGACCGTTTCGAGCGTGTAGTCGCCCTCGCCTGTCGACTCCCAGCGCACGCCTTCGCTTTTCGGCGCGCCGGCCTTGCGGGTAATCAGGGTGACCTTGTCTGCGACGATGAATGCGGAGTAGAAGCCGACGCCAAACTGGCCGATCAGCTCGCTGTCTTTGGCCTGGTCGCCGGTCAGCGATTCGAAGAATTGCTTGGTGCCGGACTTGGCGATCGTGCCGATATGTTCCTGCACTTCGGAGCGGGTCATGCCTATGCCGTTATCGATCACCTTGATGATGCGCTTGTCCTTGTCGAACTCGAGGCGGATTTTCAGATCGCTGTCGCCTTCGTACAGGCTTTCGTCGGATAAAGCCGAAAAGCGCAGTTTGTCGGCCGCATCGGAAGCGTTCGAAATCAGCTCGCGCAGAAAGATTTCCTTGTTGCTGTACAAGGAATGGATCATCAGGTGCAACAGGTGCTTGACTTCGGTCTCGAAGCCCAGAGTTTGTTTTTTTGCTTCCACTGTCATAGGTGCTCGTTCCGGTTAGAAAAAAATGGATGAGCACTACATTGGGGCCGGAGATTTGCTTTTTCAAGTGCCTGTTCGGATAAAGGTCATTCCGGTAACCGGCAGTTTGACGTCGAAGTCATACAGGCCCTATCGGCCCGGTAATTAGAACAGGATGCTCGATCTGGAAAGACGACGGGTAAATCTTTCTCGCCGATTAATTACCGGGCCGATAGGGCCTGTATGACCGTACAAAATGACCCATTTAAGACCATTGAAGAGCGGTCAAAACGTATATGCCGCACATAGAAAAATTGAATATTCGATCATTCAACGATCATTGCCTAAAATGTAATTTCAATGACCGTCGTTTTACAATAACTCTGCGGGGTCTCCAATCCGCCTTGTTTCATTTTTTTTATATGGCGTTTAAGCGCTTCTTTCAAAGCTTCCGCCGCCTTTTCTTCCGTTAAACTATTTACCGAACATACCGGCAGATCTGGGCTATAGGCCGTGAATCCGTTATGGGCAGGTTCGATAATTGCTAAATACCTCATTCAAAATTTCCTTGAAAATTATACTCTAATACATTGTATTTTTTAAAGATATTTGATACACCTTTTTGTCACGGGCATAGTTTATAGTCGAATATATATTATGTAAATTCAAAAATAAGGATAAATGGATGATATAAAATAGATAGAATTCATATCCATTTAAAATGGGTATAAAAATTTGCGGAATGGTGTTTATGTTAGCCTGTGACGGCCTGAAGAATCGAGTATTTGTATCTTTAGTAATTTACCCAGATGATTATGCTTTAAGCCTAGCTTCTGAAACTTGCCAGATTTATCCCGTATTTTTTCAGCTTGAGGTAGACCGCCCGAGGAGTTATGTCCATAGTTAGCGCTACTTTCTTAATATCGCCTTGATGTTGTTTTAACGCTGCTTCAAGAAATGATTGCTCAACTTTGGCTATAGTATTTTCTTTTACGTCTTTCCACTCGTCAGTCTTAGGCTCGGTAGGCGAAATCTCTAAATCCAGATCAGTCAGCTCATTACCTTTAGCAAACAAAAAGCTTCGTTCGAGAATATTTTCCAATTCGCGGACATTGCCCGGCCAAGAGTAGCTGCGGATTTTTTGCATGACCTTTCGGCTGACGGATTCAACATTTTTGTTATATTTTTTGTTCAGCCGTTTCAGTATGAGTTGTACGAGAAAAGGCAGGTCCTCGTGCCGCTCGGACAGTGGCGGGATATTTACTCGAACCACGTTCAACCGATAGTACAGGTCATGCCGAAACACGCCTTTACTTACCAACTCTTCCAGATTTTGATTGGTTGCGGAAATAATTCTTACATCGACAGACAAGGTTTGTTTGCCCCCCACACGCTCAAACTCCCCCTCTTGCAGTATTCTCAACAGGCGTGTTTGTGCAGCGGGAGATAAGGAGTCTACTTCATCCAGAAACAGCGCGCCGCCATCCGCCCTTTCAAAATAACCGTGGTGAACTTCAACGGCGCCTGTAAAAGCGCCTTTTTCATGGCCAAACAAGGCGGTTTCGATAAGATTTTCTGGAATAGCACCACAGTTTATAGGAATAAACGGTCTTCTACAGCGCTCACTCATGGCATGAATTGCTCGAGCAATCAATTCTTTTCCAACACCCGTTTGGCCTTGTATTAAAACCGTCGCCGTAGTCGGGGCTATCACTTCTATCGATTGCAATATTTTCTGCATAGTGGCTGATTTGGCGACGATAGCAGGGGGCTCTTTTATTGCAGGCTGCGTAACTTGTTTGCGCCAAATCTGTTGCATACTTTCTTCGATACGGGAATGCAACGCATTCATATCCTGGATTTCCTTAACCGGTGTGGTATCGGTATATTCCATACCTGGGCGCCCTTGGGACGCCGCAGGGTTTTTATAAACGCAAACTACGCATTTGCCATCATGACGGGCAATGCTTTCTTTAATTTCAACTTTGGCATAACCAAAATTTCTGGCGGCGATGCCACCGAAAACGCTGGAGGTCATCCGGCATAATTCAGGGAAATTCGTCACTTGATCACCAAAAGGGCAACAACTGTTTGTAACGGTAATGCAGTCCTGATTAGTGGCTTCCAGTGAAAATTTGCCTCCTATGTTATTTTTAAGGCCGAGAATCAGTTCGATGTAGCTTTCAATATCGAGTGCTTCGGTTTTATTCGTATTGCTTCGATAGGTATCCTCAAAAAAACAGCCCGCCGTATTAGCAATCTTTTCAATTAATTCCTCGTTGTGTTTTTGTCCCTGTTGTTCGCTGGCATGCATGAGTTCCAGAATGAACGTCTGGAGAAAAAAGATGGGAGTTAATTCAGAGAGAGGATTGTTTTCCATAAATCATCCTAGTGAAAAATAATTTCACTTATTGAATCATATCTTCTTAAATGACACAAGGTTTAAACATAAGAATTTGTTTATAAAACATATTTTATTTTTTATATATGGCATGATCATTGCTGAAAGATAAATGGCTGCACTCAAGTAAAAAAACAAACGACTCCAAGATTACGATTTTTGGGCAACACGTCACCGCTACCGCTATGAGACCTCAGGACACGACAACGCCAGTTTATGGGTACTCACTCCTCGGCACCTTCCGAACACATCCCCTGATCCCGAAAGACGTAGTGGTAAGCGGGTGGATTTGGGAAATCGAAACCCTATGTTTGCGCGCACCGACACTCGCCCCCGAAAAACGGCTATGCGCTGATGTGCTCTCCTCAGCGTTCGGCGTGGCCGAGAAACAGCCTGATTGATGAAATTAACTTTCACATATTCAACAGAGAGCACTTAGCTATAAATATTAGGCCTTCTTCGTTACAGCCATGATCAACAATAAAACTGAGGAAAATATGCCTACCTACGATTATCAATGCTCAAAGTGTAAGAGGCATTTTGAGGTTAAAGTGATTGACCGGAAAGAAGTCTTTCGTTTGATTCTACAAAATCAGCAGAATAAATCATCCTCGCTTGAGGCGGAGCTCAACTGCTATCGAAATAACAACGTTTTTAGTTTTTAAAAGGCACCTCTATGAGCAACAATTTCATTTTTACCTCGGAATCGGTTTCGGAAGGGCATCCCGACAAGGTCGCGGACCAGATTTCCGATGCGGTACTGGACGCGCTGCTGGCGCAGGACCCCAAATCGCGCGTCGCGTGCGAAACGATGGTAAAAACCGGCATGGTCATCATCGCCGGCGAAATTACGACCAATGCCTGGGTCGATCTGGAAGAGCTGGTCCGCAAGACCGTCTGCGCTATCGGTTACGATCACGGCGACATCGGCTTCGACGGCCAGAGCTGCGCGGTGTTGAACGCGATCGGCAAACAGTCGTCCGACATTGCGATGGGCGTCGACGAAGCCGAAAACCACGAACAGGGCGCGGGCGACCAGGGCCTGATGTTCGGCTATGCGACCAACGAAACCGACGTGTTGATGCCGGCCCCGATCCAGTATTCGCACCTGCTGGTCAAACGCCAGGCCGAAGTGCGCAAGAATAAAACCTTGCCTTGGCTGCGTCCGGACGCGAAGAGCCAAATCACGTTCCGCTACGAAAATCACAAACCGGTCGCGATCGACACGGTGGTGCTGTCGACCCAGCATGCGCCGGACATCAGCAACCAGGCGATCCATGAAGCGGTGATGGACGAAATCATCCTGCCGGTATTGCCGAGAGAATGGGTACACAAGGACACCCAGTTTTTCATCAATCCGACCGGGCAGTTCGTAATCGGCGGCCCGGTCGGCGACTGCGGCCTGACCGGACGCAAGATCATCGTCGACAGCTACGGCGGCATGGCACGCCACGGCGGCGGCGCGTTTTCGGGCAAGGACCCGTCCAAGGTCGACCGTTCGGCGGCCTATATGGCGCGCTACGTGGCGAAGAACATCGTTGCGGCGGGCCTTGCCGAGCGCTGCGAAATTCAGGTGTCCTACGCGATCGGCGTGGCGGAGCCGACGTCGATCACGATCGAAACTTTCGGCACCGGCAAGCTCGGCGAAGACCGTCTGGTCGAGATCGTCCGTTCGATTTTCGATCTCCGGCCGAAAGGCCTGATCGCGATGCTGGACCTGTTGAAGCCGATCTATCAGCCCACCGCCGCCTACGGCCACTTCGGACGGACCGAAGACACCTTTACTTGGGAAAGAACCGACAAGGTCGAAGCCTTGCGCGATGCGGCCGGCATTTAATTCAGTAAGGAAAATAGAGGAGCGGGAAATGAGCCAAGATTATAAAGTCGCCGACATGGCGCTGGCGGAGTGGGGGCGCAAGGAGATCGCCATCGCCGAAACCGAAATGCCGGGCCTGATGGCGCTACGTGCCGAATACGGCGCCGGGCAGCCGCTGAAGGGCGCGCGGATCGCCGGTTGCCTGCACATGACGATTCAGACCGCGGTGCTGATCGAGACGCTGACCGCGCTGGGCGCGGAAGTGCGCTGGTCGTCCTGCAACATCTTTTCCACCCAGGACCATGCCGCGTCCGCGATCGCCGCGGCCGGCATTCCGGTGTTCGCCTGGAAGGGCGAGACCGAGGCCGAATTCGACTGGTGCATCGAACAGACCATCGAAGGCCCGAACGGCTGGCGGCCGAACATGATTCTCGACGACGGCGGCGACCTGACGCTGATGATGCACGAGAAATACCCCGAGCTGATGGCGAACGTTCGGGGCCTGTCCGAGGAAACCACGACCGGCGTGTTGCGCCTGCACGAACGGGTCGCCAAAGGCACTCTGATGGTGCCGGCTTTCAACGTGAACGATTCGGTCACCAAGTCCAAATTCGACAACTTGTACGGCTGCCGTGAATCGCTGGTCGACGGCATCAAGCGCGCGACCGACGTGATGGTGGCGGGCAAGATCGCGGTCGTTTGCGGCTACGGCGACGTCGGCAAGGGCTGCGCGCAGTCGCTGCGCGGCTTGGGGGCGACGGTCTGGATCACCGAAATCGATCCGATCTGCGCCTTGCAGGCGGCGATGGAAGGTTACCGGGTCGTCACGATGGAAGAAGCCGCGCCGCTCGCGAACATTTTCGTGACCGCGACCGGCAACGTGAATGTAATCACGCATCAGCACATGCAGGCGATGAAAAACCAGGCGATCGTCTGCAACATCGGCCATTTCGACTCGGAAATCGACATCGCTTCGCTTCGCCAGTATACCTGGGAAAACATCAAGCCGCAGGTCGACCATGTGATCTTCCCGGACGGCAAGCGCCTGATCGTGCTGGCCGAAGGCCGGCTGGTCAACCTCGGCTGCGCGACCGGCCATCCGAGCTTCGTGATGTCCAATTCCTTCTGCAACCAAGTGCTGGCGCAGATCGAACTGTGGAACGATGCCGAACAGTACGAAAACAAGGTTTACGTGCTACCCAAAAAGCTGGACGAAAAAGTCGCCAGCCTGCATCTGGCGCAAATCGGCGTCAAGTTGACCCGGCTGACCGAGGAGCAGGCGCGTTACATCAACGTGCCGGTCGAAGGTCCTTACAAAGGCGAATATTACCGTTATTGATCTTCTCCCGATCCGGGCTGCCTTACTGGGCAGTCCAACCTATCGTCTGCCCGGCTCAGGCTCAACCCATGAAATCACGCTACACGCACCCGAACCACCCTGGGCGGCATCAGTTTCGGCGCTTGGTCGATCGTGTACGCGGCATTTTTCTCGGGGTTTTATACCGGCTTGCTGGTGCTGCTGTTCGCGTTGTTTTTGCGCCCGGTCGGGTTCGACTACCGGAGCAAGCTGCCGGATCCGCGCTGGCGCACCGAAGGCGCACTGGCGGAACGCGCGCTGCGGGTGATCCGCTGGAGCAGCCCGCTATTCGTAGCCGGTTTCGTGATGGCCGGCATCTGGGTCGGACTCGACGTGGACGGCGGTTTCGAGCCAATACACGCTGCAATTGCTGTTGGCCGCCACGGATGTGAGTCTGGCCTGCACACTGGCGGTGATCAACGCCATGTAGCTGGAACCGGGCGACAACGCCGGTGATTAACTTCTCGGAAAAGTCAAGGTATTCTTTTATGATAGAACCCAATGAATGATAGCAAGCACATAACAAGTTTTTCATGTATTTTTTCTAATGAAACTCAGTGTCTCTTTGGCACTGGAGAAACTTGAATCCAGCCCGACTTGTTTCTAAGGCGCTTATCACCCCATAATGGCCTCTCTAAGAAACGCCATTGGTGCTTATATCTTGGATAAGCCGAGTTCTTGCAGCGATGATTTTAACTTTGTAACACAGGAGAAGACCATGCGAAGAATTTATTTTTTGTCCCCAAATCTCGAAACGACGCATAAAATCGTTGACGAATTACGCTCAGTAGGAATAGAAGACCGCCATATGCACGTCTTGGCGAAACGAGACACCCCATTGGAAGATTTGCCCGAAGCCAGCGAATTTCAGAAGACAGATTTTGTCGCTGCAATGGAACGCGGTGCGGCACTCGGTGGAGCAACGGGATTGATCGCCGGACTGATAGGTTTACGTTTTGCGGGATTTGCGATTGCAGGCGGCCCGGTCCTCGGCGTTTTACTTTACGGTGCCACTATCGGCGCAATGATGAGCGGTCTGGCGGGACTCCAGGTCGGCAATTCCAAAGTCAAAAAATACGAAGAGGCGATTGAACGCGGTGAATTGCTGGTCATGGTTGATATTCCGAAAGGGAGCATCGAGGCGATCAGCAAATTGATTACCAAACATCATCCTACCGCTCATTTCGAAGGAGTTGAGCCGCTTTTACCTCCTTCTTATAGCTAATTTATTGGTCTGGAATCAGGGACGATCGCGGGCGCCAATGACGAGAAAATCCCCATGAAAATAGCTGTCGCCAGCCAAAACCGCAAAGACATCACCGGACACACAGGCCGATGCAGAAAATTCTGGATCTATCGGATCGAAAACGGTGTAGTTGCCGGCAAGGAGTTGCTGGAATTACCCAAGGAGCAGTCGTTCCATGAATCGTCGCCGTTAGAGCTTTCCCCTTTGGACGACGACGTCCAGGTACTGATTGCCGGAGGCATGGGCGCAAGCATCGATAAATTCATGCCTGGCAGTCCGGGCATAAGATACATGAGAGTAGAATTATGAAATATACTCAATGGGCTATTCTTTCGCTACTGGCAGTCTTATTGTTTTTTCCGACCTCCAATCTGATCGGTTTGACGAGTAAGAACGAGCCGATTCCCGCTGTTCCCGGCAGCCCCGAAAGTTTTGCCAAGGTCTCGCAGATTCTGCAGGACAAATGCGTCGATTGCCATTCGCCCGGCATGGCCCGGATGCCGATCTATTCCGAACTGCCGATCGCCAAACAACTGATGGCGCAAGATATCGAGGAAGCCGGAGCCCGGCTGGTTTTAAGCAAACAACTTTACAGCGGTGAGGAAGCCTTTAGTCCACTAATGCTGGCCAGACTGGAAAGTGTCGTTCGAAACGGCAGCATGCCGCCTGCACAATATTTTTTGATGCACTGGACCGGGCGCCTGACTGCCGGCGAAAAAGACAGCATTCTTGCATGGATTGCCGAGGAACGAGCCAAACATCCCTCGAGCCTCGATGCCGCCGAAGCGTTTAAGGGCGAGCCCGTGCAACCTTTGCCGTTAACGGTTGATCTCGACCCTGAAAAAGTGGCTCTGGGCGACAAGCTCTTCCACGATCGCATGCTGTCCGGAGACGATACTTTAAACTGCGCGTTCTGCCACGACTTGACCCGGGGCGGCACCGATCAGGCCAGGGTCGCCACCGGCATCCGTGGACAGCAGGGCCCGATCAATTCCCCGACCGTCTATAACGCCATGTATAACATCGCCCAGTTCTGGGATGGCCGCGCCAAAGACTTGCAGGAACAAGCCGCCGGGCCTGTCGCCAACCATGTCGAAATGGGTGCGGAATGGAACAAGGTCGTCGAAAAACTTAACAACGTAAAGCATTACACGGATGCTTTCGCCAAACTCTACCCGGAACAAGGCCTGACGCAATCGACGGTGACCCATGCGATTGCCGTTTTCGAAGAATCGCTGGTGACGCCCAATGCCCGTTTCGACCGGTATCTGCGCGGGGAACAAGACGTTCTGACGGCGAATGAAAAGGCCGGATACGACTTGTTTAAAACGAATTGCGCCTCCTGCCATTTCGGACCGGCGCTGGGCGGCTTGTCGTTCGAGAAAATGGGCGTCAAACAAGATTATTTTAAACTGCGCGGCGGCGAACTGACTGAGGTCGATAACGGCCGTTTCAACGTCACGAAGGATGAAAAAGACCGCCATTTCTTCAAGGTCCCTGTATTGCGCAACATCGAATTGACCCATCCTTATTTTCACGACGGCTCGGTCTCCGATCTAGCCGAGGCGGTCCGAATCATGGGATGGGTTCAATCCGGCAAGACCTTAAACGGTGAAGAGACCGGTAAAATCGTTGCCTTCCTGAAAACCTTGACCGGCGAATACAAGGGCAAACCAGTGAGCCAATTGACCGCTGAGGACCTCGCGCATCCTTGATGAGGCCATCATGAACCGACGCAGGATCAAAGCGATGATTAAGCCGCACGCCTTTTACGTCAGCCCCCTCAATGGCGACCTGACAGATGCGGAATGGGCATTGATTGGATTGGTCGCCCATCACCTAGGTCGCGTTGTTTCGTCCATGCCCGAATCTCAGAAGTGACCGTTTCGATATCCGGGAGTCGTCGATCCAGGCATTGGCGGCTCAGTACGCTGAACTCGCATTCGGCCATATTGAGCCAACTGCCCTGTTTGAGGGTGTAAACGAATTCCAGCTTATCCAGCAACGAACGCACCATGGCCGGCGGGAAGGCTTTACAGTGAGGCGCCGGCATGCGTGTTCAGGTTACCGACCCAGATGATCCGCTTTGCCTGCGGGTAATCCTCTTGCACCAAACGTCGGGCGCCTTCTGCCCACTGTGCTGCGGCATGATTATCCACCACCTCCACGCGCCGCCAGTTCTCAAACAGCGCGCATAAAAGACCATCAACTGGCAACGCCGTTGCACTCGTATTCCACGTCGTAGCGTTCGCTCTGGCCTACCCTGGCCGGAAATCGGGGCGCACCTTCGCATTTACGCCATTTGGACGGAACCCATGGATTTGATGGAACGAAATGATTTCCGGACCTCCCTGTCCGAAACTTTACACCAAATCTCTATCGTGATGTCGGACAGCGGCAGGCAACTTACCGCCATATGCACGGTTTCGGCAGCCACGCCCTTAGCCTGATCAACGGGAACATCGAGCGCTATTGGGTTAAGTTCCATTTCAAACCGCACCAAGGAATCCGAGATTCGTCTCTTGATGAATGAAGAAGTCAAGATTTTTGCTCCAATGTGACTCGGTCACTGACTCCGAATCGGAAATTACTTACAGTTTTTCTCAACAATTGTCGGTGTCGTTATTTTGATCCTGACATTGTTTCTACCCGTTCCGGCACCTTCATGCTCTATACGACCAGCGTGTAGAGACCCGGAAATGATTACATAGACTCGGAGAATCGATATGTTGGATTTTATGTTGAGTATTTTTTCCGCGGTTTTACAAGTAAACATGAAAGATCATCATGACATTCCTTTTGCGCTGCCTTTGCTGTTTTTCATTTTTTTGGCGTTCATCATCACGGTGACCGTGCTGCATTTCATCGGTAATGAAGACTAAGGCCGTGGAGGAAGACTCGCACGGCGTCTGAACGGCCTTATTTCGATTCAGTCTCTGCCAGGGGCAAGCCGCGGTTTTACATCGTTACCCTCAGTAAATTCAAGACACTCAGCGATCACTTTGCAAAAGTTGTCGGGATACGCCGAGACTTGCCTACCTGGTTGCCGGCTGATCGCTTGGCGCTTAAAAACGAACCGCCGTCGAGCGTTTCATGGTGCGTTTCAAGAAATAGATTGAATCAATAATGAAACAGAAATTGAAACATGATCGGTCCAAAGGCAAAAAAGGAGGTTATAAAAGTTGACCAATTTCATAAGGATATAAGCGCCACCCAGGATTGGCACGGTTTTTCCTATATTCAAAATGACGATCGTAACGGCGACCGTCATCAAAACACAACAACAATTCTAAAGAGGATGATATCCATGAAATCACGAATCCTGACCGGTACTTTGGTCGCATTGGTCGCAATGAGTACGGCAGCGGTCGCAAAAAGTCAGCACCACGCCAAAGCGAAAACACCGAAGCTGTACGACAAAACCATGAATCCCCACCAAATCGAGCACCCGAATCATTTGGGCTTCAATGATTTACACATTCAGGCGATCCGCCATCTGGTGCCGGATACGCACGACGTGCACGACCCCAAACTGCAAGTGCCCGTGCATCATCACTGCAAGGCTTATGACGACAGCACCTTGGTCTGCCTGATGTTTCATTCCGGCATGAAAGATCAGGATAAACCGATCGGCTTCGAGTACATCATCACCACCGCGCAATACAACTCTTTGCCGGAAGGAGAGAAAAAATACTGGCATTACCATAAGATCGAAGTGCCGAGAGCGCATGCCTCCTTCCCGGATCTGACCGCGGCTGAAGCGAAAAAAATTATGCCGGCGATCAACGAAACCTACGGCAAGGTCATTTATTTCCAGAAGCCGGAAGACAAACTGCCGATCGGCGAACCTTACGTCGTGATCGTGCAGGATATGCCGGAACAGGATTAGTTACTCCCTAGCGAATGCACCGAGACGCGTTCGCTCTTTTAGCCGACGGGCGCGGAATGGTCCGAACCGCCGGCGTTTTTTGGCAAAGACTGATGCATGGCCGCATCAATGGCTTAATTTTCAGCGAAAAATAACAATAAATGCGCGCGATAACCCGATCGAAACTATTGCCGTCCGCACTTTGGATAGCCGTTTGTGGCAGTGCGGACGCCCATGCGGAAAGCGGGTGGAAAATCGGCGCCGAAGCAAATGCGTTCTATACCGACGACGCCGCGTTGTTTTCGGTGAGCCGCCGATTGTCGCTCAAGGACGACCCGACGCAACCGATCGTCGACAGGCCCGGCCAAGGTGGCGATTTCGTCTACGAACCGAGCGCCGAAGTCGACTGGATCGGCCGAAACCGTTTCGGTTTACTGCGCGTGTCACTGGATGCCGGGGCTTATTTATTTACGCGGCAAACCCGGTTCTCGCACGGCTTGTTCGAATTCACGGCATCGCAGTCGTTCGCAAGCGGGACCCAAGTCAGCCTGCTTTACAATGTCACGCCCGATTTATATCTCGGCCGTAATCTTTTCCGCGCGCTCGATGGCGAAGAATTCGAGGGCAACGAAAGCCTGACCAACCATTACGGCTCAATCCATCTCGATCAAGCCTTGAACGAAAGCGTGACGGTACGCCTGCTCGGCCGTTACGGCGTACGCATTTATAACGAACCTTTTCAGCATCGCGATACCGAGTTCTGGACCGTCGGTCCACACTTTGAATGGCGGATTGGCCCGGGCACCGAGCTTTTGATCGGCTATCACTACGAACACGGCAGCGCGGCCCAGCAGAAGTCACCGCATTTTCCCGACGACGTATCTTACGTCAACCATTATGCGTCGGCGGAACTAAGTCTGCGTCCGGCCGAGAAATTGACCGCAAATTTTATTTTCGACTATGAAAAAAACGACTTTACCAGCACCAACCGCTCGGACGAGCATTTCGGCGCCGCCGAGATTGTTTATCAAGGCGAGATCGAATTACGCTATGAAATGACCGAGCACGCCGGCATCAAATTGGGCTGGCAGCACGGCCGCCGGAAGCTGACCACCGAGGAGCGGGCGGTGAAAAACAATAATGTCTGGTTAGGGCTGGAATATTCGTATTAGGAGACATGATGCGGCATCTATCGGTTTTGCTTTTGGGATGGCTCTTCTGGACTGGCGCCTTGGCCGAACCGACGCGCGGCTTACCGCCGTTATCGATTCCTGCCGACAATCCGCAAAGTGCCGACAAAATCGCATTGGGCAAACGCTTGTTCAACGACCCGCGCTTGAGCGCTGACGGTTCGATCGCCTGCGCCAACTGCCATGTCTCTGGAAAAGCTTTCACCGACGGCCGGGTCGCCGCACGCGGCATCAAAGGGCAGATCGGTACGCGCAACGCACCGAGCATACTGAACGCAGCCTATTATCAAACGTTGTTTCTGGACGGCCGCGCCGCCAGCCTGGAAGAACAGGTGCTCGGCCCCTTATTCAATCCGATCGAACACGGTTTGGCGAATTCACAAGCCTTAATCGAGGTGATTCGCAGCGACGCCGAATATACTCGATTATTCAAGACCGCCTTCACGCTCACTGCCGATGCCGTCACGGCCGGCCACGTCGCACAAGCCATCGCCGCCTACGAGCGTACGTTAATAGCTGGCGATTCGCCCTTCGACCGTTTTCTGTTCGGCCGTGACCGCGCCGCCCTGTCGCCGAGCGCAGCCCGCGGCTTGCGCATTTTCCAGCGCAAAGGCAACTGCATGGTCTGCCACGAAATTTCGTGGGACCATGCCTTGTTCACCGACAACCGTTTTTATAATCTCGGCGTCGGCAGTCAAATTTTAAAGCCGGTCCTCAGTAAATTTCTCAAAGCCAAAAAACCGGACAGGTACCCGCTCACGGACGCACAACGTTCGGAACTCGGCCTGTTTAACGTCACGAAAGATCCGGCCGACATCGGTAAATTCAAAACGCCGATTTTACGTAATGTCGCCCTAACCGGGCCTTATATGCATGACGGCAGTCTGAAGACACTGGAAGAAGTCATCGATTTTTATGATCAAGGCGGCCAACGCAATCGTTTTCTCGATAAAAAGATTTTTCCGCTGCATTTGACTACCGGGGAAAAGGCTGATTTAGTCACCTTTTTACAGGTACTAACCAGTCACACGCTTGATTTTGAAAAACCGTGACGTAGATTTCGGTATTGGCGACCTCGGCAGCGGCTTCGCAGGCTGACATGGCCTTCCAGCTTTCCAAGTCGAAGGTTCTTCGGTGCAAGGCACGTCGGATCAAAGCCAGGTTTTCCGGGACGTTTTTTTCTTATCCAGTTGTCATTTTCTCCGAATTGCACAGCTAATCCTCAATGCGGCTGATTTTCGATGCGCCAATGCTGGCTTACAGCTGTACGCATTGACCTGTCAAGGAAGAGATAGCGCAATTGCCCTGGCATTTCCCTGTCTTTGATTGAAAAATCCAGATCGTCGAGAATCTTTTTCTGCCTCACCACATAAACAACATTGCACAGCTCTAAATAAAAGACACACGATCAAGATTTTTGCTCAGCGACTGTTTTTTCCCCTCTTTCAAAACTGGTCAGTGCGCTTTCTTCGCCATGATGTGGTTTACGTAAAGTCAGTGCATCCATTTTCCTGAACACAGGCCCGATCAGCGATTGCTCAATGCCGCTAAAATACAGACGGGCGGCATTTACTACCACGAAAACCGAACTGACATGATGCAGCAGCGCGGCAAAGATCGGATTGAGCATCCCGAAGGTGGCCAGTGCCAGGCCGATGCTGTTGAAGCTGACGGCCCACAGGTAATTCTGCCGGATAATGCCGCCCATTTTATGGCTGAGCCGCAGGATCGTGACCAGATCCTGGGCATCTTGCCCGAGAATCACCACATCCGAGGACATGATCGCCAGATTCACGTTCTTGTAGCCGCCGATCGCGATGCCGACATGGGCGGCGGCCGGCGCCGGTGCGTCGTTGATGCCGTCGCCGACCATGGCAACCTTGCCCTCGGCCTGAAATTGTTTGACCAGTGCGGTTTTTGCCTCCGGCTTGCAGTTGAAATAATCGCCGTCGGCATGGATGTAGTCGGTCACCCGTTTCGCCTCCTGTTCCTCGTTGTCGCCGGTCGCCAGAATCACTTGGTCGATGCCGCAGGCGCGAACGGTGTCCGCCAGCCCCTGCATGATGTGATACTACTTCACGAGCGGCGCCTAATTCGTAGGCCAGCTCGTGATGTGTTATCGTGATGATCCCTTCCACCCGAATCCAACAAAGCTTTACTGAGCCTTTGGTCGATGGTTTCGAAAACGACCGACTCCATTCGGCTGATTAATTTGGGCAGTATCAGGCCGGTCATCTGCAGGGTCTTCATCTTCAGCGTTTCCGGCAATTAAGTTGGCGCCTATGGGTTCCCCCCTCCATTCGCGCCTTCCCGGCCAGCAGCGGCCACGATATCGGGGCAGGAAGACGCCAGAATGTTGCCCGGTAGGACGACGAATTGACGCGAAAATTCAATTGCACAAAAAGATACCGGCGCCCCACAAAAGAAAAGCGAAGCCAATCGTTGCTGCGATCGGCCGTGCTTGCAGCGGCACCCACTTTTCGATGCAAACGATCAGCGTCAGCAAGGCCATGCCGCCGAAATTCATCACACCGACCGCAAACATGATCAGCATCTGTGCCCAACAGCAGCCGATGCAATGGAAGCCATGTTTAAGCCCCATGCGGAATGCGCCGGCGAGACCGCCTTGCCATTCATTCAGCAGGAACCCCATCGGCGTCTTGCAATGGGTCAGGCAGGCATTTTTGAGCGGCATGAATTGGTAACCGCCGGCAAGCAGGAAAACCCCGGCCGCGAAGCCGCGGTTTTGGTTTTCCATCATCGGCGACAGCCAAACCAGCCCGTGCAGCCGCCATTGCAGCAGCGTCGGCAGAATGCCGAACAGTATCCACAGGCCCAGATAAGCCGCCGCGAATAGCGCGAGTGCTTGAGCCGGCCGCGCGTTCATGCGGCGACTGACTTTCACGTAGGCGTTCAGCATCGGCAAGGCGGACGGCAGCATCATTGCCGCCATCATGACCGCCCACATCGCATAGACATAGGCAAAGTCGCCAAGACGCCATGTCGATGCTTGATTCGGTGGCATCCACATGTCCTGCATCGGCAGGGCTTCCAGCCGCCGCGACTGGAAATAAAGCGTGCTCCAGGCGATCACGATAGCGGCCATCAGCAAGGCCCAAATCGCCCCCTGACTTTTGAATCCGATCCTCACGGCCGGTAAACAAATTCGGAATAATAACCGTTGCGCTCGGAGAACTCCCACTCTTTGCCGTGATCGTGATAATGATAGCTTTTCGAACGGGCGACAACAGAGGGGTGGCTAGTGACCACGCATAAAGGCGGGTTGTCGATCGTCGCTTCTGCACCACGGATACCTTGAATGCTTGTAATTTCGGCTTCGGCGATGCCGGGAATTAGCAGGCGCCGGGATTTGCCCTGCTCTTCAAAATCGATCGTGACCTTGCTGATCCCGAGCACTTCGCCGACAAGGCTCATCAAAACGGCCGGATGGCCGCCTTGCTGGCCACCGAAAATCTGCACCAACGCATCGAACTGGCTCGCGTCGGCGCGTTCGTCCACATACAGCGCGGCCTGCCATTGGCCCTCGATCATCAAGCCCGGGGCGTAGCAAGCCAGCGCCACATTCAGGCCGCCCAGATCAAGCCCTTCCAGATGGCCCCGCTCAATGTGCCAAGCTGCCAGTAGTCTGCAGTCCCCGTGCGAGGGCGGCTGCAGCCAAACGCAGGGGCAGGAAACTTCACAGTTGCAGGTTTCGAAATAGCAGCCCTCTAAAATCCAGCTTGGGTTTTCTTTCACAGGCTCTCCTCCTAAAAAGGTTCTTTGTAAGGCCGTAAATCCAGCTCATGCGTCCAGGCGCTGGGATGCTGGCGGTGCATGGCCCAATAGGTTTCGGCGATCGCTTCCAGTTCCAAAAGACCGCCCTCGCCTTTCGCTTTGACATAGTCGGGAAACTGGTTCCGGGCACGCTCGCCGTTGATCACGCCGTCGATGACCGCATGCACGACATGGATGCCTTGCGGCGAAAACTCGCGCGCCATGCCCTGCGCCAGCGCCCGCAAACCGGCTTTCGCGGTTGCAAAGGCGGTAAACGGCGGCTTGGCCCGCAAGGATGCGGTGGCGCCGGTAAAAAACAGCGTGCCGCGGCTCCTGGGCTGCATGGCCCTAACCACGGCCTTGCCGAAGAAGAAGGCTCCCAGGCAATTCTGCCGCCAAAGCAGGGAAAACGTTTCCGCATCGGTTTCGAGCAGGAGCGAAGGAATATTGCTGTCGACATTGTACGCCGCAATTTCCACGCCCTGCCCCGTATCCCCGACAACGCTGAACAAATGTTCGACCTCGGCTTCGTGCGTGGCATCGGCAACGACCGCCGTGGCTGAACCGCCGGTCTGCCGGATACTCGAAGCGACTCTGTGAAGTTTTTCTTCACTCCGCCCTGCCAGATAGACATGCAGCCCCTCTGCGGCAAATCGCCGGGCAAGCGCCGCTCCCAGTCCCTGCTCCGGACCCACGCCAATAATCACAGCCGCGCCGGTTTCGCCCATTGTTCAGCTCCTCTCGCTTAGGGTCTGCCGAAAACCAGCGAGAAATTATTCGCCGGCATATCGATGATTTCCTTCAACTCCATGTTGTATTTTTCGGCCGCCTTCCTCAGATCGGCAACATCCTTCAAACCCCATTCCACAACGCCGGCGGAGCTCAAAGTTTCATGAAACTCTTTGTTCGAATCGGTAGTAAAACCGCCTTCCACCTTGAAAGGACCGTAAATCAATAGGATACCGTCGTCGCTCAGAAGCTGCGAAGCGCATTCCATCATCCCGTCCGCGATCGAAATCGGCGCGACCTGGAAGATGTTGATGCAGAAAATCGCATCGAAGGTTTTCGACTTGCCGGGATTGAACCAGGTACGCGGATCGGTCAGGTCCAGATGCACCGGGTCGGCGATATTGTCGTTCGCATGATCGGCGGACAGCTTTTTAATATTGTCGAAAACCTCCTTGTCCTTGTCGGAGGGATGAAAATGCAAATGCTGAAAATGCGGCGCGAAATAATTGATATGCATTCCGCTACCGCTGGCGAGCTCGAGCACGCGACCAGACGCTTTGGGCAATTTTTCTTTTAAAACGCCCAAGATCGGTTCCCGGTTGCGGTTTCCGGCCCAGGCGACATATTCGCTCAGCGGGTGGGGGTCTAAAGGGGGTTTGTTATCGCTCATGGTCTCCTCCGATGTCTGGATGTCGTTTTAGTTGAAGTGCTCAATGCACATGACTTGGACAACAAATACCATGCCAATATGCACTGTAGAATTTATCCTGTAATTTCATGGAGTTATAATTTATCCATTGTCCGCCAAATGAAATTATGATTCAATTGATGAAATTTTATTTCACAGGCCATGAGCAATCCATCCCTCTCCGGCGTAACGCCGGTATTTTTTTACAGACTTTCATTCTGGAGTTGATGCACGCGAACGAACAACTGGGGCAAAAGCATTGCGAGCAGCTGATCGAACATATCGCGAAAACCGCCGGCTGTTTTTTCGAAGAAACCTACCGGGACAATACGCACAACAACGGTCCCCTGGACATCGAAAGCTATACCGAGCTGATCCTCGGCCTGAAAAACAACATCGGCGGAAAATTTTCCCTGGTTTCCGCGAACCGCGATTGCGTTGCGGTGACCAATTCCTGCTGCCCTTTCGGCGAACAGGTAACCGACTTCCCCGAACTGTGCCGGATGACCTCCAGCGTATTCGGCGGTATCGCGGCGCGGAATTTCGGCTACGCCAAGGTCGAGATCAGGCAAAGCATCGCCCGCCGGCACGGCCGCTGCGAAGTTTGCGTCTATACCCGCCCGGAGCGATGTGAAAAAGGCGGCCGACAGGATGGGACTGACGCCGCGGGCGGTCTACGGCAAGGTGCAAAAGTACGGAATCAATTTGGGGGGCTATAAGCTCCGCACCTAAAGCGCAGGGCAGTCAACTCGGCCTGTCTGCGAATTCCGTTTCCATCAGGTTGCATAACACATTTAAATTCAAAGGTTTGACCAGGTGATGGTCAAAACCTGCCTCCCGTGAACGGGCCAGGTCTTCCGTCCGTCCATAGCCGCTCAACGCGATCAGCAGCAGGTCGCCGCCGCCGGCTAGGCGCCTGATGCGCTGAGCCACTTGATAACCGTTCTCTCCGGGCATTCCGATGTCCAGCAGCACCACATCGGGACGGAACGTGTCGATCAGCGTGATGGCCCGTTCGCCCGAATCGGCCGTCCTGACCTCGTAGCCATTCAGCCCCAGAAGTAGGGCCGTGCTCTCCCTCACGTCGGGATCATCGTCCACGACCAACACCCGAATGCCTGTGTCAAGCGATGGCTTGGGTGTCTCGGAGACAGAAAGAGGCACCGTACCGGCCAATGTCGGTAACCGGATGCTGAAAATGGAGCCGAGTCCGGCGCCAGGGCTCGATGCCGTGACCTGTCCGCCGTGCAGCTCCACCAACTGCTTGACCAAAGTCAGCCCGATGCCGAGCCCGCCCTGAGATCGGTCCAGCGTGCGCGTACCCTGCTGGAACAGGTCGAAAATGGTCGGCAAGAGTTCCGGCGAAATGCCTGTGCCGTTATCCTGCACCCGGATCTCGACCTCGGCCCCGAGCAGTTGAACGTTCACCTCGATTCGGCCTTTTTCCGGAGAATATTTGCTCGCATTGTCGAGCAGGTTGAGCAACACTTGAGACAGACGGACGGGATCGCCTTCCACCCGAATCGGCTGCTCCGGCAAACGGACATCGAGAGATTGCCGTTTAGGCAGGATGAAGCCGCGCGCCGTCTCCAGGACAGCCTTAATCACTTCTACAAGGTCGAGCCGTTCTTTTTTCAGTGAAATTTTGCCCCGCGCGATGCGGGAAACATCCAGCAGATCGTCCACCAGGTGAGTGAGGTGTTTCACCTGCCGCTTGATGACTTCCGTCGCCCAACCGAGCCGCGGGTCCTCCAACTTCAGCCTGTCCAGGATATGGGCGGCGTTGTTAATGGGAGTCAGCGGGTTTCTCAATTCGTGAGCCAGCATGGCGAGGAATTCATCTTTACGTTGGCTAGCCTCGTGCAAGGCCGCCTTGACCTGCTTGCTGACGGAAATATTACGGCTCACGGTGGCAAAACCTATCGGCTCGCCGGTACTGTCTTTAATGGTAAACACGTTGTAATGTATCCAGATGGCGTCGCCGCTCTTGAAATGGCGGAACCGGATTTCCACATCGGCGTGCCCCTCGCGTACCACGCGCGGGAAGAATTCTTCAACGATGAAACGCTGATCTTCCGGAAAGAAAAACTCCCGGACCGGCGTTCGCACGCCTTGTTCCAGACTGTCGAGGCCAACCAGGCGCATGCCGGCTTCATTGATATAAAAGGGAATGAAATTCATGTCGGCCATGCCGATGAACTCCATGCTGTTGTCGGCCAGCGAAACGAACTTTTGCCTTTCCAGCTCGATGTGCTTGCGTTCGGTAATGTCGCGCAAGGCAATGACATAGCCGGGCTGGCCGTCCCAATTCAGCGGCGCGGAACGCATTTCCGCCCAGGCGAGGCCGTCCGGACGAATCAGATTGATGTCCTGATAGCTGTTTTTATCCGGATTGACCGGAATCGCCAGCAATTGGCCGACTATCGGACTGCGTGCCAGCAGTTTTTCCGCAGCCCGGTTGGCATAGAGCACGACACCCTGGCTGTCCACCACCAGGACGCCGTCGGTGATCGTGTCGAGAATCAGGTCTAACTTGTAACGATGGGTAACCATAGTGGGCGAATTTGCTCAAACGATGATGGTTTGTACGCCGACGCCTTTCGCTTCGGTGGTAATGGCCGCAATGACCGAAGGCACCCGCGACAGGTCGCCGAGTAATTTCAGCACCGGTTCCGGCACGTCGCGGACCAGCATCGGCGTCGCGAACACGTCTTTTTCCAGCGCTTTTTCCGGCATGTCCAATACTTCGACCACATCCAGAACCCAATTCCCGGGATCGTAGAGATTGGCGAGCGCAACGCTGATCTCTTCGACCAGACGGCGGGTTTCGCTGTTCAACGACACCACGTACAGGGTAAGGACCAGCTTGGGCGGCCGCCCGCACCGCACTTCCCGAGGCGGGGTATTACGGGCGCTCCGGGCGATATTGCGAATTTGTTCGGAAGACAGCGGCTTGCTGGCCAGTTCGAACTGAACGCCTTCCTCATGGATGCATTTCAGTTGCTCCATGTATTCGGCGGCAAAGGCGGTGACGATATAGATGCTCAGCGTTTGGTCGGCGGCTTTCAGGCGGCGCAGGGTTTCCACGCCATCCATGCCGGGCATGCGCAGATCGAGAAAAATCAGATCGGGGCGTTCGGCAAGGGCTATTTCGATGCCTTGCAAACCGTTCTCGGCCTCGTAAACCGCGAAGTTGTCTTCTTCCAGAATCAGCTTGAAGGCGTTGCGCACCGCGGGATCGTCGTCTATTACCAGAATTTTGCTTGCCATATACCGTGCCTCATAGGGATTGGAATCCCGCTATTTCAAACACAGGGGAAGCGCAAGCGCATGCAGCAGCCGTGCCCCGGCAGGCTCTCCACCTGTATATTGCCGCCCACATCCTGAACCAGACGGCGAATGACCGACAACCCCAGGCCGGTCCCTTTACCGGGGGGCTTGGTGGTAAAAAACGGATCGAAAATTTTCGATTGCATATCCTGCGGAATGCCGGGACCGTTATCGGTCACGTTCAATTCCAGCATTTCCTCGACGGACCTGACGCCGATGCTGATTTGCGGCTGCCGGTGGTCGGCGAGTGCGTCGCGGGCATTCAGGATCAGATTGAGCAAAATCTGCTGCAGACTGTCGGCGCTGCAATGAACGGCCGGCAGGTCGCCGGGGGCATCGACCCGAATCTCGATGCCGCTTTTTCTCAACTCGCCTTCCAGCAGCAACAGGCTCTGCCTGATCACTTCTTCCATCCGGCATTTGCCGCTTGGAACCGTCCGGTTGTGAACGAACACCAGCATATTGCTGACGATCTTTTTAATGCGGTGGATTTGCTGCAGCGCCTGATCGAGAACTTGCTTCGATTTTTCGTCGGTGCTTCTGTCCGCGGCGAATTCGACAAAATTCATCACCCCCATCAGCGGATTGTTGATCTCGTGCGCCACGCCGCCGACCAGCGTTCCCAAAGCCGAAAGCTTTTCCATTTGCAGCATGTGTTCCTGGTTTTCCTGCAGTTTGGTGTAGGCCTGCCGGGTTTGTTCCAGAAGCCGGGCGTTTTCCAGCGAAATCGCCGCCTGGGCGGTCAACAGTTCGGTCATATCGGTTCTCTCGGCGGTAAATACCCCCGGCGACAAACGGTTTTCCAGATACAGCAGGCCGATCAGTTCATTCTGCTTGATGACCGGCAGGCACAGCACCGAGCGTAGATTGAGCGCCTGCACTTCCGGCGCATTCTGAAATTCGCCTTCGGCCATCGCATCGTGCAGCAACACTCTTTTCCGCGTACGCAGCACGTAATTGACGATGGCCCGGCCGATGCCGCAATGGTCAAGACCAAGATGCCGGCGGTTGATGATATGCTTTCTGCCCGCATGGCTTTCCGCCGCCACCGACAGCGCATCCTTATCCTTGATCAGAAGGTAGCCGTGCTGGGCGCCCGAGCTTTCCAGCACCACGCTCATGATTTTCTGCATGAGCCGGTTCAGATCCACTTCCGCCGACAGGGCCAGCGCCGATTTGATCAGATAATTGAAATCGAGATTCGGCAGCGTCGCCGGCGCCTCGTGGGCAACGGCCTTTTCCGGGCGGACGGCCTCATCCTGGGCGGGACAAGCATGGCGCTGCTGCAGCAGCGCGCTTTTGCGGCCGGCATGGCACCTCCGGTACATGCGCTGCGCCGCGCCGTAATACAGTTCGGCATCGCCGAGACTGCCGAGCGTCACGGCCTCGGCGAGCGCCTCGTACAAATGCCCGGCGAGCAGGTCGTAGTTGTGCGCCAGGGCGACCGCAATGGCATCCAGGTACAAATTGCGGGCGTCGCGCAGGTGCCGTTGCGCGCGGGCAATCTCGGCATGGACAAAGGCCAGAAAAGGCTTCAGCAAAGGGCCCAGACGGGCCCAGGTTTCCAGTTCGGCCAACAGCGGCGCGATTTCCGCCTCAAGCGCCGGCCACTCTGCACCCTCCGGCCAGCGCAGGCGATTGACGATCCGGAAGACATACCAGAGGCGCTTCAGCACATTGTCGGTCAGACCGTGCAGATAGCGTTCCACCGTCCGCAGGGAGGCATCCGCTTCGGCGTAATCGCCCAGATAATGCTGAGCAAACCCCAACAACGCAAAATAACTGCCGGAGGCGGCAACGTAATTATCGGCTTCCCAGCGCGCCAGGGCCTCGGTCATATCGATTGGCCGGTAATCGGGTTTCATCGGCGCCACCCAGCCGGCCAGCACCGCTTCGGCCAGGCCGACCGAGAACGACAGTTGGTTCTTGCGCGAGAACTGCAGACATTCCTCGGCGGCTTCCTCGACCAGACGCAGATTTTTGCCCTGCGCCTGCAGATTCCACATCAACGGCCCGTACGACAGGCCGGCGTTATACAAATCGCCGCAGTTCCTGCCGCACTGAATCGCCTTGTGGCAGTAATCGACGATCTCGGCCGGATGACTGCGCGAATGCATGTTGCACCAGACAATGCCGTTCATGCCGCGGGTGGCGCCGAAGGTATTCGGATATTTCGCGCACAGGTCGTGGGCCAGATCCTGGTACAGGAAAGCCTGTTCGAACCGGCCCTGCTCGCCGAGGTTGAGTCCCATGATCGAGAACGAATAAATCACCGACTCGTCCATGCCGCCGTGCAGGCAGTGCAGCGTCGACTGCGCCGCCGACAGATACAGCTGCGGCACCAGGCCGGACATATACAGGTCGGGAATCAGCTCGCTGTAAAACGCCAGCTCGATCTTGCTTTTACGGTCCTGGGTAAAAGGCATGTGCAGGATCGTCGTCCAGACATCGCCTTGTTGTTCGATTTCCGCCATCAAGGCCAGCATCCGCTGCCTGGCCGTTTCGGGCTGCTCGGGAATCGACTTGCCGAAGTAGGCCAGGCCGCGATTGGCCGTCTCGATCGCCTTGTTGAAGTTGCCGAACGAGGACAGCGAAGTGGTCTGTTCCGCCAGGGCTTCGGCTTTGTCCAGATCGCTCGCGGCGTATTCGATCAGGTGATTCAACAACACTTCCGATCTTTCGTAATGGCCGCACATCAGTTCGGTCTTGGCCAGACGCTGGTAAATGCGGAACGTCAGATCGTACGCCTGCTGCCAGCCGTCGTCCGGCAAATAATCGTGGGCTTTCTGGAAAAAATCGTTGGCGGCATCGGCGGCCAGGGCGTCCAGCGCCTTGTTGCCGGCATGAAAGTTGATGTCGACCAGCCGATAGGCCAGTTCCCGGTCCATCTCCGCCGGACGGCCCAAATTGAGGTGGGCCGCAATGGTAAACAGGTTGTCGAGGTCTTCGAGATCGGTGCCTGCCGGTACCGCGTGCAGCAGCCGGTTGCCGATGCGCCAGTGAATGGAGGGCTTGGCCTCGGGGTCGACCTGCCGCAGCACCGCTTCCTGAACCCGGTCGTGAACGAACTGCAGATCGGCTTTGTTTTCCAGCAGCATGCCCAGATTCAGCACCGGTTTCAAATCCTCGAACAGCTGTTCGATACGGATATCCAGCACCAACGCCACGTCCTCGGCACTAAAACGGTTGCCCATGCAGGCGCAGTGGTCGAGGATATGCAGGGTTTTGAGCGGCAGCTTGCTCACCTTGGAGCTGAACAGTTCCACTACCGAGGTCGGCATCCGCGTGTCGCGAATCCGTTTGATGTTCCAGTGCCAGTGTTGTTCGGCGTCGGTGCTCAACAATCCCTCGTTATACAGCCAAGCCAGACTCTCGCTGACGAACAGCGGATTGCCCTCGGTGAGGTGGGCGATGAATTCCGCCAGATTGGCCGTGGCTTCCAAGGTGGAATCGAGGATGTAGGCCACCATTTCGTGGCAGTCGTCGTCGGTCAAGGCTTCCAGGCGAATTTCGGCAAACGGTCCTCGGTTTTCCTGAATCTTGCGCATCAGCTTGCTGAGTGGATGGCTGCCGTCGACTTCGTTGTGCCGGTAGGCGCCCATGAAAAACAGGAAGGGATGGTCTTCATGGTTGTCGAACAGATTTTGCAGAAAATCGAAGGTGGCGCTGTCGCACCATTGCAGGTCGTCGATAAACAGCACCAGCGGGTTGTCCTCGCTGGCCAGACAGGCCAGAAACCGGCCGAACAGATTATTGAACCGGTGACGGGCTTCCACCGGCGGCAGATGCGGCACTTCCGGCTGGGGGCCGATGATGAATTCCAGCTCCGGCAACACATCGATGATAACGCTGGCATTGTTTTCCACGACGTCGAGTATCTTGTTCCGCCATTGCCGAACCTGCAGGTCGCTCTCGGTCAAAAAGATGCGCATTAGATTGCGCAAGGCTTGAATCAGCGAACTGTAGGGGATGTTTTTCTGGTATTGGTCGAATTTACCGGAAGTGAAATAGCCGCGGTTTTTGACCAGCGGTTTCTGCAGTTCCTGGATCAGCCGGGTTTTGCCGATGCCGGACAGGCCGGAAATAAACACCGAGCGAAACCTGCCGCGGATCACTTCATCGTATTGTTCCCGTATCAGCCGGCTTTCGGCCTGCCGCCCCACCATTTTCGAGATAAAAACGACCCGGCGGCTGCGACCGTGCTGGCCGATGGTAAACACCGATACTTTGCCCGTCCCGGCAAATTCTTTCCTGCAGCGCATCAGGTCGGCCAACAGGCCGGCGGTGCTCTGATAGCGCTTTTCCGGCTGCTTGACGGTCAGCTTGGCGATGATATCGGCCAGGGATCGGGGAAGCTCGGGTTTGAGTTCATTGACCCTGGGCGTTTCCTCGGCCAGATGCGAATGAATCAGCTCCAGGGGATCGGTGGAGAAAAACGGCAGCCGGCCGGTCAGCAGCTCGTAAAACACAATCCCCAGCGAATACAAATCGGTGGAAAAATCGACCCGGTAATTGATTCGGCCGGTCTGTTCCGGCGAGGTGTAGGCCAGCGTATGGCGGACAAACTCCGGGTCGTAGATGAAATGGCTGACATCGCGGATGTCGAGCGGAGTGATGAAATCGGTCAGCCTCAGGCTCAGCGTCCCCGGCTGCACCAAAACATTGTGCGGCTTGACGCCGCCGTGGGTGATGCCGGCATCGTGCACCGCCTGCAGGGTGTCGGCCAAAGTACAGGCCAGCGTGAAAAAATCGTTAAGATCCAGTTTGTGCTGCCGTTTCATCCAGCAGTTCAACGGCAGCCCGGCAAACCAGGGCTGAACGATAAACTGCAGGTCGCCGTAGGATTCCAGGGCAAGCGGAATACAAGCGCGCGGATCGTGCAGCACTTTCAAGCGTTCGATTTTCTGGCGCAAATGCCGGGTCTGGTCGTCCCAGCTCGACAGCAGCTTCAACAGTTTGATGATCAGCGGCTGGTCGGGAACGTGCTGGTGGTAGCCCTTGAATACCACGGCCTGCAAACTTTCCCCCAGTTTTTCGGTAACGACGAAATTACCCAGTTCAGGCGCGTTCTGTAGCGGATTTTCTTTTATTGCCGGAGGCAGGCTCCGAGGAATAAAGGGGGATGGGGGGCTCGGCAATGTCATTTTCATATCAAAACCCGAGGGTTTCGGACGGCGAGGTCATAAGCAAGGGATAGGTTTAAACAAATGACGGAAACGTTTCATAGGCTTTTAGGGGGAATTGCGAGTGCCGTTTTTACGCCCCGCTTCTAACCGAACTCAAGCATGCTCATTGACAACCGCCGAATCGGATGCACTGCCGTTCATGCCGTTGCTCACAGACATTGACCATATCCCGCTTAAATGGTTCGTTGTCGCGCAGTGCGCCCCTCCCGCCTCGTCTGAAGGGCCTGATGATAAGGGCACAAGCCGCCGTAGGATACGCTCGACTGAGGTGGATCGCGTCGGGAACACGCGATCGAGAGCAACACATGGAGCAGTTGCCGAGTGCGTACCATGGGGGATGATAAAGGTACGCACAGCGTACCCTACGGCTGAGGAACGATCGGGCGGCAGGCCGGGAGGTTATTTTTTAGCCACCGCCTAAGGGGAAAATCAGGACCGGCAGACTCTCAGGAATCGGGCAGAGGAGAAGGACGGACGGCTTCGCACAGGCGGGCCAGTTCCAAGGGATTCGTGGTTCCCGTCTTCTTCAATATCCTGGCGCGGTGAATTTCGACGGTACGGTAGCTGATGCCGAGTTGCCGGGCAATTTCCTTATTGGAACGCCCCTCTACAACCCAAGCCATGATTTCCATTTCGCGCGAAGTAAGACCGTACTGTTGGCTCATAGACTGCGCATGTTCCGCGGCCTGTTCGTTGACCTGCACCTCATGCTCCAGCACCGTCCGTATCCGTTCGAGCAACAGGTCCCTCGAAACCGGCTTGGTCAGAAAATCGACCGCACCCGCCTTGATCGCGCGAACCGTCATCGGGATATCGCCGTAAGCGGTCAGAAAAATAATCGGCAAGCGGATCTTGCGGCGGATGAGTTCGGCCTGCAATTCGTCGCCGTTCAGGCCCGGCAGGTTGACATCGAGCAGCAGACAGCCGGGCCGGCCGGGGCGATAGTTTTCCAGAAACGCCTCGGCGCTCCCGAAAGTCCGGCAAGCATAACCCGCGGTCTCCATCATCAACCCGAGACTATGGCGTACCGGATATTCGTCATCGACAATGAATACACAGGGTGGAATGCTCATGACGCGGCCGGTAAGGTAAAGTGGATACAGAGGCCGGTGTCGGCGTTTCGCTCGGCCCACATGTTGCCGCCGTGCGCTTCGATCAGGGCGCGGCTGATAGCCAGGTCCATGCCCGAACCGTAGGGTTTGCCCCTGTGGAAAGGCTGGAACATGTTTTTCAGGGTGGCGCTGTCCGTTTCGCATTTATCTTGGTCACCCACCGTCACCTGAATCATGGCCGGTGTTTCATCGGTGCAGCGCGCGGTTACCGTGACCGTTCCCGCGCTCATTCCGTTTTCCCGCATGGATGCCAGGCTGTTGCACAGTAAATTGACCAACACCTTTTCGATCTGCAGGCTATTGCCCCTAACCGGCGGCAAGCCCGCGGCGAGTTCCAGCTCTACGTCAAAACCGTCCATCGTTCCGTTCGCCTTGACCAGATCGAGCGCTTCGCGTGTCAAAAAGCCGATGTCTATCAACTCGCTCAAGCTATCGTCTTCGTGCAATACCGTCATTAATTGCCGGATGACGCCTCCGGCACGCTGTGCTTGCTGGGCGCAAACTTCCATCATCGGAGAAAGCTTTTCCGGACTCCAACCGCCGGTCCGCAACAGGTGCAATGCGACCTCGGAATAGGACGAGATGGCAGCAAGCGGCTGGTGCAGTTCATGCGCGATGGCTGCCGCCGTCTGGGTAACGGCATATAACCGGACCGATTGTTCCATCTTGTCCCGCCGCTCCCTCAATTCCTTCTGCCGCTTGTAGTCGGTAATGTCCAGATTGATTCCCAGCATGCGCAAGGGGCGGTTATTGGGATCCCGCAATAATACCCCCCGCGTATGAATCCAGCGGTACAAGCCGTCTTTGTGGCGCAGCCTGAACTCCAGTTCAAAGACAGGCAGGAGGCCGGCAATGTAGTTGTCGGTTGCCTCCAATACCCCTGCCCGGTCGTCGGGATGCAGGCGGCATTCCCATTCTTCCCTCCGGTTAAGCAATTCGTTCTCTTCAAAACCGATTTGCCGCTTCCATTCGGGCGAGAGATAGACGCTGTCCGTATTCAGATCCCAGTCCCAATAACCCGCTTTCACCTCTTCGACAACAAGGGCGAGCCGCTCCTGGGCCGTGCGTAACGCCGTGATATCTTCGCAGGCAATGATAATGCCGCCGATCTCTCCATGCTGATTTGTCCAGGGATAAGCGACCCACCGCACCCAATGACGGCTTCCGTCCGCCTGAACCCATAAATCATCGTCGTTTTTTAAGAACTCCCCGGCTTGTGCCTTGGCGTGAACCTGCTTCCATTCTGCGGAAATATCCGGATTGACCGCATAGTGATTATGCCCCGTAAGGTCATCGTACCCCCGCCCAAACTCTTCGACCCAGCGCCGGCTCGTGGCCAGATAATTCATTTCACGGTCGAACATCGCAATACTGAGGGGGGCCTGCTCGATAAAAGTCCGAAGCTGGGCCTGGATCTTTATCAGCGAGTCCTGGAAGCGTTTCAGCTCGGTAACGTCGCGCAGAATGACGGTAAACGATTTTCCGCCATTGATCTCGCACTGGGAAATGGTCGCCTCGACCGGGAATTCTTCGCCGTTCGCGCGCAGGCCCCAAACAGAAGCCGGTTCGCCCATTTTACGGTGGGTGAGGCCGAAGCTCCCGAAAGCGCGAACATGCGCGTTATGGGCGGCACGGAAGCGTTCGGGAATAAACCGCTCGATGGATTCCCCGACAGCCTCTTCCGCCTTGCAACCGAACATCTTTTCCGCCGCCGCGTTGAACAGCGTAATCCGCTGGTTGGCATCGATCGTGACGATCGCGTCCAAGGCCGACTCCACAATCCCGGCATAGCGCTGCCGGCTTTCCTGGAGCGCCAATTCGTTCCGCTTGTAGCGGGTGATATCCTGGGTAATGCCGAATCCGCCGAGCGGTTTTCCTTTCTTGCCGAACTCCAGCACAGCTTTTTCGCGCACCCATTTCACCTCGCCTCCCACAATCAGGCGGTGTTCGATATCGTAGGGCGCGCCGCGCAGACCGGCTTGCCACATATGATCGACGTATTCCCGATCGTCCGGATGCACGATGGAGAGAAACGTCTCATAGGTCTGCGGCGTGCCGTTGGGCATGCCGAAAATACGGTAGTTCTCGCCGGACCAGCGCAATTCGTTACGCTGCACATTCAATCGCCAGCTGCCGATCTGCCCAACTTTCTGGGCGAAGTCCAGATCTTGCCGGCTTTCCCATAATGCCGCCGTTGCTCGCCGATGAAAGCCCGTCGTGACAATCATGCCGGCGGACGCAAAGCAGAAGCCGGCGTTTAAAATCCATAGATCATGGACGCTTATGTGGGCAGGAAACAGAACCAGGGCATTCACCGCGATCCAGGATAAGAGCATCGCGAAAAGGCCGGGATTCAGCCCCAACCAGAAAGCGGTTTGGGCAATCGTAAAGAAAAACAACAGAAATGCGGCCCGTTCGCCGATCGCCGGAATAAAGCGGGTCGCGATAGCGCCGATAGCGACAGCCAGCACGGCCACTGCATAGCGCAAAAAATCAGGTTGCGCGTCGAAGTAAAGGATAATCGATTGAGTTTTGGATCGGCTGGAATTCATCCGAAAGCGTCATCATGCCTTGAAGTGCGTAAAGAAATAATGATGTGATAAAAAATCCGATGTTTAATTCCGCAATGCAAGATAAAAAGATGCCGATCGAAACGAGAAAATACCGCTGGGCAATCGCGCCATGCCCTTCATCCTTTGGGTCCAATGGGGCTTGGCGGCTTTGTCGCTGAATTCTGATGAAGGCAAGATTTCCCCTTTCTCGCTTAACTCGTTTGAACTCGGATAACTTCCATTCATCCATTATTTAAATGAATCGGATCGTTTTAAAAACAGACGCGCGTCCTTATGTATATTTAAGAGGAGGGAGAACGATGAAACGTAAAGCATCTGCCGCCTGGCAAGGCGGCCTTAAAAACGGGCAAGGCACCCTGACAACAGGCAGCGGCATCCTGTCCGGCACACCTTATTCCTTCAATGCCCGTTTTGAAGAAGGCAAAGGCACCAATCCGGAAGAATTGATTGCCGCCGCCCATGCCGGTTGTTTCTCGATGGCCCTTTCCGCCGAATTGGAAAAGAACGGCATATACGCCGAACGGATCGACACCAGCGCGACCGTTGCGCTGGAAAAGGCCGCGGAAGGATTTGCCATCACCGCCGTGCATCTGGACGTGCGGGCGAAAGCGCCCGGCGCCGATGAACCGGCGTTTCAAAACGCCGCCGAGACCGCCAAGGCCGGCTGTCCCGTCTCCAGGGTATTGAACGCGACGATCACCCTCGACGCCCGGCTTGAAACCTGAATGTTGACGTTCGCAAATCAGCGGCGGATATTCACCGCTTCACCGCGCATGCAGGACAACGGCAGGTTTCACCGAGAATATGGCCGCTCATCGCTAAATCCGGCCGGAACGACGCAGGCCGGATGCTCGGCAGGGATGCCGAGCGCGGGCTAAGGATTTGGATAGAACGGCGGAGCGGTGGAGTTCAAAGCAAGCTTTGAAAAGCAAGCTTTTGAATATCGTACTTGAAAGTCATCCAAGGCCAGCTCCGGACTCCTGCCGGTCCATTTATCGGATCAGACTATCCAATGCGTATAACAAGAACTCCGCGTGGAAACGATGAGGGAAAGCTATTATCGACTTCAAGGCGGAACAATGTATCACGCCGATGTTAAAGGACAACCACCTTGCTCAAGCCGCTGCTCACGCGGGTCACTTCGATCCGGGCGCCGATCCGCTCGGTCATTTCCTGCACATGCGAGATCACGCCGACTTTTCGTCCCAACGACTGCAGGCTGTCCAGCGCATCCATCGCAATCCGGAGGGTATCGGCATCCAGACTGCCGAAGCCTTCGTCGATGAACAGCGATTCGACACAGACCCGGTTCGAGGACAGCGAGGCCAGCCCCAGCGCCAAAGCCAGCGACAACAGGAACGATTCGCCACCCGACAGCGAATGCACGGAACGAATATCGTCGCCCATGTCCCGATCCACCACTTGCAGCGCAAGCGTATCGGCCACGCGTTCGAGACGGTAGCGCCGGCTGAGGTCTTTCAGATGCCGATTCGCGTAGCCCAACAAAATGTCCAAGGTCAGCTGCTGCGCGATATTGCGGAATTTTTTACCGTCCGCCGAACCGATCAAGCTGTTCAGTTTGCTCCACGTGTCGCTAACCGCGGCTTGCTCAGCGATCAGGGCCTGCAGCCCGGCGCAGGCTTGCACACGCATATCGTCGGCGCGCAGCTGCAATTCGATTTCGCCCAGTTGCCGGTTCAAACCGGCCAGCTTCGCCTGCAGATCGTCAAGCAGCGATTGCAGGTTTTCCATACTGTCTAACGAAGGGCGGTTTTGCAGATGCCGTTCGGCTTGAAGGCGCCGCTCGCTCAGTACCGTCTGCGCTTCGGCCAGGCGCTGGTCGAGACGCTGCAAGTCCTGGCGCTCCCCGTTCAGCCAGAGCGTGTCGCGCTGTAAATGCCGGCGTAATTGCTCGACCGACAGCGGCGATTGTGGCCTTGCTTGCGCGAAAGCGTGCAGCCATTCCGTTAGTTTCAACCCGGCAGCCTGCGCTTCGGTCGACAACGTATTCAACAGGCTCCGGGTTTGATTCATTTTTTCGTCCGCGGCCGCTGCCTCGGTACTTGCCTGATGCGCGGCGGCAGTCGCCGTTTGCAGACCGGTTTTGGCGGCAGACAATGTCTGCGCCAGCGCGGTCTCCACTTCGTCTGCCGCGCGCCCGTTCAACAAAGTCTTGCGCCGGTTTCGTTTATCGGTCAACTCGCCGTCAATCGCGGCGAAAGCGGCTTCCGCTTCGGCCGCCCGCGTTTCCGCCTGTTCGACATGGCGCTGCAATCCGCTCAAAGCGGTTTGCAATACGGCGAGGTCTTGGCCCAATCGGTCGCACTGCTCCTGACGATCCTGCCATGCCTGGACCTGTTGCCGGCTTTGGCGATGAAAGCTCTCCCGGTCGTCCTGCCAATCCTGCCGCCAGGCCGCATGGCCGAACGCCGCGTCCAATTCCTCCAACAGTTGCTGTAATTGGAGAGAGCAGGTCTGCCGTTTTTCGGCGGCATGGTTCTGCGCGCTCTCCGCATCGCGAACAGACGAAAGAGCCTGATCGAGCTGCTTTTGCGCTGCCTGCTGCCGCTGCGCGAGAACGTCAAGCGCCTGACGCGCCTTGTCGCGATTCGTAAACGCCTCCCCCATCGTTTTCATCCTGTCGGCCACCCCGCCAAGCGCCGCTTCTTCCCGTTGAATCTCTTCGCTCAACCAGAGAGCCGCCCGCTCCGCGTCCCGCAGCGGCCAGTCGCCGCCCAGAGCCTGCGCTTCCCAAAGACTTTGCAGCGCTTCGATCTGTATCCGCAACGCCGCCAAGGCTGCCTGCACGTCGGCGCTTTGTTTGTCGATCTGCTCGATCTCCAGGGCCAAACGGCTTTCCTGCTGTTCGGCCTGTCTGCAGCGCTCCCCGCAGACGGTCACTTCGTCCTCCAGCACTGCCAGTTCGTTTAGAAACGGATGCGCTTCCCCGGCAAATGGATGATCTTTGGAACCGCAGACCGGACACTCGCCATCGGCCTGTAAACCGGCGCGCAACGCTTCCACGTTTTTACTGCAAGCCAGCTTTGCCAGATCCCACATCTTGACGGCCTGCGCATGCGCCGCGCGCAGCGCCGGCAGTTTTTCGCGTAAAGCCCGCAGCGCCTGATGAAGCTGTTGCCGCTGCCCGGCCAGTTGCCGTTGTTTTTGGCTTTGCTCGTCGTTCGTTTCTGCCGTTTCCATCCGCTTCAGCCTCAGGGCCTCGGCCTGCCGCAATTGTTCCAGCCGGAAGCGATGCCGTTCGTGGGCCTGGGCCAAGGCTTCGGCGTTGAACGGCCCTGCCGCCGCCAGCGCCGACTGATAGTGTCGCTCCGCCTCGGTCACGCCGTCTTGCAACGCGGCCGCCTGCGCCTGCGCAGTAACCGCTTCCGCCTGAACTCGGGCGAGATGCTTCTCGGCCTCCGCCAACGAAGAAACTGAGCTTTCCAGTTGACTTGCAACAGTCCCGGCTTGTTTGAACAGCGTGTCCCATCGCGGCCATTCCCTGCTCAAGCCGGTTAAACCGGCATGCGTTTCCAGCCAGGCCGCGCATTCGGCCAGGCGTTGTTCGGATTCTTTCTGCTGCCTCCGCCTGGCGTTCAGCTCGCTACTCAACGACAACAGATTTTCGCGCGCTTGCGCCAGCCCTTGCTTTCGTTCGGTATGCTGAGGAACCAGGATGTTCATTTCGGCATCCAGCGCGCGGGCCTGCACGAGGTCCGCTTCGGTTTCCATGCGGCGCCGTTCGGCCTCCTCCAACTGTTGCCGAGCCTTGAGCAGCGCCTCCTGAGCCGCACGCGCGCGCGCTTCGGCCGCCGCCAGCGCCGCGGCGGCCGCTTCAACCCGCTGTTGCTGCTGACGGCTGGCGTCGTCCAGACGGTCGCATTCCGCCAGCAAGGGCCGGGCTTCCTGCAAGGCTTCGATCAACGCTAGCTGGTCGCGGCGGGCCTGCGCCTGGGCATGTTCGGCTTGCGCCTCCCGCACCGACCGTTCCGCGCCCTGCTCCGCTTTTTGCAGCTCCCGATAGCGCTGGCGCCAGCGCAGATGGGTCTCGATCCCGGTTTTCCGCCGAGTCTGCTCGGCAACGCTTTCCGTCAAAGCCTGTTTCTGCGTTTCCAACGCCTGACGTTGTTCGGTTTCCAGCGGCTGTTGGAGCGACAGTTGAGCCTTCAGCGCTTCCAGCTTGGCGTTTTCCAGTTTGGCGTGGTCGAACGCGCGGATCGAAATCCGGCTGTACTCGCCGGTGCCGGTCAAGGTTTCGAGCAGACTGGCGCGCTCGTCGTCCGGCGCCTTCAGGAACACGCTGAATTCGTTTTGCGCCAGCAGCACCGCGCGCGTGAACTGGTCGAAGCTCAGGCCGAGCCGGTCGACGATTTCTTCCAGCACTTCGGTTTTTTTGCCGCCCAGCCGCTGCAGGTCTGCAAGACACATCAGTTCCATCTCGGCGGCCTGCAGCTTGCCGTCGACTCGATTGCGCGCCCGCCGCACGCTCCAGCGGCTGCGGTAATGCTGCCCGTCGCTGCCGACGAAATCCACTTCCGCATACCCTTCGGCGCAGCCCCGGCGCAATAGATTGCGCGCGTCGTGGGGAGGCAGGGTTTCGGCGCCGACATCGCGAAGCTGCACCCCCTTGCCGCCGGCCTGCTGCAGGCGCGGGGTTTTGTCGTACAGGGCGAGGCAGAGCGCATCCAGCAGCGTGCTCTTGCCCGCGCCGGTCGGCCCGCTGATCGCAAACAACCCGGCGGAAGCCAGAGGCTGGCGTTGAAAATCGATGTCGAACTCTCCGCCCAAAGAAGCCAGGTTTTTACCGCGTATCGCGAGGATTTTCACAGCGCGTCCTCCGCTTCGATCAGCAGTTCCTGAAAAAGACGCAGCAACCCGTCGGGCAGCGCCTCGCCGTACTGGTTCCGATAGTGCCTGCGCAGCACCTCTTCCGGATGCAACCGAGTCAGGTCGCTCCATGTCGGCTCGGCTTCGCTGCCCGGCTCAAGGCTTCCGCGCCGGTAACTGACATCGATGCCGGCCAGCCGTACCGGCTTGCCGTGCAAAGCCGCCTCGACAGCCGCCCGCGCCCCCGGCTCCGGCGCGTCGAAACGCACCCGCACTTCCACGTAAGGCCATAATTCCTCCGGCAAGGCCGGCTCCGGAAACGGCAACGCCGCCAGCGCATCCAGAACCTCCGGCAAGGGCACCGGCCGGGCAGGAATACGCCGCAGTTCCACCGGCCGGGGTACGTGTACGGGCGTTACCGCGCCGAGCCGCTCGCCGTCGAGTTCGATGCAGAGAATTTGATGCGGATAATCGATTTCGGCAAACGACATCGGGATCGGACTGCCGCTATAGCGTACCCACTCCCGGCCGCCGGCCGTCTGCGGCAAATGCAGATGGCCCAGCGCTGCGTAAGCGATGGAGCTATCGAAAATCCCCGCCGATAAAGCTTCCAGGCCGCCGACCACGATCCGGCGCTCGGACTCCTCCGAAACGGTACTGCCGTCCAGATGGCAATGGCCCAGCGCCAGAATGGCTTCGCCCGCCTGCCGTTGCGATAAGACCCGTTCCAGAGCTTGCCGGTACAACGCCTCGACGCCGGCCAGGTAGGCATCGCCCTCCGTCTCGATGCGCGGCACATCGCCCGGACGCAGAAACGGCACCGCCAGGCACCAGGCCCGCAGCACGCCGTTCCGATCGCGCAGCGGCACGATCAATGAGTCCAGATCGATGTCTCCGTCCGAATTCCGCCGCGTCTGCCCGACGACCCGGGTTTCGAACACCTCCAGCAGCGGCGAAGGCGCCTCCAGCCGGCCGGGCGAATCATGATTGCCGGCGATCAGCACCACGCGCAGATACGGCGTCGCCTCGCGCGCGGCCTGCAGAAAGCGGTACAACTGCTTTTGGGACGCCGACGACGGATTGGCGTTGTCGAAAATATCACCGGTCACCAATAACGCATCGATGTCCCGTTCGCGAATTTGCGCGAGCAGCCAGTCCAGAAAGCATTGATGTTCGTAATGGCGGTCAAAGCCGCGAAGACTATGGCCCAGGTGCCAGTCCGAGGTGTGCAGAATCCTCATTGTTCTTATTCCTTTCGGTTGAAAATTGATAAACAGACTCCGGCAGAATTCCTTCGCTTAGGTTACGGTTTCTCGTTCCCACGCGCCGGCATCACCACCATTAAGTCGAAATGTCGGGTTACGCTATCGCTAACCCGACCTACGCACTTCCGTCCTCGCCCGAAACAATCTTGCCCGCAACGCCCAATAGCCTGTCGACGCCGCCGGAGAACAACATCACGTCCGCCGGAAAATATTGCTTTCCCAGGGATGCCGTTTCGGTATTCTCCGGAAGACGATAGCACCGCACGTCATCCTCCGCCTCCTTGATTTGCTCGGCAATGCGGTCCAACAACCTCAGCAGGCGCGGGCGCTTCATCACGACCGTAAAAATCGAATACTGTACCGGCAATCCTTCTTTCTTTAAAATCCGGTGCACCCGTCCCAAGCGCTTGGGATGGGCAATATCGTAGGCGATCAGATACAGGCCCGGCCGACTGTCCGCCATCAGCTTACCGATAAGAGAAACTGGTGCAGTTTATTGATGGTGCTGCGGAACAGCAAATAGCATCGATCCTCGCGTTGATGAAAAAGCGAAGCCATCGCCTGCATCGGCGGCTCCCCGCCCGTCGCTGTCCCGCTATTCAACAGCACGGAATAAAAATCCCAGAGCAGCAGCCGACTCAAAAACGCCGCCAGATCGAGTTCGCCGTCCTGCAACGCTTCGTCGCCGCCGAACCCGGCCTCGGGCAGCCAGAGAAGCAATTCGGCATGCAACAGGCTCAACAACAGATGCGCGCGATGCCGGCCTTCGGGCCCCAAACCGTCGGCCAGTTGAAAACGTAAACCGATCACCGGCGCTTCGCGCCAGTCGGCCATGCCGGCCCGCCTGGCAAAGCTGCGCGCCGCCAGTTTTTCCATCGACCGCATCCAGTTTTCGTACAATGCCGGCCCATCCGCTCGCGCCAGTAAATCGACCAGCCGCTGGGCCGTTGCCTGCCTTTCGCCGCCCCGCCCCGACCAGCGCGCACGCAGTTCCCCATTTTTCTCCAGAAACAGCACGAAAATGCCGGCATCGGCGCAGGCCAGCAAGGCGGACATCGACCACTCGACAACGCCCTTGCAAACGACCCTGGAAATCCGCGATAAAGGAAACAATTGATCCGCTTTTTCGGGCAGCGACACCCTGAGGGCCGGCTCGTCCAGAACGACCCGGCATCCCGGAACGCCTTCGATATACAATGGCCTCATGGACGAGCCTCGTAAACGCTTCGATAGCGTCTTGCCAGCGCATAGCCGTATCGGCGCAGCAAGCGCCTCGCCGAACCCGCACGAGCCTCATAGAAGGCATAAAAGCGCTGCCGGCCGGCTTTATTCATCACGCAACGCCCTTTATCGTGGCTGAAATGCTCGGCCCGCAATTCCCGCTCGCGGAACAATTGCCATACCCATCCGTCCATCACAGGCCGCAAAGGCTCCATCAAGTCGCAAGCCAGCGATTCGCGACCGAAGCTCAGGTCGTGATAGAAACCCAGCATGGTGTCCAGGCCGACGATATGGCAGGCCCGCACGGCGTCATAATGCAGCAGTGTGTAGCCTAACGACAGGCAAGCGTTGACCGGATCGGGCGGCGGCCGCTTATTGCGCCCGGTAAAATTCAGTTCCGGCGCAAACAGCCGGGTAAAAGCAGCGAAGTAGGCGGCGGCCGCCGCGCCCTCCAGTCCCCGCAAAGTGCTGAGAGACGGCGCCTGCCGATCCTCGCGTAACTGGGCGAGAATGCCGTTCAAGGTAGTGGCGGCTCCCGTCAAGGGATAGCGTAGATCGGCTCGCGCCGCCAGTGCCTGCTTCAACAAACGGCGCTGGGAACGAACCTTGATCAACACCAGCCGGCGCGCCAACGGGATCCGCAGACCGTCTTCTATACTCGTGCGATATTGCCCCAATCGCCGAACGCCATCGCCGTGGGAACCTCCGGCCAGCATCGCCGTAGCCTCGGTATTGCGTCCGGATAGAATCACCAGCCCGATATTGCGTTCAGCCAATGCGCCCAGCACCCGGCTTTCGAGCTGCGCATTGCCTCGCAATACGATGCGCTCGAGCAAATGCAGCGGCACCGAGCCTTTCCGAATGCCGTCTTCATAAAGCGCCAATGCCTGGCCATCCAGCTTAATCCCGAGATTCTTGCGATCCAAATATAAACTACTCATCCGCTATCCCACATAAAAGAACGAACCGTCCTGAGGCAGTACCGCCTTGCCGAGCGTACGGATGTGCTTCACCCCCGCCAATCGCACCATGACAAAGCGGTCCTCCTCAGGGTTTATGACTTGAGCAATCTCTTCCAGCAGTTGCTCTTTTTCGACAACCGTCAAAAAACATTCGAACACCGACTTTTGTCCGCCCGAAGCATAACCGCGCAAAACATACAATGCCTTGCGCAGCCGCCGGTTACAGGAAATATCGTAAGCCGCCAGATAGAGTTGCCGTTTAGCCATGCGGATAAAGTAGCGGATTCTCGACCGAATGGCTGAGTTGGCAAGCTTGTCAGTTTACTAGCGAATAGCGAGTAAAAATCCCTTCTTTATGAGATACGTTATTCAAATAAAACAAAGGCAGATAAACTCCAATGCCGTTAAGTTAAGAAAGAATGGAGTCCAAAGCTTACTTTGGTCGATTTAGCGATCTTTCCAAAACAAGCTTTAGGCTCCACGCAAGACCCGCTCGACGCTCTTAACTTAATGGCATTGAGGTAAACTCTGCCCTACTTTATTTTTGATTAGGCGAGAAAATTGCCCCCGAATTATCGCTTTTTATTAATCCCGTTTGTATAGCTTAATCTCTTCCGAGCCAAACTCTACAAATACGCAAACGCCTCGGTATGCCGCCGGGGCGCGGCCGGTTGGGTGCGACTCCAAATCAACAGCTCTCGCCGCCAAGGCGCGTGGTTTGTATCAACACGCTATGTATGCGTAACTGAATCAATTGGTGGAAGGGGAATTGATTCAGTTACGACGAATTGTATCTCGACTAATTTGATTAGACCTGTCTCCGTCCATATCTCATCTTTAAGCATTCATCGATGTCGGACGCAATCATGAAAGGGTTTCCAGGTGACCCTCAATTTACCGCCGATTGCTCTGCTACTAACCGACATTCATATTTGTCATTCTCAAAATCTTGTGCATTTTTTGTATCATGCATATAGAGCGATTTAGCGCATCCTATCGTAGTTATTGATGACAATATAACTACAAAATTTTTCTTATTCATTTTTATTTAGATAAAATTTTTGTTAATTTTCGAATCTTGTGCTGTACATAATTTTTCCGGATTATCCTTAGCCGACAATTTCTCGAAGCAAAGCAAAAACGCCGATCGTGTCGGTGGTTAGAGAAATAAGACGGTAAATATTGGTTTCTATCATGCTATTTTCCATTTTTGTATAAGAAAACAGCATGATAACTCCAGGCTACAGGATACTCATTGGTGAATTACTTTGGTAATGATGCGCTTTTTGGCATCAGCGTGACGCTTACTTGATCGTCCAAGTTCCACATGGCGCCAGTGATCGGATCGACAATCAGCAACCCTACAAGGCCACCGAAAATGAGATTACCAGGATACATCCAGCTCAACCCTGATTCGATTGATGTCGATTGACTGACATATCCTTGACGATCAAACTCCACATTATAATTTTCGCCATCGAAATAACCATTGCCACGTTTTAGTGAAATAGTTTGTGGTGTTACTCCGCGCATCACTATCTCACCATCTTCATTTTTGACAGTGAAATCTACACGATCCGGATAACTGCCGACTTTTACTTCGTCAGTGGCGCCGTGAATAATGCTGGCACAGCCAGACGTAAGTGCAGCGATAGCAATGGTTGAAAATAAGGTCTTCTTCATGCTTTTTCTCTTGGTTAGTGACTTTTGATTGAAATATCAAACGATCAGTCCATTATCGTCATCCAGACATCCATTGTTTTAATCCCTTCTTATAATAAGGTCTGATATTTAAATTTTAATAAGCTGACAAGCTTGTCACCACAGACTGCCTTAATTCTTTCTTTATAAAGTCTGTTATTCAAATTGCACGAATATCAGAGAAGAGACGGAAGCTGAAGGTCTTGATTCCTTCTTTATAAGGTCTGTTATTCAAATAAAAATCAATAATATTGATGGAAAAACGTCTGCAGTCTTAACAAATAATGAGAAACTTCCCCGGGTCTGCCGGGGAGACAGCAAAAGTTTGACATTCAGCGGAGCTCATCAGGAAACTCGGCATCGTGAACCGCCAAGTACACGATAGAGGAGAACCCGCTGGACAAGAACGAAAGCGTAAGTCACTCCCGCTGGGAGTGCAAATATCATGGGGTATTGATCCCGAAATATCGGCGACGGACTTTAGAGGACCTCTAAAGATACAGGAATCAACTGATTTGAGGCCTAAAACGTCCTCAAAAATGGATTTTCCTAGTCTCTCTTTTTTAATTTAGGGCTTTATCAGCCCGGCTTGGCGTCATCAAGACACAGCAACCCTCTGCAGGGTGCAAAATCGCTGCATGTTGTAAACCAGATTCATGAAGCCGATGCGCACTTCGATAGGCCATGCTCTCTTTTGAAATGTGGGCCGAGGATTGTCCAGAACTACCCGGATAACAGCCTCTGGCGGATAGTACTCATCGAATCGCTTGAGTAACGCAATAAACTCCCAACTACGATGCCGATCCTCTACATTAGCCATGATATGCCCCGAGTGTAGATCGATTCCAGCCAGCATTGACACGGTGCCGAGCCGACTATATGTCTAGTCCCGAGTTTAAATGGTGTAACCTATTCCCAACTGAAAGAGGAAAAACGATGGGGCAAGTACTCCACGGAACAGCCACGACCACGCACGTTGTCCGAGAAAAAATTCAAGACTCTCAAGAAAGTCTCGTCAAACTCGCCAAGTGCTACGGGATCAACCCCAAAACTGTCCAGAAGTGGCGGAAGCGGGAGTCGGTCGAAGACCTCAAGTGCGGCAGCAAACCCGGCCAAGGCAGCGTGCTGACCGCGGTGGACGTCGAAACCCGGCGTAAGACCTTATTGCCCTTGGATGACTTGTACGATCTGTTGCTGCCGCAGATACCGGCACTGACCCGCTCCAACCTGCACCGCTGCCTGCAACGCCACGGTGTCAGCCGCTTGGCCGACCTGTTGCCGGACGAGGAAAAGACCACCACCCGGACGTTCAAAACCTACGCACCGGGCTTTCTCCACCTCGACACGGCCCAAATCAACTTGGGCAAAGACAAGGAGTACCTGTTCGTTGCCATCGACCGCGCCACCCGCTACGTCTATCTAGAGCTGCACGACAACAAGCGCATGGAGACCGCTACCGCCTTTCTGGAAAACGCCCTGGCACAATATCCGTTCAAGGTCGAAAAGCTGCTCACCGACAACGGCATCGAGTTCAGCTATAACCCCTTGCCCGACGCCAAGAAGCCCAAGGACAAGGAACATCCGTTCGTTGCGCTGTGCAAGGCCCAACAGATCGAACACCGCACCACCCTGGTCAAGCACCCGTGGACGAACGGCAGGGCCGAGGCGATGAACAAAAAGGTCAAGGCCAACACGACCCAACGTTTCCACTATGACAATGTGGACGCGCTCAAAACCCATCTCTACCACTACCTGCTAAATTACAACTTCAACCTCAAATTACGGGCCCTAGGCCGTAAGACACCCTTTGAGGCCATCCTGCAATGGTAGGATAAGCAGCCGGATATCTTTGTTGTAAATCCTAACCAGTTAAATGTGGGACTGAACAACTAGTAGGTATACCTAATAAAGCGGCGTCATCAGTCCGTTGCTGGCCAATCTCTATTTGCACCATGTATTCGACAAGTGGATGCAGCGAAATCACGCCGGAAAGCCATTCGAGCACTACGCTGATGACTGTATCATCCATTGCAAAACTGAAAAAGAGGCGCAATGCGTGATTTCGTGCATTGGCAAATCCCCTTCGCTGGAATGACGGGACGATAGGAGCGGTATGAATCGGGAGATTCACGTACCGTTGCGTGAGAGCCTGAAGGTGTGATTCCTTTGGGCTACTCGTCCCCCTACCAGTTTCCTGATTATTGAAGGGGGAACGGCAAAAAATCAGTCCATTTGCGTTCACCCGCCGCCGAATCAGCATCCGGTAAATCCGCACTGCCCCATCCCCCTCCCAAGGCTTTGACGAGTTGCACAGCATAAATCAACCGCTGTCCGAACACAGTCACCGCCGACTTCCGATTGTTCAGTGCGGCAGCTTGAGCGATCATCACATTCGAATAACCGACCGTGCCGGCCTTGTATTGGTTTTCGGTAATCGTCAAAGCGGATTCCGCGGCTCGTACGGCTTTGTCCTGCACATGAGATTCTTCTTCCAGGGTGCGCAACGCCGACAAACTGTCCTCCACTTCCTGAAAACCGGTCAGAACGCTTTGCCGGTATTGGGCGACGCTGGCATCGAAAGCATCGATGGCCTGTTTGAGTTGAGCCGAATGCGCGCCGCCGTCCAATAGGGTCCAGGCCGCCGCAGCCGGTCCCAGCGCCCAATAACGGGTGGCCATCGAGAACAATTTCGAGAGATTCGCGGTTTGAAAGCCGTTGGTGGCCGACAAGGTCAAAGTAGGAAAATAAGCGGCTTTGGCCACGCCGATTTTAGCGTTGGTGGCCGCCATCGAACGTTCCGCGCTGGCGATGTCCGGCCGGCGTTCCAATACCGCCGACGGCACCGCGACCGGAATCGTCGGCAGCCTGGTCGTTAAAGCGCCCTGCCCGATATCCAATTCGGCAGGCGATTTGCCGACCAGCACCGCGAGCGCATGTTCCATTTGCGAGCGCATCACCTCCACATCGACCGCTTGCGCTCTTGCGGATTCCAGTTGCGCTTCGGCCTGTACCACGTCGCTAAGGGCCGCTACGCCCACCGCGTAACGGTTGCGGGTGATCTCCAGGGTTTTCCGATAGGCCGCCACGGTCTGATTCAGTAATTGCCGCTGGGCATCCAGCGCCCGCAACTGGAAATAATCCTGCGCCAGCGTCGCCTGCGTCGACAAACACAAAGCCTGCAAGGTAGCGGCACTGGCCTGAGCGCTGCCGACGTTGGCTTCCACCTGGCGGCGCACGCTCCCCCACAGGTCCGGCTCCCAGGAAATATTCAGAGCCGTACCGAACAAATAACGAACACCGGAAACCGCCACATTCTGACCGGTGGCCGCTCTAAACCGATTGACCGTGGCGGCAACGCCGCCGGTCGGCAAATACGCAGCCAATGCCGTTTGCACCAAATGTTGCGCTTGCCGATATTGCGCTTCCGCGGCCGCCAGGGTTTGATTATTGTCCACCACTTGCTCTTCCAGAGCGTTCAGTTGGGGATCGCCGAACATTTCCCACCATTTGCCGGGCAACCGGTCGTCCTTGGGCTGCGCTTGTTGCCAGCCTTGCAGCTCCTTGAAGGCGACCGGCACTTGCACCTTGGGCTTCACGTAATCCGGCCCCATCATGCATCCTTCAACGGTCGCGGCCATGACGGCGTAAAAAAGCAAGTTGGCGAAACGAATCTGCATACGTTGTCCTAACGTGAAACCCTATCGCCCGGCCGGGCGGACGACTTCTTGAAAAACCGGCGTCCCCACATGCTCAACCTATCCAAATAAAGATAGACGACCGGCGTGGTGTACAAAGTCAGCAATTGGCTGACCAGCAAGCCGCCGACGATGGAAATACCCAACGGCTGACGCAACTCCGCGCCGTATCCGGACGCCAGCGCAAGCGGCAAGGCGCCGAGCATGGCCGCCATCGTGGTCATCATGATAGGCCGGAAGCGCAGCAAACAGGCCTGAAAAATGGCCTCCTCGCTGCTTAGGCCCCGTTCGCGTTCGGCTTCCAACGCAAAATCGATCATCATGATGGCGTTTTTCTTGACGATGCCGATCAACAGAATCACGCCGATCAAGGCGATGATGCTGAACTCGGTACCGCAGATCATCAATGCCAAAAGCGCGCCCATGCCGGCCGACGGCAGGGTCGACAGAATGGTCAGAGGATGGACGTAACTTTCGTACAGCATGCCCAGCACGATGTAAATCGTGACCAATGCCGCCAGAATCAACCAAGGCTGGTCGCGCAACGACTCCTGAAACGCTTTGGCGGCGCCCTGAAAACTGCCGCGCACGGTGCCCGGCACGCCGATTTCGCTCATCGTCGCTTGTATTACTTGGGTGGCGTCGGACAGCGACGCGCCCGGCTTCAAATTGAACGAGATCGTCGCCGCCGCAAACTGGCCCTGATGGTTGACGGTCAAAGGCGCGTGGGTTGGCCGAAAGTCGGCAATGGCGGTCACCGGAATCTGCTTGGCGCCGTTCTGTCCGCTGCCAGTCACATAAAGCTGCCGAAGGATTTGCGGATCGTGCCAATACTCGGGTGCCAACTCCATGACCACGTGGTATTGGTTGAGCGGATTGTAAATGACCGACACCTGCCGCTGTCCGAAAGCATTATTTAAAGCCGCGTCCACTGCCGCTTGGGTGACACCGTACCGGGCCGCCTTGTCGCGGTCGACCTGTAACGAAATCTGCTGCCCCTTATCCTGTTGGTCCGTGTTGACATCGACCAATTTCGATTTATTTTGCAGGGCGGCGACGATTTTCGGCGTCCATTCGCGCAGATCCGCAAGATTTTCCGAGCGCAGGGTAAATTCATACAAAGACGCCGACGTCCGTCCGCCGATACGCAGATCCTGGACCGGCTGCAAAAACAAATCGGCGCCCGGTTCATCGGACAATTGCTTGCGCAGGCGCTGCATGGTTTTGCCGATGGATTCGCTGCGCTGCTCGGGGGACTTCAACTCCACGAACATCCGCGCGCTGTTGATGTTTTGCCCGCCGCCCGCGAAGCCGACCACGGAAACGACAGTCGAATCCTTTTGTAGAATCCCGGCGAAATCCAGCAGCTTTTTCTTCATCGCTTGAAAGGAAATCGCCTGGTCCGCCACAATGCTGCCGGCCAGGCGGCCGTTATCCTGCACCGGAAAAAAGCCTTTGGGCACCTTGATATAGAGATAAACGTTCAAACCGATGCACGCCAATAAAATCAGCATCATCCACGGCGCATGGCGCAAGGCCCAGCGCAAGCTGGACCGGTAGCCGCGGTGAAAAAACAAGAATCCGCTTTCGATGGCTTGCGAGAGCCGGCCCGGCGTATGGCGATCGGTTTGCAGCCAACGCGCGCACAGCATCGGCGTGACGGTCAGCGAAACGACCAGGGACACCAGGACTGCGGCGGAAAGCGTCACCGCAAACTCGCGGAACAGCCGTCCTACGATCCCTCCCATCAACAGAATCGGAATGAACACGGCAATCAGCGACAAACTCATCGACAGGACGGTGAACCCTACGTCTTTTGCGCCGATCAAGGCGGCCGCATACGGCGGCTGTCCTTCTTCGATATGCCGGCTGATGTTTTCCAGCACGACGATGGCATCGTCCACCACGAAACCGGTGGCGATGGTCAATGCCATCAACGACAGATTGTCCAGGCTGTAATCGCATAAATACATCACCGCGCAGGCGCCGATCAAGGACACCGGAACCGCAATCACCGGAATCAGGGCCGAGCGTAGGCGGCGAAGAAAGAGCAGAATGACCATGATCACCAAGGCGATCGCGATCAGCAGGCTGTGTTCCACCTCGTCGACCGAGGCGCGGATGGTCAGCGAGCGGTCCACCACAACCGACAAATCGATGGTGCTGGGTATCATGGCCGCAAGCTGAGGGAGCGTGGCTTGGACCTGTTCCACGGTTTCGAGGATATTGGCGCCGGGCTGTTTGAATAGGATCAACAACACGGAGGGTTTACCGTTCTTTACGCCGGCGTTGCGCAAGTCTTCCACCGAGTCGACCGCTTCGCCCAGATCGGAAATCCGGACCGGGGCGCCGTTGCGGTAGGCCACGATCAAAGGATTATATTCCTCGGCCCGTTTCGCCTGGTCGTTAGTCTGGATTTGCCACTGGCGGTCTCCAACGGCAAGGCTGCCTTTCGGCCGGTTGGTATTGGCGGCTGTGATGGTGCTGCGCACATCCTCGAGGCTGAGGTCGTATTTTGCCAGTAAATAAGGATTCAGCTCCACCCTCACCGCCGGCAGCGAACTGCCGCCCACCGCCACCTGGCCGATACCGGGGATTTGCGCTATTTTTTGCGCCAAAACGGTCGATGCCGCGTCGTACATTTGGCCTCGGCTCAACACCTCGGAGGTCAGGGCCAGGATCAAAATCGGCGAATCGGAAGGATTGACCTTGCGGTATTTCGGACGGTTGGGCAAATTGGTGGGCAAAAGACTGCCGGCGGCATTGATGGCCGACTGCACGTCGCGCGCCGCGCCGTCGATATCGCGGTTCAAATCGAATTGTAAGGTAATGGTGGTCGAACCCAGCGAACTGGCGGACGTCATTTCGGTAATGCCGGCAATCCGCCCCAGCGATCGCTCCAACGGCGCGGCGACCGTGGCCGCCATAGTTTCGGGACTCGCGCCCGGCAAGCCGGCCGAAACGGAAATGGTCGGAAAATCCACTTGCGGCAATGGCGCTACCGGCAACTGCAGGAAAGCGACGGTGCCGGCCAACGCCAAACCGATGGTCAATAAGGTCGTCGCTACCGGCCGTTGGATAAAGAGCGCCGACGGATTCATACGGGCTCGCCCTTGCCGACCGTATGGCGCAAACGGCTTGCCGCCCTGTCCAACGCAAGATAGATGACCGGCGTGGTATACAAAGTCAAAAGCTGGCTGAACAATAATCCACCGACCATCGTAATACCCAGAGGATGGCGCAATTCCGATCCGACGCCACCGCCGAGCATCAGCGGTAAGGCGCCGAGCATCGCGGCCATCGTGGTCATCAGAATCGGCCGGAACCGCAGCAGGCAGGCTTGATAAATGGCTTCCCGCGGCGGCAACCCCTGTTTGCGTTCGGCCTCCAGCGCAAAGTCGATCATCATGATGGCGTTTTTCTTGACGATGCCGATCAACAGGATGATGCCGATCACGCCGATAATGCCCAGATCCATATCGGCCGCCATCAACGCCAGCAAAGCGCCGACCCCGGCCGACGGCAGGGTCGACAAAATGGTTAAAGGATGGATGTAGCTTTCGTACAAGACGCCGAGCACGATATAGACGGTCACGATCGCGGCCAGAATCAGCCACAGGGTATTGGTCAACGAAGCGCTGAAAGCCAGCGCGGCGCCTTGATAGGCCGTCTGCAGGCTCAACGGGAGGCCGATCTGCCGTTTGGCGGACTCTATCGCATCCACCGCCTCGCCCAGCGCAACACCGGGCGCCAGATTGAAAGAAATGGTTGCGGCAGGAAATTGATCCAGATGACCGATTGCCAGGGGCGCCGTCCGCTCCGACACATCGGCCAGCGCGGAGAGCGGCACCTGTGCTCCATTACTGCCAGGCACGCGTAATTCGCCGATGGCTTCCAAGCCGGCTTGACGGTCGGATTCGATTTCGAGTACGACACGGTACTGGTTGGACTGGGTGAAGATGGTCGATACCAACCGTTGGCCATAGGCGTTATACAAGGTATTGTCTACGGCGGCGGTGCTGACACCCAGCCGGCTGGCGGTGGCCCGGTCGATACTCACGTAGGCCTGCAATCCCTGCTCCTGCAAATCGCTGGCGACATCGCTCAATTGCGGCAGCCGGCGCAGGGCGTCTACCAGGCGGGCGCTCCAGCGGCTCAACTCGCCGAAATCGACCGCCTGCAGGGTGAACTGATACTGGGTGCGGCTGATCCGATTCTCCAACGTCAAATCCTGCACCGGCTGCAAATAGAGAGCGATGCCGGCAACTTCGGACAGCTCTCCGCGCAGCCGCCGGATGACGGCCTCGGCGCTGTCCTCCCGCTCGCCATGCGGCTTCAGGTTGATTAAAAACCGTCCGCTGTTCAAGGTCGGGTTGGTACCGTCGACACCGATAAACGAGGACAGGCTGGCGACCGCCGGATCTTTCAGGATCACATCCGCCAGCCGGGCCTGCCGCTCGGCCATCGCGGCGAAGGAAATGCTAGGCGGCGCTTCGGAAACGCCCTGGATCACGCCCGTATCCTGAGAAGGAAAAAAACCTTTCGGCACCGCAATGTAAAGCACCACGGTCAACGCCAGCGTGGCGCCGGCGACCAGCAGCGTGAAAGATTGCCGGTCCAATACCCAGGTCAGCGTCCGGCCATAGCCGGCGATGACCCGGCCGTACCAGCCGCCTTGGCCGGCTTCGGCCTTTTCGGCAGGCAAACGCCTCAGGATTTTGGCGCACATCATCGGAGTCAGGGTGAGCGAAACGACGGCGGAAATCAGAATAGCGACCGCCAAGGTAATGGCGAACTCCCGGAACAAACGTCCGACCACGTCGCTCATGAACAGCAGCGGGATCAACACCGCCACCAACGACACGGTCAGCGAAATAATCGTAAAGCCGATTTGCTGCGAGCCTTTCAGTGCGGCTTCCAGCGGCGAATCGCCCTGCTCGATGTAGCGAGAGATGTTTTCGATTACCACGATGGCATCGTCCACCACGAAGCCGGTGGCGATGGTCAGGGCCATCAGCGTCAGGTTGTTGATGCTGAACCCCGCCAGATACATCACGGCAAACGTGCCGATCAGCGACAAGGGGACGGCGACGCCAGGAATCGCGGTCGCCGGCAGGTTGCGTAAAAACAGGAAAATCACCATCACCACCAACGCCACGGCCAGCAGCAGTTCGAACTGCACGTCTTCCACCGAGGCGCGAATCGTGACGGTACGATCGGTCAGCGGCGCGACGTCGATCGCGCCGGGCAGCGAGGACCGGATTTTCGGCAGCAACGCCTTGATGCGGTCGGCGACTTCGATGACATTGGCGCCAGGCTGGCGCTGGATATTGACGATCACCGCCGCGGCACGGTTCGCCCAGGCGGCCAGTAGGACATTCTCGTTCGCATCCACCGCTTCGGCCACCGCCGACAGCAGCACCGGCGCGCCGTTGCGGTACGCGACCACCAAATCTTCGTATTCCTTGGCGCTGCGAAGCTGGTCGTTGTTGTCGATGATGGCCGAACGCATCGGCCCGTCGAATACCCCTTTGGGCTGGTTGACGTTGGCCGCCACGATGGCGGCGCGCAAGTCCTCCAGGCTGAGGCCGTAAGCCGCCAGCGCCTTGGGATTGGCCCGAACGCGCACGGCCGGCCGCTGGCCGCCGCTGATGTTGACCAGGCCGACGCCGGGCAATTGGGCGATTTTTTGCGCCAGCCTCGTGTCGATCAAGTCTTCCACCTGGGTCAGGCTCATGCTCTGCGAGCTGACCGCCAGCGTCAGAATCGGCGCGTCGGCCGGATTGACCTTGTTGTAGATCGGCGGCATCGGCAAATCGGTAGGCAAAAAATTGCCGGCCGCATTGATGGCCGCCTGGACGGTTTGTTCGGCCACATCCAAAGCCAGCTCCAGGTTGAACTGCAGGGTGATGACCGAAGCCCCGCCGGAACTTGCCGACGACATTTGCCTCAGCCCCGGCATCTGGCCGAATTGGCGCTCCAACGGCGCGGTGATGACCGAAGTCGTCACGTCCGGACTGGCGCCCGGATACAGCGTGACGACCTGAATAGTCGGATAATCGACCTGAGGCAGCGCCGAAATCGGCAACAGCCGGTACGCCATGAAGCCGACCAGCAATAAGGCCAGCATCAACAGCGAGGTGGCGACCGGGCGCAGGATGAACAGGCGCGACGGATTGAATCCCGGTGTGGAAGCGGTGGCGTCGGTCATGGATCAAGAAGGTCCGTGGGCTTTTCCGGAAGATTCGTGGGTGGTTTCCGCTTTATCGCTGCCGATGATTTTGACTGGCTGCCCCTCGCGCAATTTGTCGGCCCCGTCGACGACCACCTTTTGCTGCGGCCCCAACCCTTCCAGGACCGCAACCGTGTCGCCTTCGCCGGGCCCGAGTTTTACCGGTGCGACCCCGGCCGTGCCGTTGTCCTTGACCACGTAGACGAAACTCCCGTCAACGCCCTGCTGAATCGCCGCGGCGGGAGCTAAAACCACATCGCGCAAAGTATCCAAGTGCATCTTGATATTGACGAATTGATTGGGAAACAGACTTTGATCCTTATTGTCGAACTCGGCCTTCAACCTGTAAGTGCCGGTGGTGGGATCGATCTGATTGTCCAGCGCCAACAGTTTGCCGTCGGCCAGTTTGCCGTGGCCTTCCCTGTCGTAGGCCTCGACGGCCAGAGCGCCTCCCGCATGCCAGCGTTTCAGCACTTTTTGCACACTGTCTTCAGGTAATGAAAAGACCGCGGTGATCGGCTGCAACTGCGTAATCACTACCAAGCCGTTACTGTCACTGGCACGCACCAAATTGCCCTGGTCGACTAAACGCAGACCGACCCGACCGTTGATCGGCGCGGTAATCCGACAATAGCTGAGTTGCAATTGAGCGTTTTTCACCTGCGACCTGTCGACTTCGACAGTGCCGCGATATTGTTTGACCAGGGCCTCCTGGGTCGCCGTTTGCTGGGCAGCGATTGAATCCTGTGCCAGCAGGGTTTTATACCGTGCCAAATCGATCTCGGCATTTTTCAACAACGCCTCATCATGCTGCAACTGGCCCAACGCCTGCTGCAACTGCACCTGGAAGGCCCTGGAATCGATCTCGGCCAACAAATCGCCCCGTTTAACCGTTTGGCCTTCATCGAAGGCCACTCGCACCAATTCGCCCTCCACTCTGGAATGCACCGTAACCGTACGTAACGGCGTCATTGTGCCAAGGCCGTTCAAATAAATCGGCATATTACTTTTCCAGGTCGGCGCCACGGCAACCGCTACCGGTCGATGTTCATCACTGTTCTGGTCGGCCTTTGATTTCGCCACCGAATTGCTTCGATGTAAAAAATAACCCGCCGTCGCGAGAATTAAAGCTAAAAGAATCACCCTACTTCCCATACCGCCACCATAGGCAACGGAGCCAGAAGAATCGATATCGCTTTTCATATCAATATATGGGATGTAATTGAAAAGATTAAAAAATGGGCAAAATGGAAAAGATTAACTTGACAGCGAGTGAGGAGCGTCGAGCCTTCCTCAATCGTTTTAGGGCTTTCGCTATATGCCGTAGAATAAGCCTGAATTCTGGGGTTACGCGGCTCAGTTCGTAAATAGTCGGAAAACAAGTCGGCCCTGACTTGATAGAGCGTCTTTTGCAGGGCCGTGGCTTTAACTTTCAAGGTAATCCCTACGTGATAACAGCCGTTGGGTTATCATGTCCGATAAAACACCTTATGGAACGAGGGAAGCGAAAGACCTAAGCTTAAGGTCTCTTATGTACTGGCTCTATTCTCTTGTCACCTCGCCTCGACAGTGAAACAGAACTTACTTGGATTGCGGGGAGCCTTCTTTATGCTTCCAGTGCTCACGGCGCTGCTTTTTGAGCGCTTCAAGCTTGGACATTTGTTCGGGACTCAATACGGTGCAGAGTTTGGTATGAGTTTCTTCATGCAGCACTTTGAGTTTTTCATGTTGCTCATTGAAGATCGCTTCGACCTTGCTTTTTTGCTCACCGGTCAGATTCAGCTCCTTGGTAAGCCGCTCGATGCGATGTGTCTGATGTTCTTCCGATCCAGGACCTTGAGCGCCAGGAAATGCGGCAACAGTCAACGGAAAAGTCAAAACGATTGCGAGTATGGGTAAAGTTCTGTTCATAGTCTTGTTCTCATCCAGATTAATCAGTAGTTAGAACCGTGTTTCACCGTTCTGGGTGATTAAGATAAATGGCGACCGTGCAAACAATTTGCAGCAATTGTGAAAACAATGTGGAAGCTTGTTACCCAGCATCAGTTGCTCATTATTTCATAGAATGGCAGAAAAGGCAGGTCATTCTGAATGATCTTTAATCCGTTCCCACTGGTCGTCTCTTAGAGCCTATCCCGGTAGGAACCTCAGTCTGGCAAGAGATCTCTAAAATTGGAACTATTGTTGAAAAGGTATTTTGTATGGGATTAGCGATAAAAGACGATGGCTGGCGACTTTCGGATGCGCTGTGGGCGCGGATAGAGCCTTTACTGCCGCGTCGCAAGCCCCATCCTTTGGGGTGCCACAATCCTCGCGTTCCTGACCGCAATGCCATGAACGCGATTTTGTTCGTGCTGCGGACCGGCTGTCAGTGGAATGCATTGAACGCCACCGGCATTTGCTCCAGCAACTCGGCACATCGCCGCTTTCTGGAGTGGACCGAGGCGGGCGTCTTTCAGGCTTTCTGGCAGGAAGGGCTGTTGACGTATGACGAACTCAAGGGTCTGGACTGGTCGTGGCTGTCACTGGATGGGGCGATGACCGAAGCCCCGTTAGCGGGGGCGGAGTATACCCGGAACTTCAACAAGATATTTCAGCATCCGTTTAGGGATATGCGTTGCAGCAAGACAGTATTGGCGACCGCCCTTGAATCAATGAAAATCCTCAAGGATTCAAAAAATCTCTTGCGCGTCACGCTGGAATGGAGAAACGGCAACATGCAGCTGATCGCCAGCAATAAAGATGGCGAAGAGATCAGCGCCGAGATTGCTTGCGACGGCGAGCCTGGCAGTTGCACCGTTAATCTCGCCTACCTGATCGATATGATCAAATCGGCCGATGAACACACGCCGATCATACATCGGTAAGTCCTCCAACGGTGATATGTGGATGGTTAACTGTGGACCTCCTTGTAATCCGGCAGCGGCACCAGCTCCCGGCTTCCGTAGCAGGCGTGCCGAATGATGATCTCGTTGCCCCATTGTCTGTGCGTCGCGACTTCGCACATCGCATCGTGCATTCTGAACACGGCCGGCGCGGCACTGTCGTGCATCGACAGAGCCATTTCGTAGTCGAAGCGTTCGACGCGATAGGCATTTTCGATCGCCGGCACCTGATCGGGATGGATAGCAGTCTTACCGGTCAGGCCGTGCGCCAAGTCCTGGCGAATCTCCTGCTGCAGGGTATCGTAGTCGTCCAGATATTCGAAAACGGGCGACGACAATGAGAACCCGTAAGGCTTGAACAGGGCAACCAGTTGCGCCACGACATGACCCAAAGGCGTTTGGTAAAGCGTCATGTACCGGGGCCGGCGGATTCCCAACAGATTCATCAAGTCATTGCCGCCGATTCTGAGCATCAGGATGCGCTCCGCTTCCACATCCTGAAGGAGAGCCTGACGGAGTTCATGCATCGCCTGCGAATCGAACACTTCCCGGGTTTCGAGCGTCGGCATCACTTTGAAAGCAGTGCCGCGTAACAGGTCCAGGTAGGCGGAAAAATTGTCGATCGTGAATTTGGGCAACACAAAGCCGTCGATGCGTTCGATGTGCGGCAAATCCAGCAGCCGCGAAAGAATCTCGGGATCACGGGCGCGAATGAACCGGAAACGCTGCCGGGTTTCCCGGAAGCCCTGCATGCACAAGCCCAGATGGCGAATGCAACTTTCGACCTCGTATTTCAATACCGCGTCTTCGGTGCAAAAAATCATCGAACGCAGCTGGGGCAGCTTGTCCCCGTTCGCGATGTCGCGGAGGTCGAGCCGGTGAGCGGGCATGTACAGCGGCGCCCCCAGCTGCCACGGCGAGAACGGCCGGTCTTGTTCGGAAACAGCGGTAATCTGATTCATTTAACCTCTTTGATTAAGGCAGCCGCGCGGTAAGGCATATCCTGGCACACTTCGATCGGGATCGATTTCGACTCGGCCAGCCAAAGCAAATGCCGCGTGGCTTCCGAGCCCGGATTTTCGAGCAGCAAGCGCCCGGCTTCGCGCCTCAACAATACGCGGGTCGCTTCGCCGATTCCCGGCTTGATGTAATTATAATGGCTTATGCGATATCGTTGAGCAACAGCTTTCAAAAAATCGAGCGAAACGGCCTTCAGCCGCTTCGAATCGTACGGCCGTTCAGACGCCGGCACACCGGATTGTCGATAAACCTCTTCCGCATAATCCAGCATCGCATCGACAAAGAAGCGCGATAAGTCGTGCGGCTCGAATTCTTTATAGTATAGACAGCCGTGAAAAGCCGCCGGGTCGCCTATGCCTTGCCGCCAAACGGAACGGCTGATCAAGCCGGATACGGTCGAATTCAACACGCAGGACGGTATCAGATAATCCTCGTGCGAGGCCGCGACCGCCGCTGAACCGGACAAGTCCGCCAACACGAATAAATCGGCCGGTATGCGGATGCCGTCGGAAGCGGCGAAATCCTCCAGACTCGCCGCCAATTCCCCCGCGATCACGCCCTTGCCGGTCCAGCCGTCCACAAACACCAGGGATTCCGGGGGATGCCGCTGCAAAATATGGCGCAACGCGTTTCGATCGATGCCCTTGTCGCGCAGGATCGAAAGCGAATAGTGCGCAGTTTTCCGGCCGAAATGGCGCTGCAGCACGTGCTTCAAAAGCACCCCGACCGGCGTGCCGGCACGCGCCAGCGAAACCAGCGCGATCCGCCCCTTGCGCAGCCGGGCGATCCGGTCAGCGAGGATCAGGAGATGCCCGGCCATGCGCCGGCCGTTCAACGCCAAGGCATCATGGAACAATTGCACATAAGCGTCGGACGGCAACGATTCTCGTGTCAGCATTTCCGAATAATGCCGGCGCCCCGACTGGATCAGGGCTTCCTTGACCGCTACCGGCGTATCCTCCATCTCGATCGGGGTCAGTAAAAATTCGACATCGTCCGCCGAATAACTGCCGGTAAACGGAACCGTCATTTCATTGCGCCAGCAAGGGTTTGGAATAACTGGGTATTTTTAGGAATCAGTGCATAGTCGCAGAGCGCCAGAAACGGCGCATCGGTCCGGCTGTCGCCCGCGCCGAACGTCAGAATCTCGGGATGCCGGCGGCGGTAACGATCGAGCAAATACCGTACCGCGTCCTCCTTGTTGATGAGTTTCGGCAAAATCGCCAGGTTGTTGCCGTTCAAATGCGCGTACAGGCAGCCGTCCCGAAAGGCGGGATGCGGCTTGACGGCCTCTTCGAGCAATGCCCGCAAAGGCGCTTCAAGGGCCGACCGGTGCTTCACGACCCCGAACCAGTCGATCCCGAAATCGCGGACCAGGCGCAACTTGTAGCCTTCGCTACGTCCGGCAAAAACCCGCACCTCTTCCCACACATCCAGCAGCTTTTCATAATAGCCGGGCAAGCGATCCTGCATTCTTTCCATCCAGGGCTTGTCGATGCGGCGCTGCCGGTCCAGGATCACCGCGCCGTGATTCAGCACGGCCTCTTCGCGGAACGGCAGATCCACACGCCCGAAAGCCCCCGCGTCGCGCGCGGTAACCGGCACGATCTTGAAATCCTTCTGGAACCACTGCCACAGCCATTGCTGCTTGCGCGTCGCGAACGAATTCGGGGTGCCGTCGGGCAAAAACGCGCGCACTGCCAGCGCAGGATCGTCCGGCCCGTGCTCGCACTTGCGCAAGGTCTGGAACAGGGTGTCATCCAGATCGAGAAAAATGTAATTTTGCATGTCCGGTGGATGAATCGATGGCGATGCGGGCGCCGATCGCGCGCCAGGCATCGAGACGTTCCTGCAGAGGTCCGCTCAGCGGGGTTTCGTGGCAAAGCACGATCGATCGGTAAGCGTCGGGATTCAGGTTGTAAATAAAGTTGTCGATACCGTCGTCGTAGTTGTCCTCGAAACGGCAGACCGAGGCGATGTCGCTGCCCGGACGGATTGGCGAACGGGTCGTGCTCTGCACCTTGACCCGGTAGCCCCGGCGCTCCAATTCACGGCCAAGCAGATAGGCCGGGGCATTGCATTCGCCGGTGCCCAGCACCAGCAGCGGGCCGGAATCGGCAGGAGCCAGCAAACTTTGCAGCGCCCGAATATCGTTATCGGCCAGGCCGATCGGGGCCTTGATCCCCAAACGCCCGGGCCAGGCCAGCAAATGCTTCTTGCAGCAGCCGTTGCCGATCACGTTGACTGCTGCCGCCGACGGCAAAGCTTCGTCTCCGTTCGCCTCGAAATGCATGTTGCCCTTGCGCAGCGCCACCCATTCGACCGGCACGCCGGCCTGCGCTTCGAGCTTCGCCCGGTCTTCCGTCTTCGCAAAATTGACCAGGCTGACGATAAACACTTTGCGCAAACCGGGATTGATCGCCTGATACGCCTGAATCAGCCGCAAAAACGTGCGCCCGGTGCTGATTTCGTCGTCGATCAGCACCAGGATTTCCGCGCGGCGGAACAGCTCCTGCGCCTGCGCTTCGGCCGGAAAATACAGGAAAAAATCGGTCGCATGACTGTGCGCCTCGTCGAATTCGAGGCGCGGCATCCCCTCCAGATGATAGCGCGTGGTCTGCATGAACAGCCCGTTCCCGGCGCCTTCCCGGCAAGCCGCCTCGAACACGCCGTAGCCGAGGCCTGTCGCAGTTTCGGCCATCCCGATCCAGAGCGCGCGTTGCCCTGTCCCGCTGTCCAGCACCGATCGCGCCAATGCCCGGTAGGTCCAGCTCATCATCAACGGGCTGACCGGATAATGCTTGCCGAGCACCTTGCTAACCAACAGGAATTTGCGCTGGCTGCCGATGCGCGAGGCAAAGCCGAGCAAACGGCGAATCGGCACGCGGCCCGGTTCGAGGTCAAAATGCAGAACGCCGCTGTCGAGTGGAATGGAAAGGGGTTTTGTCATGAAAATTTCGTATGCGGAAAATGCGCACGGCCATCCTGCGAAAAGCAGCCTTAAACGCTACAGTCAGTTGCAATAGAACCGGAAGCTTATCGAAGCAACATGACAGATTGATGGGACAAACACGGTCAGGCCATGCACGCCTCATCCATTAACACCACCGGCGTATTGATTTCGCTGACTTTAAGCCCGTAACGCAGCGGCGGAATCTCCGGCGTTTCGCCTTTGAAGCCTTCGAACGCAATCTTTGCCAGATTCGCGCCGGCAAGGCACGCCATGCCGAAGCCGCCGGACGGACGCGGATTGATTTCGAGCAGGCGCGGGCCGGACTCGCCTTCCTTGTATTGGATATTCACCAGGCCGTTCAGACGGTAATGCCGGATCAGGCGCTCGGTCATGCCGGCGATCGCGGAATGGTTATCGACCGACTGGCCGTGCCCTGCCAGCGGCGATTTTTTGCGCTGCACCGCGCACAAGAGTTCGCCGTGCCGGGCCGCGCAATCGACGCTCCATTCGGGACCGCCCAGATGCTCCATCACCAGCAGCGTATCGAAATGCGGCGTATGCTGCATCCCGTTCCGCAATTCCCGCAGCGGAATCTGGTATTCGACGCCTTTCAGCAGGTGGATGATGCTGTCGCGTTCCCGGTCCAGAATCCGGAAACCGAGGCCGTAGACCGAAACGGCCGGCTTCACGCACAGGCGCTTATGCTTCGAAGCAAGCATTTCTACCGCCCGGTCGAAAGCCTCGGCATCGTTGACCGCCACGAAATCCATCACCAAGGCGACTTCTCTAGGCAAATCGGCGTAAAAATCCGCCTTGTTATGCAGCAGCGTCAGCGTGGGGTAATCGGCCGCCGCCATCAGCCTGACGCCTTCGGACTCGAATGGCGCCCGATTTTTACAGGCCAGCGCGGCTTCCTTGCCCGGCCAGAAAAGCTCGATCCGGTGCTCGCGGCAAAAATCGAGGCACCAGTCGATATATTCCTGCCCATGCAGTTCGGAAGGCTCCAGATAGGCTTCGTCGGCCGCCAGGAAGGCAGTCGCGGTCCGGTGCGTATGCGTGCAAACGAGGGTAATCCCATCATCCGGATAGCCGGCCTTCAGTTGGCGGAACACCGCGCCGATCGTCGAAAAGGTCTTGTTGAACCAGATCCGCATGCCGCTTTACAAATTCGCGGTGATTTGCGGCAGCAGGCTGTCGATCGTCCGGCCGTGACCGTTTTCGCCGATCGCATGCATTTTCCATTCGCCTTCGTGGCGGTACACCTTCGCCATGACCTGTGCGGTATGCGAACCCTGCGCGCTGAGCGTATAACGGGCGATCTCCTTGTTAGTCGCGCTGTCGACCAGGCGGCAATACGCATTCTCGACCTGATCGAAAGTCTGGTTGGTGAATGAATTGACCGTGAATACCAGCGATTTGACGTTGGCCGGCACCTTGCTCAGATCCACGATGATCTGTTCGTCGTCGCCGTCGCCCGCGCCGGTCCGGTTGTCGCCGGTATGCACGACGCTGCCGTCCTTGCTTTTCAACTGCCGGAACCAGACCGTATCGACGATTTTCTTTTGCTCGTCGAACAGGACGCACGAAGCGTCAAGGTCGATCGAACCGCCGCCCCCGCCGCCGAACATCCCTTTCAGCAGGCCGCCGCCGGATTTCTTCGCATCCCAACCCAGCCCCATGATCACTTTGTTCAGCACACCGCCCGTTTCCTTGTTCAGCGAGATTTTCTGGCCTTTCTGTAAACTGATACCCATCGTATTGCTCTCCGAGTTTATTTAGAGATTCTTTATGATTGTTGTGGATTCTGACGCTAATGAACGATGCCTTTGACTCTGGCTGCTTCGAGCCATTGAGGAAATTCGCCCAACAGACGGTCATACAATGCCTGCTCATCGATGCCATGAAGATCATCCAGCGCAAAAAAACCGCAGTTGTCGACAACGCGGCCGGCCATCGTGTCGAGCTTTTCGAGAACGCCGTAATTTCTGCCGCCGATCCCGACGAACTGCCAAAAAATCGGCAGCGTTGCCGCCTCGATCAATAACTGTTTGATTTCTTTGTTCTGGCTGACGCCACCGTCGCTGACGAAAATCACCAGAACAGGCAGCCGCGTGTTTCGGTAATGCGCGATCACCTTTTCGATCACCGCCGGTTCGTTATTGATGCTCATCATGCCCCAATTGCGCCAGCCCCGCTCCGCGCTGTTGACATAATCGGCATAATTGGCGAGCGTGGCGGGCGGCAGCGCCAGTGCCTTGCGTGAAAACGCCCAAACGTCCAGTTCGCCGTCGTCGTCGAAATGGACCGCCAACGGCAACAGCCGTTCGATCACTTCCTGTACCCTACCCTTGCTGTATTGCGCGCTCATCGAACCCGACGCATCCAGAACTAGGCCGACCCGGGCAATCGTTTCCTGCAAGCGATGTTTTTCCAGGGAGACGGTCGCTTTTTTAGCCAGATCGACCAGCTTGGGCGCATCGGCCGCCATTTTCTTTTCGAGCGACAATTTGGTGCTGGCCGGCACCGACGCCTCCTCGGCAACCTCGCCGCCAAAATGCCTGACCAATGCCGCCAGGCCGCCGTTGAAGCCTTGGCCGGTGGCGCAGAACCGCCATGTCCCGTCCTTCCGGTACAGCTCGCCGAGCATCAGGGCTTTTTCATCCTGAAAATCCGGCCCTGCAAAGGCAAAGCGCGCACATTCCCGCCCTTCCTGCAAAAAGCGCAGATGGCCCGACCGGATTTGCCTCATCGTCCCGTTACCGTCGATGGCGGCGGTAAAAACCAACCGGTCGATCGAAGCCGGCAAGCGGTCGAGCCGGCACAAAAACCCCGTCTGATCGCCGGCAGGAACGGCCAGCTCGACGCTGCCGCAAGGCGTTTTCGGCTGATTGTAGAAAACCATGTAGCGGTCGTCGGACAACTTTTGCTGCGCGTCCAGACCGAAACAGGCGAAATCGACGGCGGTCTCCAAACCGTTGATGTCGAGGCCGACCTGCACGGCTTGCGAAGCGCCGGCAAACAGCGAGGACAGCGGCAACCGCTGCCCTTTGGAAATGATGTCCATGCGGCTTAATCGGGCAGCGTCAGACGTTGACGCCGAACGAAGACGCCAACGGCCCGAGACCTCCGGCATAACCCTGGCCGACCGCCTTGAATTTCCAGTCGGAGCCGACCCGGTAGATTTCGCCGAAGATCATCGCGGTTTCGATCGAGGCGTCTTCGCTCAAATCGTAGCGCGCGATTTCCTGGCCGCCTTCTTCGTTCACGATCCGGATATAGGCGCGGCTGACCTGGCCGAAATTCTGCCTGCGCGACTCGGCCTCGTGAATCGTCACCGAGAAAACGACTTTGTCCAGATCGGCCGGAATGCGGCTCAGCTCCACTTTAATGACCTCATCGTCGCCTTCGCCGGCGCCGGTCAGATTATCGCCGGTATGCGCCACCGCGCCATCGGCGACCGTTTTATTGTTGTAGAAGCAAAAGTCGTTGTCCGAACGGACTTTGCCGTCCATTTTGACCAGGAAAGCGCTGGCGTCGAGGTCGAATGCCGCGCCGTCGGTCGCGCGCGCGTCCCAACCCAGACCGACTAGAATTTTGTTCAATCCGGGGGCTTCCTTACTCAAATTGACGTTGCCGCCTTTGCTCAATGAAATCGCCATGCTCATGCTCCTCTTGCTTATGGGTGTTGTTTTAAAATTGCGGCTTATACGTTGATGCCGTACTGCCGGGCCAGAGCGGCCAGGCCGCCGGCATAGCCCTGGCCCACGGCGCGGAATTTCCATTCGCCGCCGTGGCGGTAGATTTCGCCGAAGATCATCGCGGTCTCGATCGAGGCGTCTTCGCTGAGGTCGTAGCGCGCCACTTCATTGTTGGTATCCTTGTTCACGATCCGGACATAAGCGCGAGCCACCTGGCCGAAATTCTGCTTGCGCGCCTCCGCGTCATGGATGGTTACCGTAACAGCGATCTTCTGGATATCGGCCGGTATCTTGTCGAGCGCCACCACGATCGTCTCGTCGTCGCCGTCGCCCGCGCCGGTACGGTTGTCGCCGGTATGCTCGACCGAACCGCAAGCCGACCTGGTTTGATTGTAGAAGATGAAATCGCTGTCGGAGCGGACCTTGCCGTCGTCCTTGACCATGAACGCGCTCGCATCCAGATCGTAGTCGGCGCCGTCGGTCGCCCGCACGTCCCAGCCGAGGCCGACCAATACGTTCTTTAACGTGGGATCGGTCTTGGACAAGCTGATATTACTGCCTTTGCTCAGGGAAATTCCCATGATTATCCTCCTAAGAAGCGTTGTAGGAATGAATATCTTCGCGTGATTTTCAGATATTGATCGGGTATAGGATAGAAGAATATCGCGAAGTTCACAAAAATTCCTGATCGATGAAAGCGGTTTTCCATAAGAATGGAAGACTTATAAACAACTCCCTGATAAACGTAGAGACCGGCATCAAAGCCATTTTCCGGCATTCATGCCGTGCCGCTGAATTGGGTTCAGAACTGCACCTTGCTTTGGCCGGACTGAAAGCCGGCCTGCGCCTGCGGTGTATCCGATGGGGATGACAAGGCCCGTTCCTGCTGGCCTTTGATCAAAATGCGCGCCAGCTTGCGCAGGCCTTCGGACGAGATTTCCAGACCCAACGGGCTTCCAATGCTTTCGAGCTGATAGATCACATCGGTCGCCGCAATGAAAGTCATATAGCGCAACCCCTGAATTTCAGGCAACTGTTTCGCCAAATTATGCAGTTCGGGCGCAAGCCGTTCCCAGGTGTCGGTAAAAAATACCCGGACAGGATCCTTACCTCCCGTCTGTTGGCCTTTGATCGCGGCCTGGAACGCGCTGCGGGCTTCGAGCAGAATTTCAGTCAGCGTATCGCGCATCTGCTCGGAGTTGGAGTCGAAGGACGCCTGCTGGATTGCTTTGCTGAAAAACGCGTCCCATTCCTGCCAGGTTTCCTGCCATTGCTGCTGTTCGGCAGCCGACAAGGGACCGGCCGGCGAGTTCGTCAAAGGCTTGGCCGGCGCGTCGAAACCGAGAGTCACCGATATTCCCTCGTCTTTGGCGGCCGCGCCGGTAAATTTCAGCGTACTGATGATCTGATGCAGTTCCGCCTCGTTTTCCTTCGGCAAGTATTCGGCCAGTTTGCGCTCAATGTCGCCGCGCGACCGGTTCAGGTCGATTTTCAGGCTCGCCAGTTGCGGCTCGGCATAGCGCCGCAACAAGTCCTGCAGCTGGTCGATATTCAAAGGCACGCCGGACCGGTCGTATGCCCGTGCCTGGGTAACCGGCAGGCTGAGCACCGTTTGCTGAGGATCGATCGTCGGCCGCTGCCAGGTTTCGAGCAGGCCGCTCCATTCCAAAAGCGGCAGGCACTGGCCGTTCATCCCCGAGCCAAAACGGACATGCACGTTATTCGTCAGATGCACCTGGCCATTCTGCCCGTCCAGCTGCGGATTGGAGAGTTGCACGAAACTGCAGCCCTGGCGGTCTTTCCAGACATTCGCGCTGGCGTCGGGGCCGGTAAAAAGCTGCGAAACCAGCGTATTTTTGATCAGGCTGTAATCCGCAGATAAAGGGAGGCTGAACGACTCGGCCCAACCGGGCCGGGTCATCGCAGCGAATAAAATGGCGACTGAGGAAAGCAATCTAGGAGTCATGGGTTGGAATGTTCCGTAACAAATCGGGCTAAGGCAGCGTTAGCGCGGGGAATGATGAATGATAATAAGCCATCGGACGGAAAGGCAAAACCGTTCACCGTAAATTTTTGATAAATGGGTGGACTACGACTGCCGATCATCCGGCCGGCTATCCGCTTGGCTCCATTTTATCGTCAGCCGATTAGCATTCGATTAATCTTAAAAAAGCGGAAGACTTCAACACAGCTTCGTCGGAAAATCTGTACAATGCCCGCATGCTCCGCGTCGTCCCCGGGCGCGTCACTTCGTCCTCCGTCCGTTATGAAAAAAATTTCCTCGTTGCTATTTCTTGTCGCGCTGTCCTGCCACGATTCCGTACAAGCCGGAACCAATCCTTGGGCGCGCGTCACCGCGCCGGCCGTCCTCGGCCCCGTCGCCGAAAGTATCGGTTCCTACACGGCCGGCTGCCTGAGCGGGGCGGTCCAACTACCGCCGAACGGCACCGGCTATCAGGTGATGCGCCTGTCCCGGCACCGCTATTACGGCCACCCCGACCTGAAAAATTTTATCGAAACCCTGGGGCAGAGCGCCGTGAGCCGGCATCTCGGCGTTTTGCTGATCGGCGACATGGGACAGCCGCGCGGCGGCCCGGCCCCGAGCGGCCATCGCAGCCACCAGAACGGCCTGGACGTCGACATCTGGTTCCTGCTGTCGAAACAGGCCGAAACCCGGACGCTGGCCGATCACGAACGGGAACAGTGGAGCGCGCCTTCGGTGCTGCGCGATCATTCCGACCTGATCGACAGCCGCCAATGGTCCCAAGCGAACGAGCGGATACTCCAGATCGCCGCGGAAATGCCGGAAGTCGAAAGAATCTTCGTGAATGCCGGCATCAAGCGGGAACTGTGCCGGACGCACGCCGGCCGGAGCTGGCTGCGCAAAATCCGCCCCTGGTGGAAGCATGACGATCACTTTCATGTCCGCCTGAAATGCCCGAAGAACGGCCGCTACTGCGAAAGCCAGGAAAACCTGCCCGCAGGCGACGGCTGCGATGCCTCGCTGGCCTGGTGGTTTTCGGCCGAAGCCAAGGCGCCCGCCAAAAAGCAGCCGCCGCCGAAAGCCCCGGTTTTACCGGCGCGGTGCGATCAGGTGTTGTATCGCTGATACGCGCATTGCATCCGGATGAATCATGCCCTACCCGATCGATAAAAAATTCGTGATCGCGGTCTCGTCGAGCGCGTTGTTCGACCTCGGCGAATCTGACCGCGTCTTTCGCGATCAAGGTCCCGTCGCCTATAAGGCCTATCAGGAACAGAACCGCGACGAAATACTCGGCAAAGGCGTCGCCTTCCCATTCATCCGCCGCTTCCTGAACATCAACGCACGCTTCGGCGCCGAACAGCCCGTCGAAGTCGTGCTGCTGTCCCGAAACTCGGCCGCCACCGGCCAGCGCGTGTTCCGCTCGATCAGGCACCACGGCCTCGACATCAGCCGCGCCGCCTTTACCGAAGGCAAATCGCCCTACCCCTACATTCCGGCGTTCAATGCCTCCCTGTTCCTGTCGGCCAACGAAAACGACGTGCAGAAAGCGATTGCTGCCTGTTATCCGGCAGGTGCCGTGCTGCCTTCGGCCGTTTTCGACGATCCCGACGACGAGGAATTGCGCGTCGCCTTCGATTTCGACGGCGTGCTGGCCGACGACGAAGCGGAAACGGTTTACCGCAACGGCCAATTGCGGCAATTTCACCAGCACGAGCTGGACCGATCACACATTCCGCACAATCCGGGGCCACTGGCCGACCTGTTCAGAAAACTGGCCATCATGCAGCAACTCGAAGACCGGACGATCGAACAGGATCGGAACTATAAACGCATCCTGCGCACCGCGATCATCACCGCCCGCAACGCGCCTGCGCACGAAAGGGTGATTACCACGCTCGAAAGCTGGGGAGTCAGCGCGAACGAAACGTTCTTCCTGGGCGGAATGAGCAAGGAACGCATTCTTACCATTTTCAAGCCGCATATTTTTTTCGACGACCAGAAGAGCCATCTTTCGGCACGCGGCAAGGACATCCCCATGGTACACATCCCCTTCGGCATCGCCAATCGCGGCAAGCCGGAATCAGCCGAATCAGCCTATTGAAATATTCCGCGTGCCAAGGCTTGCGGCCTTCGCTCGCAGGGGATTTGAATCGGATCGATCCCTTGATATACGCCGCCACGCTCCGAATCGACCGGCACCAACTTTACCTGCGGCGGAACCGCACTGCCCGGCCGTTGCGGTTAACGCCGCATTGTTTTCACTACGCTCGCAAACGGTATCCGGCTTGAAGCTGCCTGCCATTTAATGCTAATATCGATTCAAAACCATTTTGGAGACCCAACAAAGAATGAAAACCGCCAAATCGCTTTTATCCAACACATTCGCCGCCGGCATAGCAGCACTTCTTATTCCCTACGGCGCACAGGCCACCTCGGATGATGCCCGGAAATACCACCGGCTCTATGAAGAAAATTGCGCGAGCTGCCACGGATCGGACCACGGCGGATTTCTAGCGCCTGCATTGAACAACGAAACACTGAAAGGCCGCAGCCCGACTGCTTTGCGCACGATCGTGATGACCGGCAGCTTCGATACGCTGATGCCGCCGTTCTATGGCCGCTTGTCCGATGACGACATTCGCGGCCTGGTCAAGCATCTGCAGTCGACGCCGAAGCTAGACAATCCGGCCTGGACGATCGACGACATGAAAGCCTCGCTGAAGGTGTATGTCTCGGACGAAAGCAAACTGCCGGAAAAACCGGCCTACGCGATCGACGATATGGACGACATCATCGGCGTTGCGGCGCGCGGCAAATACGGCCGCGGCGAAGGTTCGAAAGCGGTGTTCATCAACAGCAAAACCCATCAAAAAGTCGGCGAAATCCCCACCAACGCGGCCGCGCACATCATCGACTACAACCCGGCCAATCCGCGCTGGGCTTACGTGAAGAACGACACCGCCGAGATTTTCAAGGTCGACCTGTATTCGATGCAGGTCGTGCGCAGCATCAAGACCGGCTTCAACGGACCGGGCCTCGGCGTCTCGCGCGACGGCAAATACCTGATGGCCGGCTCTTACGTGCCGCACAACGCGGTAATCTTGAACGCCGATACCCTGGAACCGTTGAAAACGTTCGAACTGGAAGGCGTGGATCCGGACGGCAATCTGGTTTCTTCCGATTCGGGCATGGTAATCGGCACGCCGTATGCCGACGTGCTGGTCGTCGCGCTGGAGAATGCCGGCCAGGTCTGGGTCGTCGACCTGAAGGACGATTTCCCGGTCACCAAAATCGAAAACGTCGGCCGCCATTTGCACGATGCGTTCCTGACCCACAACGGCACCAAGCTGATGGTCGCTTCCTATGACGACAGCATCGTGACCGCGATCGACCTGAAAGAGCGCAAGATCATCAAAAAGCTGGACGCAGGCTGCGTGCCGCATGTCGGCGGCGGCGCGGCGGTTCAAGTCGACGGCCGCACGCTGGGCTTCGGCACCAACTTCGGCGACTGCAGCAAGACAGTCGTCAGCGTCTGGGATCTGGACAAAATGGAAGTCGTCAAGCAAGTGCCTGTCGCCGGCGGCACCGAATCGCCGGCCGCGCATCAAAACGCGCCTTATGTCGCGGTGGACATCATTTCCAAAGACCGCCGCGCCCGCACCGTGCAGTTGATCGACAAAAAATCGCTGGAAGTGGTCAAGACGCTGGATGTCGGCGGTCATGCCTACTTTCCGGAATACAGCGCGGACGGCAAATATCTTTACGTGAGCGCCGGGTACAATGGCGACGAGGTGGCGGTATTCGACTCGACTTCGCTCGAAAAAGTCGCCGCGGTCCCGATGGAAAGCCCGGCCGGCATCTTCTCGCATGGCCGCGTCAAATACATCACGCGCGGATTGTCGCCCGAAGAGTCGAAGGGAGCGAATCCATGAAAGCACTGTTCACCTCCGGCGCGTTGATGGCGGGAATTTTTGCCGCGGCACCGGCGGATGCGGAAAGTATTTGCACGGGCCAGACGCAAGCGGCCCAGGTCTGTTCGCATTGCCATGGCGTCCGAACGCCGTCGGCGGACGCGCCGTTTCCGCCCCTGGCCGGACGAGACGTGGAATACTTGCAGAAAGCGTTGAAGGAATACCGCGACAAGACCCGCAAATCGGACATCATGAACGCGATCGCAGGATCGCTGTCCGACGACGATATCGCCGATGTCGCGGCTTATTACGCCCAACAAAACATAAACCCATGATCGGAAAACTGCTGCCGCTGCTGCTGGTCGCCTTGCCGGCAGCCGGCGGCGAGATTTCGGCCGAGCGGCAGCAGGCGCTCCGCGACCTGTTGAAACAGGATTGCGGGGCGTGCCACGGCCTGACTTTAAAGGGCGGCATGGGGCCTGCCCTGTTGCCGGAAACGCTGGCCGGCAAATCGGACGACTTTCTGGCCGATACGATTCTGAACGGACGCCGGGGCACCGCGATGCCGCCCTGGCGGCCGTTCATGAATCGCGAGGAAGCTTTATGGCTGATCGGAGTTTTGCGGCAGCCCTCGGACAAATAAATCCCGCCTTCAATCCTTCCCATTTATTCCCTGTTAGAGTGCATACCAGGAATTCTCGGCTGCCAGTTCATTACTTTGATTTTCATGAATAAAAGAAAACTGCTTTTTTCGTTTATGCGCCTTGTGCCGAAACGCCCCCGCTTCTCCTCTATTTGGGTATCTCGCGCCGCGGGACGGCAAACCGTTCAGCCGTTGAAAGCATCTTACACCCCCCTAAGCCCCCATAAACGGCTGCCCTTCTTTTTACTGCCTTTTCTGATGGCCTCGTCCGCCTTTGCGGAACTCCGCGCCACCGGCGACCTCGGCGTCGTGATCGAACGCGAAACCGGCAGCGCCATCATCGTCAATACGACTCGGCATAAAACGCTCGCCAAAGTCGAAGGACTCGGCGACCTGTCGCATGCTTCGGTGGTATTTTCGCGCGACCAGCGCTACGCCTACGTTTTCGGGCGCGACGGCGGCCTGAGCAAGATCGACCTGCTTCAGGACAAGGTCGAAAAGCGCATCGTGCAGGCCGGCAACAGCATCGGCGGCGCGATTTCCCAGGACGGCAAGCTGATCGCGGTGTCGAACTACACGCCGGGCGGCGTGAAGATATTCGCGGCCGACACGCTGGAACCGGTCGCCGACATTCCGGCACGCTACGCAGACGGCAAACTGTCGAAGGTGGTCGGGCTGACCGATGCGCCTGGCCAGCGTTTCGTGTTCAGCCTGTGGGATGCGGGTGAAATCTGGACCGCAGACGTCAGAAATCCGCAACAACCGGTGATTCAAAAATATCCGAACATCGGCAAGGAACCCTACGATGCGCTGATGGCGCCGGACGGGCACTATTACATTGCGGGCCTGTTCGGCGAGCCGGGTCTGGCGTTGCTCGATTTATGGCAGCCGGAACAGGGCGTCAAACGCATTCTGCCCGATTACGGCAAGCACGACGAAAAATTGCCGGTCTATAAAATGCCGCACCTGGAAGGCTGGGCCGTGACCGGCGACTACCTGCTTGCGCCCGCGATCGGCCGGCATGAAGTACTGGTGATCGATAAAAAATCCTGGCAACTCGTCAAGGCGATTCCGGTGCCCGGACAGCCGGTCTTCGTGATGGCCCGACCCGATGCGCGGCAAGTCTGGGTCAATTTCGCATTTCCGGACAACAACCAGCTCCTGGTAATCGACACCAAAGACTTGTCGTTAACGAAACTGCTGACGCCGGGCAAGGGCGTCTTGCACATGGAATTCACCCCGCGCGGCGAACAGGTCTGGGTCGCGTTGCGCGACGACAATCAGGTGGTGGTTTACGATACCGCCACGTTGCAGGAAGCGGCGCGCCTGCCTGTACAAAAACCGAACGGCATCTTTTTCACCTCGCGCGCCCACAAGATCGGTTTATAACCATGCTGACCGATCTGCAGAAGCATTTGTTGAACGATTTTCAGCGCGATTTTCCGCTGAGCGTGCGTCCCTATCTCGAAATCGCCAATAAACTCGGCGTCAGCGAAGACGAGGTGCTGTCGGCGTTGGCCGAACTGCGCGAGGACCAGCTGATCAGCCGCGTCGGCCCGATCATTCCGCCGAACCGGATCGGCGCCAGCATGCTGGTCGCGATGGCGGTCCCGGAACCGGAATTGCAGCGAATCGCCGATATCGTCAGCCGCTTTCCGGAAGTCAATCACAACTACGAACGCGAGCACCGTTTCAATCTCTGGTTCGTCGCGGTCGCTTCCACGGCGGACCATCTGGCCCGAGTGCTCGACGCAATCGAACGGGAAACCGGTTACCTGACCCAGCGCCTGCCATTGGTCGACGATTTTTTCATCGATTTGGGATTCCGCCTGGACCTGAGCCATGCTTGATGCGCGCGATTTTGAACTGCTGGCCGCAATCCAGCTGGGCCTGCCGATCAGCCCGCGGCCTTACCGTGACATCGGCCTTGCACTCGGCATGACCGAAACGGAGGTGATCGCGCGGCTGACCGTTCTGAAACGGATCGGCCTGATCAAGCGGCTCGGTGTAATCGTCAAGCATCGCCAATTGGGTTACCGGGCCAATGCGATGATCGTCTGGAATATTCCAGATGCGTTCGTCAAAGAGATCGGCCGCCGCATCAGCCAGGCACCTTTCGTAACGCTCTGCTATCAGCGCCCGCGCACCCTCGAATGGCCTTACAATCTGTATTGCATGATTCACGGCAAGGACCGCGATACCGTGCTCCAGCAGCTCGAACAGCTTGGCGCGGACTGCAATCTGGACCGCTTCGACCGGCAAATTCTTTTCAGCCGGCGCTGCTTCAAACAGCGCGGCGCCCTCTATCGAACACCGGAACCCGCCGCTCCAGCCGAGTTAGCTCATGGATGAGATAGACCGCCGCATCATCAATGCGCTGCAGACCGGATTTCCGATCTCGGAAAGACCTTACCTGGAAGCTGCGCAGGCTTTGGGGCTCAGCGAACGGGAACTGCTTGAACGCCTCGAAACACTGTTACAAGAACAAACCTTATCCCGCTTCGGACCGTTGTACGACGCCGAAGCGATGGGCGGCGCCTTGACGCTGGCCGCCATGCGGGTGCCTGAAGAACGCTTCGAGGAAGTCGCCGGGATCGTGAATGGATTCCAGGAAGTCGCGCATAATTATGCCCGCCGCCACACGCTGAACATGTGGTTCGTGCTAGCGACCGAAACGCCCGAACAATTGCGGGATACCCTGGATGAGATCGAACGCCGGACCGGCCTGACCGTGTACGACATGCCGAAAATCACCGAATATTTCGTCGGCCTGAAACTGGAAGCCTGATGCCAAATCTCGATGAAATCGACCTGAAAATCATGCGCGCCACGCAGGCGGGCCTGCCGTTGACGGCGCGGCCCTATCACACCGTCGCGGAGCAACTGGAATTATCCGCCGCGGAAGTGATCGAACGGATGCGCCGGATGCAGGAACTCGGCGTGATCCGCCGGATCGGCGCGGTGCCGAATCATTACCAACTGGGCTACCGGTTCAACGGCATGACGGTCTGGAACGTGCCGGACGAGCAAGTCGATGCGCTGGGTCAAAAAATCGGCCGGCTCGATTTCGTCAGCCATTGTTACCGCCGTCCCCGGCATTTGCCGTTATGGCCCTACAACCTGTTCGCGATGGTGCACGGCAAGAGCCAGGAAGCGGTCGACCGGCAGATCGAACGAATCGCGGAGATTCTGGGCGACGATAATCTGGGCTCGGAGGTACTCTACAGCACCCGGATTTTGAAAAAGACCGGATTTCGCAGCCGGTAAGCGCAACACCACCTTGTAGGGTACGCTGTGCGTACCTTAAGCCCACCCCAGCAGAATGACGCCAAAATGGTACGCGCAGCGTACCCTACATTTTAATTGACAACCACCATGTTCAGATTAAGCCATTTTATGCGGGAGTTGCTGGATCCCCAGCCTTTGAAACCCGCCCGTAAACCGGCCGCGCCGGTCGTCATCTGGAATTTGATCCGCCGCTGCAACCTGGCCTGCAAACATTGCTACACGACCTCGGCCGACATTGATTTTCCGGGAGAGCTGAGCACGCAGGAAGTTTACACCGTGATGGACGACCTGAAAGGGTTCAAAGTCCCGGTACTGATCCTGTCCGGCGGCGAGCCGCTCTTGCGCCCCGATATTTTCGACATTTCCCGGCGCGCGAAGGCAATGGGCTTTTATGTCGCCCTATCCAGTAACGGCACCCGGATTACCGAACGAAACATCGACGAAATCGCCGACATCGATTATCAGTACATCGGCGTCAGCCTGGACGGGATCCAGGAAACGCACGACAGCTTCCGCCGCATGTCCGGCTCGTTCGACGAAGCGCTGCATGGCGTTGAATTATGCCTGAACAAAGGCATCAAGGTCGGCATCCGGTTTACCTTGACGCAGGACAACGCGCAGGATTTTCCGGCTCTGCTGCAATTGATGGACGATTACGGCATCGACAAATTTTATCTGTCGCACCTGAACTACGGCGGCCGCGGCAACCGCAACCGCAAGGACGACGCGCATTACCAGATGACGCGGGAGGCGATGAATCTCTTGTTCGACACCTGCTATCGCTGGCTGAAGGAGGGTAAGGAGCGCGAATTCGTGACCGGCAACAACGATGCCGATGGGGTGTATTTTCTGCACTGGGTCAGGCAGCGTTTCCCGGAACAGGCCGAACATATCCGCGCCAGGCTCGAACAATGGGGCGGCAATGCCTCCGGCGTGAACGTCGCGAATATCGACAATCTCGGCACCGTACATCCGGATACGTTCTGGTGGCATTACGATCTGGGCAACGTCAGGCAGCGCCCGTTTTCGGAAATCTGGACGGACCGCAGCGATCCGTTGATGGACGGCCTGAAGCGGTCGCCGCGCCCGCTCGAAGGCCGCTGCGCAACCTGCCACTATCAGGCGATCTGCAACGGCAATACCCGCGTCCGCGCCGCACAGACCACCGGCAACTTCTGGGCCGAAGATCCGGGATGCTATTTAACCGATGCGGAAATCGCGGCGCCAGACGATTTAAAACTTCAGATTTGATCTGACAGATTTACATATCAGTTACAGCCCTGTAGGTCGGGCACGCTTTTTGTGCCCGACTTTTTCGATGCGGCAGTATGAGGTCATGGTTACGGATCATCGAACGGCCTCTTCGCCGCCCAAATGTCGGGCAACGGTGAAGCGGTTGCCCGACCTACCAGGCTAAAACGAACAGAGCCGGATATCATGACATGCAGTTGGGCTCATCTGGGCAATGCAAGTTCGACGGGGAATATTATGAGTCCGCTTATTGACAGCGAACAGTCTTCAAGAAATAGCGCTTAAAAGACCGAAATGGGTCGAGTTCGAACATTCGTTGTAAGATTCCGTCAAAATTTATTTTGGAAGCTGTCAGACCAAATTCAGATTTTTACAGATATGGGAGACGCCATGCCTTTGGAGTATAAATCCCTATTCGACGCTAAACCGATCAATGCGCTTTCAACGATAACCGCGAAACGATCGCCTGCCCTTCCCGCTCCGGATTGATCGCGGTATCGAGAATGAACACCCGCTCGGGCGGAATGCCGCCCTGTTGAACGACATGTTTGGCGATAGCCTGGGCGCGTTTCGCGGCCAAATCCTTCAAACGCTCGATTTCCGGCTTGATGATCGTGAACAGTTTTTGTTTTGCCACTTCGTAAAAATCGCCCGCCTTCTCATCGATCAGGCGCGGTTTGCCGAACAACGAACGCTCCGCCAACAACGGAAATTTTTCGATGAACATCTGCGCCAGATAATCCTTGTACTCGCCGTCCGACAGTTCGATGTATTCCGTTCGTATTTTCTTGCCTTTTTTAGCGAGCTCGGCCGCTTTCAAGCTTTTTAACCGGTCATACAGCGCCGCGTCCCGCAAGGCCGGCCAGTCCTGTTCCACATAGGCCGCGCCCTTGATTTCGAGATTCAGCGCCGGCCGCTCCTTCAGCGCCTTCGCCAGATTGTCGAGTTTGGCCAGTTGGGCTTGATCCAGTTCGGCCTTGCCGGCTTTGAAGTCGATATGATCCAGATTTTCTCCGTCCTTGAACAGCGAAGCAACCGCTTTGAACGGCGAGGCAATCACCTTTTTCAGCGCGTTCATCAGCGCGTCGGCGACGAGAGATCGAATGCTGAATTTCGGATCCTCGAAGCTGCCGGTAATCGGCACGTCCAGTTTGATCCGGTTATCGCTGTCCTTCAGCAGGGCGACCGCCAAGTCCAGCGGCAACGACACCGCATTCGGATTTTCGACTTTTTCGCCAAGCTCGAACTGATCGATCAAAATATTGTTGGACGCGGTCAAGGCCCCCTTCTCGACCCGGTATTTCAGATCCAGGTTCAATTTGCCTTTTTCGACTTTATAACCGGCAAATTGCACCATATATGGACTGATCAGCGGCATCGGCAGGCCGTGAAAACTCAGTGCCACATCGTATTCGCCGCGATAGGGGCTCACCTCGCCTTGTATGTCGACCGGCGCCAGATCGTAGGCATTGCCTTTCAGCGACACTTTGACCTTGGATTTCTTTTCGGAAGAAAATCCTGTCGCGCCGCCGTTCAACTCCTTGATTTCGGCCGCAAAAGGCAAAATCAGCGAGAAATCGGCGAAATCGGACGAGCCGTCATGCACCCGTACCTGGTCGAGCCGGAAATACGGCTCACGCCCGTCATGCTTCGGATTGACCGTTGCGGGCTCGGCAGGTTTTTTGCCTCCGCTGTCCCCCGTCGACAGCACCTCGTTCATATTGACCGTCTTGTCCTTTTTGATCACGACCCGCGCATAGGGCTTTTCGATCAACAGGCGCCTGGCGGTATAACGGTTGGCCGATAGGTCCGCCTCAATCCCGTTCAGGGTCAGCTTCCGCCATTTGATGAAGTCCTTGTTCTGCAACTGGTCGCGCGTCACCAATTCTTCTATCCCTGCAAGTCCCCGAAATCTGACGTCGGGCTGTTCCCTGAACTGAGCATCCAGCTTGCCCTCCGCAAAGAAACCGCCGTCGATCACATCCAGGCGGGCGTACCGATCAACATAGTGCTGAAATTTATCGAGCATGATGTCCGCGATCGAAACATTCAATCGCGCGGTGAGTGGTTTGATCACGACATCGCCGTCCAGCTCGATCCGTCCGTGTTGGTTAAAGCCGGCGCTCAACTGCACGGGCAATTTGGCGCCTTCGGCATTGGTGAAATCGCGCAGCGTCAAATCGATCGGCTTGACCTGTATCGCGACCGGTTTAGCCCCTGTCCTGTCTTCGAAATTGACGCCGAAACCGGTCAATGCGGCCGATTTCAGCGCAATCTTCCAGGGTTGAATGCGTTTTTCGGCAGGCGGAGAAGCCGCCTTTTCGTCCGTCGCCGGCTTGCCGTTCTCCGGCAGCAGGGCCAGATAATTGAGTTTTCCCTCTTTAGTCAGCCAGGCTTGAATGTCGGCATTTTCCGATTTGACCGTTTTTATCGAAACCGCGCGCTGGAGTAGGTTAAAATCGATTCCTTCGCCGGCCAGGCTGCCTATTTTAACCAAGGGCCGATCTTGGGGATTCTCGGAAAATTCGCCGCCGCGAAACGCCGCCTGCCCATTCCGAACGGTCACGTTGAAACCGTTTTTCTCATTACCGATATTGCATGCCGCAGCCAGCACGATTTCGGGAATTTTCAATGCAGCCTTGGCCGGCCCGAAACCGGTCAAGACCACATCATTCAGTTTGGCTTCCGTTTTTTCGGCCGCAACCTGCCATTGCTGGCCGGCATAAGTGATTTGATAGCCGGCCTCCAGCGAAAAAGTGGAGGATTTGACTGTCAACCTCGGTGTTCCGGCAGACGCATAGGCGAAATTCTTCAGTTCGAATCGGCTCTTCGGAATATCGAGCGCCAGACCCTTCGCCGCCGAATAATCGAAACGGTATTCGGCCTCCAGCATTTCATCGCCCTGCAGGGTAAAGCTTAGCGTCTGCGGTAACGCCAACCCGGTCAGATTCTGCAGCTTGAGTCGGTCCAGCTTGAGACGGCCTTTCGAGAATAACGGCTCGATGCCCGCTTCGCCTTGCCAATCCAGCATTCCGCCCGACTTCAACACCATCTTTAAATGCAAAGAAAAAGGCTGGTTCTCCGCCAGCGAAAACTTTTCCACAGTCAAGTCGATCGGCACGACTTCTTCTTTAACCGGTTTGCCAGGTTGCTCGTCTTCCCAGAGCAATTGACCATCCGCCAGCGCCAAACGGCCGATCTGTACGGGAAACAAAGCGTGCTCGCTCGTGGGCTGGGGTTTTTCTTTATCGGCCAATAAATCGGCGAAATTGAATTGGCCGTTTTTAAACCGGGCCAAACGGACGAAAGGTTTGAGCAGTTGCACCTCGTCGATCGTGAGCGCAGCTTCCTTTAGAGAGCGCCAGAGTTCGAGGTTGGCGGCGAAGCGTTCGAAGCTTGCGAACGACCGGCCGCCCTTTTCCTGCAAGGCAAAACCCTGTACGGACATCCGGAATGAAAAAGGATTCAGCTCGACCTTCGCGATCGATGCCTCCCGGCCGGTCAGTTCCTTGATCATTGCCGGCACCTTGGACTTCACCAGATAAGGCACCGCATAAAAGCCTGCCAGCGCATATAAAAGCATGATGCTTACAGCAACAGCCAATCCTTTTAAAATCTTGGTCAACAAGGTTCGAGCCTTCTACGAGTCCTTCAACTATTCGTAGATTAACATAGCCCTCGCCAATAAAAAAGGCGACCCGTAAGCCGCCTTTTTACTTTACCGAAACGCTTCCGGGCTATAAATTCACATAGCCGGTTTCTTCGTGCAACACCTGATCGAGGCCCTGTACTTCTTCATCGGCGGTTACCCGCAAGCCGACGAATTTGTCGATCAATTTCAACAATACAAAGCTGAAAAACGCGCTCCAGGCTATCGTTACCAAAATCGCCAGCGCCTGTACGCCGACCTGACTGCCGATCGTGACGCCTTCGGCCAGCCCCAAGCCACCGAAACTGCCGGAAGCAAAGACGCCGGTCAGCAAGGAACCCGTGATCCCGCCGACGCCGTGCACCGGAAATACATCCAATGAATCGTCGATCTTCAAGGTGCGCTTGACATATTGCGTCGCAAAGAAACAGACCGCGCCGGCCGCCACGCCGATCGCCAACGCACCGAAAGGCCCGACATACCCCGAAGCCGGCGTGATCGTGCCGAGACCCGCGACCATCCCGGTCACGATGCCCAATACGCTCGGCTTGCCGAAACGCCGCCATTCGATCACCATCCAGGTCAACGCGCCAGCCGCCGCGCCGATGTGAGTTACCAGCAGCGCCATGCCGGCGCGGCCGTCCGCGGTCAGCGCGCTGCCGGCATTGAAACCGAACCAGCCGACCCAAAGCATGCCCGCGCCGGTCACCGCCATGGTCATGTTGTGCGGCGGCATCGGCGTGGTCGGAAAGCCGCGCCGGCGGCCGATGACCAGCGCGGCGACCAGCGAGGCGACGCCGGCGTTTACATGAATCACGATACCGCCGGCAAAGTCCAGAACGCCCAGCTCCGCGAGCCAGCCGCCGCCCCAGATCCAGTGGCAGATCGGGACATAGACCAGGCACAGCCACAGGCCGCTGAACCAGAGCATCGCGGAGAATTTCATCCTTTCGGCGAAACTGCCGACGATCAGTGCCGGGGTAATGATCGCGAAAGTCATCTGGAACATGAAATAAACGGTTTCGGGCAGATCGCCGACTTGCGAAGCGGTGCTGATTCCGGGCAAGAAAGCTTTCGAAAATCCGCCGACCAGCTTCTGATAATCGCCGCCATTGGCGAAAATCAGGCTGTACGCGCCGGCCAACCACAGGATCGAAACCAGGCAGGTAATCGCAAAACACTGCATCAGCACCGACAGCACGTTTTTACTGCGCACCAGGCCTGCGTAGAACAGCGACAGGCCCGGCAGCGTCATGAACAAGACCAAGCCGGTCGATGTCAAAACCCAGGCCGTATTGGCCTGGTTGATCGGATCGGCCTCCGCCGCGAACGGCAATAAAAGTAAGCTAAAAAAAAGTTGTTTAGGTTGCATTCTCTTTACTGATTAAATGGCATCCTCGCCGGTTTCGCCGGTTCTTATTCGGATGATTTGTTCCAGATTGGTCACAAAAATTTTACCGTCCCCGATCTTGCCCGTATTCGCCGCCTTCACGATGGTTTCGACCGCTTTGTCGAGTATGTCGTCCGACACCGCGATTTCGAGTTTCACTTTCGGTAAAAAATCGACCACGTATTCCGCACCCCGATACAATTCGGTGTGACCTTTCTGGCGGCCAAAACCTTTTACCTCGGTCGCGGTGACGCCCGCGACGCCGATCTCGGACAGGGCTTCCCTGACATCATCGAGTTTGAACGGTTTAATTATTGCTGTTATTAATTTCATAATGTCTCTCTGTCACAAGTAACGAAAAATTGACTTCGGAAGTTCGCCAATCATACACAATCCGTATTGATTTACAATTCTGCCATAAAATACAAAAAGCCCTACAAGAGGGCTGCAACAAAAAAGGCTCCTTCGCCCCCGAATCTGACACCGTACCGATCGTTCAGCCGGGCATTTCCGGCAAAGTCGTATTCACTTGCAACAGAACCGCAAGCCGGCCACGGAACGGAAAGGTTCGGTCCGATGGCCTGCCTGCATCGATGCGCTTTACACCATTATAAATGGTATGCCGTTTCCCCGTGGCTGGACACGTCCAGACCGACCCGCTCGTATTCCTCGCTGACCCTGAGTCCAATCAGCATGTCGACGAGCTTGTATGCGATGAACGCCACCACGCTCGACCAGACGATCGTAATCACGACACCTTCGGCCTGAACCAGAAACTGGCTGGCGATCGAGAAATCCTCGGCCCCCGTGCCTCCGAGCGTAGGCGAGGTAAATACGCCGGTCAACAGCGCCCCGGTGATCCCGCCGACGCCATGCACGCCGAACACGTCGAGCGAATCGTCTGCGCCCAGCATCCGCTTGAGCCCGTTAACGCCCCATAGACAGAGAAGGCCGGCAACCAGACCGATGACAATACCGCCCATCGGGCCGACGGACCCGCAGGCCGGCGTGATGGCCACCAATCCCGCCACGGCGCCGGAAGCGGCGCCCAGCATGGAAGCCTTGCCCTTGACCACCGCTTCGCCCGCCGACCAGGACAATACCGCAGCGGATGTCGCCAGGATCGTATTGATAAAAGCGAGGGTCGCGCCGCCGTTGGATTCGAGATTGGAACCGGCATTGAAGCCGAACCAGCCCACCCACAGCAGCGAAGCGCCGACCATCGTCAACGTCAGACTGTGCGGCGCCATGTGTTCCTTGCCGTAGCCGATCCGCTTGCCGACCAGATAAGCGCCGACCAGGCCGGCCATCGCTGCGTTGATATGGACGACGGTACCGCCCGCGAAGTCCAGCGCCCCTTTGCCCAGCAGATAGCCGCCCGCCCCCCATACCATGTGCGCGATCGGCAGATAAGCGAAGGTAAACCAGAGGGCGCAGAAAATCAGCACGGCGCTGAATTTGATCCGCTCGGCGAACGAGCCGACGATCAGCGCGCAGGTAATCCCGGCAAAAGTCGACTGGAATGAAATAAAAATGAATTCGGGAATCTTCACGTTATCGGTAAACGTATCGGCCAACGATTCTGTGGTAATCCCTTTCAGAAATACCTTGTCGAAATTAGCGATGATCAGCCCTTCGCCGCCAAACGCGAGGCTGTAGCCGTAAATCGCCCAAAGCACGCAGATCATCGAAAACACCACGATGACCTGCATCAGCACCGACAGCATGTTCTTGCTGCGCACCAGGCCACCGTAAAACAGGCCGAGTCCAGGCACTACCATCATCACGACCAGAATGGTCGAAATCATCATCCAGGCCGTATCGCCCTTGTCGGTCGTCACCGCCGCCGCGGATGCCGGCGGAACCTCGGCCGCTGCGGTTTTTGCAGGTTCTGCGATAGCCTGAGTTTCGGCAAGCGAGAGGCCGGCAAAGCCCAGCAGAGTGAAAAAAATCAAAGTCGTTATAATACGTTTCATAATTCCGTCCTTACCTCTATGCTTAAAGGGCGTCATCGCCGGTTTCTCCGGTACGAATCCGGATTACTTGTTCCAAGGTCGTCACAAAAATTTTGCCGTCACCAATCTTGCCGGTTCCCGCCGCCTTGGTTATCGCCTCGACCGCCTGATCGACCAATGCAGAGGATACAGCCACCTCCACTTTGGTTTTCGGCAAAAAGTCTACGACATACTCGGCGCCGCGATATAACTCGGTATGTCCTTTTTGACGACCGAAGCCCTTGACTTCGGTAACGGTAACGCCGGTAACCCCGATTTCTGAAAGCGCCTCGCGGACATCATCCAGTTTGAAGGGTTTAACGATTGCTGTGATCAGTTTCATAAATTGCCTCTTGCTGAATAAAAAATGATTCCGCATCAATCCAAAGCAATGATTATGCCAATATTTAATGATCCTAATCCGATACGCCGGCAGTCCCTCCGAACAGTGAACTGATCAGGCACAGTTCTCATAAGTGAAGGTTCGAAAAGCCAGCCTCTTTTGCCCGTCTTCCACAATGGATATCGCCCCATATCGCCATCAACAGAAGGCTTATGATCCTCTAATTGACTCTTCCTATTGCGAATATGGCCACGGTAAAAAGCGGTTTGCATTTCCGATAGCAAGAGTAGACACCAAGCATTAGTGCACCGTTTCTGTCCATTTCACTCCTAAGCGCCCCATATTGGTGCTTCCGAAGAACCTTAATGGATAAATCATGTATCTATTGAGCCCGCAAAATGTCCCTAAATCTTCATTTTGGCGCAGAGAGATATACGGGCTCAACACACAGGAAATGCAGGAAAAGGCGTATTCAGTGGCGCGTCCCAAAAACAAAATGCGCCCCTAGGGGCGCATTTTGTTTTAGCTTTTAAATTACGTACGGCTTAGCTTAGAAGCTGATCGTAAAATCCGTCGAAAACAGGAACTGATCCAGTTTGCCGGTCGTTGCACCGGTATCGCCGAAAGGCCGGGCGCCATCGGCCCAGTCGTAACGTACGTTCGGACGCAAATTCAGCCATTTGAGCGGTTTCCAGTTGATGCCTGCCGTTACTGCATAATAGCTGGAAGGCGCGCCGGTCGACAGGAAATTGCCTGCTGCCGCGAAGCTGTTGCCGCTGCCGTCGGTTGCCGCCCCAACCCGTCCCGGAGAAAAGACCCGAAACCCGTTCTGATCGCGGAACCATTCGCCGCGCACGCCCGCCGTCAAGGTATCGCTGATGTCATAGTACAAATGGGTGTTGATGCCGTACCATTCCGCATCTTCCACTCCGTTCGCGGTCAAGACGCCGTTGGCGTATCCGTGATCGTGCTGCAGCACCCAGTGGGTCTTGTCGCCGACGTCCTGCTTCAACACCACGCTGTACATGCCCCAGCCCTTGCTGCTTTGTTCCGACGTCCCGCCGTAGGTACCGGTCACGTTCAGAGAGGTTCCCGAATCGGCATTGGTCCAGGTCGCGCCGGCAATGCCCGCCCAGTTGCCCAAATGTTTGTCCCAGCCGCCGTCCCAGCCGCCGGTCGCGCTGCCGGTCACCGCGCCGCCGACCACGGACCAATGATCATCGATCGTATAGCTGCCGAGAATACCGGTATGGGTAAACGGCTCGCCGTACTGCATCGTGTAGGCGTGCGTGTAGAAAAAGTTATCCGGCGCCGGCACCGTTTCATAACCGATCGGGGTGTAGAAATGGCCAGCCTTGATATTCAGACCGTTGCCGATCGGCAGATAGGCTTCCAGATAGGCCTGTGGAAATGCCAAATCGTAGAAACGGTTGTCGTTGCTGTTGAGTAAATTCAAATCCCAATGGTTTCTGTTCAAAGGCAGCCCGGAATTTACGTCGAATGCCGGCACGCCGTAGGCCTGGGTAAAAAGCGCGTCGGTGCCGAACATCACGTCGAAACGAAAACCCAAATCAAAACTGTCACCTTCCGTCGCGACTGCGCGCTGGAGGAATAAATTCAACTGATTCAATTGAAATTCCCCCGAGCGGTCGCCGAACGTCACCGGCCCGTTGAAATTGTTTTCCGGACTGATCGAGTTATAAGTAATGCCGGCATTCGCCCAACCGCCTACCGTAAGCCCGTACTTTTTCATAAAGGAACTGCCGTTCGGATCGCCTGCCGCTTCCAGGAGCCGTTCCGCCTCGGTCAATGTAGCGGCGTTGATCGCGCCCGCGGCCGAGTAAAGTACCAGTCCTAACGCCAAAGATTTAAAACTGGCGCGATCATTGCTTTGATATTTTTTCATGGTGATAGCCCTGCATTAGATTATCTTGGTCTGTCAATGAACATTACGGCTAAACCATCCGATTGCCCAACATTGGGACCAATCATTAGCGCGTGATGTACCTGAAAATGTACAAGCAATATTAATGCCAGTTGCTTTACGGCAATATTTTTTGCCAAAATACAACATAAATTCATGCTAATTGGTATGTATGAACCAGACCCACCCCTGAATAGGGAAAAACATTGCGCACCATGATTGTGCATTTTTCTTTTATTCGCACCATAACTAGGCTTTTTTTAAGGAAATCCATTACCTCGCCCACTTACCGTTCTAAATTTTTTCAAGCGAAATAAGTTCAATTTTTTTTGTAGCTCATTCGACAAAAAAAATGTTATCGTAGTCCAGTTTGGCTAAACCATTTGACACAAACCGATCTCAGGAGACTAAATAGATGTCTGTAGAAAATGTATTAAAAATGATTAAGGATAACGACGTAAAATTCGTCGATTTCCGTTTTTGCGATACCCGCGGCAAGGAACAACACGTCACTTTCCCAGCTCACACCATCAGCGAAGACACCTTCGAAGAAGGCAACATGTTCGACGGCTCGTCGATCGCCGGCTGGAAGCACATCAACGAATCGGACATGATTTTGATGCCGGATCCGACCACTGCGGTCATGGACCCGTTCTATGACGACGCCACGCTGATCCTGCGCTGCGACATCATCGAACCGAAAAACATGCAAGGCTATGAGCGCGATCCGCGTTCGATCGCGAAACGCGCGGAAGCCTATCTGCAGTCCACCGGCATTGCGGATACCGCCTTGTTCGGTCCGGAAAACGAATTCTTCATTTTCGACGATGTACGCTGGGGCGCGGACATGAGTGGCGCTTTCTTCAAGATCGATTCCGAAGAAGCGGGCTGGAACTCCGAAAAAGTGTATCCCGACGGCAACATCGGCCATCGCCCAAGTGTAAAAGGTGGCTACTTCCCGGTTCCGCCGGTCGACTCCCTGCAGGACATGCGTTCCGCGATGTGCCAGGTTCTGGGTGAAATGGGCATGAGAACCGAAGTGCACCATCACGAAGTGGCAACCGCAGGCCAATGCGAAATCGGCGTAAGATTCAACACGCTGGTTAAAAAAGCCGATGAAGTGCTGGCATTGAAATACGTGGTTTCGAACATTGCTCACGCTTACGGCAAAACCGCCACCTTCATGCCGAAACCGATGGTCGGCGACAACGGCAGCGGCATGCACGTGCACCAATCGCTCGGCAAAGGCGGCGTGAACCTGTTCACTGGCGACCAATACGGCGGCCTGTCCGAACTGGCGCTGTACTATATCGGCGGCATCATCAAGCATGCCAAGGCGTTGAACGCTTTCACCAACGCTTCCACCAACAGCTACAAGCGTCTGGTTCCGGGCTTCGAAGCGCCGGTCATGTTAGCTTACTCCGCACGCAACCGCTCTGCGTCGATCCGCATTCCGTTCATTACCAACCCGAAGGCCCGCCGCATCGAAGTGCGTTTCCCGGATTCGACCGCGAACCCCTACTTGGCATTCTCGGCGATGCTGATGGCCGGCCTCGACGGCATTCAAAACAAGATCCATCCGGGCGACGCGATGGACAAGGACCTGTACGACCTGCCGGCAGAAGAAGCGAAAAGCATTCCGCAAGTCTGCCATGCATTCGACCAGGCGCTGGAAGCACTCGATCAAGACCGCGAGTTCCTGACCCGCGGCGGCGTCTTCACCGACGACGTAATCGACGGCTACATCGATCTGAAGATGGCCGAGGTCACCCGTCTGCGCATGAGCACCCACCCTGTCGAATACGACATGTACTACAGCTTGTAAAATCTTTTAACTCGCTTCCTTGCTCCACAAAAACGCCCCATCTTGGGGCGTTTTTTTTCGCCCTGCCCTATAATAATTCCCTTCGAACGCTCGGCCTCGTCCAAACCCGCATTTTTTCGCACTTTTTTGTGCATTGGTCTGTAAATTGCTAACAATAACGCTCATAGACTATGAGTTAGATTTCAAAGGCAGTCATGCATAAAAGGATACTGGATCACCTGAATTCCGCAATTCTACTGTTCGACCGGGACTTGAACCTGGCCTATATCAATACCTCCGGTGAAGTGTTGCTGGCGGACAGCGCCAATCAATTGCTCGGCATGAATGCTTCCGAATTGTTCAAAACCTCCGAACCGGCACTGCTCGCCAATTTGAAACTGTCGCTGGCAATGGCCGAGCCCCTGCTCGACCGTGCGCTTACGCTGAACCGGATCGGCCAGAGCATCACGATCACTTTCAGCGCCACCCCTCTGACAAATGAAAAAGGCCAGCCCGAAGTCCTGGTCGAATTGCTGCAGGTCGACAATCACCTGCGCATATCGAAAGAAGAACAGCTGTTGTCGCAGCAAAATACCGCAAGGCTGCTGGTGAGAGGACTCGCGCACGAAATCAAGAACCCGCTGGGCGGCCTGCGCGGGGCGGCGCAACTGCTGGACCTGGAACTGGTCGATCCCGACTTGAAAGAGTATACCGGCATTATCATCGCCGAATCGGACCGGCTGCAAGGGTTGATGGACAAGATGCTGGGCCCGAACAAACTGCCGAACAAAAAGCCGTTGAATATCCATGAGGTACTGGAAAGGGTCAGGCAACTGGTCGAAGCCGAGGCCAACGGCAATATTTCGATCCTGTGCGACTACGATCCGAGCATTCCCGACTTGAAGGCGGACAAGGACCAGCTGATTCAGGCCGTGTTAAACATTGTGCGCAACGCGGTCCAGGCCCTCGACGGCGCCGGCGTGATCCGGCTGAAGACGCGGATCAAGCGGAATGTCACGATTGGGCGCAAATGCCACAAATTGACGGTCAAAATCGACATTACCGACAACGGCCCCGGCATCGACGCGGGGATGATGAACCAGATTTTTTACCCGATGATAACCGGCCGCCCGGAAGGCACCGGCCTCGGGCTGTCGATCGCGCATTCCCTGATCAGCCAGCACAACGGCCTGATCGAATGCCAGAGCGAACCCGGCAATACCACTTTCACCATTCTGCTACCGATAGAGTCTGGCAATGACTAAACCTGAAACCGTCTGGATCGTAGACGACGATAAATCGATCCGCTGGGTCGTCGAGAAGGCTTTGCAAAAAGCCAAAATGCAGACGATGACTTTTGCGAACACGAAGGAACTCCTGAGCGCATTGCAGCACGATACCCCCGACGCGCTCCTGACCGACATCCGGATGCCCGGCATGGACGGCTTCGAGCTGCTGGACCGCGTGCAAAAAAATTATCCGGGACTGCCGGTAATCATCATGACCGCGCATTCGGATCTCGAAAGCGCGGTTTCGGCTTTCCACGGCGGCGCCTTCGAATACCTGCCCAAGCCGTTCGACATCAATGAAGTGGTCGAACTGGCACACCGCGCCTGCACGCACAGCCGTCGGCAGCAGGAGAGTCAGAAAGAAGCCTCCGCGCTCGAATCGCCGCCCGAAATCATCGGCGCCGCACCGGCCATGCAGGAAGTGTTCCGCGCGATCGGCCGGCTGGCCCGCTCCAACATCACCGTGCTGATCAACGGCGAGTCCGGCACCGGCAAGGAACTGGTCGCCAAAGCCCTGCACAAACACAGCCCGCGCTCGAAGAATCCGTTCATCGCGCTGAATATGGCCGCGATTCCGAAAGACCTGATGGAATCGGAACTGTTCGGCCATGAAAAAGGCGCTTTTACCGGCGCCCAGGCCCGCCGGGCGGGCCGCTTCGAACAAGCCAACGGCGGCACGCTGTTCCTCGACGAAATCGGCGACATGCCGGCCGAACTGCAAACGCGCCTGTTACGCGTGCTTGCCGACGGTGAGTTTTATCCGGTCGGCGCCCATCTGTCGATCAAGGTCGACGTGCGCATCATTGCCGCAACCCATCAAAATCTCGAAGCATTGGTCGAACAAGGCCGCTTCCGTGAAGACCTGTTCCATCGCCTGAACGTGATCCGGATCCACATCCCGCCGCTGCGCGACCGCAAACAGGATATTCCGCTCCTGCTCCGCCACTTTCTGGCCCAGGCCGCGCAGGAACTGAATACCGAAGTCAAAACCCTAAGGCCCGACGCGGAAAGTTATCTGAGCGACCTCGACTGGCCCGGCAACGTCCGCCAGCTCGAAAACTGCTGCCGTTGGCTGACCGTCATGGCTTCCGGCCGTGAAATCCATCTGCACGACCTGCCGCCGGAACTCCTGAACAAACCGCACGAACGCGAAACGGAGAGCGGAAACTGGGAAACGATGCTCAGAAGCTGGATCGACCGCCAACTGATGACCAAGGAACACGAAGTCGCCAAACAGACGATCCCCGCCGTCGAAACGATTTTGATCAAGGCCGCATTGAACCATACCCACGGCAAACGCCACGAAGCGGCCATCTTGCTGGGCTACGGCCGAAACACCCTGACCCGGAAAATCAAGGAACTCGGTATCGAGGAATGATTTTTCGGGTGTTCCTGTTTTTTGATATAAAAAAGATCTTTGCCGCTACGCCGCGGCTGCCTGCCTATAAACAATCCACCGACAAGCATGATCTGAGGATCGGCAGACGTTTTCAGAAACCAATAATCCCTGTTGACAGCCCTATCTGGCCCCAAGAGAAAAAGGTGGGGTGTAGCATTAGGAAATTTCGATGCAACCCTATTGGCTGATCTTTCCTGTCCTTTTGGACGAGTCCCAACAAGGATAATCCGTATAGCCGACTTTCGGATCGGGCAACCCGTAGCCGTAGAATGTTGCGGCATCATAAGGGTTTAACGCCACGTTCAGTTGCAGGCGGCGCACCAAATCGGGATTGGCGATGAAGTCCTTGCCGAACGAAACGGCATCCGCTTCGCCTGCAGCGATCGCCTGCTGAGCCGTATCGCGGTCGAATCCTTCATTCGCAATCAAAACGCCGCCGAAGCGTTTTTTCAATTCCGGGCTGATGCGGTTGGCCCCCAGCGACTCCCGGGTAAAAATAAAGGCGACGCCTCTCTGGCCGAGTTGTTCTGCGACGTAACCGAATGTCTGCAAAGGCTGCGAATCGCCCATCGAATGCGCATCGCCTCGGGGCGCAAGATGCACTCCGACCCGGCCTCTGCCCCAGACGGAAATCGCCGCATCGGTAACTTCCAGCAGCAGTCGGGCCCGATTTTCTATGGAGCCGCCATATTCGTCTTCGCGATGATTGGTGCTATCCTGCAGGAACTGGTCGAGCAGATAACCGTTGGCACCATGGATTTCCACCCCGTCGAACCCGGCCCGTTCGGCATTTTCCGCACCTTTCCGGTAGGCCTCGACGATGCCGGGAATTTCAGCCGTCTCCAGCGACCTTGGCGTCACGAACTCGCGCTGGGGCCGCAACAGACTCACATGACCCGCAGGCGCAATCGCGCTCGGCGCCACCGGCAATTCTCCGTTCAGGTAATCCGGATGCGAGACCCTGCCAACGTGCCATAACTGTAAGAAAATCCGCCCACCCGCAGCGTGCACTGCGCGAATGACTTGTTTCCACCCCTCGACCTGATCTTCTGACCAGATGCCCGGCGTATCCGGATAGCCGACACCTTGCGGGGAAATACAGGTCGCTTCGCTTAAAATCAATCCGGCACTGGCTCTCTGCGTATAGTACTCCGCCATCAGCGCATTGGGCACTCTACCCGCGCCGGCACGGCAGCGGGTCAACGGCGCCATCACGATACGGTTGGGCAATTCGAGGTCGCCGATCTTGAGCGAATCAAACAGGGTATTCACTTTATGCTCCTTTCTTGTCTTGAATAACGGCTCGAAATTTTACCGTCAGTAACTCGACGGCTCCGGCAATGCCATCGCGGGCTTGCATCGGTTCGCCGATACGTTGGGCACGGTTGCCATATCCAGGGGCCGAGACGATGTTCGCAATGGCTTGCGCCAACGTATTGGCGTCAACCCTTTTCACCGGTGGCGGTTTGCCCGCCGGCCCTCATTCTCTGAAGCTGGGTCGTCCGGAATAATTGCTCTTTCACTCAAAATGGACAAGGTTTTGTAGGATTGCTGCGAAATGCTAAGGGTACCTAAATCGCAGGCAATAAAAAAGGGCTATCCTCATTCGGATAGCCCTTCGAAGATGGCGTCCCCAAGGGGGTTCGAACCCCTGTTACCGCCGTGAAAGGGCAGTGTCCTAGGCCGCTAGACGATGGGGACAACAAATTAAGTTTCAATCCGACTGATTTGGTGGAGCCAAGCGGGATCGAACCGCTGACCTCTTGCATGCCATGCAAGCGCTCTCCCAGCTGAGCTATGGCCCCATCAGTTAAGAAAGACTATTGTACAGTAATTACGGTTTCTGTCCAACTTTAATTTAAACTTTTTATCATCTCGATCGCTTTTCGTATTCTGGACAAAGTCTTACCCTTGCCGAGCAGCGCCAGGGTCACGTCAATCGCCGGCGAAACGGCCGTACCGGTCACCGCCACGCGGAGCGGCTGCGCCACCTTGCCCATGCCCAATGCTTTCGCTTCAGCCAGATCGACGATTACCTGATGCAGCGCTTCTTTCTGCCAGTCATCGGTTTCGGCGAACCGGTCGTGCAACGCGGCCAGTACCTCCCCGGCTTCGGCATTGAAATTCTTTTTAACCGCTTTTTCATCGTACTCATCAAAATCGCGATAGAAAAAAGCGCTCGCCCGCGCCATCTCGACCAGAGTCTGGCTGCGCTCCCTTTGCGCCTTCACCACTTCGACCAACGCCGGCCCCTCCGAAGGATCGATGCCCAGCTGGCCGATGTGCCAGCTCAAATGACGCGCGACATGCGCCGGATCGCTGTTCATAATATATTGGTGATTCAGCCACAGCAGCTTTTTGGTATTGAAAGTCGAGGCGGAAACATTCACGTTTTCCAGTTCGAAATATTCGACCATCTCGTCGACCGAAAAAACCTCCTGATCGCCGTGCGACCAGCCGAGGCGCACCAAATAATTCAGCAGGGCTTCCGGCAAATAACCGTCGTCGCGGAATTGCATCACGCTGACCGCGCCATGCCGCTTCGACAGCCGCGCGCCGTCCGGACCGAGAATCATCGGCAAATGCGCGTATAACGGCAGAGGAGCTCCCAACGCTTTCAGAATGTTCATCTGCCGGGGCGTATTGTTAATATGATCGTCGCCGCGGATCACATGCGTCACTTTCATATCCATGTCGTCGACCACGACAGTCAGATTATAAGTGGGCGAACCGTCCGTCCGTGCAATCACCAGATCATCCAGTTCCTTATTGGCAACCACAATCTCGCCTTTGACCCGATCGTTGATCGTCACGGCGCCGTCCTGCGGATTTTTGAAACGGACCACATAATCGCGTCCGTCGTCGCCTTTATAGCCTTTATCCCGGCACTTGCCGTTGTAACGGGGTTTTTCTTTATGAGCCATTTGCTCGTTACGCACCGCTTCCAGCTCTTCCTTGCTGCAGCAGCAATAATAAGCATCGCCCTGAGCGAGTAATTGCTGAATAATTTCCTTGTAACGATCGAAATGATGCGTTTGGTAGAACGGTCCTTTGTCGTATTCAAGGCCGAGCCAAGTCATGCCTTCGAGAATCGCATTGACCGATTCCTGCGTGGAACGTTCGAGGTCCGTATCTTCGATGCGCAAGATAAAGTCGCCGCCATGCTTGCGGGCGTAAAGCCAGGAAAAAAGCGCGGTACGGGCACCGCCGATATGCAAGTACCCGGTGGGGCTCGGAGCAAAACGTGTAGTAATTGTCATTGAATTCCATTGTGAATTGAAGGGATTTAGCCCACTATTTTAGCCTTTATCGGGCATTAGCGACAATTCCCGGAAATGATCTCGGCAATCCTCAATTTAGCCTAGTACTCAGTCAATCTTGAAATGTCGGATCAGTAGTCCCCTATCGAGGAATTTCCCTGATGAGAGTGGCGATATGGCTAAGCAATACAGAGTGCGACTCACGGAGGAAGAGCGTACCGATTTAGAAGCTGTGGTTTACAAGGGAAAAGCTGCGGCGCATAAAAAGGTACAATTCAAAAACTAGGTCTTAATCCCTTCTTTATAAGGTCTGTTATTCAAATTTATAATTGGAGTACAACAATGAGCAACAATAATGTCTTAATCCCTTCTTTATAAGGTCTGTTATTCAAATGATCAGTTCCTCGAAGCGTGTCCGACCTATGTGGTCTTAATCCCTTCTTTATAAGGTCTGTTATTCAAATAGAGCAATCTTAGGAGGATAACATGAAGGTACACGTCTTAATCCCTTCTTTATAAGGTCTGTTATTCAAATGTCTTTAACGACGTGATGAAACAGGAGGAGCTCCGTCTTAATCCCTTCTTTATAAGGTCTGTTATTCAAATCCACTACCAGGTAGCAGGCTGCCAAGGGAACATGTCTTAATCCCTTCTTTATAAGGTCTGTTATTCAAATCCAAGGGAACATGTACTACCGGTACGTTAAGTACAGTCTTAATCCCTTCTTTATAAGGTCTGTTATTCAAATCCAAGGGAACATGTACTACCGGTACGTTAAGTACAGTCTTAATCCCTTCTTTATAAGGTCTGTTATTCAAATCCACTACCAGGTGGCTGGCTATCAGGGAAACCTGTCTTAATCCCTTCTTTATAAGGTCTGTTATTCAAATGAATAGCCCAAGGATGGGCTAGTCCGATGAACTTAGTCTTAATCCCTTCTTTATAAGGTCTGTTATTCAAATTGGCTATCAGGGAAACCTGTACTACCGGTTCGTGTCTTAATCCCTTCTTTATAAGGTCTGTTATTCAAATTCGTAAAGTACACGGACACCACCGTGTACTGCGAGTCTTAATCCCTTCTTTATAAGGTCTGTTATTCAAATTTTCAGGAGAAAGATCATGTTAGAAGTATTGTTTTACAGTCTTAATCCCTTCTTTATAAGGTCTGTTATTCAAATAATGAAATATGCTCATATTCTCTCCCGATTATACAAGTCTTAATCCCTTCTTTATAAGGTCTGTTATTCAAATGGCTATTCCGATGAACTAGTACTGGTAGCCAGTAGTCTTAATCCCTTCTTTATAAGGTCTGTTATTCAAATCGGGTACCAGGGCAACATGTATTACAGATTCGTAAGTCTTAATCCCTTCTTTATAAGGTCTGTTATTCAAATAGCAGAACGAGGAGAAGTACTACGATGAGTACTTGTCTTAATCCCTTCTTTATAAGGTCTGTTATTCAAATACTTGGAGGAGTTCTACTCCTCCATTGACTAGCTAGGTCTTAATCCCTTCTTTATAAGGTCTGTTATTCAAATCTTAAGCAAGCGGTAACTAAAGTAAAACAACTGTCTTAATCCCTTCTTTATAAGGTCTGTTATTCAAATTACAGCTCGGAGCAGTTGCTCCAGATGGTGTAGTCTTAATCCCTTCTTTATAAGGTCTGTTATTCAAATACCTTCAACATCGAGGGCAGCTCAAACGATTATAGGTCTTAATCCCTTCTTTATAAGGTCTGTTATTCAAATACTACTCCTCCATTGACTAGCCTAGCTAGCCTAGGTCTTAATCCCTTCTTTATAAGGTCTGTTATTCAAATCAATAATCAAAGAGGCCACTACCAAGTTGCCGGCCGTCTTAATCCCTTCTTTATAAGGTCTGTTATTCAAATGCCACCGAGGAGGAGGCTCTGGACTTCATTGAAAAGTCTTAATCCCTTCTTTATAAGGTCTGTTATTCAAATGGTATAAATGGGACATGCTGACTGGTTTGATAAAGGTCTTAATCCCTTCTTTATAAGGTCTGTTATTCAAATCGTGTACATCTGGCTGAATGGTGCACCTCACCGTAGTCTTAATCCCTTCTTTATAAGGTCTGTTATTCAAATTGTATAATGTCGGGCGACTTGTTCCTCACGACACGTGTCTTAATCCCTTCTTTATAAGGTCTGTTATTCAAATAGGAGGAGAATGTATTATTCGCAAATAAGGAGTTGTCTTAATCCCTTCTTTATAAGGTCTGTTATTCAAATGACCTTGTAGACACTAATATTCCCGCCGTTGTTGGTCTTAATCCCTTCTTTATAAGGTCTGTTATTCAAATAGTTTTGAACATGATTATCAATGCGATGGCTGATAGTCTTAATCCCTTCTTTATAAGGTCTGTTATTCAAATCATATCTGGCTGAACCATACACCTCACCGTATGAGTCTTAATCCCTTCTTTATAAGGTCTGTTATTCAAATAGGCTACCAGGGAAACATGTACGTTCGGCACGTCCGTCTTAATCCCTTCTTTATAAGGTCTGTTATTCAAATAGGAGGCCCTGGCGTATATTGATAAACATGAGGAGTCTTAATCCCTTCTTTATAAGGTCTGTTATTCAAATCAACATTCAAAGAGAACACTACCAAGTTACCGGGGTCTTAATCCCTTCTTTATAAGGTCTGTTATTCAAATCAACATTCAAAGAGAACACTACCAAGTTACCGGGGTCTTAATCCCTTCTTTATAAGGTCTGTTATTCAAATGGTCACCAGGGAAACATGTACTACAGATTCGTTCGTCTTAATCCCTTCTTTATAAGGTCTGTTATTCAAATGTAAAAAAATCGACCTACTCGACACCAATATTGTCTTAATCCCTTCTTTATAAGGTCTGTTATTCAAATGACATCAAGGCAACATGTCCTACAGACTTGTCCGGGTCTTAATCCCTTCTTTATAAGGTCTGTTATTCAAATTTTTAAACATGGTAGACAATGCATTGACTGATATGTCTTAATCCCTTCTTTATAAGGTCTGTTATTCAAATGATCTGATCGATACCAATATCCCATCCATCGTCGTCTTAATCCCTTCTTTATAAGGTCTGTTATTCAAATATTGCATGAGCTGGAAACGGTTCAACGCGCTGGCGTCTTAATCCCTTCTTTATAAGGTCTGTTATTCAAATACCGATACAACGGTGTATTGTGACGAATCTTTAGGTCTTAATCCCTTCTTTATAAGGTCTGTTATTCAAATCGTGGGCTATGGTGTTGAGTTACTCTTGATCGAGGTCTTAATCCCTTCTTTATAAGGTCTGTTATTCAAATGGCTACCAGGGCAACATGTCTTACCGGTACGTCAAGGTCTTAATCCCTTCTTTATAAGGTCTGTTATTCAAATTAGGCTATCAAGGAAACATGTCTTATAGACATGTCTTAATCCCTTCTTTATAAGGTCTGTTATTCAAATATGAACTAGTTACTGGTAACCCAGTAAGGTACTCGTCTTAATCCCTTCTTTATAAGGTCTGTTATTCAAATAATGGCTATCAACAAAAATACCATCGTAACCCTGCGTCTTAATCCCTTCTTTATAAGGTCTGTTATTCAAATTTGCGGAGAAGCTAACTTTTGTTGGTCTGAGAAGTGTCTTAATCCCTTCTTTATAAGGTCTGTTATTCAAATGTTGAATCGATGGAACCCGGTTTCAGGGACTACGTCTTAATCCCTTCTTTATAAGGTCTGTTATTCAAATTTGAATAACATTCTAATTGGAGTAAGAAAAATGAGTCTTAATCCCTTCTTTATAAGGTCTGTTATTCAAATGAACTCTGCCGCCAATTTAGTAAAGGGCAGGGGGTCTTAATCCCTTCTTTATAAGGTCTGTTATTCAAATCTAACGTAATGGCTGATAGGGGGGGTTGATAACCCGTCTTAATCCCTTCTTTATAAGGTCTGTTATTCAAATTTATCGGCACGTCCGTTATAACGATACAACCGTGTCTTAATCCCTTCTTTATAAGGTCTGTTATTCAAATGGATTCTTGAACTAACTAACTAATAGGTGGCGTCTTAATCCCTTCTTTATAAGGTCTGTTATTCAAATCTGAACAAGCGCGCAAGAATGTCAAAAATCGCTTGGTCTTAATCCCTTCTTTATAAGGTCTGTTATTCAAATTGAGCGTAGACGCATTGTGTGTAATGTCAAATCAAGTCTTAATCCCTTCTTTATAAGGTCTGTTATTCAAATCTTAATAAAGAGCTGTATATATATGATGAGAATGGTCTTAATCCCTTCTTTATAAGGTCTGTTATTCAAATTTTATGATAGTGATAAGTCAACGCTCATCATAAAGGTCTTAATCCCTTCTTTATAAGGTCTGTTATTCAAATTATACTATACTAAAAGATTCTCAGTAACTAGAGTCTTAATCCCTTCTTTATAAGGTCTGTTATTCAAATGCCTGGGCGATGAAGACCTCATCGACGTGATTAAGTCTTAATCCCTTCTTTATAAGGTCTGTTATTCAAATAGTCGCTGAATCCGCATTGCGCGCCGAATTACTGTCTTAATCCCTTCTTTATAAGGTCTGTTATTCAAATTTGCCAATAGGAAGAAGCTTATTATGAACATGAAAGTCTTAATCCCTTCTTTATAAGGTCTGTTATTCAAATTATGTAGCGGAAAGACTATGGTCGCAATTTCAAGGGTCTTAATCCCTTCTTTATAAGGTCTGTTATTCAAATGTTTAATTAGAGGTATTATGATCACACTAACTGAGTCTTAATCCCTTCTTTATAAGGTCTGTTATTCAAATAACGCCCTGCAGGAGGGCCTAACCTTCAATGTAGGTCTTAATCCCTTCTTTATAAGGTCTGTTATTCAAATGTAAAGGCTAACTTACTAATCGAGCAGAGATTTGTCTTAATCCCTTCTTTATAAGGTCTGTTATTCAAATTCAAGGTGAGCAGCAGTTAGGATATCTAAAGACTGTCTTAATCCCTTCTTTATAAGGTCTGTTATTCAAATCCATCAAGGAAACCTGTATTACAGGTTTGTTCGAGTCTTAATCCCTTCTTTATAAGGTCTGTTATTCAAATAAGCTGGCTTCAAAGACTTTGCCTTATCAACCTATGTCTTAATCCCTTCTTTATAAGGTCTGTTATTCAAATGAAGTTTTTCCGCTGCATAGATGAAGTGCCCATAGTCTTAATCCCTTCTTTATAAGGTCTGTTATTCAAATAAACGGAAATATCAAAGTCTCTATGCTGCAGGGGTCTTAATCCCTTCTTTATAAGGTCTGTTATTCAAATTCCTATCGCATAAAGTCTACAATGATGTGCTGTCTTAATCCCTTCTTTATAAGGTCTGTTATTCAAATGATTTCTTATCCAACGTAACACTGGTTCATAGCAGTCTTAATCCCTTCTTTATAAGGTCTGTTATTCAAATTTAATTGCCCTTATCCATTCATTAACTGATAAACTGTCTTAATCCCTTCTTTATAAAGTCTGTTATTCAAATTAAAAGATTCTCAGTAATTAGAACTATAGACAATGGTCTTAATCCCTTCTTTATAAGGTCTGTTATTCAAATAACGATGTAACGCAGAATGTAGAGCTGATTCAATCGTCTTAATCCCTTCTTTATAAGGTCTGTTATTCAAATATACCCTTCAACGTAGAAGGCAGCCCAAATGATTGTCTTAATCCCTTCTTTATAAGGTCTGTTATTCAAATGTTCGGTACACCGACACTACGGTGTACATGGACGGTCTTAATCCCTTCTTTATAAGGTCTGTTATTCAAATTAGGTCATGGGAAAAATTATGGGAGGAACTAAAAGTCTTAATCCCTTCTTTATAAGGTCTGTTATTCAAATGGGTTTGAGAACATCACTCAAGCTAATGGCAGTTGTCTTAATCCCTTCTTTATAAGGTCTGTTATTCAAATAAGGCTCTACAAATGACTACAGAGTGGAAAAGGAGTCTTAATCCCTTCTTTATAAGGTCTGTTATTCAAATACATTTGGCTAAATGGCTCTTCGGAGCGCTTGAGCGTCTTAATCCCTTCTTTATAAGGTCTGTTATTCAAATTCATATATCAAACAACTATATCCCAATGATGAGGTCTTAATCCCTTCTTTATAAGGTCTGTTATTCAAATTCTCAGGCTCTATGGAACGGCTAAGCTTCAAGAAGTCTTAATCCCTTCTTTATAAGGTCTGTTATTCAAATCTAGAGTCACGGCGAAAAGGTTAGAAGAATTTCAGTCTTAATCCCTTCTTTATAAGGTCTGTTATTCAAATGGATTATTGAACTAAACTTAAAACCGACTATCTTAGTCTTAATCCCTTCTTTATAAGGTCTGTTATTCAAATGTCATGTTAGAGAAAGAAGAAGAAGCTAAACGAAGTCTTAATCCCTTCTTTATAAGGTCTGTTATTCAAATGGATTTGAACCTTAAATTCTTTTATAAAAAATTGTGTCTTAATCCCTTCTTTATAAGGTCTGTTATTCAAATGAATACATGAATCAAAAATTGATGAGCCACATTCTGTCTTAATCCCTTCTTTATAAGGTCTGTTATTCAAATACTTACTTTTGAGAGGGATCATCTATGGAGATTTTGTCTTAATCCCTTCTTTATAAGGTCTGTTATTCAAATTAAAGATATGAACAAATACAACGCAACGATCGAAAGTCTTAATCCCTTCTTTATAAGGTCTGTTATTCAAATTCACAAAGCCCAAAAGCTCGCATCTGACGCACTCGTCTTAATCCCTTCTTTATAAGGTCTGTTATTCAAATCTATCATGTTATTTCACATTGAAACTTTAGGTGAGTCTTAATCCCTTCTTTATAAGGTCTGTTATTCAAATAGACGTTAGTGAATTTATTGACAATGACGCTTTGTCTTAATCCCTTCTTTATAAGGTCTGTTATTCAAATATGAAAATGACAAAGATGTTAGTGAATTTATTGACAGTCTTAATCCCTTCTTTATAAGGTCTGTTATTCAAATTAGAGTGCGCTAATCACTAGCGCACTCTTTACGCTGTGTCTTAATCCCTTCTTTATAAGGTCTGTTATTCAAATTTCGAACATATTAAAAGACAATACGACTATTTAGGTCTTAATCCCTTCTTTATAAGGTCTGTTATTCAAATAGCTCGTTCATACTCTCCTCTATTTTTCAGATGGTTACAGATAGGGTTGCCAAGATTTTTCATATTTGAAAAGTTAACCGTTGGGACTGAGCCATTTTTTCAGTTGCTGCTGTAAATTCTTCAGCTCGGAAAGACTACAAAGCGTAATGTTCAGTTCTTTTGCACGGGCACGGCTGCTTTTGTCCAGCGTATTGAAACTGATCAGCATGGCCTTGCCCTGCAGGCCGCCCATCAAATCTCGCAGGCTGTCGAGTTTATACAATACATCCGCGCCTTGCGTCGAGTCCCTATAGCTTTTGGTTTTGCATTCGATTAAATGCAGCCGGTTAGCTTTGATCAGGCCGATGTCGATTTCGTTCTTTACGGCTGTTTTTCCGGCAGGGTGCCGGCTTATCGTAATGTTACAGGCAATATCCTGGATGCCCGAAGCTTTCTTCAGCCCCAAGCATTCCGCATAGGCGAACATTTCCAGCCAGCCGCCGTTGGCGGTAAAGCGGGCCTGCGCATCAACGAATTTCAGGGAATGGCCGTTGATCCTGCATAATCCCGCTTGCTCGAATAAATCCAGCAGCTCCCAGAGATGAGGTCGGGATTGAGGGCCAGAGTCGATTTCGACAGTCAATTGAGGGTTATCCGCATTCAGCGCCAGATAATTCAGCGTACTCAATTCGGACGCATAGCGATCGATGTCGGCGATCAGTTGGCGCGTCAGCCGGCGAATGGGTTCGGCAACGCCGGCAGGTTCCGGAATTTCGACTTTTTCGGCGCCATAGGCCATCAGATAATCCTTCAGTCTCAAGCAGTCGGCCAGGTCCTGCGCGGGTTTGCCGGGCGACAGCCAAAGCAGCCGGTCCTGTTCCGGATGAATGTAATAAATGGGCAGTTCGCAACTGCGGAAGGCTTCGTAAGCGGCAATGCTCATCAGTTTGGTGCCGCCGGTCGCATTGAGGGCGATGCCGCCGTCCGGATATTGCGCAAGCAGGTCGAGTATCCGGTCGCTGATGTGTTCCGCATCCCAGGGGTTGTCGATCGTACAACGTTCGATACGGATGCCGCGCGGCTTGAAGATGTTTTCGAGCGCCTGGCTGCGCTCGGTCATATCGGGGCTGACCAGCATCACGACTTTCTGCGGACGCAAGCTGTCGTCTAGGATCGGCGTAATGTTGGGTATCGGCTGCGCCGATACCAGGATCAGGTGAGTGCTGATAGTCATGGGTTCTCAGTAAGCTGGATGTAGAGTTGAGCGTCAATGCGCTTGAGCAGTTTTTCCTTGTGCTGGGCGCTAAGAAAGCTGTGGACGAAACCTTGCTTGATCATCGCCAGCACATCCCATTGGCTGAGCCGGTAACCGGACATGGCCGCCGCGGCGAGATATTCGTCCGCCAGGCTGGTGCGGCTGATGCCGGGGTTGTCGGTGCACAGGGTCAACGGCAGCCCTTTGCGCCAAAGTTCCATCAACGGATACGGCGGACAATCCCGGCTTTCGGAATAGCGCGGGTCATGAAAGCCGACAACTTCGCGGTTGGAAGTGGGGCACAGTTCCAGGCAGATGCTGCGGTCCCGGAAACGTTGCGCGAGTTTGTCGTTGTCGTTCAGAGTCAAACCGTGGCCAATGCGATCGGCATGCAGATGATAAGTTGCCTGCCAGATGGATTCGGCGGCTTCGCCTTCGCCGGCGTGAATGGTGATCGGCAAACATTCCGCAAAAGCGGGGTTGAAAAGATGCGCGATAGCCTCCGGTTGAGTTTGTTGTTCGTCGCCGGCCAAATCCAGCCCGGCGATGAAATCGGGCAGTCGCCGCTTGGCGATAACGGCTTGACGGATGGTATCCGCAAGTTCGATTTCCTTGGCGCGGCGATCGGCGATGATGATAAAGCGAAAGCAAGGTTTTTTTTCTGTCGGCAAACTTGTCAGGCTGTCATTCAAGGCCTGATGGAACGACTCGAGAAATGCCAGGCTGTCGCCGTATTTTTGCGGGCTGCCGCGCAGCTCGATATAAGCCAGTCCTTCGGCAACGGCCTGATCGACCACGGCCTGCGCGTAAGGCGCAATCGCGGCGGGATGACCGAGCAAGGCCGAGCCGGTCAATTCGCCGGGACGTTCGTAAGCGGCAAAGCCTTTTTCGTGCCGTTGTTTCAGCCCGATGCGCGGCTCGGTAACGTACCAGAGATTGTGCTGTAATTGCTGATCGCTGGAGTGAAGCAACAAGGCGGCTGTCCGATGGCTGCGCGTGCCGTTGGCTTTCAGGGATACGGGCCAATCCCAGGCCCATGTTTCCGCTTGCAGCAGCGGCTGGCAATCCTGAAGCGCTTGCCGCTGTTCCGGCTCGGTCAGATTTCGCCAAATCGCCTGAGCGACATGGCGCTGGGCATTCAGATCCAGGCAGCCGCCGAGGTGGCGGTGTAAATCGGCCTTAGGCAGAGCGGTTAACCAATCCCGATGGTTTTCGGTCAGACGGGAATTACGCAGTTGATCGATTCGGCGAGGAGGCAAGCGATACAGGCTACGCCAGTTTTCGTGCGTTTCATCGCGGCTGATGTCCTGCAGGTAGTTGCCGAACAGGCGGCTGCTGGCTTTTTCGCGCTTGGACAGTTCCTGGCCGAGGCTCGCGCCGCTATCGGCAAAAGTGGCGATTTGACCGGCCTCGGGCAACGGAAGCGGATAGTCTTCGGTTTTGATGGGCTCAGCCGCATCGACTTTGATATCCAGCAGGTCGCTACGGACGGTCTGGCCGGCAACCAAGGGCGTCACCAGCGCGGCCCACTCCGGGGGCAGCGGCTGGGTAAACACCGACGGCAGCGCCTCGCGAAACTCCTTCGGCAACCCATCGGCGCTGATCACATGCAGCAATGCCTGACAGCCCAGCAAGCTGCCGGCCCATTGCATATCCGCGCTCATCGTTTTCCGCCCGCCGGCAAGCGACAGCACGACCTGGCCGCCGCCGCTGTGGTGATGCGCCTTGAGGCAGGCGCGCACGATCAATTCGCGAATGGCGGCGCATTCCTGCTGCGTGGCAAGCTGGTCGGTGCTTTCTGCCCGCCACACTCTAAGAATGGGCGAGCGCGGCCAGCAGGCAATCCACGCTTTCAGGGAATCGAGGCTTCTTTGCGTGCCCTGGGTCGTACAGACCCAGATCTCGTCTGGCTCGGCAAGCCTATATTGTGCTCTAAGGCCTAACAGTTTTTCACGTTGGGGATGATGGTGGTAGAGCGGGAATTTCCCGGGGGCCAGAAAGGCGTAGACTTCCGGAACGACGGCCCAACTGGCGCCGAGGGTACAGAGGAGAATGTTACGCATGGTTTTTTCTTATTGTAATGGTTCATCGCTTTTCTTGAGCCGGTAGCGTTCCAGTTTGGCTCCGAAAGCGACCATCTGTTCGGCGGTGAGCTCCCTACCCCGCCAGTCTTCGGGAATCCGGAGGGACAGATGGATATAGGAAGCGCCTTTCTCGCAAACCTCCGCGACCAGATTGACCGGGAGGCTACCGATAACGGTATCGCCCGAATCGATCATGTCGATGTCCAGATGAGCGAGCTGATGGTCGACTACGATGCCTTGCTGCCGTGCCCAGTCGATTGCGCCGGAGTGGCGGGTAATGAAGTAAGTGGTCATGATTCAAATGTGTTGCCTGAAATCAAGTTATCGGTAGGTTTGTCCCCTACTTGTTGATCGAGTAGCGACCATATAATCACCTCGATTGGCTGATGCCGCATATCTAAAGGAATAGGTATGGATTCTGGGACGTGTTCAATTATCAGCCGAATGGGTTGCATGGTTATTGCTCCATCAATTTTAAAACGTCTCGTGTCCGGACATATTCTTTGTCTTTGCTTGGGTCTTTTTTCTGGGTCATCGGCCTCCAGTCGCCTGCCTGTTGCATCAGCGATTGAATCCGTTCCAAAATCGATTGTTTATCCGTGCTTTGCCATTGCCCAGTTTTTACGGCATCCAGCAACACCAAATAATCTTTTTTGTTGGGGTCTTTTTTGTCTTTCAATAATTGGGCAATATCACGCTCAAACGGGGGCAAGTCGGCCAGCCGATTTTCGGCTTCTTGTTGCGCGGCCTCAGCCCTTGCTTTTTGCAGGCGCTGTTCCTTTTCGTCGCGAAATTTCCGTTCCCCGTTTTCGTCTCGGCGCATTTGCCCATAACCCACCGCTGTTTTCGCACCGAATCCCAGCCAATCGAAAGCATAGTGAAAAACTGTTTGCAATAATGCTTGCCAATTCTGCTGTAACGCTTCCGGTAAACGCGCCGTTGTACAGGTGCAGTAAAAATCAAATCGGCTGCCCGGCGGTACAGTTAGAAAGACGTTGGGAATCGGCTGCTCGGAATCGTGCGAGGCATTTTTACCCTGGAAGTAACCGCCGTGGTGCGGGGTCAGGATGTCCATTGCCAGATTTTTGCATTGCGGGTAAACATCCCAAAAGCTGAGTGCGCCTTGCAAACTGATGTTATCGGATAGTGAAGTCAGAAAAATTTCTGGGTCGCTTTTGTATTTTGCCTGTTGCGGCTTACCGGATACAGTGGCCTCAATCATTTTATACAGGGATTGAAGATCATATTTACCTTGAGCAACCCACGATTGATAGGCCGCTTGTCGGCGTTGAGCTTCTTCAACCAAAATCGTGTCGCCTTTGTAAGGCTTTTTGTTAATTGCGGCGTTCCCGGCCTCAAAACCAAACAACCACCACACCGCCAGCATATCCCAATCTTTAGTTTCACCATATAAACCTAAAGCCAGTTCTTCAGCGGCGGTGCGCAACGCGCCTTTCACGCTGGAACCGGGCAAATACGGCAAGCCGTAAGGATTTAAAAAGGCGAAGCCATTTTCCAGCGGGTGTTCGTTGCCGATGCCGGTCATGAACGGCGACGTGCTTATTGCCGGAAAATAATCTAGAGCATCGTTTTGCAAGGCAATGGTTTGCTGGCGTTGACGCAGGGCTTCGGTCATTTTGCGGCAAGCATCGGGTAGGCTGGTGGCTTTTTTCAGGGCGGCGGTCTTTTCACCATCCGCTTTAGTCCAATCGTCACGCCATACCGGAAAATACAGACCGAAACGGTGGCCGGGCGGAATGTCTTGACCGGACAAATGTTTTTCCATGTAATGAGGTAATGCCGCTTTGGTCATTTGTATATTCCTCTTTATTGGTTGATTGCCGCAAATTGACGTATCCAGCGCAGCAGCGCCAAGGTTTCTTCGGTGGCTTTGCGGTATTTTTGACTGTCGGTTTTTAAAAGCACCCCCATCATTTTGTCGAAAGGTACTGAGACATTTTCTTGATGTGTGAAATAAGCGGCCAGCCAGTCGATAATATGCTTATTCAAAGCATGATGATGTGGCTTATTTTTGTCTTGGTAAAACGCCAATGTCTGCATCAAGCCATTGCTCATAATCAAGGCTGGTGCACCTTTAGCTAATTTTGTGTAGTCGTCGCTTTGGCCCTGCACTTGTTGCCAGGCATAAGCCGCGCGTTTTTGATCCAGACTGGGTAACTTACTCATGTCCGCCTCCGACAATCGAGCAAACGATTTGCCCACGTCCGGTACTGGCGTCGCCGCCAAATTGCACCATGCGGCCTTGCAAGGCTTGCCAGTTTTCGCCGTCATTGACCAGCGTATTGATGATCTGTGTGGCGTCCATGCGATTTTCCGCGCTGTCTCCGCGTCTGTAACGTTCCTGACTCGCCATGATGACAGTAAATAGGATGCTTTCGGGTGGCAGGTTTTCTGTATAGAACAAGGCACCGCCATCGGCTGTACCGCTGATGTCGTCGATCCGGACATGAGGCTCGACTACCGTTGAATTAACTACAAAATAATGCAGTTCGTCATCGGATAGCAGTACCAAATCGTCCGCTAATTTTTTTCGGAAATAGGCAAAATCGTCTGATTCCGGCAATGCATTTGCGGCTAGCCATTCGGCAACCTGTTTTAACGCAGGGTCAATTTGCGGCTCAAGTTCGTAGGCTTCCAAAGCCAATTTGCTATCCGTCATTAGATCAGGGTTTATGATCCGGCATTTGCCGCTTTCCAAATTCGGAATTACCCAGTCCACCTGAGTTTTCGCCAGCGCCAATTGCCGTTTCAATCGGGCCAGCAACAACGGCGAGGTGGCATAAACATAACCGGCTTTCGGGCAGCGCACCGGAAAGGCGGCCAGTTGCCCATCACTAAAACTTAATGCGCCGGCATGTTCGGAGGCATCATTCTCCGGCCCAAACAAACGATTCAGCAGTTTGCTGCTTTTGTCCTGCGCCCAATAATCATGGCGAATTGCGCCTTTGATGCCGGAACCGGCCATCATGGGATATTCGGTATGGCGTTCGCGCTGAATGGGGTTGTCGATTAAGCCGCCAACCGCCGTGCCGGTGCCCATGTGAACCGGGCTGACGCAATATAAGAATGCTATTCGGGTTTCCTGAAACATCGTGTCTCCTAAAGATTCGCTAAGATAATGAAAAACGATTAAGTAGGTCGGGTTAGCTCGATAGAGCGTAACCCGACAAACGAAGCCTTCATGTCGGGTTACGGCTAACGCCTAACCCGACCTACGCAAATGGCGGCATTCGCGCTTATGGCCATACCCCAATCATGATATTGTTGAAACCTTCCGCCCGCCGCTTGTCGTCAGGATACGCATCCAGATGAAATAAACCGTGTTCGACAAGCTTTTGAAGAGCCATGGTTTCGCCTTCGAATTGATCGAACCAGTAAACGCTGCCCGTACTGACGGCTTTGAGCGCGGGCTTGGGTTGATTGTTGGCGATGTCCCAGCCACTGATGGTTTCGGCGCGCGAGGTGCTGGCAGTTATCAACTTTGCGGAAAAGCCAGGGGGTTGCCAAAGACAAGCACCGTTTTGCTGTGTCATGCCAGGCAACAGCCAGCCTTGTTCGAATAAGCCGGGCGTGGTCAGCGTCAGGCGAAAACGGCGCGATTTCTCGATAGCGTTCCAGTCTGGCTGCAAGACTTGCCAATCGAGCTTCAGGTGCCGAGCGCCGCGTCCATCGCCGCCCAAACGTAAAACGCCGTTTTTTGGTAACAGGTTGTTGGCTCCCTTAATTCCGGCAATGAAACCCACACAGTCAGCCAGCGCCACGGCGTCCACGGTATAAAGCTGGCCTTCTCCTGTGGTGCGGCTTTGGGTTTCCAAGGCAATACCCAACCGCGAGTCGATTTTCCAAAGGGCTTTGCTCTCCACCAGATGTTTCGCATGAATCGGTTGTCCATTAAGCCAGCTTTGAATACCCTCCTTATTCAACCACAAGCCGCCTTCGGGCTTGGCTTGTTTATCGGTGCGCAACACGGGTATTTGCGAGCATGACGAGCCGGTCTGGATGGCGTCGGGCAATCGGCGCGGTTGCAGTGTGTGAATTTTCCTGTTGTCCCCCTCGGCAACCACAACCACATCCGCAGGCAACGGCAGATAGACATCCTGTAATGTGTCCGTATCTGAATCATATTTGCCGAGTAGAAAATGGCTGATGCGGAAATCGCCTGGCTGGTCCGGCGTGCCCAAACTTTGCGCCAATGCGTCGGGTAAAGCAGCCTTGCCTTGAGCAAACTGACCAACGTCGATACCATGACCAGTCAGCAATTGCGAGCGCAAAGCACCGGCGGCCATTGAAGGCCAGGGAGGCATGACGGCTTCGCCGGTGGCGGAGCTGTCGCCGAACAATCGATTGCCGCGCAAATACAGTACATCCAAGGGTTGTAAAAAATGGAATTCGCTCATTGCGCACCTCCAGCGCGGCTGTCGCGGGCTAAAAATTCGGCGATGCCGATGAAGTGGGTGATGAAGTCGGCACACGCTTGTCCTGCCTGACTCATTCCTAACTCCACCATACGCTCTGCCAAATCATGATATTGAGGGATGCCTTGATTCTGCCGCAATAACGGGTATTCAAGCGATTGCTGTAGCAACGATTTGTAAAGAAAGGGATCTTGGAGGAACAAGGTTTGCGGCGGCAATTGCCTTAACCAGTCCTGGGCGATATAAGCCGCGCGACGCGATAAGTTGGGCTCCGCAAGTGCATCTCTCATCCGGATTAATTGCCCCATTGGGCTGTCCAGCAAACTCTCTGGATTATCTGGGTTGTTGAACCAGGGACAGGTCAATTTGACTGCGCCGCCGGAACGCTTGAGCAAATCAATAGCAAAGGCATCGCGTCCGCCGGTTTTTTTGGCGCGCTGTTCGGCGGACCTTAAGGTTTTCAGCACCTGCCCGAGTGGCGCGGCATGGTGTGCGATTACGGCTCCGCAAGAAGCGGTCGCTTTAACACCCATGACCCGGTAAAGGGTTTCATCTTTGAGTACGTAGCCGTTTTTCAATCGCAGCTCGGCTTTTTCCTGTTTCAACAGCGATTTCCATACAATTGAGGAATCGCCATTTACAGGAAATATTCCGCTATACACCAAACGCAACAGCAACATCGCCGGCAACAAATCGTCTACGGATACCATAGCCATTACATCATCGCCACCGGCGTAAAGCAGTTTGCCTTTATATAAATCCTCGACCACATAGCGCGCCAAATCCAGCGAAAAGCCGTTGAGTGCATCGGAAATCGCCATATGGCGGGCCGGAGACGGATAGCGTTTGCTTTCCAGATAAGACTTGAGCTGTTCTCGGTAACGTTGATCGATACCGCTCTTGATCTTGCTATGCCAACTGTCCTGATAGGCCAATCGGTATTTATCCTCACTGCCCGATAGCCATGCGCCCATGTTGTCGCCGTCCATCAGAATCAAGGCATAATAGGTTTCCTGAAAAAAGCCGCTAAGTTTGAATTTAATGCTGGGTTTCAACGTCTCGTTTTCACAATGGGCATCCCAAAACGAAGGCAGTTTCTTGGCCAATAAACGGGCTTGCTGATCAGCTCCGGTCATATTAAGAACCTTTTTTGGCAGGGCTGATTGTTCGGACCAGCCTTCCAGTATCGCCATCAATTCAATCGGTAAGGATTCGCGATTTGAGTTTTGTAGCCACTGTTCAAAACTCGTGGAAAAGGCCATGTCGTGAGTCGAAACCACATAGCGACTGATACTTCCTAAACCATCCACAGAATTTTTGATTTCGTCGATAAAACGCTTTGGCCACAGCCTCTTCAGCATATCCAGGGCACTCAGATGCTCGCCGTTTTTGACCCAGGACGGTTTTTGCTCTGCAACTTTTTGCCACAGGGTGTTTTGCCGCTTTCCCGGCGGCACAGCCAGTTGTGTTTGGTTAGTCGTCAGCCATTCGTATTCTCCGCTCAAAGTATTGCGGTAGCCTTGTTGCGGTTTTTGTTGAAAGGTCCGGGTGGCCTTGGCAGCGGCTGCGACTCTATCCAACAGGTCGTAAACTGCTGGATATAAAACACCGGGGTTAGGCCTATAGAACTGCCAGTCTTGCTCTGGCTGAATGGCTTGATTGAGTGTTTTCCATAATTCGCTGCCTAAAAAGCCCGGCAAATTCGTTTCAGGATAAAATGGCAGCATCGCCTCCTGCAAAGCATCAATATTCACTTTGCCCTCTTGTTGCCGGCACAACCAGGGCACGGCAGCCCAATACACTTCAGGGAAACCGTTCAATTGCTCCTTCAGTTGACGATAGCAATACAGATCGGTTTGCTTCAGTCGGGCTATTTCCAGGCATTCATCCAGCATGGCGTTAGCTTCGGCAAGAACCCATTGCCGTACTCTTGCTGTTACTTGCTCCGCAAGTTCCATTGCCATCGACGCAGGAACCAGCGCGAGAAATTTATTGGGCAGTGCCGCCGAAAACAAAGGGTTGGCATCGGTTTTGGCTTTGCGCCATTCACATTCAAATTCATCGAACCGACTTGCCGGCAAACCCATGTCTTTTTGCAGCCATAAATCCACCAGCGGTACGCCACGCAGTTGCGGGAAAATAATCGCATCCGGCCCGAGCCGCTCGCATATGATTTTCATACCTTCCCATGCGATGCGCGACAACAGATGCGAACCGGCCCATAAATCCGAGGTTGATCTCCCGGCGGCGATGAACGATTGCACCGGCCCGAAACTGACATTGAGCAAAGCCGGCTGCTCGTTCGGGTCTGCCGCAAATGCGCCGCAAAACGCCGAGGTCAAATCCAGGTGCGCCCAGATGGTATGATCGGGAACGCGGGTATCGGCAGGCAGCAAGCGCCACAAATGGCCGATGCCTTTCGGGTTAAGTTCCGGACCAAAACGCCAGAAACCGAGCAAGGTTTTTTGCCAATCAATAGCATCTTGTGCATCCCGCTCAATCAATTCCAGAAAATAGTCGGTGCTAAATGCCTTGATATGCGCGGGGTCGATATTTAATTTTCCCATCAGTTCCGCCGAATCACCGGTCAACGGATGTTTGATTTCCGGCGCTTGATCGAAGCGGACTTGCGCCCAGGCGGCATAGCGATTGTCCTTATCTTGCGGAAATTGCGGCCGGTCTGCCGCCGAAGCCCAATGGTCGGATTTCTCTATCCACGCTTTGGTTTCAGCATCAAGACCGTTTGGAAAAAACGTCTTGAACAACGCGCGCGTCGTGCCCCCTTCGTGTCCGGCCGGGTCGCGCATCAAGACCAGCGCTTTTTCGGCAGGATCGTGGACGCGGGCGGCGAGTTTGGCTTGCCAGAGGGTGTTGTCTTTCATGATTGGATCCTTTTGATTTCTAAGCCTTGCGCTTTCAAGCCGTTCAACGACTGATGGACGGATTGCCAAATTTCGATTTGTTGTTGAATAGACGGTGCATTTTTCAATCCTTGGGTCATTTCCTTCGGCAGTGCGCAGGGCAAATGAAAAATGATTCCAGCAAAATTTTGTCCTGAACGAATGATTTTAAAGCGAAGTTGATTAGCTAAACGACCGTTATTGCCCCAGGCGTTTACTTTATGGTTAGTCACCGGGTACGCCAGCAGATGACGTTTTTCAAAGCCGCCAGGATGAGCATTAGGAAAAGGTAAATCGGTTCGAAATTTGATTTTGGTTTGTGCCAAATCTTTCATAACGAGTTGCCAGTTATTTCGCTCCGGTGTTTGCCAAATCAATAAGCCTTCGTCATCCGAGCCAATCGCGTGCGGCCATTCCTGGGACAAGCAGTCTTTTAATGGTCGGCTAAATTGCGTTAGATCGGCTTTACCATTTAACAAAACGGTATTGTCTTGAAGTTCGGCTAGTCGCGACGTAGGCGTCGCTCCCACATCGGCTTTTAGTTCAACGGAGCCCCAAGCATTACGGGAGCGTCCGCCTAAAGTGCCGAACCAATGGATGAGTTGCAGGGTTTGGTTGAAGGTTGTTTGTTCGCTTTCGGGGTAAATTAGGGTCAGTCGGTTTTGTTCATTGGCATTGATTGCAGGTGCATGAACGATGCCATTATTGAAATGTAGCGGACCATAGGCCAGATATGTTTCTGGAGCCATAGAGCGCAATTTGCCGGTATTCCTGTCTTTTACTTCGGGATGAGTAATGCGATTGCTTGCTGGTGAATCAACCCACCGCTTAAGCTCACCTGCTTTTTGATGTTCGAGTTTTATCCGCACCCGGCTACGCATCGCCCACGCTTGATGATCCCTATCTTCCAACCAGGCATGCCCAAACAACCGCCCTTCGGCCTCGCGCACTTCCTGCCAGTGGTAGCCATATTGCTTGGCCACCGCGATGCGCCACCAGTGTTGCAACAACGCCTTGAACGGCGGTGTACGCCAGGCCGACTGTTGCTCGGCATCGCCCAGAAAGCCCGGGCAGTTGAAATGGATAAGGTAATCTACTCTCAGCATGTTCGCTCCTGTTGAAATTGAATCTGTTCCGCTTCAAGTGCTATCCGATACCGCGTCCTCGGCCGTTTTCCTACCGCCTGGATCAAGTAAGCCCCTGCAGCCTGTTGCAAAGCCCGGCCGAGCACCTTGTTGATCCGCGATTTGCGCTGTTCGAAAAACGCTTTGCTCATGCCGCCCCGCAAGGCGGCCTCGGTGCGGTCCGCTCCGCCCAGTTTTCCGGTGATTCGGCGGTAATGGCGTAAATATTCGGCGCCGTAGATTTCATCGGGCGCGCCATCACTGGGGCATGGCGGCGACGCCAGGCCATCGGCCTGGCGCTGCAGCAGCCAAAGGTAGAAGGCCAGGTCGGCCGGGATCAATTTAACTGGCGTCCCTTGGGCAATGAGCAGGCGCCTGTCCGGATCGATCGTCAAATGCGCCGGCCCCAGCGCGGCCTGGGCATTGGCCACGGTCCGGCTGAAGCTGCTTTTGCCGTCGAGCAGCGTCCGGTCCAGCCCGTGCCTGAGCCGCACGAAGGCAATGTCGGCCAGGATCACGTCGGCATGCCGGGTATCCAGGGGTTTACGGCTGGGGTCGTTGCCGTAGATCACCTGGGAATAGGGCGTCGGATAATAAAACTGCGGATGCGATTCATAGTCCGCCGAAACCAGCACATGGCTGAGGCGGTCCTGTTGCCGCCCATACAGGGACAAGGCATAGCCGGCATAAAAACCCATGGTCTTGCGGCCGCCGGCAATCGAGACATGCAAGGCGGTGTCCGGGTCGGCGGTGAAAGTTCTGATCCATTCGGTAATGCCGTCGGCCATGGCCTGGTTGTCGGCCTGGCTGCGGATGTCGTTCAGGGCCCGGCCGCCGGCGCATTGCAGAACATGGATGGACCGTTCGGAAAAATCCGGCCGGGGCAACCGGTAATCCTGGAAAAAACGCGCCAGCCAGCCGTCGTTGATCAAGGTCAGCCGGGCGCGCTGATAGCCTTCCGCCGTGGTCAGGATATGAATGGCCGTCGGCAGCGGCTCGCCCTGCCGGTGCAAGGCATACAGCGTTTCGGTGACGACTTGCGGAGTCAGGCCGGTTACGGCGAGTAAAATCTGGCTGTTCATCCGGCTATTGTCTCCGCTCCCCAGGTTTATCGGTTATCCGACAAGCTTGCCGCGCGGATCGCATAGGCGCCCATGCCCATGCTGGTGGCTTTGCCGACATGGGTCCACTGCCCTATCCAGAGATAGGGCCAGAAATCTTCCAGACCTTGGGTGTCTAAAACGACATTTCCAATTACGCCGCCCATGTTCATCTCGGCTTGCTGACGGGAGGAATAGCGCGTCCAGTCGTACCATTCGAGCCGCCGGCTGGCGAATTGCACGGTTTTGGCCTTGGCCGCGAGCCCGGCGAAGTCGGTTTCGAGCGGCGTATCGGTATGGAAATAACTGATCATCGAGATGCGCCTGAGCAGGGTGCCGAACAGCGCGCCGAAATTGAAGCCGTCGGGCGAGAGGTTTTTTCCGTCCTGTTTGATGCGCAGCGGCGAATGAAACGTCATCTGTAATTGTGCCGGCATGGGAGGGAGCGGCGGAACAGCGGCTTGCCGTTGTGGCTGGAGTTCCCCGTCTTGATAGATCGTTTGGGCGCGCCCCTGGGGGTCGACCTCGTCGACTTTCCGCAAAGCAAACACCTGACGATGGCCGCCAATGCCTTCCTGCCCCGCCGTCTGTAAAGCATGAACGATATAGGGAAAAAAGCGTTGGCCATGCCCGAACAGAATGACGTCCAGGCTGTAATCATTCTCAGGGGATAAATTTTCCGGAAAGCGCAGGACAAAGGGATGGGGGATGGCGGTGTATTTGCGCATTTTTTCAGCACCGGCCGGCGGCGGCGTTTCAAAGATATAGCTATAGGCGCAAGCGTTCTTTAACAAGCATTGGTTGCAAGGCGTATTTCTTACCACGCAAACCGTCCTCTTTAAGGCATGCCCAAAGGCGCCGCGCCAGGCTGAACCCGGATACTCCGGCAAACGCCGGAGACCGGTTGACATGAAATAAAAGCGGTATTGCCTGACGGGAATGACGGGATGAATCGTTGTTGCCATGAGAGACCTCCATGTTCGCTATCTTTTCAGATTCTAACCAGTGAAGTCATTATTGACAAGCTTGCCACAACCCGAAGCTTCGAGTCCCAAGGAGAAGCCTACGTAAAAGCGGGCGCCATTTTCCCGGATGCGCTTCACAAAAAGATGGAGCGCTCAACAAAGGCGAGATGCCGAGCGTGAAACGACGAAAAACCGCATCCTAGAGCATTTTCGTTTTGGGTGCACGGTCATAAGCCATGCCGCAAAGTGAGGGGAAGCGCGTCATTCCGGCAGGGATTGCCGGACGACTGCAGGGATGCAGGAGATACGAGCCCAAGGAAGGGCGAGGTAGATCGCGTCGGGAACACGCGATCGAGAGCAACGCAGGGAGCGGTTGCCGAATCCAGAAGCCAGGGATGGCAAGCTTTAATGCATCCCTGCAGTCTGGATCTCGGCACAAATCTGTCTGGAACAGATTTGCATTGACCCGAAGGGGGCCAGGCAGGAAAGCCTGGCATGAATCCCTGCCGAAATGACGGTTTGACTTAACGGCATTATCTCCCTATAGGCGATATGAAAATGCTCTAGCGTTTCCCGCAAGCGATCGTCAATGCTCCGCTCATTTCGGAATCCGGTTCCAGATCAAGCAAATGCCAATCGGAGGCAAGCCCGCAAGGCTCGGGCAATGCCAAAAATCCGGCAGCGCCGACCGTCGTCGTGATAACTCCGGCCACGCCCATGCCGATGCCCGCTCCGACCGCCTTAACCAGACTTTCCTTGCGCGTCCAGAACCGGTAGAACGCTTCCCGGCGCCTATCGGGCGGCAACCGCTGCCAATGCGCCAATTCCTCGGGCGCGAGAATTTCACCGGCTAGGCTTTCCGGATCGTGGCGCGGGTCCCAAACCTCGACATCCACGCCCAGCTCGCGGCGGCCGACCGCCAGTACCATGCGTTCGCCGGAATGCGACAAGTTGAAGCGCAACGTTTGCGGTTCGCCGTTGTTATCCAGTAAATACGGTTTACCCAGCGCCTGCCGGCCGAAGCGGATCACTTCCGGGGAATTTTCCAGATAACGGCTCAACAGCAAACGTACCTTGCCGTGGCAAACGACATAGCGGCGCCGGTGCAGCTCGCGAACGAAGCGTTGCGCGGTTTGCCGTTCCTGTTCCGACAGCCAGCGCCCATATTGCCGGTATTCGGCCTCGCCGGCCTGCAAAGTTTCGTACCAAACGTCGACGTCCTCGAATGTCGAAAAAGGTTTGCGTTCAACCGGCATCGCCGCTCCGCCGTTGAAAATCCTGCAACACCGCATAGCAAACCGGGGTCAGCAGCAGGCTGGCGAACATGCCGAACAGCAGGCCGGCCGCCAGCGACAAGGTCATCGGCACCAGGAATTGCGCCTGCTCGCTGGTTTCCAGCAGTGTCGGCAGGAAACCGGCGAAGTTGGTGACGAAGGCCAGAAAGATCGGCCGGAAGCGGGCCGAACAGGCTTCGGCGACCAGCGTCAAACGGTCGGATACCCGCGCTTCATGTTCGTGAATGTAGTCGAGCAACACCATGCTGTCGTTGACCACCACTCCGCTGGCCGCGATCATGCCGACCAGGGATTCCATCGACAACGGCATGCCCAGCGCGGCATGGGCCAGCACCGCGCCGCACCAGGCCATCGGCGCCGCCAGCAAAAACACCAAAGGCAGCGCATAAGAGCGAAACGCCACCGCGATGATCGCGTAAATCACGCACAACGCAATCGCGGTATTGTTCGCCAGGGCCTGCAGGGTTTGCCGCTGTTCCTGGCGTTCGCGGCCCGGATCGGCGCTGAGGCCGGCAAAACGAGTTTGCAAGGCCGGCAGCACCTGCCGCTCCAGATCGGTATATATCGCATTCAAATCGGCTTGCGCCGGATCGATCCGTGCCGCCACTTCCAGGACCCGCCGACGGTCGCGGCGGATCATTTGCGACACGCCCGGCTCGAATTCGACCTGGGCCACCTGCGCCAACACGGTCTTTTTATCGTCCGGCAACGCCACAGGCAAGGTATAGAGATCATCCAGCGAACGGCGCTGCCCGAGCGGCAACCGCACCATGACCTTGACCTCGTTGCGGCCGCGCTGAAAACGCTGCGCCTCGACGCCGTAATAAGCGTGGCGCACCTGTTCGGCCAGATCGGCCGCTTTCAGCCCCATCGCTTCGCCGGCCGCGGTCAATTGCAGGCGCAGCTGCGGCTTGCCGGCGATGTTGGAATCCAGCACATCGTAAACGCCGGGATAGGCCGCCAAACGCTTTTTCAGGTCCGTGCCGGCGTCGCGCAGCGCTTGCGGATCGTCGGCGGACAGATTCAGCACGATGTCGTACGGCACGTCGCCTTCGCGGACGATGAAGTCCAGCCGCGCAAAACCCAGCTCGCCGATGCGCCGCCGCCATTCGCGCACGAAGTCGTCCACCTTGATGCGCTGCCGTGCCGCGTCGGAGAGTTCCAGCCATAAACCGGCTTCCTGCTCCCAGATCAGCGTCTCCTGGCCGACCAATAAACTGAAACCCGGTTCGGCCTTTTCCAGTTCGTCGCGGTAATCCAGCAAGGCCTTTTCCACACGTTCGGCCAGACGCCGGGTTTGCTCCGGCGCGGTACCGGGCGGCACGGTTAAACGGGCCCAGAACGCGTCCTTGCTGATGTCGGGATTCATCGCCCGGCGCACATGCCCGCCGGCATACAGCCCGCCGGTCAGCAACAGCAAGGCGGCGAACAGCGACAACACCAGATAGCGCCAGGCCAAGGCCTTTTCCAGCAGTGGCCGGTAACGCCTGGCGACCCAGCCTTCCAGCAGGCGATTCAAGCGTTCGCGCCAGCGCGCCAATGCCCCGTTATCCGCGTTATTCTCCGCCGGCGCCGCCAGATGCGCCGGCAAAATCAGCAAAGCTTCCGCCAACGAAAAGACCAGGGTCAAAATCATCACCCAGACGATGGGCCGCATCATCGCCCCGCTCCACCCCGGCAGAAACAGCCCCGGCAAGAATGCCGCCACGGCAATCGCAATCGACAGCAACACCGGCAGCGCGACCTTGCGGACGCCGGCCGCGGCGGCGCGCAATGGATCGGCGCCCGGCTTTTGCTGTTCGCTGTGCACGCTTTCGCCGATGATGATGGCGTCGTCCACCAGAATGCCCATCGCCAGCAAAAAGCCGAACAGCGACAGCATGTTCAGCGACAGCCCCAACAGCGGCATCCACCACAGGGCGCCCAGCACCGAAGTCAAAATGCCCATGCCGGCCCACCAGGCCACCCGGGCGCGCAAAAACAGCGTCAGCACCAGCCAGACCAGAATGAAGCCGCTCAAGCCGTCTTCCAGCAAGGTGTCGATACGCTGGTCGAAGGCGATCGAATCGTCCCACCAGGTTTTCAAGTGCAAACCGGGCGGCAAAGTCGTTTGCGCGCGCGCCACGTAATCGCGCACGGCCTGGGCCACGGCGATGCCTCCCGCTTCGGCGTGAATTTCCCAGCCCTGCGCCGGCAGGCCGTCGTGGCGCCATTGCAATACCTTTTCACCCAGGCCGTCGCCGACCGTCGCCACATCGCCGATCTTTATCGTGCCGCCGTCGGCCAGGCCGAGCAGCGGCAATGCGGCCACCGCGTCGCCGCTGACGGCACCGGCCTGTACGTGCAACAACAAATCGCCGGTCGGCGTCTTGACCGGACCGCCGGCCAATGCCGGCGAGGCGCGCCGGATCGCTGCCGCCACTTGCTCCAGCGTCAGGCCGTATTGCTGCAGGCGCTCGGCGCGCACCTCCACGCCGATCTCGTATTGCATGCGGCCGTAATCGACCGCCTGGGTCACGCCGGGCAAGGCCGACAATTCGGCGCGTATCCGCTCGCCCAGATCTTTCAGGCGCAACGGCTCGGCGTCGCCGTACAAGGCCACCCAGATCACGCCGTCGTCGCCGTCGCGCTGCGCTTCGCGCACGTCGATCTTTTCCACCGCCGCCGGCAGCCGGGTCAAGGCGTCGATACGGCCGCGCGCCGCGCTCATCACCGCATCGCGTTCGTGGCCGGGCAACACGCCGACCTTGATCTGGCATTCGCCCTCGAATACGCTAGTATCCAGATGCCCGATGCCCGGAAGATCGTAAATCGCCTCTTCCAGCGGAATACAAAGCCCGGTTTCGACATCGGCCGGCCCGGCGCCGGGATACACCGCAACGATCTCGAACTGGCCGGGGCTGAAACGCGGATAAACGTCGCGCTCCAACGTCAGCAAGCCGCCCACGCCGCCGAGCCAGATCAACAGCATCAACAAATTGGCCGCGACCGGATTGGCGGCGAACCAAGCCAACGGCGAGCGCGGGCGAAAGGCCGACAATTTCATGGCCCCTCCGTTACAGGAAGCCGCCGGCCGCTTCGGCGACGACCTTTTGGTCGGCCACCGGCGTTTCGAGGCCGGACACGACGACCCGCTCGCCGGCCTGCAAGCCGCCGCCGATCCAAACCCGGTCGGCGTCGCTGCGCAGCACTTGCAAACGGCGGATTTGCAGTTTGTTGTCGGAATCGACCAGCACCGCTTCCTGCGCGGCATTTAGCGCGCCGCGCGGCAATTCGAACACGCCGTCCAGTTCCCTGCTTTCGATTTCCGCCGTCAAAAAGGTGCCGGGCAATAAGGCCGGCGCGCGTTCCGGACCGTTCAGGCGAGCCACCCAGTATTCCAGGCCGGTCGTCGGGTCGACGAAACCTTCGCGGCGCACGATCGTCGCTTCGCGCCGCACCGTCTCCGGACCGCGCTCGGCCGTCAACACTACTTTGAGGCCCGCCTTGCCCGGTTTGGGTTCCGCCAAATAGCCGATTTGCGCCTGGCTCAACGGCAGGCGCACCTCGGAAGCATCGTCGGCGTAGATCCGTCCCAACGCCTTGCCGGCCTCGGCCATTTGCCCGACGCCGGTCAGTTTTTCCTTGACCCGGCCACTGAACGGCGCGCGGATCTCGCAGCGGCTCAGGCGCATCCTGGCATCGGCCAGTTCGGCTTCCGCCTGGCTCAATCGGGCTCTGGCCTCCTGCACTTGCGGCTCGTGCAGCGACAAGGGCGTCGGCGCGCCTTGCCCAAGCACTTTCCATTCGCGCTGGGCCTGTTGCGCCGCCGCCTGTTCTTCGGCCAGTTTACGCCGGGCTTCGGCCAGTTGCGTTTCGGCGCGAACCACGCCCAATCGGTATTCGTGCGCCGCCACTTTGACCAATACTTCTCCGGCCTTGAAGCGGCCGCCGACCACGAAGCCGTCGTGCAGGGCCTCCACCCTGCCCTGTACTTCGGCGGTCAAGTCGATTTCCCGCACCGGCTGCAACACGCCCTGGCTGCGCACCGGCAACCGCAGGTGCCTCGGTTGCACGCTCAATACTTTGACGGTAGGCACGGGCTCTTCCCGCGCGGCGGATTCGGGCGCCGCCCCTTCGGCCAACAACCAAGCGGCCACACCGGCCGACAGCAAGACCATAATCGGCAGGACGATGCGCAAACGTGCCGCCGTCATACGCCGCCGCCCAACGCCAAATACAAATCCAGCCGGTTGTTCAACGATTTAAGCCGCGCATCCAGCAGCGCGGTTTGCGCGGTCAGCGTACTGCGGTAGCTATCCAGTAAAGTCAAAATATCCACGGTGCCGTTTCGGTAGGAATAAATCGCCAGCGCGCGGCTGGTTTCGGTTTGTTTGACGGCGGCGTTCAGCGCCTGTTCGCGGCCGCGCAGCCAAGCTTCGGCGGCCAGGCTTTGCTCGACCTCGCGCAAGGCCTGCAGCACGGTTTCCCGGTAACGGTGCAGGACTTCGCCGCTTTGCGCCGCCCGCAGGTCGATATCGGCCTGCAACCTGTCGCCGGCGTACAGCGGCTGGGTCAGACCCAAGGCCAGATTCCAGGCCGCCGAACGCGGGTCGCTCAAGTCGGCCAGCGTGTTGCCCAGACTGCCGCCTGATGCCGCCAGGGTCACGCGCGGCAACAAGGCTTTGCGGGCGCTGCTCAATCGGTGGTCTTGCGCGCGCAAACGGGCGAAGGCCGCAACGATGTCCGGGCGACGGGTCAACAGTTCGGCCGGCAGGCCGGACGGCATCGCCGCCGGCAATTCGGGCAACTGGCGGCAACGCTCGACGGCGCCGCCCGGGTATTGCCCCAGCAGCACCTCCAGCCGGCGCTGCGCCAGCTGCACCTGATTGGCGGCCTCGTTCAGTTCGGCGCGAGCATCGCTGAGGTCGGTCAGCGCGAGGCTCAAGTCCAAACCCTGCGCGAGCCCCAGGTTGAAGCGGCCCTGCAGCAATTCGACCAGCGCGCCGCGATCGTCGATGGAAGCCTGCACCACGGCCACCCGCTGGCGGGCTTCGGCCAGTTCGAAGCAATTCTGCGCGGTGCGCGCCGCCAGCGACAACGCCGCACCCCGCAAATCGGCCTCGGCGGCGTCGGCGTCCAGTTCGGCGGCGTAGCGGGCATCGGCGATGCGGCCCCAAACGTCCCATTCCCAACTGAAATTGAACGGCACGCTCCAGACGTTGCCGTCGGGCGCATAGGCCCGCGCGTCGCGGCCGGCGTCGGCATGCTGGAATCCGGGGGCCAGATCCACTTGCGGCTTGGCGGCGGCGCCTTCGATGCGCGCCAGCGCGCGGGCTTGTTCGATGCGCGTCGCGGTCGCCTTCAAATCGTTATTGCCGTCCAGCGCCGCCGCGATCAGGGCCTTCAGATCGTCGTTTTTAAAACTCGCCAGCCAGGCCGAGACCTCGGACTCGCGCGCCTCGGCAGCGCGCGCCGTCCAGGCCGGCGGCAGGCCGACCGCCTCCTTGACCGGCTCCCGGTCCGGCACTTCGACGCAGGCGGACAGCAGCATCGCCAGGCAAATCCGGACTTTATACCAATGACGCGGACAATCGGTGATGAAGGATTTCGTGCGATTCTTAATAGGCTCAGCGCCGCTCATCCGCTTTCCGTTGCAATATGGCGATCACATCGCCGATGAAATCCGGATCGCGGACAATGCCGGCGTGGTCGCTGTCGACCCGCTCCGATCCCAATAAACGGTTTCCGCAGGCCTGCTCCAGTATGTCCTGGGCCAATTCCCCCGCATCGCCGGCTGCGCGCGACCACCAGCAATACATGCCGGCCCCGATCGGCTCGATGCGGTAACTGTCGCTCAATTCGGTCAGATGTCGCATGATCGCCAAGCCATTTTGCAAATCCAGCAATTTTACCCAATCCGCGGCCGGATGCGCAGCACCGATCTGCTCCGGCAGCGCCTCGGGGTCGGCATCGGCCAGATCCGGCGAAAGGTCGCGCAACAGTTCCCGCAGACTGTCGCCGCCGTCATCTTCGGCTTCGTCCTGTTCGAAGCCCGGCACGAAACAATCGGCCAGGCCCAGAAAGGCGATCTCGCGCCCGGCCCGTTCCAGGACGCTGGCGATACTCAACGCCAATGCGCCGCCCAACGACCAGCCCAGCAAATGAATCGGACCGTCCGGTTGGCTTTGCGCAATGGCATCGGCGTAATCGCGCGCCATGCTTTCCAGCGAAACATCGCGCCAATTCGCATCCAGAAAACGCCGGCACAACAGGCCGATCACCGGCCGCTGTCCGGCCAAGGCGCGCGCCAGCGGATAATAACCGAACACCGTGCCGCCGGCCGGATGCAGGCAAAACAACGGCGGCAACGCGCCGGCGGTGTCGTTCAGCGCCACCAGCGGCGATAGCGCCGTTGTGATGCGCTGTGCCGCCAGCGCGGCGATGGTCGGTTGCTGCAACAAACGGCTGAGCGGCAAATCCCAGCCCAGCTCACGGTTGATCGTCGAGAGCAAACGCAAAGCGAGCAATGAGTGCCCGCCCAACTCGAAGAAATTGTCCTCGATGCCGACCGCGTCCAGGCCGAGCACCTCCTGCCAGATCCGCGCCAAGCGCCGTTCCGTGCCGTTGCGCGGTTCGACGTGGGTGCGGACGGCGCGCTCCGGTTCCGGCAGCGCCTTGCGGTCCAACTTGCCGCTCGGCAGTTTCGGCAAGTGCGGCAACACGATGATCTGCGCCGGCACCAGGTAGTCGGGCAGCCGGCGGCTCAAGGCCGTACGCAGGAATTCGGCGTGCCGGTTCCCGCTTGTGTCGATTAGATTTGTGTCGGTCAGATCACGGTAGGTTGGGTTAGCGAAGCGTAACCCAACAACATCATCCACCGCGACATACCCCAGCAAGCGGCCGCTTTCGCCGATCCTCACCGCCGCTTCGTGGACCCCGGGCTGTTCCAGCAAGACATTTTCGATTTCGCCGGGCTCGATCCGGAAACCGCGCAGTTTGATTTGTTGGTCGACCCGGCCCAGGTACTCGATCACCCCGTCGGCCCGTTGCCGGACCCGGTCGCCAGTGCGGTACATGCGCTGGCCGTTAGGGGCGAACGGGTCGGGCAGGAAGCGTTCGGCGCTTTGTCCCGGCCGGCGCCAATAGCCTTGCGCGAGTCCGAGCCCACCGATGTACAGCTCGCCCGCGGCGCCCATCGGCAACGGGTTCAGGTCGGCGTCCAGCACGTAGGCGGTCCTGTCGCCGACGCAATGGCCGATCGGGGCATAGCGGCTGTCGCAGGTCATATCGGCCAGCCAGGCCAGCGGGGTAATCACGGCTTCGGTGGGGCCGTAGGCGTTGAACAAGCGCTCGGGCCCCAAACGGCTTTGGATCAGCGCCAGGCTGCTCTGCGGCAGGGCTTCGCCGCCGACCGTGCAGCCGGTCAAGCGCGGCGCGTGTTCGGGACGGTCGAGTTGGCGGGCCAGTTCGGCCAGATAGGCCGGCGGCACGTCGATGCGGGCGATCGCATAGTCCCGGAGGGCTTGCAGGGTCCGGTCGACGCTCCAGCCGGACGGATCGCCGATCACCAGCGTCGCGCCCCGCAACAGCGGCACCGCCCATTGTTCGATCGCGGCGTCGAAGCTGAACGAGGCGAAATGCAGGCAGGTTTCGCCGGCCTGCAGATCGTACAGGGCCGCCATCGCTCCACAATGCATCGCCAATGCGCCGTGGCCGACCGCCACGCCTTTGGGCCGGCCGGTGGAACCGGAGGTGTAGATCAAGTAGGCCGGCGTTTCGGGATGCAAGGCCACTGCGGGCGGCGTGTCGGGATAGCCGGACAGGTCCAGTTGGGACAGGTCTAGCCTGTTAATCGCATCGGCCGTAGGGTGGGCATGGCCCCCCGTTGGCGTGGCTTGCGCGGAGACACTGGCCGTGCCTCCCCTACGCTCGGCCAACGCCTCGCCGGCATGGCTGTCGATCAGCCATTCGGCGCCGGCATCGTCCAGCATGTACTGCAAACGCTCGGCCGGATAGGCGGGGTCCAGGGCCAGAAACGCCGCGCCGCATTGCCACGCCGCCAGGCAGGCCACGATCGCCTGCGCCGAACGCGGCAGGCTCAATGCCACCACCGCGCCGGGGCGCAGGCCCCGGTCCCGCAAATAATGCGCCAAGCGGTGGGCCTGGCTTTGCAGCCCGGCGTAACTGACCCGCTCGGCGCCGGCTATCAGCGCCACCGCATCGGGCCGGGTTTGCGACTGGCCGCGGATCAGCGCCGGCAACAAATCGTCGGTTCGATAAGTTGGAATACGAGAAACATTCGCGGGCGTAGTTTCACCAAACCCGAGCGCACCGACGCAAGCCTGCGGCTGCCGGGCGATCTCCAGCAACAAATGGCGCAGACTTTCCGCCATCCGCCGCATGTCGTCCCCGGCGAAATACGCACGGGCATAATCGAAGCCGATTTCCAAACGCTGCCCGACCGTCACGTCCAGTGTCAACGGATAATTGGTCACATCGCGCTGGCTGAGGCCACCGATCCGCACGCCGCCGTTCGACTGGCGCAAGGCCGCATCGACCGGATAATTCTCGAACACCAGCAAGGTATCGAACAACTCGCCGCCGCCGGTTCCGGCCCAGCGTTGAATATCGTACAACGGCGGATATTCGTGCTCGCGCATCTGCAAGTTTAAGATTTGCAAATCGCGCAGCCAATCCGCCAACGGCTTGCCCGGCTCGATGCGGGCGGCGACCGGCAAGGTATTGATGAATAAACCCAGCAGATTTTCCGCTCCCGATAAATCGCCGGGGCGGCCGGCCACGGTGGTGCCGAATACCGCCGTGCGCAAACCGGTGTAATGCGCCAGCAGCATCGCCCATGCCCCCTGCACCAGAGTATTCAACGTCAAATGCTGCCGCTGCGCAAAGCCCTGCAAGGCCGCGGTTTCGGTGTCGGACAGGGCGCACTCGACATAACCGTTGCCGGTCTGTCCCGGCGCGGCTAGGCAATTCGCCAATAAGCACGGCTCGGACGCCTCGCGCAAAGCCGCGCGCCAAAAGGCTTCGCCGGCTTGCTTGTCTCTGGTCGCCAGCCAGGCGATGTAATCGCGGTAACGGCCCGTTTTGGCCCGTGCCGGCGCATTGCCTTCGTAGGCGGCCATGACTTCGGCGAAAAACAGCGAGCTGCTCCAGCCGTCCAGCAATAAGTGGTGGCTGGTCCAGATCAAATGCAGCCGGTCGCCGGGCAAGTTCACCAAAATCAGACGCTGCAACGGCGGCCGGGCCAAGTCGAAGCCGCGCGCATAATCGGCTTGCGCCAATGCCGTCAGCTCGTCTTCGTTAAACGCCGTGGTCCGCCAATCCAGGCAAGTGACCGGTATTTCCGCCTCGCGCCAGACCGCTTGCAGCGGCGCGTCGCCCTGCCAGAAAAAACCACTGCGCAAAATCTCGTGCCAGCCGGACACCTCGTGCCAGGCCCGAATGAAGCGATCCGCATCCGCACCCGTCAAATCCAGCGCCAATTGCGTGACGTACAGATTGGCTTCCGGTTCGCGCAGCGCATGAAACAGAATCCCCTGCTGCATGGGCGAGAGCGGATAAAGGTCTTCGATTTGGCGGTGTTCGACCGGCAAGGCATCGAGCTGGGCCTGGCTCAGACCGGCCAGCGGCACGTCGCTCGGGGTCAGGCCGGGTTCGGCGGCGAGGCAGTGGTCGAGCAGCTGCTCCAGATGCTGCCGGTAGCGGTCGAGCAGGGTGTCGATCGTCCGCGCCCGGTAGCGTTCGCGGCTGTAGCTCCACTCGAGGCGCAGCCGGCCCCGGTAGATTTCGCCGTTGATTTCCAGTTCATAGGCCAAGGGGGAGCGCGGGTCGCGCTCGTCGCCGCCGGCTTCTTCGGCCGGCTGCAACAGGGCGTCGTCGTGGAAGCTGCTGTCGAGTTGGCCGAGGTAGTTGAACAAGACCTGGGGGGTGCCGCCCTCAAGCGGCGGGTGCGGCGTCAGGTAGCGTAATACGCCGTAGCCCAGGCCCTGGTCGGGCACCTGCCGCAGTTGTTCCTTGATGGTTTTGAGGGTGGCGGCCGGCTGGGCTTGCGGGCTGAGCAGGACCGGGTACAGGCTGGTGAACCAGCCGACCGTGCGGCTCAGGTCGAGAGGCGAATGCTGGGCGTCGGTCGGGATGCGTTCGGCTTCGCGGCCGTGGCCTTCCAGGGCAATCGTGAGGTGTGCTTGCTGGGTCCACTCGCCCAGGGTCTGCGCCAGCGCCGCCAGCAGCAGGTCCGGCAGGCGGGTGCGGTAGGCCCGATGGGCCTCGTGCAGGAGCTGGCGGGTGCGCTCGGCGCTCAGGGTCAGCGTCCGGCTGGCGCGGTCGCGGCTTTCGGCGCGGCCGTGCGGCTCATCGCAGGGCCAGGGGGCGCGGGCCGCCGAGACTTGCGCCTGCCAGTAGGCCTGCTGGCTGTGCAGCCGTTGGCTGTGCGCATAGGTTTGCAGGGCCTGGCCCCAGGCTTGGTAGCTGGCGGTTCGGGCGGGCAGTTGCGGGGCTTGGCCGTGGCGGATTTGCGTGTACAGGCGGTGCAGGTCTTCCAGCAGAATACGCCAGGACACCGCGTCGACGATCAGGTGGTGGGCGACCAGCAGCAGGCGCTGGCTGCCGTCGGCGACGTCGATCAATACGGCCTGGAACAGCGGGCCGTGTTCGAGGTTCAGGCCGCGCTGCGCCTGTTGGGCGATGGCGGCGATATGCTCGGCGTCCTGGGCGCGGTGGTGTGCCAAGGGGGTTTCCGCCGGTGGAAGCGCGGCATAGTGTTGGTGCCAGCGGCCTTGCACCCGGACATAACGCAGGCGCAGGCTGTCGTGGTGTTCGACCAGGTTTTGCAGCGCTTGGGCGAGCGCGGCGCGGTCGAGCGGCAGGCGGGCTTTGAGCAAGAGCGACTGGTTCCAGTGCGCGGGCGGGGGCTGCGTTTGTTCGAAGAAGGCGTGTTGGATCGGCAGCAGCGGCGCGCGGCCGAGCGCCGGCGCTTGAGCGGCCGGGGCTTGGGCGTCTTCGACCAAGCTCTGTGCGACTTGGGCCAGGCCGGCGATGGTTTGTTGCTGGAACAGGTCTTTGGGGGTGAAGCGCAGGCCTTGGGCGCGGGCGCGGCTGACCAGTTGGATGGAGAGGATGGAGTCGCCGCCCAGTTCGAAGAAGTTGTCGTGGATGCCGATCGGCGCCCGGCCGAGCAGGTCTTGCCAGAGGGACGCCAGCACCGCTTCGGCCGGGGTGGTGGGGGTTTGCGGCGCGGCGCTGGGCGGGCCTGCGGGCGCCGGCAGGGCGCGGCGGTCGATTTTGCCGTGCGCGGTGCGCGGCAGTTGCGTCAGCCAAACGTAGCGGGCCGGGATCAGGTAGTCGGGCAGGCGCGCGGCCAGGGCGGTTTTGAGTTGGGCGTCGGTGGGGGCCGAGGCGGCGGCGCGTGGCGGGGGCGCGTCATCCGGAGCGGCCGTGCCGCCGGCCAGATAAGCCGCCAGGTAGCGGCGTCCCTGTTCCTCGCGCAGCAGCACGTGGGCGTCCTCGACGCCGGGCAAGTCGCGCAGGGCGGCTTCGATTTCGCCGGGTTCGATCCGGTAGCCGCGCAGTTTGATCTGCTGGTCGGTGCGGCCGAGGTAGGCGACGATGCCGTCCCGGCCGCGCCGGACCCGGTCGCCGGTGCGGTACAGGCGGCCGCCGTCCCCCGCGAACGGGTCGGGCAGGAAGCGTTCCGCGCTGAGATCGGGCCGGCCGAAGTAGCCGCGCGCCAGGCACGGGCCGCCGATGTAGAGTTCGCCGGCCGCGCCCCAGGGCACCGGGTTGAGGTCGGCGTCGAGGATATGCAGGGTGCGCTCGCCCACCGCGGTGCCAATCGGGGCGTAGCCGGTCAGGGCGCGGTCATCGGCCAGCCAGGCTAAAGGGGTAATCACCGTTTCGGTCGGGCCGTAGCCGTTGACGATCCGTTCCGGCTGCAACGCGGCGTGGAGGGTGGCCAGCGCCGCGGCGGAGACGGCTTCGCCGCCGACGCAGACGATGCGCAGCGCCAAAGGCCGGCCGCGCGCCTGGACGGCCTCGGCCAGATGCAGCAAGGCGCTGGTCGGCGGATACACGACGGTCACCCGGTGCGCGCGCACCGTTGCCAGGGTGTCGTCGCCGGTCCAGCGGCTGTCGCCCAGCACCACGCCGGCGCCGTGGCACAGCGGCGCCAGCCATTGTTCCATGGCCGCGTCGAAGGTGAAGGCGGCCATAGGCAGGGCGCGGTCGGCCGGGGTGTAGCGGTAGAGGTCGCCGATGGCCTGGATGTGGCGGCTCAACGCGCCGTGCGGCACGGCCACGCCTTTGGGTTGGCCGGTGGAGCCGGAGGTCAGGATCAGGTAGGCCAGTTGCTCGGGGTGGATGACCACCGCGGGCGGCGTGGCCGGTTCGGCGCTCAGGTCCAGACTGGCGAGGTGAAGCCAGGTAGGATGGGCTGAACGGTAGTGAAGTCCCTCGTTGGACGCGTCGGAAAACGTATCGCAACGCTCGGCGAGGATGACGCTCACGCCGGCCTCGGCGATCAGTTCGGCCAGCCGTTGTTCGGGTTGCTCGGGGTCGAGCGGCAGGTAGGCGCCGCCGGCTTTCAGCACCGCCAGCATCGCCACGATCGTCTCCGCGCCGCGCGGCAGCAGCAAGGCCACCCGGCTTTCCCGCTCCACGCCCAGGCCGATCAGCCGGTGCGCCAGCCGGTTGGCTTGCATCTCCAGTTCGGCATACGTCAAACGGGTTTCGCCGCAAATCAGCGCGATCGCCTCGGGTTGCGCCTCGGCCTGGCGGCGGATCAGGGCGTGCACCGGGGTGGAGGCATCGTAGGGCTGGGCCCATTGGTTCCAGCTCTGAAACAAGGCCGTCTCGCGTCCGGTCAGTACCGGCAGATCGCCGATTCTCGCCTGCGAATTACTCACCAAACCGGTCAACAGCACCCGAAAATGCGCGGCCAGATCCGCCACGGTTTCTTCGTCGAAAGAGCGGCAATCGTAATCGAACGCCACTTGCAAGGCGCTGTCACCGCTTTGCACCGCCAGCGTCAACGGAAAATGGGTCGTTTCGCGGTGGCTTTCGCCGTATATCCGTAGGCCGTCTTCCGGCCGCCGGCGCAAAGCGTCGGACAAAGGGTAATTTTCGAACACCAGCAAACTGTCGAACAACGCTTCGCCCGGCCTGCCCCACCAGCGCTGCACCTCGGCCAATGGCGTGGTTTCGACCTCGCGCAGTTCCAGATTGGCCTGCTGCAAGGCTTGCAGCCAGTCGCCGACCGCATCGGCGGCGCGCGGCGCCTGAATCATCGGCAAGGTATTGATGAACAAACCGACCATCGCTTCCGCGCCGGGCAAATCGGCTGGCCGGCCGGACACGGTCACGCCGAACGCGACCGCCTCGCCGCCGCAATACCGCTGCAATAACAGGCACCAGGCGGCCTGTACCAGGGTGTTGATCGTCAATTTGCCGCGTTGCGCGGATTGGCGCAAGGCCGCGAAATCGTCGCCGTCTATATGCAAGACATGCAAAACGTATCCCTGCCCCTGACTGCCGCGCGGTAGCGCGTCGACCAGACGGGTCGGCTCTTCCAAGACGGGTAAACGTTCCCGCCAATAACGTTCGGCCGCGGTGGGATCGCGTTCGGCCAGCCAGGCGATATAGTCGCTAAACTCCGCAGCCGACGGCGGCAGCGTATCGCCGCGATAGCTGCTCAACACTTCGCCGAGCAAGCGGGCGCTGCTCCAGCCGTCCAGCAACAAATGATGGCTGAGCCAGATGAAATGGTAAACATCGTCTTGCAAGCGCACCAGCACCAGTTTAAACAGCGGCGCGCGGTCGGTAGGCAAGCCCTCTGCCTGCAAGTCGCGGAGCAAACCGGGCAACGCCGCATCGGCGTCGCCACGGCCGCGCCAGTCCAGCTCGATCAAAGGCACCGCCAAACGCTTGCGTACGATCTGCATGGCCTGCGGCCAGTCGGCCGGCGCATAAAATGCGGTGCTCAGCACCGCGTGCCGTTGCATCGCCGTCCGCCACGCTTCGGCAAAGCGGCCGGCATCGAGGCCTTCCAGGCGCACGTCGAAGCGGCTGACATAGCTGGCGGCATCGTTTTCGTACAGGCTGTGAAACAGCATGCCCTGTTGCATCGGCGTCAGCGGGTAAATATCCGCTATCTCCGTCACCGGCAGCGGCAACGGCAAGGCGTCCAGTTGCGCTTGCGTCAAACCGGCCAGCGGAAAATCGCTGGGCGTGACGCCTTGCGGCCCCTGCCGGCAATGTTCGACCAGCGCGGCCAGTTCGCGATTGAATTCCTCGGCCAGCGCGGCGACGGTTTCGGTACGGTAGCGGCGGCGGTTATAAGTCCAGTTCATCGCCAGACGGCCGTCGTAGATCTGGCCGTTGACTTCCAGCGCATAATCCAGCGGCGCGGCGGCATCTCGCTCGTCGCCGCGCGCCTCGCCGGCCGGACGGAACAAACCGTCGGCGGCGAAGCTGGCGTCGAACTGGCCCAGATAGTTGAAGCACAGGGCCGGCCTCGGCAGGCTGCCGAGTTGCGCCCGTATTTCGGCGCCGGCCAGATATTTCAGCAAACCGAAACCCAAACCGCGCTCCGGCACGCCGCGCAATTGTTCCTTGACCGCTTTGATCGTTCCGGCCCAATCGTCCGCCGGCGTCAACAGCACCGGATACAGGCTGGTGAACCAGCCGACGCTGCGGCTGACGTCCGGCGCCCCGGCAAAGTTTTCCCGGCCGTGGCCTTCCATATCGATGCTGACGGCGCCCTGCCCGCTCCAGCGGCACAGCACCCGCGCCAACGCGGCCAGCAGCAACTCGTCGATGCGGGTGCGGTAGGCGGCCGGGCATTCGCTCAGCAGTTGCCGGGTGGCGGTTTCGTTTAACGCGACGGTCAGGGTATCGGCATCGGCGGCGGTGCCGCGCGCTCCGCAAAAATCGGCCGGCAAGTCCGTCGCCGCCAGTTGCACGCGCCAGTAATCCAGTTGGCCGCCGATTTGCGCCGCCCTGCGTCGCAGCGCCTCGGCCCAGGCCCGGTAAGGCGCGGTTCTAGCCGGCAATACGGCCGTTTTCCCCTCGCTGAGCTGGCGGTATAGCGTCTGCAAATCCTCCAGCACGATGCGCCAGGATACGCCGTCGACGATCAAATGGTGAATCACCAACAGCAAGCGGTAACTGCCGTCGTCCACGCGGATATAGGCGGCCCGCAGCAACGGGCCGTGCCGCAAGTCCAGGCTGCGTTGCGCCTGATCGGCGATTTCGCTGATTTGTTCGGCGCCGGCGGCATCGCGCTGCCAAAGAAACTCCTGATCCTTTGGTTCGCTCGTGTAATGCTGACGCCAGCCGTCGAGCTCGTCGAAACGCAAACGGAAAGCATCGTGGTGTTCGGTCAAACGGCGCAAAGCCTCGGCCAGCGCCGGGATATGCAATGCCTGGCCGGTCGCCAACAGCACCGACTGGTTCCAGTGCCCGCGCTGCGGAATATCGGTGGCGAAAAACTCGGCCTGAATCGGCGTGAATGGCGCCTCGCCTTCCGCCGTATCGCCGGTTTCGCTAACCGCGTCGGCCGCCTGCGGCTGTGCCGCGATAACTTGCGCCAACGCCGCCACGGTCTGGTGGCGGAAGATGTCTTTGGGCGATAAATGCCAGCCGGCCTGGCGGACGCGGCTAACCACTTGCAACGAGACAATGGAGTCGCCGCCCAACTCGAAGAAATTATCCTCGATGCCGACCGCGTCCAGGCCGAGCACCTCCTGCCAGATCCGCGCCAGGCGCCGTTCCGTGCCGTTACGCGGTTCGACGTGGGTGCGGACGGCGCGCTCCGGTTCCGGCAGCGCCTTGCGGTCCAGCTTGCCGCTCGGCAGTTTCGGCAAGTGCGGCAACACGATGATCTGCGCCGGCACCAGGTAGTCGGGCAGCCGGCGGCTCAAGGCCGTACGCAGGAATTCGGCGTGCCGGTTCCCGCTTGTGTCGATTAGATTTGTGTCGGTCAGATCACGGTAGGTTGGGTTAGCGAAGCGTAACCCAACAACATCCTCCACCGCGACATACCCCAACAACCGGCCGCTTTCGCCGATCCTCACCGCCGCTTCGTGGACCCCGGGCTGTTCCAGCAAGACATTTTCGATTTCGCCGGGCTCGATCCGGAAACCGCGCAGTTTGATTTGTTGGTCGACCCGGCCCAGGTACTCGATCACCCCGTCGGCCCGTTGCCGGACCCGGTCGCCAGTGCGGTACATGCGCTGGCCGTTAGGGGCGAACGGGTCGGGCAGGAAGCGTTCGGCGCTTTGTCCCGGCCGGCGCCAATAGCCTTGCGCGAGTCCGAGCCCACCGATGTACAGCTCGCCCGCGGCGCCCATCGGCAACGGGTTCAGGTCGGCGTCCAGCACGTAGGCGGTCCTGTCGCCGACACAATGGCCGATCGGGGCATAGCGGCTGTCGCAGGTCATATCGGCCAGCCAGGCCAGCGGGGTAATCACCGCTTCGGTGGGGCCGTAGGCGTTGAACAAGCGCTCAGGCCGTAAACGGCTTTGGATCAGCGCCAGGCTGCTCTGCGGCAGGGCTTCGCCGCCGACCGTGCAGCCGGTCAAGCGCGGCGCGTGTTCGGGACGGTCGAGTTGGCGGGCCAGTTCGGCCAGATAGGCCGGCGGCACGTCGATGCGGGCGATCGCATAGTCCCGGAGGGCTTGCAGGGTCCGGTCGACGCTCCAGCCGGACGGATCGCCGATCACCAGCGTCGCGCCCCGCAACAGCGGCACCGCCCATTGTTCGATCGCGGCGTCGAAGCTGAACGAGGCGAAATGCAGGCAGGTTTCGCCGGCCTGCAGATCGTACAGGGCCGCCATCGCTCCACAATGCATCGCCAATGCGCCGTGGCCGACCGCCACGCCTTTGGGCCGGCCGGTGGAGCCGGAGGTGTAGATCAGGTAGGCCGGCGTTTCGGGATGCAAGGCCACTGCGGGCGGCGTGTCGGGATAGCCGGACAGGTCCAGTTGGGACAGGTCTAGCCTGTTAATCGCATCGGCCGTAGGGTGGGCATGGCCCCCCGTTGGCGTGGCTTGCGCGGAGACACTGGCCGTGCCTCCCCTACGCTCGGCCAACGCCTCGCCGGCATGGCTGTCGATCAGCCATTCGGCGCCGGCATCGTCCAGCATGTACTGCAAACGCTCGGCCGGATAGGCGGGGTCCAGGGCCAGAAACGCCGCGCCGCATTGCCACGCCGCCAGGCAGGCCACGATCGCCTGCGCCGAACGCGGCAGGCTCAATGCCACCACCGCGCCGGGGCGCAGGCCCCGGTCCCGCAAATAATGCGCCAAGCGGTGGGCCTGGCTTTGCAGCCCGGCGTAACTGACCCGCTCGGCCCCGGCTATCAGCGCCACCGCATCGGGCCGGGTTTGCGACTGGCCGCGGATCAGCGCCGGTAAATCGGTAAATTCACGGGAGAACGACCGATTGGCAGTCAAAAAATCCAGTTCGGCCGGATCGAGCAACGGTAAATCCCGCAACACCGTTTCGGGCCGCTTCGCCGCCGCTTCGGCCAGGCGGCAAAAGCGCCCGGCCATCCGCTCGATCGTCGCCGGGTCGAACAAATCGGTCGCATAGGTCCAGATGGCGCCGATGCCGCCCGTTACGCTTTCGAAGGTGTCCAGAATCAATTCGAACTGCGTCGTGTGCGCGTCGCGCGAAAACGGTTTGATCTGCAGCGCGCCGAGCGCCTTGGCGGTATCGGCCTGCTGGTATTGATGGTTGTACATCACCTGGAACAGCGGATTGCGCTCCAGGCTGCGTTGCGGGCCGAGCGCTTCGACCAATTGGTCGAACGGCAGATCGGCATGGGCCTGCGCGCCGAGCGCGCTTTCCTTGACCCGCTCCAGCACCTGGTAAAAATTCAGGCTGCCGTCCAGCTCGGTTTGCAGCACCTGGGTGTTGACGAAAAAACCGACCAGTTGTTCGGTTTCAGCGCGGTTACGGTTGGCGACCGGCACGCCGACCCGCAACCTGCGCTGCCCGCTGTAGCGGTACAGCAGCAGGTCGAATACGGCCAGCAGGCCCATGAACAAGGTCGCGCCCTGGCGTCCGCATATTTCGTGCAGCGCCTTGGCCGTTCCCTCCGGCAGGCCCATTTCGAATTTGGCGCCGGCATCGCTCATCTGTGCCGGCCGCGGCCTGTCCAGCGGCAATTCCAGCGGCGGCGTCTCCTCGCCCAGGCGCTCGCGCCAATACGCCATCTGCCTATCCATTTCGCCGGCTTCCAGCCAATGCCGCTGCCATACCGCAAAATCGGCGTAACCGATCGGCAAGCCCGGCAGCTCCGCCTCGCGGCCTTGGCAATAGCCTTGGTACAGCTCGGCAAATTCGTTGAGCAAAATATTCAGCGACCATTCGTCGGCGACGATGTGGTGCAGCACCCAGACCAAAACGTGGCGGTCGCAGGCCAATTTAAGCACCGCGACCCGCATCAACGGCCCGTTGACGAGATCGAACGGCTCGCGCTCCAGCTTTTCGACCCGGCTTTTCGCCAACGCATCGATGTCGCCGGATTGCACGGATAAATCCAGCCACTGCACCTCGACCGCCATACCGTCGTGGACGATTTGCACCGGCTTGCCGCCGTCGCTGCGAAACGTCGTGCGCAGGCTTTCGTGCCGCACCCGCAGTTTATCGATGCTGCGCTGCAGCGCGCCAGCGTCGATTTCGCCGTTTAGATACACCGCATCGGCAATGTGGTAAGCGCTGCTATCGGGTTCCAGTTGCGCCAGAAACCACAGCCGTTGCTGGCCGTAAGACAGCGGCAGCGCCACATCGCGGCCTACGCTGGCGATCGGCAATCGGCCGACGTCGATGCCGCGTTTTTTCAAGAGCAGGATCAGGGCCTTGCGTTGTTCCGGACTGAGGGTATGGAAATTGGCGAGTGGGTTTTGCATCGATGATTTTTCTATTTTCAAATTTTCATATGGCCGCAGCGGCGGATCGTCAGGGTTACGGATAGGCGATGAGTTCCTATTTTTCCAATAACGCCTGCAGATCTTCCGCCGACATCCCCTGCAACTCCGCCAGCGCATCCGCCAGCTCGCTCTGCAAATCCAGGGCTGGCGAATCCGGCGACAAAACGTCGATTTCGGCCGCCAGGGCGGCCAATGTGGCAGCCTCGAACACGCGGCGTACGCCAAGCTCGACCTGGAAATGCCGCGCGATGCGGCCGGCCAGCTTCATTGCCAGCAGCGAATGGCCGCCGAGCTCGAAGAAATTATCGTCCAGCCCGACCGGCCCGACCCCGAGCAACTCCTGCCAGAGCGCAGCTAACGTTTGCTCCGTCGCGGTCTGCGGGGCGCGGAAGGCTCGGCCTTGCCAATACGGTTCCGGCAGGGCTTTACGGTCCAGTTTGCCGTTGGCGGTCTTCGGCAGGCCGTCCAGCCGGATCAACGCCGACGGCACCATGTAGTCGGGCAACTGGCGGTGCAGGGCCTGTTGCAAATCGGCGTCGTTTTCGGCGTGTTCGCTCGCGGCCAGGTAGGCGACCAAGCGCGGGCCGCCGGCGGCGTCTTTCAGCAGCACGGCGGCTTCCCGAATGCCGGGCTGGCTCAGCAGCGCGGTTTCGATTTCGCCCAGTTCGATGCGCAGGCCGCGCAGTTTGATCTGGTGGTCGATCCGGCCCAGGTAGTCGATGACGCCGTCGGCCCGGCGCCGGGCCAAGTCGCCAGTGCGGTACAGCCGGCCGCCCCGGCCGAACGGGTCGGGCAGGAAGCGCTCGGCGGTCAGGCCGGGCCGGCGGTGGTAGCCGCGCGCCAGGCCGATGCCGCCGAGGTACAGTTCGCCGGCCACACCTGCCGGTTGCGGGTTCAGGTCCTTATCCAGGATATGAATCTGGATGTTGGCGATCGGCTCGCCGATCGGCACGCTCGGGCTGTCGTCGGGCCGGCAGGTCCAGTGGGTCACGTCGATGGCTGCTTCGGTCGGGCCGTACAGGTTATCGAGCTCGACGCCGGGCAGGCGGTCGAACACGCGCTGTTGCAGGTCGGCCGGCAAGGCTTCGCCGCTGCAGACGATCCGCTGCAGGGCCGGGAAGGCCGGCAGCGCGGGCTGGTTGACGAATTCGGCCAGCATGGAGGGCACGAAGTGCACGGTGCTGACTTGCTGGCGCTGCAGCGTCTCGGCCAGGGCCACGGGGTCGCGGTGGGCACCCGGTGGGGCGATCGCCAGCCGGGCGCCGGTCATTAACGGCCAGAAGAATTCCCAGACCGACACGTCGAAGCTGAACGGGGTTTTCTGCAGCACGGTGTCGGCCGGGCCGATTGCGTAGGCCTGCTGCATCCAGTGCAGGCGGTTGGCCAAGGCTTCGTGGGTATTGCTGGCCCCTTTGGGGCGGCCGGTCGAGCCGGAGGTATAGATGAGGTAGGCCGGATGGGCCGGATGCAGGGCGACTTCGGGCGCGCGCGCCGGCAAGCCGGACAGGTCCAGCGTGTCCAGGTTGCAGACCGCGCAGGGCGCAAGGGCGGTGAACTTGTCGAGCACGGCGCCATGGCTCAACAGCAGGCCGATGCCGGAATCGTCGATCATGTAGGCCAACCGCTCGGCCGGATAGTCCGGGTCCAGCGGCACGTAGGCGCCGCCGGCCTTGACGATGGCCAACAGGCCCACTACCAGTTCGAACGAGCGTTCCATCGCGATGCCGACCGGCACGTCCGGGCCGACACCGGTCTCGATCAGATACCAGGCCAACCGGTTGGACCGATGTTCCAGTTCGGCATAGCTCAGCACCGCCTCGCCGCACAGCAGGGCCGGCGCCTCGGGCTGCGCCAAGGCCGTGCGGCCGATCAGCGTATGCACGAAACCGGGCGGATACACGGTCGCCGTCGCACTCCAGCACGACTGATGAGTCAGTTCTTGCGCCGTCGGCAACAGCAATTCGCCCAAACGGCGCCCGGCGTCATCGGCCAGCGCGAACAGCAACCGCTGAAAATGCCGGGCGATGCCGGCCACGGCCTCGCCGTCGAAACGGTCCAGCCAATAACCGTAGGCAAGCCCCAACGACTCGCCGATGCTGATATTCAAGGTCAACGGATAATGCGTGGTATCGACATGGCGCGGCAGGCCGAAGCGCAAACCGCTATCGCTGTTTTTCAACGCCGCGTCGACCGGAAAATTTTCGAACACCAGCAAGCTGTCGAACAGCGCCGCACCGGCCTGCCCGGCCCAGCGCTGCACGTCGTAGAGCGGTGTATGCTCGTAGTCGCGCAACGCCAGGTTTTCCTGCTGCAAATCGCGCAGCCAGTCGCCGACGGCTTGCTCGGGTTTGATAGGCGCGATCAACGGCAAGGTGTTGATGAACAAACCGACGATGTTTTCCACGCCGTGCAAATCGGCCGGTCGGCCGGAGACCGTCGCGCCCATCGCCACCGTATCGCGCCCGCAATAACGGCCGAGCAACATGGCCCAGGCTGCTTGCAGCACCGTATTCAGCGTGACGCGCTGTTGCTGGGCAAACGCCTGCAAGCGCGCCGTCGCCGCCGCATCCAGCCGGTCGACGCGGCTGCCGTGGCCTTGGCCGGCCGTTGGCCTGGCCAACGCATTGGCCAGCAAGGTCGGTTCGTCCAGCCTGGACAAGCGCCCGCGCCAGAAGGTCTCGCCAGCGACGGGATCGCGGCGGCTCAGCCAGGCGATGTAATCGCGGTACGAGGCCGCACCCGCTGTGCGCGCATTGCCGACATAATCGTCCAGCACCTCGCCCAAGAGCTGCGAAGTGCTCCAGCCGTCGAGCAGCATGTGGTGACTGGTCCAAATCCAATGCCAACGCCGTTCCGACAGCCTGACCAGTATCATCCGCATCAACGGTGCCCGGGCGTGCTCGAAGCCGCGCGCCCGGTCCTGATCGCGCAAGCTGCGCAAATCCGCCTCGTCGATCTCCCGGCCGCGCCAATCGATCATCTCCAGCCGCAACGGCGCCTGTTTGTAAACCGCTTGCAGCGGCTGTTCGGATTCGCCGCGCCACAAAAACGCACTGCGCAACAGCGAATGCCGATCGATGGCCCGGCGCCAGGCGGCGGCGAAACGCTCGCTGTCCAGACCGTCGATGTCCAGGCTCATCTGGTTGACGTAAACCCCGGTTTCCGGCGCCAGCAGATCGTGAAACAGCATGCCCTGCTGCATCGGCGACAGCGGATAGATATCTTCGACCTCGGCGATGGGGAGCGGCAAGGCGTCGAGTTGCGCTTGGGTCAAGCCGGCCAGCGGGAAATCCGACGGCGTGGCGCCAGCGGCTCCGCTCAGGCAATGCGCGACGATGTTCAGCAGTTCATCGCGGTAACGGTCCAGCAGCGCCCGCACGGTTTCGTCGCGGTATTGACTTGCACTGTAACGCCAGCGCAATTGCAGCACGCCGCCCGCCACCTGGGCGTTGATTTCCAGCCAGTACGGCAGCGGCGCGTCGGGATCGTGATCGTCGCCGGCCGTTTCCGGAGCCAGCGCAAAATTGCCGGCCTCGGCGTCGAGCCGGCCGAAATAGTTGAAGCCTATCCGCGCCTGCGGCAAGGCATTCAGCGCCGCGCGCTTGCCGTCGCCGGCCAGATACTGCAACACGCCGAAACCCAAGCCGGCGTCCGGCACTTCGCGCAGGCTTTGCTTGACGACCTTGATCGTCGCGCCGATGTCCGCGGCGGCGGCCAGCCTGACCGGGTAGACGCTGGTAAACCAGCCGACGCTGCGGCTCAGATCGATGCCGTCGAAGCCGTGCTCGCGGCCGTGGCTTTCCAGGTCCACGGCCACGTCGTCGCCGCTCCAAACGGTCAGCGCCCGCGCCAGCGCGGCCAGCAATAAATCGTTGATTTGGGTGCGGTAGGCGGAAGGCGCTTGCGTCAACAGGCGATGCGTCCGTTCGGCGTCGATTTCCAGCGTCAAGGTGCGGGCGTCGCCGAACCGGCCGCTGGATTGCGCGAAGTCGCGCGGCGGTTCGGCGGCGTCTTGCAATACGCCTTGCCAATACGGCAGTTGCCGTTTCAAACCCTCGCTGGCGGCGTAATCGCGTAAACATTGGCCCCACTGTTGCAGCGATGCGGTTTTGCCCGGCAACGCTTCGGCACCGTCGTACAACGCTTGCAGGTCTTCCAGCAAAATGCGCCAGGACACGCCGTCGACCAGCAAATGGTGCGCGGCCAGCAACAGGCGCTGGCTACCGTCGGCGACATTTATCAGCACGGCCTTGAACAACGGGCCGTGCTGCAAATCCAGGCTGCGTTGAATCCGATTCGCCAGCGCCGTTACGGCGGCGCTGTTATCGGCGTTCAGTTGTTCGAACGCCGGCGCCGCGCCGGCATCGGCGTAAAACTGGCGCCAGGCGCCCTGCTCCGGACGGTAACGCAGGCGCAAGCCGTCGTGGTGCTCGATCAAACGGCCAGCCGCGCCCGCCAACCGGGCGGCGTCGAGTGCGAAATTCGGATGCAGCAGCAGCGACAGGTTCCAATGGCTGCGATTGCGCATGGCCTGCGCGAAAAACTGTGCCTGGATCGCCGTCAACGGCGCATCGCCGGCGACTTCGATCGGCCGATCAATCATTGCTTGCGCCGGCATCGCTTGCACATTGGCCGCCAGTTTGGCCACGGTCTGGTGCAGGAACAAATCCTTGGGGGTAAGCGACCAGCCGGCCTGGCGGGCGCGGCTGACCAGGCGGATCGCCATGATCGAGTCGCCGCCCAATTCGAAAAAGTTGTCGTCGGCGCCGACCCGCTCGACGCCGAGCACCGCTTGCCAGATCGCCGCCAAATCGCGTTCGGCCCGGGTTTGCGGCGCACGGTAGGCGCTGCCGGCCAGGCAATCCGGCTTGGGCAAGGCATGGCGGTTCAGCTTGCCGCTGGTCAGGCGCGGCAGTTGCTCCAATATTTGCACGTGCGCCGGCACCATATAGTCCGGCAGGCACTGCCGCAGGTGGTTTTTCAGGCTTTCCGCATCGGTTGCGCCTACCGCGTACAGCAATAACCGCTTGGCGCTGCCTTCGCCGTCCGCGACGGCGACTGCTTCCGCGGCGCCCGGATGCGCCAGGGCCCGGGCTTCGATTTCGCCCAATTCGATTCTGAAACCGCGCAATTTGATTTGATGGTCGTTACGGCCGAAATAATCCACGTTGCCGTCGGCCCGGAGGCGCACCCGGTCGCCGGTGCGGTACAGGCGGCCGCCGTCAGCTGAGAACGGGTCGGGCAGGAAACGTTCGGCAGTCAGGTCCGGACGGCCGAGATAGCCGCGCGCCAGGCACGGGCCGCCGATGTACAGTTCGCCGACCACGCCCGGCGGCAGCGGATTCAGGTCTTTGTCCAATATATAAAGCGCGCGCTCGCCGACGCCGGTGCCGATCGGTGCGTAGGCGGTGTCGCAGACGCTGTCCGGCAAGGCGGTCCATACCAGCGGCGTGATCAAGGTTTCGGTGGGGCCGTAGCCGTTCAGGATCGGCGCGTCGCCGACCAGGCCGCGGATCTGCGCCAGGCCTTCCTTGGGCACGGCTTCGCCGCCCACCGAACAGGCGCGCAACGGCAGGCGCAAACCGCGCGGCTCGGCCCAGCGGGCGATTTCGATCAGATAGGCGGGCGGCATCTCGAACCAGGTCACGCCGTGGCGAACCAAGGCATCGTAGGCCTGGTCGGCGCTCCACATCTCCTCGCGCACCAGCAAGCGGCAGCCGTTGATCAACGGCACCAGCCATTGTTCCATCGCCGCATCGAAGGTAAACGCGGCGAAATGCAGTGCCATGTCGTCGGGCTGCATCGCATAACGCTCGCCGATCGCCAGGCAATGCCGGGCCAGGGCTCCGTGCGGCACGGCCACGCCTTTGGGCTGGCCGGTGGAGCCGGAGGTCAGGATCAGGTAGGCCAGTTGCTCGGGGTGGATGGCCACCGCGGGCGGCGTGGCCGGTTCGGCGCTCAAGTCCAGACTGGCGAGGTGAAGCCAGGTAGGATGGGCTGAACGGTAGTGAAGTCCCTCGTTGGACGCGTCGGAAAGCGCATCGCAACGCTCGGCGAGGATGACGCTCACGCCGGCCTCGGCGATCAGTTCGGCCAGCCGTTGTTCGGGTTGCTCGGGGTCGAGCGGCAGGTAGGCGCCGCCGGCTTTCAGCACCGCCAGCATCGCCACGATCGTCTCCACGCCGCGCGGCAGCAGCAAGGCCACCCGGCTTTCCCGCTCCACGCCCAGGCCGATCAGCCGGTGCGCCAGCCGGTTGGCTTGCATCTCCAGTTCGGCATACGTCAAACGGGTTTCGCCGCCGATCAGCGCGACCGCTTCCGGTTGCGCTGCGGCTCTGTGCCGGATCAGTTCCTGTACCGGCATTCCGGCATCGTAGCTCTTTTCCCAGGTGTTCCAGGCGGCGAATCGTTCGGTTTCGGCTTGGCTGAGCAAGCGGTGGCTGGCAATTGGCGCCTGCGGCCGTTCGAGCAGTTGCGCCAGCAGGCTTTGGAAATGGCCGGCCAGCCGTTCGATGGTGCCGGCGTCGAATAAATCGGCGGCGTAGGTGAAAAAACCGCCGATGCGGCCCTGGCGGTCTTGCCAGGTATCCAGGCTCAAGTCGAATTGGGCGGCGCCGTGGTCGCGGTCCAGGGCTTCGATCTGCCAGGTTCCCTGGGCCTGCAGCAGGCCGACGTCGGTGGGCTGGTGGTTGATCAGGATCTGGAACAGGGGGTTTTGTCCCAGCCGCCGCTCGGGCTGCAGGGCGTCGACCAGGTGTTCGAACGGCAGGTCGGGATGGGCCTGGGCTTGCAGCAGGGTCTGTTGGGTCTGCTGCAGCAGGCGGTCGAAGCGCGTGGGCGCGCTGATTTCGGTCCGCAGCACCACGGTGTTGACGAAGTAGCCGATCAGGGCTTGCGTTTCCGGGCGCTGGCGGTTGGCCAGCGGCAGGCCGATGCGGAGGTCGGTCTGGCCGCTGTAGCGGTAGAGCAGGACGTTGAAGGCGGCCAGCAGCACCTGGAACGGGGTGACGCCGTGCCGGTGCGCCCCGGTTAAGACGGCTTGACTGACCGCCTCCGGCAGCACGAAGGGAACGCGGCCGCCGCGCTGGCTGGGTTCGGCCGGGCGCGGCCGGTCGTACGGCAGTTCGATGACGGGGGGCTCGCCGCCCAGCCAGTCGGTCCAGTAGGCGAGTTGCCGCTCGGCTTCGCCGGCCGCCAGCCAGTGGCGCTGCCAGGCGGCGAAGTCGGCGTGGCGGATCGGCAGGGCTGGCAGTTGCGGTTCGCGGCCGGCCTGGAGGGCGCCGTAGAGTTCGCCGAATTCGGCCAACAGCCGGTTCAGCGACCAGCCGTCGGCGATCAGGTGGTGCAGGGTCAGGTTCAGTTCGTGGCACGATTGGCCGTCCCGGTCCGGCAAGCGCACCAGCAGTACCCGCCACAAGGGGCCGCGTTCCAGATCGAACGGTACGCGGGCCTCGGCCTCGGCCAGTTGCCCGGCCTGCGCCGGCGCGGCCTGCGCCGCCAACTCACTCAAGTCATGGAAGGCCAAGGCCACTTCGCACGACGACGGAATCCATTGCCGCGGCTGGCCGTCGACCGCGTAAAACAGCGTGCGCAGCGCGTCGTGGCGCAGCGCCAGCGCATGAAAGGCCTGCGTCAGCGCCTCGCGGTCCAGGTCGCCGACCAGCCGCACGCCGCCGGCGATGTGGTAGGCCGTGCTCGCCGGGTCCAATTGGGCCAGAATCCATAAGCCTTGCTGCGCCACCGATAGCGGGATATCGCTGTCGCCGCACAGGCGCTCGGGAATCGGCAACTTGGCGAAATCCCTGCCCTGCTCGGCCAGCTTCTGCAGAAACAGTTTTTGCTTTGCCAACGGCAAGCCGACAAAACGGCGCACCAATTCCTCTCCGGTCGCGGCCGGTTTGGATTGCGCTTGATGTTCGGTGACGTTGTCGATGCTTAACTTCATAATCTTGTATTTTTTGATTTCGCAGTGGTGCCGCGACGGGTTGTTCAAAAGCCGGCGAGTCGGGTTACGCTTCGCTAACCCGACCTACCTTCACAACATCTCCAATTCATCCAGCCAGTCTCCCATTTCCGCCAGCACGGCGTCGTCGATTTCGGCGCCGCCGGCTTGGCTTGCCAATGCCGCCAATTCGGCAAGGCTCTTGGTTTCGAACACGCAGGCCAGGCTTAGGTCGACTTTCATTGACTCCCTGATGCGCGCCACCATGCGGGTCGCCAGCAACGAATGCCCGCCGAGTTCGAAGAAATTGTCGTCCAGCCCGACCGGCCCGACCCCGAGCAACTCCTGCCAAAGGGCGGCCAGTCCGATTTCGATGACGCTTTGCGGCGCGCGGAAGGCCCGGCCCTGCCAGCTCGGTTCCGGCAGGGCTTTACGGTCCAGTTTGCCGTTGGCGGTCTTCGGCAGGCCGTCCAGCCGGATCAACGCCGACGGCACCATGTAGTCGGGCAACTGCCGGCGCAGCGCCTGCTGCAGGTCGGCGTCGCCGGCGGCGGCTTCGCTCGCGGCCAGGTAGGCGACCAGGCGCGGGCCGCCGGCGGCGTCTTTCAGCAGCACGGCGGCTTCCCGAATGCCGGGCTGGCTCAGCAGCGCGGTTTCGATTTCGCCCAGTTCGATGCGCAGGCCGCGCAGTTTGATCTGGTGGTCGATCCGGCCCAGGTAGTCGATGACGCCGTCGGCCCGGCGCCGGGCCAAGTCGCCAGTGCGGTACAGCCGGCCGCCCCGGCCGAACGGGTCGGGCAGGAAGCGCTCGGCGGTCAGGCCGGGCCGGCGGTGGTAGCCGCGCGCCAGGCCGATGCCGCCAATGTACAGTTCACCGGCCACACCTGCCGGTTGCGGGTTCAGGTCCTTATCCAGGATATGAATCTGGATGTTGGCGATCGGCTCGCCGATCGGCACGCTCGGGCTGTCGTCGGGCCGGCAGGTCCAGTGGGTCACGTCGATGGCTGCTTCGGTCGGGCCGTACAGGTTATCGAGCTCGACGCCGGGCAGGCGGTCGAACACGCGCTGTTGCAGGTCGGCCGGCAAGGCTTCGCCGCTGCAGACGATCCGCTGCAGGGCCGGGAAGGCCGGCAGCGCGGGCTGGTTGACGAATTCGGCCAGCATGGAGGGCACGAAGTGCACGGTGCTGACTTGCTGGCGCTGCAGCGTCTCGGCCAGGGCCACGGGGTCGCGGTGGGCACCCGGTGGGGCGATCGCCAGCCGGGCGCCGGTCATTAACGGCCAGAAGAATTCCCAGACCGACACGTCGAAGCTGAACGGGGTTTTCTGCAGCACGGTGTCGGCCGGGCCGATTGCGTAGGCCTGCTGCATCCAGTGCAGGCGGTTGGCCAAGGCTTCGTGGGTATTGCTGGCCCCTTTGGGGCGGCCGGTCGAGCCGGAGGTATAGATGAGGTAGGCCGGATGGGCCGGATGCAGGGCGACTTCGGGCGCGCGCGCCGGCAAGCCGGACAGGTCCAGCGTGTCCAGGTTGCAGACCGCGCAGGGCGCAAGGGCGGTGAACTTGTCGAGCACGGCGCCATGGCTCAACAGCAGGCCGATGCCGGAGTCTTCAATCATGTAGGCCAGCCGGCCGGCCGGATAGTCCGGGTCCAGCGGCACATAGGCGCCGCCGGCCTTGATGATGGCCAACAGGCCCACCACCAGTTCGCACGAGCGTTCCATCGCGATCCCGACCGGCACGTCCGGGCCGACACCGGTCTCGATCAGATACCAGGCCAGCCGGTTGGACCGATGTTCCAGTTCGGCATAGCTCAGCACCGCCTCGCCGCACAGCAAGGCTGGTGCCTCGGGCTGCGCTGCAGCCGTGTGGCTGATCAGCGTATGTACGAAACCGGCCGGATACACGGTCGAAGTCGCGTTCCAGGCAACTTGGCGCGCGTGTTCCGCTTCGCTCAGTAAGTCCACCGCGGCCAGCGGCAGTCCGGGATCGGCCAGACAGCCGGCCAGCAGGCGTTGGAAATGTTCGCTCAGGCGGGCAATCGTCTCGAACCGGAACAGCTCGGCGGCATAGACGAAAGTGCCGCTGAACACACCGTCGGCGCCTTCCTCGGTCGCCAGGCTCAAATCGAATTGCGCGGCGGCCGGCTCGGTGTCGATGCGTTCGATGCTGAGACCCGGCAAGGTTTTCAATGCACTGAAGTCGCGTTTTTGGTGGTTGAACAATACTTGGAACAACGGATTACGGTTCAACGCCCGCTCCGGCTGCAGCAACTCGACCAGATGTTCGAACGGCAGATCCGGATGCTCCTGCGCCACCAGCACGGTTTGCCTGGCCTGCGCCATCCACTGCTTGAAGCTCAGGTCGCCGCGGCACTCGGCCTTGACCACCAGCGTATTGACGAAAAAGCCGACCAGCGGCTCGGTTTCCAGGCGCTGGCGGTTGGCGACCGGCACGCCGATACGAATGTCCGGCTGACCGCTGTAGCGGTAGAGCAAGGCCGCGAACGCCGCGAACAACACGGTGAACGGCGTGGTTTCGCTGGCCGCGGCCAACTGCTTCAGGCGCTGGCCAATTGCGGCCGGCAACACGAACGCATGCGAGGCGCCGGCTCCCGACATGCGTTCCGGCCGGGCGCGGTCGAACGGTAATTCCAGCACCGGCTGCTCGCCGCCGAGCCGGTTTTGCCAGTAGCGCGCCTGCCGTTCGCCCTCACCGGCCGCCAGCCATTGCCGCTGCCAGACGGCATAATCGGCGTATTCGATCGCCAGCGCCGGCAAACGCGCCTCACGGCCGTCGACCGCGGCGGCGTACAGTTCGGCGAATTCCTCCAGCAAACGGCCGACCGACCAGCCGTCGGCCAGGATATGGTGCATGGTCAGCCATAATTCGTGGCGGTCTTCGCCTTGCCTGATCAGTGCCGCCCGCCATAACGGCCCGGCGGCGAAATCGAACGGCGTATGGTTCTCGAACGCACTGTCGATGATCGCGTCGGCGTCCGCCGAAACCCGTAACGGTAGCGGGACATTCGCTTCGGCCACTTGCATCGGCTTGCCGTCCACAACGACGAACCGTGTTCGCAACATCGCATGGCGCTCAGTCAGACGTTCAAAGGCCTGCCGTACCGCGTTCTCGTCGAGCCGGCCTCGGATGCGCAGGCCGCCGCTGATGTGGTAAGCGGTGCTCTCCGGCTGCAACTGCGCCAGGAACCACAGCCGTTCCTGGCCGTAGGACAAGGGACGCGGGCCGTCAAGCGCGAGACGCGGAATCGCGGCCGGCTTGATTTCGCCTGCCGGCACGGCCGTAGCCGCTGCCAGTTCGGCGATGGTCGGCTTTTCGAACAACAGTTTCGGCGTCAGCTTGATGCCCTGTTTGCGGGCGCGGGCAATGATTTGCAGGCTCAGAATCGAATCGCCGCCCAGCTCGAAGAAATTGTCGGTAACGCCGATCGGCTCCCGTTTCAACACGGTTTGCCAGATCGCCGCCAGCTTGGCTTCGCTGTCGTTGCGCGGCGCCACGCTGGCACGGGCCTTGGCTTGCGGCCTGGGCAGTGCTTTGCGGTCCGCTTTGCCGTTGGCGGTCAGCGGAATCGCCTCCAGCAGCATCAGATGCGCGGGCAGCATGTAATCGGGCAACAAGCCGGCCAATTGTTCGCCGAGCGTCGCGGCATCCAAAGCCGCTGTGCGCTCGGCGACCGCATAGGCCAACAGTTGCAGGCGGCCGTCCTGTTCGTTGGGTTCGCAAATGACCGCCGCGTCGGCGACGCCCGGCAAGCCGCGCAACACCTTAGCGACTTCGCCGGGTTCGACCCGGTAGCCGCGTATCTTGACCTGGTCGTCCGCGCGGCCCAGCCAGACCAGACGGCCGCCGCGCAACACGGCGCGGTCGCCGGTACGGTACATGCGGGCGCCGGAACGGAACGGATCGGGCAGAAACTGTTCGGCCGTGGCGCCAGCCTTGCCGTGATAAGCGCGCGCCAGGCTGCCGCCGCCGATATACAATTCGCCGGGCACGTCGCCGGGCACCGGATTCAGGTCGGCGTCGAGCAGATAGGCGTAAACGCCCGCCAACGGCATACCGACCGGCACTGTCGGACTGGCATCGGCCGTGGCTTCGTGGGTCAGCACGCCGACCGTGGTTTCGGTCGGGCCGTAATGGTTGACGATGCGGCAACCCGGCTTCAAGCGCCGCACGCTGGCCAGCAATTCGGCGTCGCAGGCCTCGCCCCCCAGAATCAGCACTCGGTTCGGCAATACAGCCGCCGGCTCGGCCGCTTGCAGCAAGCCGCGCAAATGGCTGGGCACGATTTTCAGTACGTCGACCTGGTGTTCGCGCATCGCCGCGGCGAAACGGTCGGGATCGGCCGCGCTTTCGCCATCGATCAACACCAGGGTCCGGCCGCTGTAGAGCGCTCCGAACAACACGGTATGACCGAGGTCGGCGGCCGGGGTCGAAACCATCGCCAGGGTGGCAGTCCGCGTCAAGGCCAGACGCGGCAGCACGCCTTGTAAATATTGGTTCAATGCGGCGTGGCTGACCGTCACGCCTTTGGGCCGGCCGGTGGAACCGGAGGTATAAATGCGGTAGGCGGCTTGCTCGGGATGAATCGGCACCGCAACGAATTCGGCCGCCTCGTAGCCTTGGCGGACGGCATCCGGATTCAACACGGTCACGCCGCAATCGGCGAAACGCGCGGCATCGGCTTCGCCGGCCAACAGCACCGCCGCTCCGCTGTCGCGCAGCAACTCGCGCAAGCGGCTGTCCGGCAGGGCCGGATCGAGCGGCAAATACACGCCCCCGGCCTTTAACGCCGCCAGCAGGCCGAGCGGTAACTGAATCGATCGTTCGAACAGCACGCCGACCGCCGTTTCCGCCTTGACGCCCATGCCTTGCAGCACCGCGGCCAGACGTTCGGCGGCGCGGTCCAATTCGGCGTAACTCAGGCTGGCGCGGTTGTCGCGCACCGCAATCGCGTCAGGCTGCGCGGCGACTTGGCTTTGCCAGGCCGCAAGAACATCCGAATAGCTGAATTCGCCGCACGAAGCTTCCCCGCCAGACAACAAAGCGGTTTCGGCATCGGCCAGGGCCGGTAAGGGCTGCAATTGCAGATCGGCGACTTTGACTGCCTCCGCCGTGGCCAATTGCCGCAACAGATAACGGTAACGCTTCGCCAGCAACTCTAACGCACCCGGCAGAAAGCGCCGGCGTTCGCCGGACAAGGTCAAGTGCAGTCGGCTATCGAGTCCGGCAATCAGGCTCAACGGATAATTGTTGCGGCCGCGCTCATGCCGCAGCACGCCGCCGGGCGATTCGTCGTTCAGCAAGCCGACTTGCAGGCCGTCGCGCCGGTCTTTCAACACCTCGTCCAACGGATAGTTCTCGAACACCAAAATCGCGTCGAACAGATTTTGCCCTTCGCAACCGGCCGCGTGTTGAATCTCCGCCAGCGAGGTGAATTCGTAATCGTGCATCGCCGCGGCCTGGCGTTGAATCGCTTGCAGCCAACTGCCCACATCCCGGGCGCCGGGCAATCCAACCCGCAACGGCAAGGTATTGATGAACAGGCCGGCCATTTCGTCGATGCCGTCGACGTTGGCTGAACGCCCGGACACGGTGACTCCGAACAATGCCTCGCCGCCGCCATGCCGGCCCAGCAACAGCGCAAATGCAGCTTGCAGCAAGGTGCTGACCGTCACGCCGTGGCGGCGCGCGGCGGCTTGCAATTGCCCGCTTTCTTCCGGCGACAGGCTGGTTTCGATTTCCTGGTAACTGCCGCGTTCGCCGGCCGGCGCTTGACCAGCTGCCAACGGCAACGGCGCGTTGCCGTTGAGGCCTTGCAACACTTCCCGCCAGAATGCCAGCGCGGCGTCGCGATCGCGAGACGCCAGCCAGCGCAGGTAATCGGCATAGTTCGGCTGGCGAATCGGCGCTTCGCCGTGGTAAGCGCGCATCACGTCGCGCAGCACCAGCCCCATGCTCCAGCCGTCCAAGGCGATGTGGTGGTGGCTCCAAACCAACCACCAGGCCGCATCGGCAACACGCAGTAACGACAAATCGAAGCCGCGCCGGCCGGCGAAATCGAAGCCGCGCCGACGTTCGTCGGCCAGCCATGCATCCAACTGCCGCCAATGCTGCTGGGAATCGAGCGCGCGCCAATCGGCCTGGCGCAGATCGGCGCTTCGGGTTTTGCACACGACTTGCAGCGCCGGCTGGACGTCTTCGAACAAATACAGCGAGCGCAAGGCCGGATGGCGATCGACCGCCGTTTGCCAGGCCGCATGAAAACGCACCACATCCAACTTACCGTTCAGTGCAAACACGCGTTGGTAAAAATAAGGGTCCTGCGCGCCGTGCTGCAGCGCATGAAACAAAATCCCCTGCTGCATGGGCGAGAGCGGATAAAGGTCATCGATGCGGCGGTGTTCGACCGGCAAGGCATCGAGCTGGGCCTGGCTTAGGCCGGCCAGCGGCACGTCGCTCGGGGTCAGGCCGGGTTCGGCGGTGAGGCAGTGGTCGAGCAGCTGCTCCAGATGCTGCCGGTAGCGGTCGAGCAGGGTGTCGATCGTCCGCGCCCGGTAGCGTTCGCGGCTGTAGCTCCAGTCGAGGCGCAGCCGGCCCCGGTAGATTTCGCCGTTGATTTCCAGTTCATAGGCCAAGGGGGAGCGCGGGTCGCGCTCGTCGCCGCCGGCTTCCTCGGCCGGTTGCAACAGGGCATCGTCGTGGAAGCTGCTGTCGAGTTGGCCGAGGTAGTTGAACAAGACCTGGGGGGTGCCGTCCTCAAGCGGCGGGTGCGGCGTCAGGTAGCGTAATACGCCGTAGCCCAGGCCCTGGTCGGGCACCTGCCGCAGTTGTTCCTTGATGGTTTTGAGGGTGGCGGCCGGCTGGGCTTGCGGGCTGAGCAGAACCGGGTACAGGCTGGTAAACCAGCCGACCGTGCGGCTCAGGTCGAGCGGGGCCTGGGTTTGGCCGGATGCGAGGGCGTCGGCTTCGCGGCCGTGGCCTTCCAGAGCAATGGCGAGGTCGGTTTGCCGGGTCCACTCGCCCAGGGTCTGCGCCAGCGCCGCCAGCAGCAGGTCCGGCAGGCGGGTGCGGTAGGCCCGGTGGGCCTCGTGCAGGAGCTGACGGGTGCGCTCGGCGCTCAGGGTCAGCGTCCGGCTGGCGCGGTCGCGGCTTTCGGCGCGGCCGTGCGGCTCATCGCAGGGCCAGGGGGCGCGGGCCGCCGAGACTTGCGCCTGCCAGTAGGCCTGCTGGCTGTGCAGCCGTTGGCTGTGCGCATAGGTTTGCAGGGCCTGGCCCCAGGCTTGGTAGCTGGCGGTTCGGGCGGGCAGTTGCGGGGCTTGGCCGTGGCGGATTTGCGTGTACAGGCGGTGCAGGTCTTCCAGCAGAATACGCCAGGACACCGCGTCGACGATCAGGTGGTGGGCGACCAGCAGCAGGCGCTGGCTGCCGTCGGCGACGTCGATCAATACGGCCTGGAACAGCGGGCCGTGTTCGAGGTTCAGGCCGCGCTGCGCCTGTTGGGCGATGGCGGTGACGGCGGCGGCGTCTTGAGCGCTGTGTTGTTCCAATAGGGGTTCCGTCTGTTGAATCTCGGCATAGCGTTGGCGCCAGGCACCTTGGTTTTGAATGTAACGCAGGCGCAGGCTGTCGTGGTGTTCGACCAGGTTCTGCAGCGCTTGGGCGAGCGCGGCGCGGTCGAGCGGCAGGCGGCTTTGAGCAAGAGCGACTGGTTCCAGTGCGCGGGCGGGACCGGTGTTTGTTCGAAGAAGGCGTGTTGGATCGGCAGCAGCGGCGCGCGGCCGAGCGCCGGCGCTTGAGCGGCCGGGGCTTGAGCGTCTTCTTCCAAGCTCTGTGCGACTTGGGCCAGGCCGGCGATGGTTTGCTGCTGGAACAGGTCTTTGGGGGTGAAGCGCAGGCCTTGGGCGCGGGCGCGGCTGACCAGTTGGATGGAGAGGATGGAGTCGCCGCCCAGTTCGAAGAAGTTGTCGTGGATGCCGATCGGCGCCCGGCCGAGCAGGTCTTGCCAGAGGGACGCCAACACCGCTTCGGCCGGGGTGGTGGGGGTTTGCGGCGCGGTGCTGGGCGGGCCTGCGGGCGCCGGCAGGGCGCGGCGGTCGATTTTGCCGTGCGCGGTGCGCGGCAGTTGCGTCAGCCAAACGTAGTGGGCCGGGATCAGGTAGTCGGGCAGGCGCGCGGCCAGGGCGGTTTTGAGTTGGGCGTCGGTGGGGGCCGGGGCGGCGGCGCGTGGCGGGGCGCGTCATCCGGAGCGGCCGTGCCGCCGGCCAGATAAGCCGCCAGGTAGCGGCGTCCCTGTTCCTCGCGCAGCAGCACGTGGGCGTCCTCGACGCCGGGCAAGTCGCGCAGGGCGGCTTCGATTTCACCGGGTTCGATCCGGTAGCCGCGCAGTTTGATCTGCTGGTCGGTGCGGCCGAGGTAGGCGACGATGCCGTCCCGGCCGCGCCGGACCCGGTCGCCGGTGCGGTACAGGCGGCCGCCATCCCCCGCGAACGGGTCGGGCAGGAAGCGTTCCGCGCTGAGATCGGGCCGGCCGAAGTAGCCGCGCGCCAGGCACGGGCCGCCGATGTAGAGTTCGCCGGCCGCGCCCCAGGGTACCGGGTTGAGGTCGGCGTCGAGGATATGCAGGGTGCGCTCGCCCACCGCGGCGCCAATCGGGGCGTAGCCGGTCAGGGCGCGGTCATCGGCCAGCCAGGCTAAAGGGGTAATCACCGTTTCGGTCGGGCCGTAGCCGTTGACGATCTGTTCCGGCTGCAACGCGGCGCGGAGGGTGGCCAGCGCCGCGGCGGAGACGGCTTCGCCGCCGACGCAGACGATGCGCAGCGCCAAAGGCCGGCCACGCGCCTGGACGGCCTCGGCCAGATGCAGCAAGGCGCTGGTCGGCGGATACACGACGGTCACCCGGTGCGCGCGCACCGTCGCCAGGGTGTCGTCGCCGGTCCAGCGGCTGTCGCCCAGCACCACGCCGGCGCCGTGGCACAGCGGCGCCAGCCATTGTTCCATGGCCGCGTCGAAGGTGAAGGCGGCCATAGGCAGGGCGCGGTCGGCCGGGGTGTAGCGGTAGAGGTCGCCGATGGCCTGGATGTGGCGGCTCAACGCGCCGTGCGGCACGGCCACGCCTTTGGGCTGGCCGGTGGAGCCGGAGGTCAGGATCAGGTAGGCCAGTTGCTCGGGGTGGATGGCCACCGCGGGCGGCGTGGCCGGTTCGGCGCTCAAGTCCAGACTGGCGAGGTGAAGCCAGGTAGGATGGGCTGAACGGTAGTGAAGTCCCTCGTTGGACGCGTCGGAAAGCGCATCGCAACGCTCGGCGAGGATGACGCTCACGCCGGCCTCGGCGATCAGTTCGGCCAGCCGTTGTTCGGGTTGCTCGGGGTCGAGCGGCAGGTAGGCGCCGCCGGCTTTCAGCACCGCCAGCATCGCCACGATCGTCTCCACGCCGCGCGGCAGCAGCAAGGCCACCCGGCTTTCCCGCTCCACGCCCAGGCCGATCAGCCGGTGCGCCAGCCGGTTGGCTTGCATCTCCAGTTCGGCATACGTCAAACGGGTTTCGCCGCCGATCAGCGCGACCGCTTCCGGTTGCGCTGCGGCTCTGTGCCGGATCAGTTCCTGTACCGGCATTCCGGCATCGTAGCTCTTTTCCCAGGTGTTCCAGACGGCGAATCGTTCGGTTTCGGCTTGGCTGAGCAAGCGGTGGCTGGCAATTGGCGCCTGCGGCCGTTCGAGCAGTTGCGCCAGCAGGCTTTGGAAATGGCCGGCCAGCCGTTCGATGGTGCCGGCGTCGAATAAATCGGCGGCGTAGGTGAAAAAACCGCCGATGCGGCCCTGGCGGTCTTGCCAGGTATCCAGGCTCAAGTCGAATTGGGCGGCGCCGTGGTCGCGGTCCAGGGCTTCGATCTGCCAGGTTCCCTGGGCCTGCAGCAGGCCGACGTCGGTGGGCTGGTGGTTGATCAGGATCTGGAACAGGGGGTTTTGTCCCAGCCGCCGCTCGGGCTGCAGGGCGTCGACCAGGTGTTCGAACGGCAGGTCGGGATGGGCCTGGGCTTGCAGCAGGGTCTGTTGGGTCTGCTGCAGCAGGCGGTCGAAGCGCGTGGGCGCGCTGATTTCGGTCCGCAGCACCACGGTGTTGACGAAGTAGCCGATCAGGGCTTGCGTTTCCGGGCGCTGGCGGTTGGCCAGCGGCAGGCCGATGCGGAGGTCGGTCTGGCCGCTGTAGCGGTAGAGCAGGACGTTGAAGGCGGCCAGCAGCACCTGGAACGGGGTGACGCCGTGCCGGTGCGCCCCGGTTAAGACGGCTTGACTGACCGCCTCCGGCAGCACGAAGGGAACGCGGCCGCCGCGCTGGCTGGGTTCGGCCGGGCGCGGCCGGTCGTACGGCAGTTCGATGACGGGGGGCTCGCCGCCCAGCCAGTCGGTCCAGTAGGCGAGTTGCCGCTCGGCTTCGCCGGCCGCCAGCCAGTGGCGCTGCCAGGCGGCGAAGTCGGCGTGGCGGATCGGCAGGGCTGGCAGTTGCGGTTCGCGGCCGGCCTGGAGGGCGCCGTAGAGTTCGCCGAATTCGGCCAACAGCCGGTTCAGCGACCAGCCGTCGGCGATCAGGTGGTGCAGGGTCAGGTTCAGTTCGTGGCACGATTGGCCGTCCCGGTCCGGCAAGCGCGCCAGCAGTACCCGCCACAAGGGGCCGCGTTCCAGATCGAACGGTACGCGGGCCTCGGCCTCGGCCAGTTGCCCGGCCTGCGCCGGCGCGGCCTGCGCCGCCAACTCACTCAAGTCATGGAAGGCCAAGGCCACTTCGCACGACGACGGAATCCATTGCCGCGGCTGGCCGTCGACCGCGTAAAACAGCGTGCGCAGCGCGTCGTGGCGCAGCGCCAGCGCATGAAAGGCCTGCGTCAGCGCCTCGCGGTCCAGGTCGCCGACCAGCCGCACGCCGCCGGCGATGTGGTAGGCCGTGCTCGCCGGGTTTAGTTGCGATAGAAACCACAGGCTTTCCTGGCCGTAGGATAACAATAGATCGTCGCTTTGATCGATCCGGGCAATCGGCGTCTCAGTATGTTCTTGATTGGAAAGTAATGCCTGAACAGCAGCGGCAAATTCGCGTAAGCCCGGTTTTTCGAAAAACAAGCGCGGTTCGATTATTACACCCAACCGTTCGCGCAGGCGGGCGATGACTTGCATCACGGTAATCGATTGGCCGCCCAACGCAAAAAAGCTTTTCTGCGGCGCCACGGCGTCAATGTTCAACGCTTCGCCCCAGATCGCGGCGATTTGCCGTTCGAATTCACCGAGGTCGCCCACGGCAACGGCCGCCGATGCGCTACGACCGGCCTGCTGTATCGCATAGGCATCCAAGGTGCCGTCCAGCCAACCCTGGCGGCAGGCGCTACGCTGCAGTTTACCGCTGCTGGTTTTGGGCAATGCCCCCGGATTCAGCAGCAGAATCAGCGCTGCCGGTTCCTGGCAGCTCAGCGCCACGGTTTCGTTGATCGCTTCGAACAGATTTTCCGCCGGCACCAGTTTTTGTGTGCCGCGGCCGATCTCGGCGGCAATGCCGATGCCTTCGCGACCGTCGACGTTGACCGCGAACGCCGCAACTCTGCCCTTGCGCAACAGTTCGATCTGTTCTTCCAACGACTGTTCGATGTCTTGCGGATACAGATTTTGGCCGCGAATCAGAATCATGTCCTTGCAGCGACCGGTCACGAACAAGCGGCCGCGGTCGAGAAAACCCAAATCGCCGGTGCGCAGCCAGGTTTTGCCGTCTTCGACGACGAAGGTTTCCGAAGTGGCCTCGGGATTTTGCCAATAGCCGTGAGTAACGCTGGGGCCGCTGAAACGGATCTCGCCGATTTGACCATCGGCGCAAGGTTTACCGCTGAGCGGATCGACAATGACCAGCCGATGTTCTTCCTGCACCAGCCCGCAATCGACCAGCACGCTGCCGCTGTCGGCCAGTTGCATGCGATGTGCTGCCAACGCATCGGCGGCGCAGGTCACGGCTTTCGCACCTTCGCCGGGCAAGCCGCCGCTGACCAGCAGCGATGCTTCGGCCAGGCCGTAACAAGGATAGACAGCGCCGGCCGGCAAACCGGCAACGGCGAATTTTTCGGCAAAGGTGGTCAGGGTATCGAAGCGAATCGGCTCGGCACCGCAGAATGCCAGGCGCCAGCTAGCCAGGTTGAGGCCGGCTAATTGTGCCTCGCTGATGCGTTCGTTGCACAGGCGGAATGCAAAATCCGGCCCGCCGCTGATGGTGCCGCCGAAACGCGACACTGCTTCCAGCCAGCGCACCGGCCGTTCCAGAAAATGGCGCGGCGACATCAACGCCAACGGAATGCCGCTGTATAAAGGCTGCATCAGGCTGCCGACCAGGCCCATGTCGTGGAACAGCGGCAGCCAGCTCACGAATACATCGCTGTCACCGATCGCAAAGGCGCGTTTGATCGCGCGCTGGTTGGCCAGCAGATTGTCGTGGCCGACCATCACGCCTTTGGGATGGGCGGTGGACCCGGAAGTGTATTGCAGAAAGGCGATCGCATCTTTGGCGATGTTCGGCATGCGCCAGGCGGCCGCCAATCCGGCATCTACCGTATCGACAGTGATCACCAATTGCCGTTCGGCGCTGGCTATCGACTCCAGCGATTGATTCAGCGCGGCCAGCAACGGGCTGGCCGTCAATATAGCCGCGGGTTTCGCATCGGCGAGTATCGACGCCACGCGTTTGAGATGGTGCGGCGCTTGCGATTCCGGCGGATAAGCCGGCACCGCGATGACTCCGGCATACAGGCAGCCGAAAAAAGCGCTGACATAGTCGATGCCGGTATGCAGCACGATCAAGGCCCGCTCGCCGGGGGCAACGGTTTGCTGCAAAAGCGCCGCTATCGCGCGGGCCCGGCCGTCCAGATCGGCAAAACTGTAACTGCCGGCGCCGTCCACGGCATCGGCGATGCAGTGCAGGGCCGTCCGCTCCGGATGCCGTTCGGCCCGTTGCAGCAGCAAGTCGACAAAATGGTTGGCATGAGCGGGATTGAAAGCCATCGGAATATTTATGCGGAAAGAGTTTGCGAATAGGGTTCGGCCATCGCCACAACAACCTTGCGCGGACCGCTGAACGGCGAACGGGCGTGGGCGGCCAACATGTTGTCCAACATCATGATGTCGCCGGTTTGCCACGGAAAACTAATAGTCAATTCGTCGAGCACGCCGCGAATTTCATTCAGAATGCCGTCCTCGATCGGGCTGCCGTCGCCGTAGTAGACGTTGCGCGGCAAATCCTCCGGCTCGACCACGTCCAGCAAGGCTTCGCGCACGTCCGGCTCCAGATTGGAAACGTGAAACAGATGCGCCTGATTGAACCAGACCCAGTCGCCGGTCACCGGATGCCGCGCGGTCGCCTGGCAGATTTGCCGAGTACGCAGTTCGCCGTCTTCCTTCCATTCGCAGTCAATATCGTGGGCGCGGCAATAGCGTTCGACGACGGACGGATCTTCCGTGTTGAATACTTGCGCCCACGGCACGTCCAGGCCGTTGCCGAAGTTGCGCACGTACATCAGGCCCTGCGCTTCGAAGCGGCGGCGGATCGCCGGATCGATGCGGCGGTAGATTTCCCGGCTGCCGGCGATCGGCGTTTCGCCGCCGCGCTCGGCCACCAAGGCGCTATAAAACCAGATTTTCATCGGCCATTCGCGGGTATAAGCCTGTTCGTTATGCAACGGAATGGACTGGTGCGGCGGGTATTCGGTCGAGGTGTAAACGCCCTCTTCCACCCGGGTGCGCGGCGTCGAGCCGAACTCGTAACTCAGCAGCGGATGGCCGAAACCCGCGGCGAAGGTTTTGAATTCGGCAGGACCGGCCACCGCAAAACCGCGAAACAACAGGCCGCCGCAGCGCAACAAATGACGTTCGGTCAATGCGCGTAATTCGGCGGCTACTTCCGACAGGGCGACACCGGGCGCGGCCGGCTTGACCAACAGCGGCAAAGCGCCGCCGGCGGTCAGGTTTTCAGTCATCAACATTCGGCTATCGGCATTCATGGGCTGAGGTTCGTTGTCTGTTTAAAAACCGAAATTTCTGGGGTTTGCCCTGAAGAAAAACCTTGATCCACGAAGAGACGTTGAGAGACGAGTATCAAGGTTTCCCCAGGGCAAACTCCGGAAAATCCGCTGGGATGGTCTTGTTTGGATCGGCGGCCTACGCACGTGCCAGGTAGCGGCATAGGGTTGCCAATACCGGTTCCTCGACGCTTTGGATGAAAAAGTGGTCGCCGTCGAAATAATCCAGCGTGAAGTCGCCCGTCGTTTCAAGCCGCCATGCTTCCAGCGTGGCCGGCGTGGTTTCGTCGGCGACTCCGGCCAGCACATGCACCGGCAGTGCCAGCGGCGGACGCTCGTTGCGCCGATAGCGGCCGCACAGGCGAAAATCGGCGCGCAACACCGGCAGCGTCAACGCCATCAATTCATCGCTGCCGAATACCGCGGCGTCGGTACCGTTCAAACGCCGCATTTCCGATTTCAACTCGTCGTCGCTTTCAAGCCGTTCGAAACGCCGGTTGTCGCGCCGGCTCGGCGCGTGGGTGCCGGAAACGATCAACGCGCCGGGCATCGCCAAACCGCGCTCGCGCACGGCGTGGGCGATTTCGAAAGCGACCAGCGCGCCGAAACTATGACCGAACAAGGCATAAGGCCGGCAGATATCGCCGGCGATCTCACCGACCAGGGTTCCGATCAGAGCATCCCAATCCTCGGCCAACGGTTCAAGCAAACGCGCGCCGCGCCCCGGCAATTCGACCGGCTTGATGTCCAGCCAGTACGGGGCCTGGCGCCGCCAGCGCTGGTAAACCATCGCACTGGCCCCGGCATAGGGAAAACAGAGCAAGCGCACGCCTTTCCTCTACTGGGCCTGATCTTCCATGAATTTGCGCAGGCTGAGCGGTCGCATGTCGGTCCACACCTCTTCGATGTAGGCCAAACAGTCCTTCTTCACACCCGACTTGCCGACCGTGCGCCAGCCGCCCGGCACGGCTTTGTAATCCGGCCAGATCGAATATTGCTCTTCGTCGTTGACGACTACTTGAAAAATCGCATCTTCGCTATCGATACTCATCAGTTTTCCTAAATACAAAATTGATCGAAAAAGGCTTTCCGCGATAGCATCATCATCGCGGCCCGCTTGTGCGGAAAATCGAATTCCTTGCCAAACTTTCCCCCACCAAAAGTACGTGACGGCAGGGTAACCCTGATTCGGCATCCATACATACTCCGAATTCTGGATACCTCGCCTGCCGTTACCCAATCCGCCAGTAGCGGGACTGTGCTTCGACCGCCGCATCCAATTCGAAGGCGTGGCGAGGGCTAAGCATGGATTTCGCTCCTCCTGGTCCGCTATGGCCGCTTGGCGCGGACCCAATGGCTTCAGGTATTTCTCTTTCCGTGGCCCCGCCGAGGAGCGCATCGGCTGTGCTGCAGACCGATTCGGTGATTCCTTGACGGTTGTAGCCTCCCTCCAAGAAGAACCCGATACGCGCCGCATGCGGTCCTCCGAGCGCACCGATCAGAAGTCTCGTCAACTCCCCGTAGTCCTCCGATCGCAGACACATCCCCCCAAGTGGATCGCGCTCGTGCGCGTCGTAGCCAGCGCTCACGAAGGTGATGGTCGGCGCGTACTGATCGGCAATGGGGAGCACGAGACGTTGAAACGCCTCGCGGTATGCCGATCTTCCGGCGCCAACCGAGAGAGGGATATTGACGGTGAAACCGCGACCCTCGCCGGCACCCGTTTCATTGGGGAGGCCTGTCTCCGGATACTGCGGGCGCCCTTGATGGATCGATATGAAGAGCACACGTGGGTCGCTCTCGAAGATCTGCTGCGTGCCGTTGCCGTGGTGAACGTCCCAATCGACCACCAGTACCCGGCTGGCTCCCCGTGCGAGGGCGTGATGCGCGGCGATGGCAACGTTATTCAGGATGCAAAAGCCCATCGCCTGATCAGTGCAGGCGTGGTGCCCCGGAGGGCGCCAGAGTCCCACGGCCTGATCGCAGGCGTCGTCCAGCAAGGCGTCCGTGATCGCGAGCCCAGCCCCGCTCGCCGCGAGCGCTACGTCGAGCGAGCCCGGCGTGTAGTACGTATCCGGGTCGAGCCAACCGCTCGACGTACGCGTCGCGAGCAGCATTTCGATGTACGCGGGGGAATGTGCCCGCGCGATTTCCTCAAGCGTCGCGCGCCGCGCGGGAAGCTGCCTAGCGACGGCTGCGGCCCTGGAACGCTGAAAACCCTCCACCGCGGCCGCGAGCCGGTACGGAATCTCATCGTGCTCGCGAGGGGGATGATGAACCCCGGCGTCGCCCCCCGTCGCGAACGCGATGCGCGGCTCTGTCGTCGTCATGCTCACCCTCAGTCCCGTTTACCGGGCGGAGAGGGGACGAAACCGCACGGGACAGGCTTCAGCTGCAACTCCACCTGAAAGCTTTCGCCATCGATGTCGACGATGCACCCGGACCTCCCGGGCACGGTGCAGACGCGCAAGCGATCGATCAGATCGCGGGTGCGCAGGCGCTCGTCCGGATCGAGACGGAGAAGTTCCGACATCTCGTTGAGCTTGTGCCGCGTGCCGGGGTGACGTTGGGGGTGGCTGCGATAGGTACCGTCGACAATGCTCGGCCAAGTGGCTCGAAAGAGCTGAATCGCCGCGTCCTCGTGCTTGCGGTAGAGGGTATCGCCCGTGTCCTCGGGCGTCACTTCGACGAGGGCCTGAGCATACAGATCGCCCGCGTCGGCGGCCGAGTTCATGCGATGCACGCTGACTCCGGCCGGCGTTCCGTCGAGCACCGACCAGACGTAGTAAAAGAAGCCCTTGTTGTACGGCAGGTAACCGGGATGAACGTTGATCGTGTCGATCTTAGGGAGGCTCAAGAAGCGCTCGTCGAGCACGTAGTCGAAGTAAAAACACGAGACGTAGTCGGGCTCGAGCGGCCGAATGATCTCGTCGAAGTGCTCGCGGGCGCGTTGGAATTCGAAGGCCGGTACGCCCGCGGCTTCGCACGCCGCAAGAATCTCGTCACCAAAGAGCGCGGTCGCTCGCGGGTGCACCACGGCACCGCACACTTTGGTTTCCGGATCATTCAACAGGAACTTCAGACACTCGTAGCCGACACGGTTGTCCAGACACATCAATATGCTGCGGGACGGATTCAATTGTTTCATCGTTGGGTATCCCGGGTAGATACATAGCCCTCGAGCGCGACGCGGGTGATGTGGCTTCCGTTCGGAAGCGTCTGATTTAATACAATTAGGTTCATGCTACGGCAAACTCCAAAACAATCTAAAAATATTATAAATAGTAATAAGAATCATTCTTATTTTATATTTTATAGAAAACGATGCTCTTTGGCAAAAAATATTATCGGCCCGCTTTGGTTAAGCTCAAGGGCCCGGTTTCAAGCGAGCCGGTAAAAATCCTTAATGCGCAAATCCCAAGCTCACCGTTGCACCGTCGGCTTCAGATATTTACCGATTATCCTGGCTATTTCCGCGCACGTCCCGTCGCTATCGCCATGATGCGCCATGTAAATTTCGGCGCCGTCAAACAAGGACATGAACAGCGGCGTGTCGTCGACTTCCTGCACCAGAACCAGCGGCTGGCTATCGGCTATGATCCGTTTCCATTCCTTGCGAACCATTTCCCAATAGGCGCCGGTCTTAGAGCATTTTCATGCCGCGTGTAGGAAGGCCCTCACCTTCTGAAGGGTACCCTGCCGTTAAGTCCAGCCAGTCCCGTAGGGTACGCGCTCGACTGCAGGGATGCAGGAGTTAGGGCAACGCATGGAGCAGTTGCCGAGTGCGTACCTTTCGACATTAGATGGTACGCACAGCGTACCCTACGGGTGCAGTCGTCTGGTAGTCCCCGATCGGGACAGGCTCTGCCGGAATGACGTGTTTTCCTTACGAAGGCCATATACCCCAAGTGAAAATGCTCTAGTCCAGTAATCATCACCGGCGCTAAAATCAAAACGCTTGATGCGTTCATAGCGGTTCAGCCCCTGTTCTTTTGCCAGATAACGGCGGGAGAAATTCTCCTGCCCGTCCCGGACAAGATGGACTTTGCGATTTTCTTCCTCTTGCACCCAGCCCGTCGGCAAGACGGTGTGGCTGTTATAGCCTTCCATTTGATATTGCCAATCCTGGCGCCAGTGTTTCAGCGCCATCGGTTGTGCCGGTTTGCCGTCGTCTTCCTTAAACATCATGACCATGATGTGCTGCAAGCTGATGAAATCGCCCCGGTCTTCCACCATGCGCTTACGGTTGGCAAGCGTCGGCAAGCCAAGATGGGGAGTCTGTTGGAGATCATAATGATCTGTTCCTCCCTCATCACGGAAGCGCCGGTCAAGTTGCGCCAGAATCCCGAGGAATGTAAGGCAGGGCGCCGGATCGTGCCATCGGCGACCCCTGCCTGCTTGACCTAATCTCTTTCTCCGAAGCTAATGCCGGTCTTTCGCGCGTGCTCCGACATTATCCCGGTCCCAATCCCGGATTATTTCGCTAAAGTTTCCTTGAATTTTTTCAACAATCCCTTGGCAGGCTTAGCGTCGGCCTCGGTCTCGGCAATGCTGAAATATTTGTCAAGCGTCGACGACAAATCGGCGGGATTGCCTACCAGCATGACGGCGCCCATCCGCGCACCCCAGTGAGGCGGGCATTTGAAAACATACAAGCCTTCTTTCTTGACTTCATAGTTATAGTCCGCGCCCATTTGGGAATGCATCGGTTCCGCGCCTTCCGGCCACAGGTTGGCCACCGGATCGACAAAATGCCCGGTCATTTCCTTAAAAGCGATGATGTCGCCCACCTGCGCTTTAATCACGCTGGGCGCAAAGCTGATCCCCTGCCCTTTGACCACGATCGTTTCGGCCCGGCAGGCAAACGCCGCCATCATCAATACGTTGGCGGCCAAGAATAATATTTTATTTTTCGACATCATTTTTCCTCTTCCTCAATATTTAAAATTACAGCATCCCTGAAATTAACCGGCCGGCACGGCGCGAACGCCTTGCCGGCCCCAATGCTTGGCGAACCGAAAGGCCGCCAAATATTAGCCGGCATCCTTGCCAGCTAAAACCGGGAAACCGGTTTTTCTAGTACGCGCTCGGCCCACACCGGGCGCGCCCTAAAGAACTGGCGCAGAAATTCGGCCCGGCCGATGCTTCAAACTCGCCCCACTCGCAATAAGGTAGCCGTATCCTGGTTTTCCGATCCGGTCTGAGTCTTGGCCGGGTAATCTTCACCCCATTGCAGCGGCGATGGGCAGGGGTCGACATCGTAAATCGCCTCCTCCATCAGGCTATTGATGATGATCGCCGAGCGCCAGGCGGCCAGGCTAAGCTGGGCATCGGCCACGCCGTGGCTGTTCCGGCCCGCGTTCTGCATATAGATGCGGTGCTCGGCGGGACCGTCCCAAGGCACGCGGTAATCCTCGGTCAAACGGGGAAGACCGTCAGCGTCCAGATCGAGCCGGCCGCGCAGCGGCATCAAGCATTCGGGAAGCTGGTAACGGTAACCGGTCGCCAGGATGATTTTGTCGACAACCACGCTTTCGTCGGTATGGTTGAAACCGTTGCGCATGTACAAATGGAACGCATTTTTACCGCCGCTCATCAGATGCACCTCGCGATTCGGCAGGATCGCGTAAGGCGTGGTGTCGCAGTCGAGAAAATCGCTGTCGTAAAGATACTGCGACAAGGCTTGCAAGGTGGCCGGCGAAACTCCGTCGCCGGTCAATTTATGGGAACTGACGATCGGCGGTTTTCTGGCTTCCGGCAAGCGGTGGAAATTGCGCACATAATGGGGCGTAAAGTATTCGTTGATAAAGGCGGTTTCATCGAGCGGATCCAGATTCTGCCGTCTGCTGAGCCAGACGATTTTTTCGGCCCGGCCCCGGTTTCCGGCCATTAAATCCAGAAAGATTTCCGCTCCGCTCTGGCCTCCGCCGATGATCGCGACGCGCTTCCCGGCCACCGAAAACTCCGACCCGACATAATGGTGGCTATGCAGGCAGTTATCGCCGACGTAACGCTCGACCCAGGCGGGAATATTCAGTTTCATCCCAGTGGCGACAACCAGGTGACGGCTATGCACATTAGCCACCCCCTCGCCCCGCAAATCGAAACCGTGCGTATCGAATGCCACCGAATCGACCGCCGTGCCGAAACTGAGGCTCGGCAACTGTTCTGCGGCCCAACGCAGATAGTCGGCAAACTCGATCCGCCGCACTCGTGGATATTCGGCATTGATAAAACGGTAAAAGCGGCCTTTTTTTACCAAATAGGACAAAAAACCATAGGAGTTGCTCGGATCGATCGGAGTCACCAGGTCCTTCAAATAGGAAGTCTGCATCTGCGTACCGGGCAGCATCATCCCAGGATGCCAATTGAAGCTGTTCCGACGCTCGAAGAAACGCGCCCGGCAGTGCGGCACCTTCGACAGCAACGCGGCCAGGCTGAGATTAAAAGGCCCGATGCCGATGCCGGCCAGGTCAAGACGATCGTTCATGACTGTTTCCTGTGATTAAATTAATAAAAGATGGCGCGCTCATTCGGGTAGCCAATGTTGATGCGCCACCGCGTCGCGTTCGATGGTGTCACGCCCGGTCGTCAACGGCAGATAACCGCCTTCCGCCCACGCCGAAGTCATGTCGCGGTAGTGGGGCGACCAAGGCCGGCCGGATTGGCCGGTACCCAGGATAAAGACCGAGTTGTCCGGCTCGGCCAGATCGTAAATCGCTCGAAATGCCGGCCCGGACTCTCCCAGGTAACGGCCCGTTTGCTCGTCGTAACGGTAGCCGCTGACGTTGACGGTATCCATGCCGCCGGCGCTTTCGGCTTCGACATTGAAGAACCGCCCCAATCCGGGCAGCCTGCCGAGCGGCTGATTGGCAAACACGCTGACATGCGCCCTGCCCCAGCGCCATTGCGCCGGCTCGTCGCCGTAATGCCGGCGCAGTTCGGCGACGGCGTCCTGTAAAGCCTGGCGGATTTCGCCAGCGCAAGGCGTCGGCGCCGCAGCACCGCTTCGGCACCAGCGCCCGGCGCTGCCGTCGCGGTTATTGAGCACGCGGGCGAGAAACGCCGGGTTGTAATCGCCGACCAGCTCGTAAAATTGGCCCAATTTGTCTTGCAGCAGAATGCCGTTCAAATGGCGCAGCCAAGCGGCGAATATCAAAGGCTGCGCGGCATCCGCCGCCATCCGGTAGTCCCAATCGCGCATACTGCGCAATACTTGCCGGCTCGATTCATCCTCAACATCCACGTTCAACAGTAACGGCATCAGTTCGGCGGCGACCGGGTTAAACACATCGTTCTGCAAGGCCGCAAATGAGCGGACATCGTGACGCGCCCGTCGATCGAGCAAGTCCGAAATGCGCTCGGCCCGATACGGCAACGCCCAGCCCGAGGTAATGAAATGAGGATAATCCTCGGGGGTGATTTTTTGGTTGGCGGTGACGATTTTGCCGCCGCTGCCGCCGCTTTGTTGCGGCAGTTGCTCGAAGGGAATCATCCCCTGCCAGTCGTATTGAGCCAGCCAGCCCGGCGCAGGCAACGCGCCGCGGAGTTCATTGCCTTGGGCACGCAGAGGCACTCTGCCGGCGGCGATAAAACCGATGCGTCCTTCGGCATCCGCATAGACGATGTTCTGCTGCGGGGAGTGAAAATCGCGCGCCGCCGCTTTCAGTTGCTCCGCGTTTTGCGCGCGGCCGGCGTTCAGCATGAAACGGACGGTCATGTCGTCGGCGCGCAAGCCGACCCAGCTCAGCGCCAGCGCCGTGCCCGGCGGCGTCGCCAGCCGGGCGTCGGCGTCGGCTGTGGAAATGAGCGGTCCGTGCCGGCTGGCCCGGACAGTCAAGCGTTCATCCGGCGCACCCTTGACGCGCAAGGTTTCGGTAAATTCGGTAAACGCCGCCTCGCCGGCCGGCGTCCGATAATGCGCAGGATTGCCGGGCACCAGGCGCTCGACGAATACATCCTGGCTATCGGGGTTGGTATTGGTAAACGCCCAGGCGACTTGTTCGTTACGGCCCAATAAAATGCCGGGCACGCCGGGTAAACCGGCACCGATCACGTTCAAACCCGGCGCATGCAAATGGGCAAAGTACCAGGTCGACGGCGCGGTCAACGGCAGATGCGGATCGTTGGCCAGCAGCGGTTTACCGCTGACGCTGCGGCTGCCGTCAACCGCCCAGTTATTGGAACCGACGCTTTTGTCGGCTTCGTCCCGATGCTGCGCCAGCAAGCGGTCTGCCTGCGCAGCGACCGGCGCATACCATTTCGAAACATCAGGCAAGGTTTGCGGCGCATCGCCGGGATACGGCGGAAACAGGTCGGCCAATTGCACAGCCGGCAACCGACTTTGCAGGCGCAGATTGAGCAGTTCCTCCCACCAGTTGCCGGACAGGCGCCAGGCCATGATTTTCAACCAGGTCAGAGAATCCACCGGCCGCCAGGGCTCCGGCCGCGGCGCGCCGGCCAGGTAAAATTCGACCGGCAACCAGCGGCTCTGCGCGATGCCGGCGTTGACGCCTTTGGCGTAGGCCTGCAAGCTGGCTTGAGTGGCGGGATCGAGCCGCGCCCAGTTGGCCTCGGCGGCGCGGCGCAATCCCAAGGTGCGCATGAAACGGTCCTGCTCCAGGGCATCGGCGCCGAACAGTTCCGCCAGCCGGCCGGATCCGGCGCGACGGCTCAACTCCATTTGCCATAATCTTTCCCGAGCATGCAGATAACCTAAAGCGAAATAGGCATCGTCGGCGCTTTGCGCATACACGTGCGGCACATCAAAGCGGTCCCGGTAAACCTCGACGGGTTGAATCAGCCCGGCCAACTCAAGCGTTTCATCGCGCGCACCGCTCGACTTCAGCCATAGACCCGATAGAATGGCGAGCATGCCGGCCAGCCACCAGAAGATCGGCCGATTTTTAATCGAACTGACGGGCTTGCCGAGCGATTCAACTGATTTCATTGGGATGGAATATTGGGTGACAGCATCCGGTTGAACGGGCGCGGCAAACCCGGGCTTGCCACGCGCCGCGGATTGCGGATGTTTATTTTTTAGCCGTAATTTCCAGACTCCAGCCGCCTTTGATTTCGCCGTCGAACCAGTAGAAATCGTCGACGACGACCAAGCGCCATTGTCCGGTCGGCGACATGCCGTTCAGACTGCTCAAAGTCGGGCCATTCAGCACTTTTTTGTGGGTGGTGGGATCATCGGCGACCACGGTTCTCAAAACGGTGCCTGGCGTCAATGACACCGAATTGGTCGCCGTGTTGAATGCGGTCGTGGTGTCTAAAATCTCAGTAGAGAAATTAGGAAAATGATCGCTATCAGGATTATTGTCGTAATCGGTCGGCTTAAAAGTTCTCAAAGACGTGTCAGTCCAGACGCCGACCCATTCGTTGTATATGATGTTATACAGGGGATTCGGGGTTCCATCACGATTCGTTTCTCTACCGCTCAAACGACCGTTATCCAATACCGAACGCGGCAGCGGCAATGTGGCGGAGTCGTCGAACTTCCAGTTCAAACCCGCTGCCGTGACACCCAAGACCCCGCCGTCCTCCGTCGCGCCGGCCGCGCTGACGTTGGAGGCCAGCATGACCCAGCGGCCATCGGGAGCCACCAGCAGCATGTCCACATCATTCAGATAAGCGTGATGAATGTCTTTAATCACGACATTGATATCGGTGATCTTAGCGCCTTTCGGAAAAGCCGATTCCGGGACTTCGATAATCGACGCATAAGGCGTCGCAGGGGTCACCTGCACTGCCGGCGCATCATCGGCACTGTACTTATCCAGTAACGCCGCACATTCCGGTTCGTCGGGATCGGCGCATTCGTCATTGATCTTAATTGGCGTCGGATTGCTGAAAGTTCTCGAGCCCTTTTTCAATTTGGACATGTTGCCCCATTCGAACTCTTGCTCTTTTTTTATTACTTTGCCAGCCACGGCCAAATCCGTTTGCGCCAGCGACAGCGCCGCAATAACGGCTACCAAGGATTTAACCAAAGTAAAACCAGGGTGTTTTGAAGTTTTCTTATTCATTGAATTACCTTATTCAGATTGATGGCTCATAGATAGTCCTATTCAGAGGGCGTCTGGCCCAAAAGCGATAACTAACGCAATTCTAAATGAGAACGATTCTTATTTTGCTGTTAATCCTGATTTTTGTCAACCTTTTCTACTTTTTTATTTACAGATGTTTAGGTGAACTCCAAAAGTCTGTTCAATAAAAACCGTCTTTTCTTTGCCCAAGCGTTTCATAACCGCGAAAACTCGATTCGTCGGACGATCTCATCTCTCTTTTTCCGAAAGCGTTTTCATTATGAAGGACATGAATGCGGAGAGTGCCGGAATGGCGTGTTTGCCTGAAAGAGCCGTGTATCCGAAACGAAAATGCTCTAACAACAAGAGCATCTATCCACAGAAAAATAATAAATTTGTTGCAAATAGATATTGAGAATGATTATCATTTGTATAAACGAATAACCGGAGCTCACCATGAAATTCTTTCCCTCTTTGTTTAGCACGCCGGCAACCGTAAGACTGGAAATCGAACCGAACTTTCTAGCCTCTTTGTTAGCGAGTGGACATATCCACGTCGCCGACTTCCGCTGCCTGGATCTGAATTCGAAGCAGATCGTCTGGAAGATGTTGCTGTCGCTTGCCAAATCGAAGCTGGCCACGGCGAGGCATGGCTCGAAAGCCGTCAGTACGCTATCCGAATCGACTTATCCATCCTAACTGTCCGGAGAATTTGACCATGTCTAACAAGCCCTGCAGCCATGAAGACCTCGCCAGCAACGCCGCCGGAAAAATATTGATGTGCCATGAGTGCGGTGTCGTCCACCTGCTCTTGCCCAATCTGTCGTTGCGCCTGAACCTCGAACAATTCGCCGAATTCTCGGCATTGGCCGCAGAAGCGGCCAGAAAAATAGGCAAGCCAACGATCCTTCCGGCCGCCAACACCCGACATTGACTATCGCGCACAAAATCGTCCCATGACCTTGCTCCGCTTACTGTTCAACCGCTTCCGCTGGGCGCTACTATCGGTGCTCGCTCTGAGTATCGCCAGTGCCGGGTTATCGGTAGGGGTGATCGCTTTCACCAACGAGCGCATGCTGCATCCGCAGAACGAATTGAGCTCTACCCTGATGCTGTTCGGCGGGTTGCTGGCGGCCGTATTCGTAATCGGCACCGCCTCGCAGATTTGCATGACCACGCTCGGCCACCGCCTGGTTTACCAATTGCGCCGTACGCTGGTGAAACGCATCCTCGATACCGATCTGGAGCGGCTGGAACGGCTCGGCCCGCCGCGCCTGCTGGCCAGTCTGAACAGCGATACCAGCCACCTGACTTCCGCATTCATCAGTCTGCCGTCGGCGGTTTACGGGCTGGTCCTGAACCTGGGCGGCTTCGCCTATCTCGCCTGGCTGTCGCAGCCGCTGTTCGCCGCCACCGCCGGCTGGATGCTGCTGACCGTGATGGTCGGCTGGCTGCTGATGCGGCAAACCCACGCCCGCATCGATGCCGCCCGCGCTATCGAGGATTCACTCTACGAGGACTACCAGGCCGCCTTGCTGGGCCGCAAGGAATTGGCGCTGAACCGCCAACGCGCGGAACGGTTCTATCGGGACGAATTCGAACCGCATGCCGCCGCCAGCCGCGACCGCGAGACCGCCGCCGATATCTTCAACGGCTTTAACGAAAATTGGGCCAACATGATGATTCTGGGGTCGATCGGCCTGGTGTTTTTCCTGGCGCACGGCGCCGGCTGGGCAGACCACGCGGTAGCGACGACCTACTCGCTGACGATCCTGTTTCTGCGCACGTCGCTGACCGGGCTGATTGCCGCGATTCCCAGCCTGATCGGCGGCAGCGTGGCGCTGGATAAGCTCAACAGCCTGCAATTGCCGGAATACCGCCCCGACTTTTCCGACCTGCCCCGAAATTTGACGTCGAACTGGCAAGCCCTGACTTTCCAGGGCGTGCGCTACCGCTATCCGGAAACAGAAGGCAGCAACCGTTTCGAGGTCGGCCCGCTCGACTTGACGCTGAAGGCAGGCGAAATCGTGTTCCTGATCGGCGGCAACGGCAGCGGCAAAACCACCTTTACCCGCCTGTTGACCGGCTTGTACCCTGCCCAGGCCGGAACCATTCTGTGGAACGGCTCCGCCTTGACCGAGCCGGATCGTCCGGCCTATCGCCGGCTGTTTTCCACGGTGTTTTCCGACTTCCATTTGTTTCACCGCCTGCTCGGGCCGGACGGAAGCGATCCCGCCCCGGAAGAGATCGCTTATTGGCTGGAACGCCTGGAGCTGACTCACAAGGTCAAGGTCGGAGACGGCCGGCTGCAGGATAGCCGCCTGTCGCAAGGCCAGCGCAAGCGCCTGGCGCTATTGGCAGCGATCCTGGAAGACCGGCCGGTCATGGTGCTGGACGAATGGGCCGCCGACCAGGATCCCGGCTATCGCCGCCGCTTTTACACCGAGTTGCTGCCGCTACTGAAAGCGCAGGGCAAAACCGTGCTCGCCGTCACTCACGACGAGCACTATTTCGATGTCGCCGATCGGGTCGTAAAAATGGACGAAGGGCGTTTACTGGAAATCGACTCACATCGCTTGCGAACTGAATCCACCTGCGTCTCGCAACTTGTTCAGTGATTTGATGGCTTTAAAAAAAAGCCGGACCGGCTCGTTCAGCAAGGACGGCCGAAGCCATGACTTTCCAGGGTGCAGGATCGACGATGAATCGAAAACAAAAGATTTCAAGTTGGAACAATAAGATATTGATCGCTATCATGTGGATCGCTTATCTTCCTGCCGGCACTGAAGGAACGGTACTGGCTTCCCCTACCGAGCCCGGCGAAAGCGAACCCAAAGCAAAGGAAACTTCGGAACAACCGGAATCTTTTGAAAGTGAAAGCGCCTTGACAGGTGATTGGGGCGGTGTGCGATCGACTTTACTCGAAAACGGGATCAACATCGGCATTGCCAATACCGGCGACTTATTGGCCAACTCTCGAGGCGTAAGCGCCGATGTCCGCTATGCGAACCTGCTGGAGGCATCGCTTACGGCGGACATGGACAAGTTAGCGGGTTTGACCGGCGGTTCCCTGTATATCATGGCGATCGGCACCCACGGAAGAGACCCGGGCGAGGCGACCGGCAGCATCGCCGCTCCGAGCAACCTGGCGGCCAACGATACCTTCAAACTCTTCGAAGCCTGGTACGAACAAACGTTCTTTAACGACCGGATCGGCATTCTGGCGGGACTCTACGCCGTCGATTCCGAGTTCGATGCGAAGGGAACCGCCGATGTTTTTCTCAACGGGGCGTTCGGCACGGGCCTGGACCTGTCCGAAACCGGGCTGAATGGTCCGTCGATCTTTCCGGTAACTTCGCTCGGCGTCAGAGTCCGCGCCAATATTACCGAGGAAATCACCCTGCGGGCGACGGTTCTGGACGGCGCTCCGGGCGATCCCGACCATCCCCGCGGCACACGGATCGGATTAAAGAAAGGAGACGGTCTGCTGATCATGAGCGAACTCGATTATCAGCCTCATGCATTCGACTTCCTGCGCTTCGGCGTGGGCTCGTGGTTGTATACTGCCGATTTCGACGACCTGGCCGATACCCGGCCGAACGGCGATCCTGTGCGCCGAGAGGGCTCTTACGGGATCTATGGCTTTGTCGAAGGCGTGATCTTTAATGAACCGGATACGGTCGATCAGGGACTCAGCGGTTTCTTACGCATCGGCAGCGCCGACGAAGACGTTAACCAGATCGGAACTTTCTATGGCGCAGGCTTAGTCTATACCGGCCTGTTCCCAAGCCGGGACGATGACGTGCTCGGACTGGGCGTAACGGTGGGAATCAACGGCGACAAGTACGAGCGTGCGCTGAAAAGCGCCGGCGGCTCCGTCAAGGATGCCGAAATAGCCCTGGAACTGACCTATCGGGCGCAGATAACGCCATGGCTCAGCCTTCAGCCGGTTCTCCAGTATTACATTAATCCGGGTACCGATCCCGCATTAAACGACAACATCGTAGGCGGGTTTCGGTATGGCGTCACTTTCTGAGGAAGTCTGGGTGCCCTGTATGATAAACATAACTTCGACAAGATTCCGGCCGTATTGGGCCTTGACAGCGTTAATGCTGATCGCCGGCTGCACGAGGACGATGATGGAGGAGGAATCGGCACATTCTTCTTCCGGCACAGCGGAGAATCATCCGAACCTTTGGAGATGCCCGCCAACGCGTGAAACGCCCCAGGCGCCCCAGTCCTATTACCTGAAACCAAACCCTTTGGCACGGACGCCCGGCAATATCGAAAAAGGAAAGCGGCTGTATGAAAGTGACGCCGCGCCTGTCTCGTGCGCGAACTGCCACGGGCTGTACGGCGACGGCCAGGGGCCGATCGGCAAACATTTGCAGCCGCCGCCGACGGACTTCACCTGCAAAGCCCTCATGGAGTCTTTGCCCGACGGCCAGTTATTCTGGATCGTTGAAAATGGCTCGGGGCTTTATGAATTGACCCCCGGCCACAGCCGGGAAACGCTCAAACGGCCCGGGCGACGGCCGCGCTACACCGCCATGCGCGGCCACAAGAATGAGTTGACCGAGGAGCAAATCTGGCAGTTGGTATTGTATATCAGGACATTCTCGAAATAATCGCCGCCCGAATGAAGGATTGGATTTTCCAGAAACGGTTCTGTCAAATGTGCGTACCCGCGAAGGTTCGGGCAGCGAGCGGCCGCGCCGACTTTTTCGACCGTCGGTTCGATAGCGAACGCATGCGCAAGATTATTCTTGCGGCGAGACAGTAATGAAGGATACAGGCAAATCTTTAGCAAAACCTTGGGTTGCCAATGCCTATCGGCGGGCATATACTCAAGCCGTCACCCCCGAACAAGGTTACCCATGCCGCAAGACAACAGATGTTGGCGATTTAAATCGTACGGGCACCGATGCCTCACTTTCGAAAACACAAGCAGGATGCCGTAGTTTAAGCCGCCTGCCGGAGTTCGTAAAACACTTATACCGCTGGCAAGCCGCCGCCAGCCAACCGATTTTTTCCAGGAAGCGAATTTATGCCTACCTTTGAACAACTGCGCGGCTATCTCGACCGGGTCAATATCGCCCACCATATCCGGGGCCGTATCCGACTGCGCCTTCAGGCTTATCCCAAGGAACTGCCGCTACCCGATCCGGACGATACCGGACAATTCCAAGCCCTGATCGAACAAACGCCCGGCGTGCGCTCGGTACGCATCAATCCGTTGGCGCGTTCCTGCCTGATCGAATACGACCCCCGGGTAATCCCCGACCAAGCCTGGAAAGATTTCATTGCCGGCGATTCATCGGCCGCTGCGCTGATCCTGGAACACATCCTGCGCGACACTTATCAGGAGATCATTCATGCCCAATTATGACGAAGCGATCCTGCGTTCCCGCAGGCTAAACCCCAACGCACCGTTTCCGCTGCTGCATCAGGCGGTACGTATCGCGCTGTACGACGAGTATGCGGCGCGCGCATTCTATGGCCGGGTGGTCGAAGCCTTCGGCCCGCGGCCGCCGTTCGCCAACATCGTGCGCGCCGAACAACGCCATGTTGAGGCGCTCTCCCGGCAATGCGAACGTTTAGGCATTCCCCGCCCGTTGGATCCGTTTCCGCAGGAAACCGAAATCGAACCGACCTGGCGGGCCAACTGCGAGCGCGCCGTGGTCGGTGAAATCGCCAATATTCGACTTTATCACGATTTGTTGCCGCATGTCGGCGATCCGCACGTCATCAGCGTCATGCAAAGCTTGCAGGCCGCTTCGCTGAACGACCATCTGCCGGCTTTTCAAGAAGCCGTCGCCGATGCCCTGGCACAGGAACACTACCATGCCGCTCAAGGCATTCCGCCGCAACAGGCCTACGAACATCACGGCCCGTTGGCCGATCTCCTGGAAAAACTCCTCGTCCAGCTTAGTCCGCACGCGGGCTCCTTCGGCTTGTTCAGCCCGCTGCTTCGCCGTACGACCCCCGCCATGCTGGCCGGTATCACCCTGGGCGGCGCCGGCGTTTATTTGTACCGCAACCGCTTAAGTCGTAGAAACCAGGAGAATTGATATGTTCCATTTAATCCGTTTTGCAGCCGGCGTAGTCACAGGGATTGTCGCCATTAAACTGATTCAAAGTAAATCGACTCAGGACACGCTCAAAAAAGCCGGCAAATCCACCCAGGCAACTTTGGAAAAAGCTCAGGACAAACTGCGCGACGCAACCGTCAACAGTCTTGAAGCCATCGAAAGCGCATCGGTCAAAGCCCGCGCCAAATTAACCAGCGAAGAAAAAGCGGCGACGAAAAAGATTTCCTCGCGCAAACACGAAAAAATCGAACCCGACCAGGAGTAAACTTCATGAAACACCTCTACTATCCCTACGCCCCCGGCACAGTCGGAGCACGCGGCGACGGCAGTTTTACCAGGGGCTTTGTCGCCTCGGCCTGCATTTCCGCATTCCAGGATGTTGCCCATCCGGATTTTAAAGCCGATTACTTGCGGGTACTGCGCCACGGCCTGCAAGGCGGCACGGCGCTGGCGGCCGGTTCGCATGCGGCCCGATCACTGCACCAGGGCGATTACACCAGTGCCCTGCTGTCCGTCGCCGTCGGCGCGGCCGGCGTGTTGTTGCTGGAGAACCTGCTGACCGATAAAGTGGAAACCAAGGAGGCCGGCGATGAGTAAAAAACACCACAAAACACGAAACCGCGAAGGCTTCGATTACGGCTACGGCCAGCCTTGGCCAAGCGAAGGATTCGGCCCGGCCCAAGCGCCCTGGGGCGCCTACCCCCCGGGCTATGGCCAAGCGCACTCTGTTTACGGGCCGCAGCCCGGTTACGCGCCCGACATGGGCATGCCGCCGGAAGCACACGGCCACGGTTACAACCACCACGATGACGCAGCCGCTTACGGTCCCGGTTACGGATCGACTTATGGGTATGGCGGCGGCTTTCGGCATTCCGGGAACGGCTACGGTTCCGACAATTATGCCCCGGGCGGTTTCAATCGCGATTTTTTGCGTGAGACGTCATCCCTGTTTTCGTCACAGCACACCGACCAGTTTCTGTTGGGCCTGCTATTAGGTGCCGGTGCGGCCTGGGTGTTGAGTGACGAGGAAATCCGCGGCAAACTGATCAAATCGGTGATGAAGGCCTATGCCGGCGTAGCCGGCGGTTTCGAAGAACTGAAGGAGCAAATGGCCGACATTCGCGCCGAAGTCGCCGCCGAACGCCACGGGGACGAGTAATGACCGCGACCTGGTTCGCCAAGCTTGAGACCGTGCATCGCAACCGCGGCCGGGTGCGTTTTCGCTATCGCTGCCGCAAAACCACGTCATTCGAACCGCGCCAAATCAGCCGCGCGGTCGAAGCGATCAAGGGCGTACTAACGGTCAAGGTCAATCCGGCCATTTGTGCGCTGGTCATCGAATACGAAGCCGGCATGACTGACGCCGATACGCTGGCCGCCGCCCTTCTCGCCTTGCCGCCGCCGGCCCATCCTTTGCCAAACGGTAAGGTGCTGGCCAGCGATGCGGCCCGCCTGGGCGCGGTGGCGATGAGCGGCGCGACCTTACTGGCCAGCCGCAATCTCCAGCCGGCTTTGCAAATGCCGGTCGCCTTCGGCACGGCGGTGCCGCTGCTCGGCGAAGCCATCGACGATTTTCTGGAAAAAGGCATTACCTCGCATGTGCTCGAAGCCCTGGCCGTCGCCATTTCAATCGGCCGCCACGATTATCTGGCCGCCAACACCACGTCGTTTTTATTGGCCTTGGGCGAATACCTGGAGCACTCCATCGCCCGGCGTTCGGACGATTTATTGAAACACCTGCTGGAACCCGGCAGCAGGGAAGTCTGGGTCGAACGCGACGGTGTCGAAACCCTGGTTGCAGCACAAGACGTCATCGTCGGCGACACCGTGATCGCCGCCACGGGCACGGTGATTCCGGTCGACGGCACGGTGCTGGGCGGCGAAGCACTGGTCAACGAAGCCACCATGACTGGCGAAAGCGTCCCGGTGGTACGGCGGCGGGGCAATAAAGCGCTGTCCGGCACCTTGGTCGAGGAAGGCCGCATCCGGATTTATGCCGAACAGGTCGGCCGCCAGGCCGCCGCTTCGCGTATCGCCGACTTGGTCGAACAATCCTTGACCGTCAAAAGCGAAACCCAATTGGAAGCCTCGCGCCTGGCCGACAAAACCGTACCGCTGGTCCTGGCGCTGGCGGCAGCAACCTGGCTGATTTCACGCGACAGTGAACGGGTCGCCGCGGTCTTGCAGGCCGATTATTCCTGCGCATTGAAACTGGCTACCCCCGTGGCGTTCAAATCGGCGATGTACCGGGCCGGCCAAAGCAATATCCTGGTCAAAGGCGCCAATGCCCTGGAACGTTTGGCCAAAGCCGACACTTTCGTGTTCGACAAGACCGGCACCCTGACCAGCGGAACCTTGCAGGTCACCGATTCGATCACCTTCAACCGGGACTACACGCCGGAAGATCTGATCAATCTGGCCGCTTCGGTCGAGGAGCATTATTTCCATCCGCTGGCGCAGGCCGTCGTCGAAGCGGCGCACAGCCTGGACCGCCACCAGCATTTCCACCATCAGGAGGTGGAGTTCGTCGTCGCCCACGGCGTCGCCAGCGTGATCGACGGCCAACGCATCGTGGTCGGCTCACGGCATTTCATCGAAGACGACGAAGGCATTGCCATCGATGAATATCGCGAAGTGCTCGATAAAATCCATGCCGAGGGAAAAACCCTGCTGTATATCGGTTTCGGCGGCAAATTACTCGGCGTCCTGGTCCTGACCGACACCATCCGCCCCAACAGCGCCGCCATGATAGCGCGTTTGCGCACCTTGGGCGTCAAGCGCATTCTGATGCTGACCGGCGACCATCACGACCGCGCGCGCCTGCTGGCGGAAGAATTGGGCCTGGACGAATTCCGCGCCGGTCTACTGCCGCACGAAAAAGCACAGATTCTGGAAGAGCTGGCCGGACAAGGCGCCCGCCTCGCCTTTATCGGCGACGGCGTCAACGATGCGCCGGCCCTGAGCGGCTCCCTCGTCGGCATTGCGATGCATCGTGGCGCCGACATCGCCCGCCTAGCCGCCGACATTACCTTGCTGGAAGACGACATCGCCCGCGTCGCCGATGCCCGCGCCTTGGCCCTGGCGACAGCCAGGCTGATCGACAGCAATTTCAAGCTGACGGCGGGCCTCAATACCGGCATTTTATCGGCGGCCGCCATCGGCTGGCTGAATCCGATCAAGGCCTCGATGCTGCACAACGGCAGCACCATCGCCATCTTGCTGCGCGCGCTGCTGGGCGGCGGCATGCCGTCCAAAACCCAAACCCGCGCCGGCCGCCCACCGCCCAAACTCAAACGTTCAACCAGATAACTCCTCAGGAAACCCCATGACATTGAAAGATCTCTCCATTGGCGACCGCGCCAAAGTGCTCGGCTTCAACGAAACCGGCAAGGCCTACCGGCGCAAACTCCTGTCCATGGGCCTGACGCCCGGTACCGAGATCAGCCTGATCCGGGTCGCGCCAATGGGCGATCCGGTCGAAATTCTGATCCGCGGTTATTCGCTTTCGCTACGCAAAGGCGAAGCCGATGCATTGACCATCGACAAACTCTGATGAAGACGCGTTACACCATCGCTCTCGTCGGCAACCCCAATTGCGGTAAAACCACCGTGTTCAACGCCCTGACCGGGGCACGGCAACGGGTCGGCAATTGGCCCGGCGTGACCGTCGAAAAAAAAAGCGGCGAATATTTGTACAAGGAAGCGCATTTCGAGGTCGTCGACCTGCCCGGCACCTATTCCCTGGACGTGGCCGATAAGGAAGTCTCGCTGGATGAAAAGCTGGCGCGCGACTATGTGCATGGTAACGAGGCCGATCTGATCGTCAATATCGTGGATGCGTCGGTTCTGGAACGCAGCCTGTACCTGAGCAGCCAACTGGCGGAAATGCGAGTGCCGATGCTGGTGGTGCTGAATATGGTGGATGTCGCCGAAAGCAAAGGCAGGAAAATAGACGCCACGGCCCTTGCGAAATATCTGGGTTGCCCGGTGGTGCCGGTAGTCGCCTCGGAGAACCGGGGCATCGCGGAGCTCAAGTCTTCTATCATCGACGCGGCTCGCCGGCCCGGCCCCGCCACGGTCGATGTCCATTACGACCAGGCGCTGGAACAGGTCATCGCCTCGTTGACCGGCCGGCTGACCGAAACGGCGGCCAGCATGGGCATCTCGTCGCGCTGGCTGGCCGTGCGCCTGCTGGAAGGCGACGATCTGGCGCTCGGCGTCGTGGATCCTGCCTTGCATGGGGAAATACGGGCGCTGTCCCAAGGGTTGGACGAAGACACCGACATCATGATGGCCGATGCCCGTTTCAGTCTGGCCCACCGCATTACGGCCGAGGTCATGACCGTCAGCGGCCGCATCAGCCGCGATCTGACCAACCAGATTGACCGGATCGTATTGAACCGGGCGCTGGGCATTCCCATTTTTCTGTTGGTGATGTACCTGATGTTCATGTTCACGATCAAAATCGGCGGCGCGTTCATTGATTTTTTCGATCAGTTCGCGCAAGCACTGTTCGTGGACGGTTTCGGCATCTGGCTGACCCATATCGGAACGCCGGCGTGGCTGACCTTGCTGCTGGCCAAGGGCATCGGCGGCGGCGCGCAGGTCGTGGCGACCTTCATTCCGGTGATCGGTTTTCTGTTCCTGTTTCTGTCGGTGCTGGAAGACTCCGGCTATATGGCGCGCGCCGCGTTCGTAATGGACCGCTTCATGCGCTGGATCGGCCTGCCCGGCAAATCGTTCGTCCCGTTGATCGTCGGCTTCGGCTGCAACGTACCGGCGATTATGGCCACGCGTACGCTGGAACACCGCCGCGACCGGCTGATGACCATCGCGATGGCGCCGTTCATGTCCTGCGGCGCGCGGCTGCCGGTCTATGTGCTGTTCGCCGCCGCGTTCTTCGCCGAGGGCGCGCAAAACATCGTCTTCGGTTTATATTTGATCGGCATCGTGGTGGCTGTGCTGACCGGCCTGATCCTGAAGGCGACCCTGCTGCAAGGCGAAGCCACGCCTTTCATTATGGAACTGCCGCCCTACCACTTGCCGACTCTCAAGAGCATCGGCATCCTGACCTGGGACAAGCTCAAAGGGTTCGTCTTACGCGCCGGCCGCGTCATCGTGCCGATGGTGCTGGTCCTGAATATGCTCAACGCCATCGGCACCGACGGCAGTTACGGTAACGAAGACAGCGACAAATCGATATTGGCCACGGTCGGCCGCCAGATTTCGCCGGTCTTCGCGCCGTTGGGTTTGAATGAAAACAACTGGCCGGCCGCGGTAGGCATCTTTACCGGCGTACTCGCCAAGGAAGCCGTGGTCGGGACGCTGAATGCCGCTTATGCCGCGCTGGCCGAAACCGGCGAGGCCAAGGACGAGAGCGAGGCATTCAACTTGACGGCGAGCATCGGCGCCGCCTTCGCCACGATTCCGGCCAATCTTGCCGAAGCGTTTGCGTCATGGCTCGACCCGTTGGGGCTGAACATCGGCGACGTCAGCGATCAGGCGGCATTGGCCGAGAAGGAAGAAATCTCCACCGGTATCTTCGGCGCGATGGCCAGCCGCTTCGACGGCACCGCGGGAGCGTTCGCTTACCTGCTGTTTATCCTGCTGTATCTGCCCTGTACCGCCGCGATCGCGGCGATTTATCAGGAGTCGGGCCGAGGCTGGACCGTATTCGTCGCCCTCTGGACCACCGGCCTGGGTTACGGGCTGGCCACGCTGTATTACCAGGCGGCGACCTGGAGCCGTCATCCTCGGCAGTCTTTGGTCTCTATCACGGTCGTTCTCAGCTTGTTCGCCGCCGTATTGCTCATCTTGCGTTATTTCGGCCAGCGAGAGAACAGTCGCTTGAACCGCGATCCCGCGGCAAGCCAGCGCTGAGCCTGCCCGGCATGGATACGGCTCCCGTACTGCTGGTGATTGGCATCCATCGCGATGAATTGGCCTTTGGCCGCACGGTTGCCGAAAGCCTGGACCCGCGGAAGGTACAGGTTTTGACGATACCGGAAGGCCTGTCCGGCAAGCGCCCGCTGATCGATCAACAGTTCAAATACAATACCCTGCATCAAGCCTTATATCGGCAGTTATTGCCTTCGATCCAGGGCCGACATACCTTGCTTCTCGATCTGCATACCGGCAGCGATCCAGCCGGCCCCAGCGCCGACTTGATCTGCGCCGATGCGGCCTGGCGCGATCGGCTGGCGTTTGAAATCGCCGCCCGCCCGGCACTGGCCGCGCAAAACCTGCGCATCGTCCCGCTCGGTACCGTAAGCGAATTTCCGCATGCGCACACGGTGATCCCGAAGCAGATCTGGAATAATCCGGAATTTATCTATCTGGGGATGGAAATCTATTTGCCGGAGACGGCGTCGGGACAAACGGCGGGGCGAGATCTGGCGCAGTCGTTGGTAACGCTGGTTGCCGACTTGGCGGCCAAGCCTTTTCCAACCTCAACGCAGCAACGACTTGCGGTGAGTCGTCAAATGCACCCCCAAACAAGCCACGAACAGACCGCCGGCGACGGCGTGCCCACGTTTCTGCCCGGTCGCCGCCAAGGCTAACGAGGTCGCCAGGCTACCCAGCATGCCCACCTTGGCATAACGGTTGACGCGCATCTTCATCGGGCGCTTTGATTTAGCCAGCGGCGCATCCAGGGCTTTGTCGACGACCGCATCGACCTGGCTTTCCAAGAAAGCCATATCGACCTGCCCAGGATCGAAGTTTACCACCACACTGCCGGCACGGGCATTGGCTTGCAGCTCGGTAATGCCGGCAATTTTCCCTAGTTCAACCTCCAGTATATCCAGCCGTGCCTGATGGCGTAAACGATTGTCGCGCACCCGGATTCGTCCCGGTAATGAAGAAACGATTCTGCTCAATGATATAGCCTCTACCAACATTCTGAGAAATTCAAATGACGCCCATGCAGGGAACCAATATTCTAAATAAAAATTATACTCATTTGCAGCCACAAAGTCAGCATTCGATTTCTCCGGCTTCGATTCGGAGATCCTTCCGAGCAAAGGACGAGAGCAATAATGTATGTGTTTTGCCACTCGATTTGCCAGCGTGTACAATAGATACAGACCCTATCTTTCAGATCGACTGCTACGGTTGACGCGGCAACGCAGACAAAACTTATCCCTTCAAGCTACCGGTAAAGGAGCATATCCATGGCAAACGACGGCTACCAAGAACCTGTAAACGAATTGAGCGATACGACGCGCGATATGCACCGGGCGATTATTTCGCTGCGCGAAGAGTTGGAGGCCGTGGATTTTTACAATCAACGTGTGGATGCGTGCAAAAATCCGGAACTTAGAGCCATCCTGGCGCATAATCGCGACGAGGAAAAAGAGCATGCCGCGATGTTGTTGGAATGGATTCGTCGGCAAGACCCAAAATTCGAGCACGAATTGAAAGACTATTTGTTTACCGACAAACCCATAGCCCATTTGTAAGCGCTTAATGCCTAGCCCGTGTCGGCTTCCGCTTATGCAGCCAAATCCGCGTGCCGGTGACCGCCATCAATAGTACGCCTATGCCGATTATCGAAACCAAGATCCGGCCCGGCAGCCCGATGATACGGCCGCTATGCAACGGCAGTTGCCAAGCCTCGAACACGTCGGCCGCCGTGCCGGTTCCGGGTACATAGTCACCCAGGTAGACACCGGTCTCGCCATCGTAATAAAGATAACTAAGACCCAAGCCCTCCGTCTCGCCGAAACCGACGCCAAACATGCCGTATTGGGCATTGTAAAACATCGTGGCGGGCGGCCGGCGCCAGCCACGGCCGGCCGCATCGGTTTTGGCGGTTTGCAACACCTGTTGAAAGCTAATCTTTGCCTCTGTCAGGGGGCCCTCGGCACGCTGCTCGCGGACGTCGAACGGCGAAAGGGTAAAATCCGAGAACAGCGAAACGGCGGGCTCGAATACGGCATCACGCAAATTCAGCGAAATCGCGCTGACGGAAAGCATCAGCATGAAGCAAAACAGCCACAAGCCGCCGGCACGGTGCAGATCGAAGTTGAAGCGGGTACGGCTCGCCGACGGTTTGATGCGCCAAACGGACATCCATCGGTGCAGCCAGGTTTTACGTTGAGGGTCCGAATTTAACGAAGACTGAGCCGCAGGCATCCGGTTTGTGGAGAACTTGGGAAAGGTCAGATAAAAACCGATCAGCGATTCGAAGAGCCAAATGATCGCCGCCATACCCATCACCCATAGCCCGACTTCGCCCGGTAATTGCAGGCTGTAATGGAACGCATAGATGAAGGGAATCAGATGCCGTCTTTCGAAACAGCAAGCACCCCATAGCCTGCCGCCCAAAACCTCAGCACTAACGGGGTCGACGAACAATTCGTCAGCCGCAGGTTCCTGATTCGGGTCGGCAGGCCTTACCGTCACCTGCAACGCGTTACCCGGCTCGCGCGTTAAAGGCAGCGACACCACCCGGTATTGCGGCTGCTCGCGTTGCAGTCGAGCCAGCAAATCGGCTGTGTCCAACATCGGCCCCTGCGCAGGGCTGTCGAATAATTCGGGATTCAGCCAGGCATCCAGTTCCTGCTGGTAGGCGATGATGCAGCCGCTCAAGGCGGCCTGCAGCAAAAACAGAGCGGCCGCCAGCCCCAGATAACGGTGCAGCCGCGCCCAGATTTTTCGCATTACCCGACCCGTCGTTTACCAGTTATAACGCAGGCTGGCCAGTACCGAGCGGCGGTCGCCGTAATAGCAGGTATCATCGCCGCAGGTCACCACATATTCGTGGTCGAGCAGGTTGCTCATATTGACGCCAAGGCGCAAACCTTGCATCGAACGGTCCAGCCTGCCCAGATCGTAATGAACGGAGGCATCCATCAATATATAAGCCGGGGCTTTCTGGCTGTTGCTCAAATCGCCGTAGTTGCTGCCGATGTAACGCAAACCGCCGCCCAGTCCCAGGCCGGCGAACTCGCCTTGTGGATGCGTGTAATCCATCCACAGCGAAGCCTGATGCTCCGGTGTGTAGGTCAGGTTTTTCCCAAGCTCCGCTTCGTTATTGGATTGCATGACCTTGGCATCGGTATAAGTATAGGCGGCGGTCATATTGAGTCCCCAGTCGAGGCTGGCCTTGCCTTCCAGTTCCACCCCTTGCGACCGGACTTCGCCGGTTTGTTTTTGAAACATGCCCGGAAACGGCTTCGCCAAATCGGGAGTCAACACGTTTTCCTGCACCAAATGGAAAAATGCCGCGGTGATAAAGGCATTGTAACCCGTCGGCTGATACTTGATGCCGACTTCATGCTGACGCCCGGTCGTCGGTTTGAACGGTTTGGAAGAACGGTCGGTGCCGACCGCCGGGTCGAACGATTCGGAATAGCTATAATACGGGGCAAAGCCGGTGTCGAACTGATAGCTCAAACCGGTACGGTAGGTAAACGCTTCGCTGTCCTGGCGGCTCGGTGTGTACGTCGGGTGAGCGTAATCGACGATGTTGGTGCCAATATCCTCGTTCTGATAATCGGTTTTCAAGGTATCCACCGACGCCCAATCGTAACGCACTCCGATCGTGGCAACCCAACGGTTCCATTTCAGTTGATCCTGGCCGTAGAAACCGATCTGGTCAAGCTGCTGGTTGACGCGGCCGGAAGTATTCGGCGTCGAAAACGACAAACCGGTACTGGGATCGATCAGCGGCCGTCCGTAAGTCGGGTTGTAAGCATCGAGGCTGGATGCCGAAAAGACATATCCGGTCTGCCGTTTGCCGGTGAAATGGCGATAATCGAGCCCTGCCAAAAAGGTGTGTTGAACATCTCCCGTGGCAAAATCCGCCTGTAATTGATTATCCAGGGTAAAGGTGCCGGTATCGTCTTGGTAAATGCCGGCGTCACGGTCTATCAGACGCTGGCCGGACAGACCCTGATCAGAATCCAGAAAGCCGGCGCCGTAATACGGAAACATGCCTTTCAATTGGCTTTCCACATGGGCGTAGCGCACGTTTTGCCGGGCACTGAACACCTTGTTGAACCGGTGTTCCAACGCATAGCCTACCGAGAATTGTTCACGTTCGTAACCATCGAAACCCGGTTCACCGAGAAAACGGCTGGTCGGCAGCCTGCCGTTCGGATTACCCAAGACGCTGCCTTGATAAGGAAAAAACTGCATCGCGTTACCCGTTTCATCCTTCTGATAATGGCTCAGGAAGGTAAACGTGGTGGCATCGCTCGGCTTCCAGGTAAAACTCGGCGCGACATAATAGCGATTGTCCTCGACGAAATCGACCTGGGTATCGCTGCCTCGGCCCAAGGCCACCAGCCGATAAAGCAAATCGTCGCGGCCGGCGACCGGACCGCTCAAATCCAGGCTGCCCTGCACCCGGTCGTAGCTGCCGCCGAGGAACTGGACTTCGTGGAACGGGATTGCCGTCGGCCGCTTGCTCATCATGTTGACCAAGCCGCCGGGGGCATTCTGACCATAAAGCACGGACGAAGGCCCCCGCAATACCTCGATCCGTTCCAGACCGTAAGGCTCGACCCGCAGCTGGGCATAACTGGTACTTGAACTCATCAGGCGGGTACCGTCGAGATATTGGGTACCTTCGAATCCGCGCAAATTGAAATAGTCGTCGCGCGTACTGGGACCGAACATACCGGTGAACACGCCTGGCGTATACGTAACGGCTTGAGTGATGCTTTGCGCGGCGCGCGCGGCAAATTCGTCCTTATTGATGACGCTGATCGATTGCGGCACCTCGATCAAGGGTGTGTCGGTCTTCGAGCCGGACAGCGATTTTTTCACTACGTAACCTTTTACCGGATCGATAGCTTTAGCTTCTTTCTGCCCGACAACTGATACGGTCGGCAAGACTTCCTCGCTTTTGATATCAGAGCTTTGTTTAGCGTCTGGCGTCACTATTCCCGCAGCCGCCGCCCCCGATTCACCCTGAATTTCTTCGGCCGCCAAATCGACGGCAGACCAAGTCGTCGTTAACACGATAAAAATCGCTTTCCGCAAAATCTCGTTAACCGGACCTCGCTCGCATGTACTTTCGAATTGTGGGTTCATAGCTATACCTAAAGAATGGAATTGCCATTATGATATAGTTAATAATAATAATTCTCAATATTGATTTTATTTATTAAAAATCTCATCTTTAGCCTACACTAGTACTGCGCACCTAAAGAATGAGGGATAATAGCCACCCCGAAAACCGTTCCGCAAGGAAGCGATGCGCCCCCTCACCCCGCTTATTTTGACGCCAGCCCAACAATCGACGCTGGAAGCCATTGCCCGAAGTCGGCAACTGCCGCACAGTTTAGTGCAGCGGGCGCGCATCGTTTTAAATGCGGGAGCCGGTCGTCGCAACAAGGCTAGCGCGCAGAACCTTGGCATCAAAGAAGAGACGGTCGGCTTGTGGCGTCGTCGTGGGCTGTCGGCTCAAGAGGGGCTGGCCGCCTGCGAAGACGAGCCTGACCCTTTACGCCGACAGATCGAGGCGGTTCTGGCGGATGCGGAGCGTCCGGGTGCGCCACAGACCTTCAGCGCCGAACAGGTCTGCCAACGGCTGGCGTTGGCGTGTAAAACGCCGCCTTCGCCTTTGACCCATTGGACACGCCAAGATTTTCGAGATTGGGTTGGCATTCTGTCTCGGCGCTTGCTCAAACGCGGAAGCTCCACTTCAACTGACGATCTCAAGCACAGAATTTTTCAGTTCATCGATTTCTTCAATGAAACTTTCGCTAAACCTTTTCGCTGGACTTATACCGGAAGACCTCTGGGGGTGTAAAAATTATTCGGTGGATTTGCGGTGCGTTGTACTAGTTGTACTAGATGTGACTGTGTTCATCGTTACTGAGGATATGGCCAAAAATGGGCATGAGCGGATTGTGCCGCTCAACGCCGTGGCCCGATCGATCGTGAACAAGTACTGAGGCCAAAGCGAGTACGTTTTTCATCGCGACGGGGCAACCGGTTGGACCGGATGAATAACCGGGCGTGGCGGAAGGCAAGGACGGCGGCAGGATTGTCGGAAGTGCGTGTTCACGATTTGCGCCACACGTTCGGCATGCGTCTTCGCGCGGCCGGCGTCGATCTGGAAGATCGTCAGGATTTGCTCGGGCATCACAACGGCAACATCACGACGCATTACAGCAAAGTAGAAATTGCGTGCCTGATCGAATGTGTTGAGCTGCTTTGCTGCGAAGGTCACCAACGTCCTGAACTGACGCTGTTAAAGCGAGCTTGAGAATCAGGAAAAACCGGCAGAATTCCGGCAGTCAGAAATGACAGGCATAAAAAGGGCTGTCCATCAAAACTAAGTCATTGTTTTATATAAATTAAGTTGGTGGGTCGTATTGGATTCAAACCAATGACAACCGCATTAAAAGTGCTAAATATATAATTTAAATAATTGTTTTTATTTAACAAATAAAGACACTCGTTGCCCTACATTGCATTACGATGCACTACGGATCATGATAGAAGCACGCAAAAATCACGCGTGGATTGGGAAATAATCTTTCTATAAGACAAGTGTCTAATTTTTTATTACTATTGGTGGTACGGGATCGCATTCTCAAACAGGAGCAAGGTGATCGAGCCTTTGCCGATCTGTTGCTGATAGCGAAGGAGTTGAGAGATAGCGGTCTGAATGTCTTAAATGGCCTGCGATTTGACCTTGCAAACCGGCGTTATCAGTTCGGCGATTGTGCTGAATGAAATGCGCCGGCTAACCGAAGCCGCCAGGCCAAAAACACTGGATGATACTCCCGCCTCGGCACCCACGCTGACCTTGGAACCCGTGGCCGATTGCAGCCGCTACGATACTTTGCGGAGTTCACGCCATGTCCATTGATCGTGCAATGCTCCTAAAGGATCTTCACCTCTACGGCATGGCTGCGGCCTGGAGCGAGTGGCAAGCAGAGTTCTCTGTTCAGCAGAAACCCATGATGCCGGAAGTCTGGCTGGATCGCCTGATTAAAGCCGAACAAATCGACCGTCAAGCCCGCAGCCTAAGCTATCAGCTCAAAGCAGCGCGCTTTCCCCTTCATCGCGATTTGATGAGCTTTGACTGGCAGGAAACCCCGTTACTGCGTAACAGAATTGAGCAACTGGCGGCCGCCGCCTTTATGGATCAAGCCTACAACTTAATCCTGGTCGGCGGCACCGGAACCGGTAAAACCCATCTGGTTATCGCCTTGGCAGTTGCCGCGATACATCAAAGTAAACGGGTGCGCTTTTACAACGCGGTCGATCTGGTCAATCAACTGGATAAGGAAAAGCAGCACGGCAAAGCCGGTAACCTCGCCAAGCAACTGACGCTGATGGATGCCGTCATCCTGGATGAATTGGGGTACTTGCCGTTCCCGGCGTCCGGCGGCGCTTTGCTATTCCACCTCATCAACCATTTGTATGAAAAAACCTCGCTGATCATTACCACCAATCTCAACTTCGCTGAATGGGTACAGGTTTTTGGCGATGCCAAGATGACCACAGCGCTGTTGGATCGTGTGACTCATTACTGCGATATTTTGGAAACGGGTAACGATTCCTATCGGTTTAAGCAGAGGAAAAAGGCGACAGAGAACCAATAACCCTAAAACTTAACTGGAAATTATTCGACGTTCTTTGCTGGAAACTTTTCAACGCCGTTTGACATGCTTGGTGTTCAAGGTCTTCTTTGAGTGCTTTATTCACTAAATTCCGGTCCTTTGGGTTCGTCTGTAACCGCATAGGATACTATATCTGTTGTGCCTGTTGTTGGGCGCGCCGTACTTCCCTTTATCATCGCTGGAAGCCTACCCAATATCGACCATTGAGCTGAATTCAAGGTCGTACGAATTTTATAAGCGACGCCGATTCGTTTCGGAGCGGATTGCCGGCATTTGAGGGACTTTTGCACGTATTTGAGTGCTTCGTCTTCATTGTTGACGACGGAGATAAGAGTTCGTCCTTTACCGCCGATCCGTCCGTAAGTGGTTTCTACAATCGAGTTGCCGAAGAGATCTTGGCCATAGGCAATAGAATAGGCACGATAAATGTTACGAACAGGATCTTGGGCTTTGAGGTAGGCGACGGGTGTTATCATGGACTGAACTCCCGCCCCTGCCCCAGGCATAGGCCGGTAAAACGTGGTTTTGGTCAAAGGGCCGAATCAAGAAAGTCCTTGTCAAAGACTCTACTTATCATGTATGTTTTATATACATGCTATGTATATTATGAGGTTAGCCATGCATATCAACTTATCTGCCGAAATGGAGCAGTACCTTCAAAGCAAGGTCGGCACAGGCTTTTACAGCAACGCTTCCGAGGTCGTCCGCGACGCGATCCGCCGGATGCGGGAAGAGGATGAAAAGCTCGCGGCGCTTCGGGCGGCCGTGCAAATCGGCGACGACCAGCTGGAACGCGGCGAAGGGATCTCGTACACACCAGAGCGGCTGGAAACCATTACCGCTAAAGCTTTTGCCAACGCCCGTCAAGGCAAGAAAGTAAATCCCGATGTCGCTCCCTGATGTCGCGCTAATTCTCTCGCCTCAGGCCGAGGAAGACTTTACCGACATCCTGCAATACACCCTCAACACCTGGAGCGAGGCGCAGACTTATGCCTATCGGGCTATCCTCGACAAGGCGCTTTTGGCCATTCAGCAATATCCCCAAATCGGCCAGGTCCGGCCCGAGCTTTCGGCCGCGCACCGCCTCTTTCCAGCGGGTCATCATATCATCGTTTATCGGGTCAAAGACAATACCGTCTATGTCTCCCGTATCCTGCATGAACGAATGGATATAACGCGACACATCTGAAACAGTTGATTCTCAAGCGGACGCTTACCGCCAGTCGAGACACGCGCATAGCCTATTTTTAGAGCTAGCTGTCTGAAAAACCCTTGTTTTCAAGAGAGCGCAGATTGTTCTAAAAATCGTGTTGTTGATATGCTGATGGTGTACTGGTAATGTGTGTACGTCTGTGCTAGATTAGCAAGCAGGAGGTAACCGATATGAAAACGAACAAACGTAGCGACCGGATTGATCTCCGGATTGACCCGAAAGCCAAAGAAGCGTTGCAAGCGGCCGCCTTGCTCAAGCATAAAACGGTCAGTGAATTCATTCTGGAAAATGCGCTCAGTGCAGCCAATGAAGTGCTGGCGGATCGCCGGTATTTTGTGCTGAATGCCGAACAATGGGAAGCGTTTCAGGCGGCGCTCGACGCCCCGCCGCGAGCTCTGCCGCGGCTTGAACGCTTGATGAAGGAGCCCGGTTTCTTCGATGTCCACGCCGCGGAAAACTAATCCGCGTATCGAAAAGCTGCAACGCACCCATGACGTTGAGGCTTTCGATTGCGGGCAAGAACACCTCAACCTGTATTTGCAGCGTTATGCGCTGATGAGCCAACGCGCGGACGGGGCGCAGACTTACGTGGGCCTGGCGGATCATGTCATCATCGGCTACTACACGTTGCTCGCCGGCAGCGTCGTCTATGAAGAGGCCCCCGAGCGGTTGACTAAAGGCCTCTCCCATCAGCCTGTTCCGACGATGCTGTTAGGCCGTTTCGCGGTGGATCTTGCCTGGCAAGGCAAAGGGGTCGGCGCCGGCCTCTTGCGGGACGCCATGCAGCGCACCGCGCAGGCGGCCGATATTGTTGGCATTCGGGCCTTATTGGTTCATGCCAAGGACGACGCGGCGAAAAGTTTTTATGAACATTTTAATTTCTTCCGTTCGTCCTTTTCCTCCAATCCGTCCGTAAGTGGTTTCCACGACCCAGTTGCCAAAGATATCCTGCCCGTAGGAAAGCGAATAAGCCCGGTGAATATTTCGAGTGTGATCTCGCGCTTCAAGATAGGCAACGGGTGTCAACATGGTTCGGTCTCCCTAACCGCTCCCCTTCCCCCCCGGCAAGTGTCGATACAGCGTAGAGGGAGCCACCCGGAGGCGCTTGGCCACCTCTTCCATGGTGATCTCCGGATCGGACAGCATCGCTTTAGCGGCCACCAAGTCTTTCGCGTTCAACGCCGGGGGACGGCCCCCTTTTTTACCTCGGGCACGGGCGGCCTCCAGGCCGGCTCTCGTGCGCTCGCGGATGATGGAGCGTTCGAACTCCGCCAAGGCGCCGAACACATGAAACACCAATTTCCCACCGGCGGTCGTGGTGTCGATCGCTTCGGTCAGTGATCGAAGTCCAATACTCCGGCTTTCCAGTAGCTCTACTGTTTTGATCAGTTGCTTCAGGGAACGTGCCAAGCGGTCCAGTTTCCAGACCACCAGGCTGTCCCCTGCCCTGAGATAGTCTAGCGCGGCTAATAGCTCCGGCCGATCGCGTTGCGCACCGGACGCTTTTTCGACAAACAGCTTTTCACAGCCTGCGGCCTTTAGCGCGTCCAGCTACAGGGCGGGATTTTGGTCTTGCGTAGAAACACGGGCATAACCGACGAGCATAAAGCCTCCGAAAATTCAGTCGCAGTACGAGTTATTCAGAGAGGAGTGTCAAGACATAGTTATAAGAATTGAAGGGATAACAGAAAGTTAGCGTTTGTCAGGAGATCACTTTGAGAATTAAACATCGATCCCTATCTCTTAAAAACGGGGTTGGGGATTCTGTTATTTGTTTTCTAGGGTGCGTATATGGTGTAATATTGGTGTATAGTAGATTTTTGAGAGATCACGCCATGGTGAGACAAAGCATATCCGTATCAGAGCCCAATGACGAATGGCTGAAGGCTCAAGTCGCAAGCGCAGAATACAGCAGTAAGAGCGAAGTGATTAATGACTTAATCCGGCGGGCGCGGAGGCAGCAGCTTGAGGTCGAACATGTTCGCGCTGAACTGATTAAGGCCGAGCAAAGCGGGTTCACCGACGAGAAACCGGAAGATTTATTGGCCAACTTCAAGGAAGAAGCACAGCGAGATGGGCTCTTATAAACTCACCCGAAAAGCCCGCGCTGATTTGAAGAGAATCTGGCTATACGGTGTTAAAACGCATGGAAGTCAAAGAGCTGATCAATATCATAGAGGTATCCTTGAACGCTTAGATCAAATTGCTGATCAGCCCTATTTATTTCAGGCTGTTGAGCATATTCGAGAAGGCTATCGGCGGAGTGTGTATGGAACCGATAGCATCTATTACCGGATCAATGGCGATAGAGTTGAAATTATGGCTATATTAGGGAGGCAGGACACAGAAGATTGGCTGTAGGCACCCCTCGTTTATTTTGTCTACCTTCCCTCTTCTCCAATAAACGACCTCATTCGGCAACAGTATGATAAGGTAACCCCTATTCAACGATAGAAATGTATCAGGTTCCATGCCTAAGCCCCATTATTGTGCAGAGGACTACTTGTTTAGTCCCACACATAAATGGTGTAAATGACTTCTGAAAATGACAGTATGAAATTGGGTTTTCACTAGCCTGTTAGCTGTTGGTCCACGCAGCCTAAATGTAATACAATTAAATAAGGGCTAGCTCAACGTGTGGATTACCGCTTTAAATTTGATACGAAATGCGCAAGTATTAGCATAGGTCCTAATTAAGAAAATGAATCAGAGGGTTGAGAGTTCGGATAGCTTAGGATTGGCACAACATTGATGCGAACAACCACGACAGGGCGCTTGCGCTCTCTGCTAATAGATGGCTATGAGCCTGTTTTGCTTCTCGGAGCAGGAGCGTCGATTAAATCCGGCATCCCTGCTGCTGCGTTAACTGTTGAAAAAGCAGCCCGGTGGGCATGGTGTAAAGAACACTGCCGACATCACGAAGATAATTCAATTCGGCGATCTGATTACTGGCCATGGCTCACTGCGCAATCTTGGTACAAGTCTGATTTATCGGATGCAGATCTTTATCCAGACGCGATTGATCACCTGTTAGGTGTGAAGAGCGACCGGCGGGAGTTCTTTGAACAGTTAATAAACCCTCTTGGCGTTCACCCGTCTCGGGGCTATGTTGCCCTAACCCAAATTCTCCACCAAGGCTGGATATCGACCATCCTCACAACCAATTTCGACCACTGTTTGGAACGTGCGGCCATCCAGCACAATCGACCTCATCGCTTGGTCAGTATTAGCACCCCAGCCGATTACATAATGTTCAGTTCGGCGCCTCAGGACCCTCAATTGATTTTCTTGCATGGTTCCGTTAAACATTACAGCGATAAGAACTTAACGGACGAGGTTCAGTCACTTGACGCCAAAATCGTTGACCGATTGGAGCCACTCCTGCGCGACCATCCGATAATTGTCGTGGGATATCGCGGAGCCGAAGCATCTGTAATGAAGGATCTGTTTCTGGCGCATGCTAATTCTGAAGGCTTTTTACATGGCGTTTATTGGTGTGTGCTGGAGGGTGAGGTTGACGGCCCGTTTTCTCCATTTGTCATCGAACTTGCGAACCAGATCCGTTCAAATTTCCAGCTCGTTCCCATCAAAGGTTTTGACGATCTTTTTGAAAAGGATTTACTTAATAGCATGATAGCGGCCGGCGCACGACCAACCCGACGACGCTCAGGTCACAATGTCGGTGGCATGCCTGCAGATATGCGGCCGCTTATAGGTTTCGATGTTTCGGGATTCGAAGTACCACTCCTCCATGCTCGCCTTTCGCAATATGCAGACAAGACCGATCTCTGGCGGCCAAAGGAAATCGACGCGACGTGGATTGAGGAAATGACTGATAGGTTGGATCTCGTCCGTCCCATTGATGCATCAAAAGCCCCTACTCTCGCTGGCTGGCTTCTCTTCGCGCAAAATCCATCAGCAGATTTTAAACAAGCGCGCGTTGAATTTCGTGCAATAGGGCCCAGCCATTGGCTCCGCGAACGATTTGGGGATGATATCGAGTTAGAGCCAGCTGAGCGGGAAGATGATTACAGCGTTCGCCGAACAATTGGGGGAAATCTTTGGAATCAGTTGGATGTACTAATTGACCTGCTTGCGCTTGTAAATTTCCAATTCCGGCTAAAAGCAGAGGTGTCAAGGACCGTAAGCGCCTACAATGCGATCGCCATTAAAGAGATGATTGTTAACGCCATCGTCCATCGAGATTATGATCGAGACGAGCCAGTTTACGTTGAGGTTCAGCCGAAATCGATTACTGTGAAAAGTCCAGGGGGAGTAATTGACGAAATTGCAGCTCAAGTTGGCAATCAGCCTTTCCAAGAAGCTATCGCGGGACGAACAAATCCCATTAAAGGCTATCGCAACCCTGCGATTTCCGATCTTTTCTATGGTGGAGGGCAGATGGATCGCCGTGGCTCCGGTCTGCCTGACATGGTGCTACTGACACTGAACAATAATGGCTCGGTCGCGTTCGGTCCATCGCCTGACAATCGAAATTTTACGGTCACTATCGAAGCCCGGCCCGAGGCTGTTGATGAAATCACCAACACCGCTTTGCCGTTGACCGAGGAAACGGTCCGCTATTCGTCAAACTTGATCCCGATCGCGTTGATGCCAGAGAAAGTCTGGCATGCCGCCACTACCGCGAAATCGAACGCTAGCTTCTATCGCAATGCTCAAGGTTTGGCCGCTCCGCCAGGTCACGTCAGCGACGGCCGCTTCTATTCGCTCTACAATTTAGAGGAGATAGCGGATGTATTGATTACCCCCTTTGAGCCGGGGGACATCGAGACACTGGGTTTTTCCGAGCTTATCAGCTTTCCGGGAGGCGAGGCGATTGCTTTAAAGCTGCTTCATGAGCTGATCTTCGAGCATTTAAAGTCTAAAGGTCTCCAGATCGAGTTTAATCGTCGCCGCGCCTATTTCGGGCGAGGAGATGAGCCCGAATTGAAGGTCAGCTATCAGGGGCGACTTCGTAAAGCCACCCGTACAGTCGTCAAGGCACGAACCAAGCGCGACTCTGACGATATCGTCTATTACGAGCACAAGGCATTCAGTTTCTCAGTGATGCGCTTTGGAGAGGATTGGGCTCTAGTCATCACGCCGGGCTATGCCTTCACACGGGATGGGCTTCGCAGCCCAATCGGCCAAGAACGCACAAACATCCTGTCAACACGTCGGGCCGCTCTCGATTTCAATCCTAGCGTCCTGCAGGACGTCTCCTTCTGGCTTGCCGTGCTTTCGAGCGAGGCTGAAGGCCTCTTTGCCCTCGAACATCGTCCGGACAACGACTTTGCGCACTTCGCCCCCACTGTGTTGCTCTCGCCCCGCACGCCAACAATTTCGTTCAATATCTCGGCTTTCAACGAACTCTCGCAACGCAATCAGGAAATCGATGAAGATCTTGTAAAACTTGATGCCGAACTTGAACAGCTCGCCCTCGAACCGGACGACGATGAAGTTGACGACGAGCCGCCCGAGCACGACGGGGCGCGCGATGACGATTGACCTTTCGATTATTGAATTGTCGCCGCCGCGCCTGCAATTCGGCGGTGCCATTACGCATAGTGACCCCAAAGTTGGGTTGCTTGCCGCAGGCCCATTTGATCTACGATTCGGATCCGCAAGAAAGGACCACATTCATGTCGGTATTGTCGGTCCGGCTGACCAAGTGGTAGCAGCGAGGAGATGGCTTGATCGGTGTAGTCTTGAAATCCCCGTGCTTGGCAATGCAAATCTCCTCAAAAGGCCATTTCCGGGATTTGCTGACGCTTTTCACAAACAACTGGTAGCACCTGAATCATCATCGATCGCTCTGAACTTCGACACAAATGATAATCTCGCACGTGCTCTGCAGGGCGACGCTTATACCGCCTTCCAAAATGTCGTCGATCTTTATGCCGATGCACATACCCGTCTTTCATCCCGTGACCTTAATCGTCCCGATATTATTTTGATGTGCATCCCTGACAGCGTTTTCGCTAAGGTTGGATCGGTAGAAAGGAAAGCGACAGAGGAAGAGCGAAAGCGGGCCAAAACAATCCAACGCACTCGTGAGAGCACTCAACTTGATCTGTTCGATGATATATTGGATGAGGTTGAGCAGACGTCTGAAGACTTTCTCAGGCGTGATTTGCGGCATGCACTTAAAGCCAGAGCACTCAGGAATCGATTGCCGATCCAGCTTGTAACCGATGCTTTGCTCAATGATACCTCGCGCAATCAAGATCCTGCCACGCGCGCATGGAATTTTGCCGTAGGCCTCTATTACAAGGCCGGCGGCGTGCCTTGGCGGCTACCGCCGAACGGTCCCGATACTTGTTTCGTAGGCATCAGTTTTCATCATTTTCGTACAACACAGCGTGCGATTGTTCGGTCGAGTCTTGCACAGGCGTTTTCAAGTAACGGAGAGGGCTTTGCAATTAGAGGAGAAGGAGTACCTGTCGAGCCCAATCAGAGCCGAAATGTTCATCTTTCCGAGTTGCAAGCCTTCCAGATAGCTCAAAACGTTCTGTCTGAGTATGAACTTCGAACTGGCGGCGCTCCTTTGCGTGTTGTACTGCACAAGACCTCTTATGTTGATGCAGCCGAGCGCGCGGGATTTGAAGCGGCGCTGAAAGACATTCCAATCGTCTCAATGGTTACTTTAGTCCCCAGCCTGTTTCGTTTAATGCGTTATGGCGCTTATCCCCCAAAAGTCGGTACAGTCTGTACAGTCAACAACGATAGATCTTTCCTTTTTACGTCGGGTTTTATGCCGGAGCTTGGCACCTATCCAGGTCCACACATACCTCAACCTTTTGAGGTACGTTGCCTAGGCTCTGAGAATGCGGTTGCGGCAGCTCAGGATGTTCTCAATCTTACGCGCATGAATTGGAATACCGCAGATATCCGAGGCAAATGGCCTGTTTCCTTGTCATTTGCACGGCGCGTTGGTGGAATTCTTGACGAATATGGTGATGAGGATCTCATGGAGACATCTTTTCGCTATTTCGTGTGAAAAAAGGCCAAATAGTTAATCATTGGCCGCTATTTATCTATTTTCAGCCTTCCTGACAAGTTGGTCGATAGGCTAAGACTGGATGGCCTTTACCCGATTGCCTCTTAAAACGGCCATTTTTGAGAGACAGCAACAGGCAAAACCGATCCGACCCTTTCGGACTTGTTACATCAGTCCGAATGACAGTGGTTATCTGAGGGGGACAGAAAAGACCGGCATGGATTGCTGGCTTAGCTAGGAAGTCATCCCTTGCATCACTTGTCAGTTGCAGGGTTTTCATGAGTTTTAGCGCCTGCCCCGTGCTTTTTTGGGAGTGCTTCATGAGCGGCGACAGGGTGCTCGCCTTTCTCGTAAGCGCGTTTGGACTGGTTCACGGGCATGGACAACAGGCAGGCCGTATTGATCAGCGCCATGTGCGTCAGTGCCTGCGGAAAGTTTCCGAGCAGGTGCCTTTCGCGGGGATCGTATTCTTCCGCCAACAATCCAACATCGTTGCTTAATGCAAGCAGTCGCTCGAAGACAGCCTCGCCTTCGTCGCGTCGTCCCATCAACACCAGGCTGTCTGCAAGCCAGAATGAACACGGCAAAAATGTACCTTCGCCCGGCGGCAGCGCGTCCACATCGGCGGTGGGCAAATAGCGCAGCACCAAGCCATCGACGACGAGGTTGCGCGCGATGGCATCGACCGTCCCGCGTACACGCGGATCGTCGAGCGGGAGGAAACCGACCTGGGGAATCAAAAGCAGGCTTGCATCGAGATGCGGCGAGCCGTAGGACTGCACGAAGGCATTGATTTTCGCATCGTAACCCGCCGCGCAGACTTGCGCGTGGATCGCCTCACGCACTTGCCGCCAACGCTCGACCGGGCCATCCAGCCCGAAGGCCTCCACGTCCTTGATCGCGCGATCGAAGGCGACCCAGGCCATCACTTTGGAATGGGTGAAATGGCGGCGCGGCCCGCGAACTTCCCAGATGCCCTCATCCGGCAACTGCCAGTGCGACTCCAGGAAATTCAGCAGGGCTAGCTGGATTTCCCAGGCATGAGGCTCCGGTTTCAGGCCGGCAGCTCGCGCCAGGTGTAACGTATCCATAACTTCACCGTAAACGTCGAGCTGGAACTGCTTCGATGCTGAATTGCCCACACGCACCGGAGCCGCGCCGTCATAGCCGGGAAGCCAGCCCACCTCGTATTCATCCAGACGCCGCTGACCGGTGACGCTGTAGAGTATCTGCAGATCGCCGGGGCAACCCGCCACCGCGCGGAGCAGCCATTCCCGCCAGGCAATCGCCTCTTCGTGATAGCCGGCGAGCAATAGCGCGTTCAATGTGAATGTCGCATCACGCAGCCAGCAGTAACGATAGTCCCAGTTGCGCTCACCGCTCTGTCGTTCCGGCAGTGAAGTCGTGGGCGCCGCAACGATCCCTCCAGTGGGCGCATAGGTCAGGGCCTTCAGCGTGATCAATGAGCGCACGACGGTATTACGCCAGCGCCCCTGGTAGGTGCAGCACCCGGACCATTGACGCCACCCATTTTCGGTTGCCGTCAGCGCCTGCTCAGGGTCGAAGGCCTGCTGAATCGCCTTCGTGAGAAGGGCGGTAAGTGAGCACGAATGGCGTCCGTTCACCCTGGCATACCTGAAACTCGGCGATGGTTTTCATATCTTCGCCGTGGACGGCGACTGCTGTGCGCAATTCCAGGGTGTCCGGCCCCGCGGTCGCCAAGCGCATATCGCCCAATTTCCGAACTCAGGGTATGATAGAACCGTAATCGAAACGGATGATAAGTTCCATGCGCAGGGTCACTCGCCCACTTAACCCTTCGACGATACGCAGAACATCCCAGCGCTCAGCCGAGAGCGGCATGCAGTCGATGATTCGCACGGCACCGTCGTCCGTCTCGAATTCAGTTTCCAGAATCAGGGTGCCATCGCGGTACTTGCGTCGAATGCTGCGGATCTCTGCGGCGGGCGCGATCAGCCAGCGCCCGTGCCCCGGCTCTCCCAGCAACGCCGCGAAACACGCGCCCGAGTCAAAGCGGGGAAAGCAAAGCCAATCGATGGAGCCGTCGCGGCCGACCAATGCCGCGGTATGACAATCGCCGATCAGTGCGTAGTCTTCAATCGGAAGGGGCATCAGTAAACCTCGAGGTTGTACCAGTAGCCGTCCGCAGCGATGAGTGTGTCCGCCTGTTTCGGTCCCCAGCTGCCGGGCGGGTAAGGATGCGTTCGGTGATGCGTATCAAGAACCGGATCGACCACCGCCCAAGCGGCCTCGACCGCCTCTTCACGCGTAAAGAGCGCGCTGTCGCCCGCCATCGCATCACTCAACAGCCGCTCATACGGCAGTTCCGCTCCCGGGTACTCGTCCAACAAAAATAGCTCGTGCTGATCGCCAACGAATTCCTTGCCCGCGCGTTTGACGCGCGCGGCAAGTGCGACAGCCGAATTGGGGGAAAGCCGGAAGCGCAGGTAATTGGCTCGCCCGCCTGCCGGGGCGGAATCGTCGAACAGTCGTTGCGGTGGCGGCTTTAATTCCACCAAAACCTCGGCTGCCGTGGTAGCCAGGCATTTCCCGGAACGCAGGTACCATGGCACACCCGCCCAGCGCCAGGAATCAATGAAGAGACGCAGGGCGCAGAAGGTCTCGACATCCGAGTCCGCCGCCACGCCCGGTTCTTTGCGGTAGCCCGCGTACTGGCCGCGCACCACGTCGTCCGACGTTAGCGGCCGCATGGCATAAAATACTTTGGCCTTCTCGCTGCGGACAGCATTGAAGCCTTGATACGCGGGAGGCTCCATGGCGAGTAACGCGACGATCTGAAACAAGTGATTCTGAATGACATCACGCAGGCAACCGGCAGTTTCATAAAATGCACCGCGTCCCCTCACCCCGAAATCCTCGGCCAGGGTGATCTGCACGCTGGCCACGCAGTTACGGTTCCAGATCGGTTCGAGGAACGAGTTGGCGAAACGGAAATAGAGGATATTCATGATGGCCTCTTTTCCAAGAAAATGATCGATACGGAAAATCGAGTCTTCTGCGAATTCCGACCGCGCGATGCGATTCAGTTCACGCGCTGAAGCCAGGTCGCGTCCGAACGGTTTTTCGACGATGACACGTGCTTGATCAGCCAAACCCACGGCACCGAGGCTTTTGATAACCGTGGCAAACAGGGCGGGCGGAATAGCAAGGTAATGTGCAGGCCGACGAATATCCCCCAATGCTCGTTTAAGTGCCTTGAATGTAGGCAGGTCATTATAATCGCCGCCCACATACTGGAGCCGGGAAAGAAGGTGGTCGAGAGCGTCCCGATCATCAATTTCGCCGGCATGCTGGATGCTGTCCGTCGCATGGATACGCAGCTGCTCCAGGCTCCACGGCTGGGCAGCGACTCCTACCACCGGCACCTTGAGAACACCGCGCTTGGCCATTGCGTAGAGCGCAGGAAAGATCATCTTGTAAGCGAGATCGCCCGTTATTCCGAAGATCACCAGCGCATCGGCTGGCGTTTTGCGACTATGTGAATTGCCCATCGCAGCGCTCCTTTTTCTTCTCATTGTGCCCACCAAGCGCACTCCATTCGCGGGTTTTCACCATGCCTTGGCATGAGCGTTTTCTGACACCGTCGTGGAGACGCCAATGCAGCTTTTCGCCGGTCAAGTCAAAGCGGTCCGCCACGATAACAAAAAATCATGAAACATCATTGGGTCTCGAGAGAGATCCAACGAAACCGGCACGGGTTTCTTCCAGATAAAGTTTGCCGGATATCCTGTAAGAGGTTCCTCCATAGGGGGTTAGTGACGAAGCCCCTATGCCCGCATGGCCTCCCCCACCGAGGGCCGGGCCGCGACTTGGGTAAGGTAATCCTGGAGCCTGGACCACTTCTTGAGATCGACTTTCAGCAAAGCGCTCCAGTTAAGGATGGTAAAGAGATAGGCATCGGCCACGGTGAACGAATCACCCGTCAGATAAGGCTTACCGTTGAGCTGATGCGTCAAATAATCGAAACGTTGGCCAAGCCGTTCCAACTGAGTTTCCCGCCATTCCACGGGGATTTTAGGGTTGAACAGCGAACCAAACAGCTTGTGGAGCTCCGAAGAGATAAAGTTCAACCACTCCATCAAACGGTAGCGCTCCTTCGTTCCCAGTTTAGGCGCTAACCCGGACTCCGGTTTTTGATCCGCGAGATACTGCAGAATGACCGCCACTTCGGTCAGGATTTCCTCCTCATCGAGCTGCAAGGCAGGCACATAGCCCTTGGGATTGATCGCCAGGTAGTTCTCGCCGCGCTCGGTTGCTTGTTGGCTAGATCCACCTTTTCCAACTCAAAGCGGTAGGCCGCTTCATACAACACGATATGCGGAGCCATCGAACAGGCGCCCGGTGTAAAATAAAGTTTCATAACATGTCTCCTTTCGTTAAAAATAATCTGATTACTTTTAAACGCGCATTAGCGATAAAATTTTGATTACCCCTCGCATGCTAGGTTCAGCGATGCCTCTGATGCTTTATTATTTCCATGACCCCATGTGTAGCTGGTGCTGGGCATTCAGGCCGTGCTGGCAAGACATCGTGGCGGGCCTTCCTGAGTCTGTCCGAAGCCGACGCGTTCTGGGCGGCCTTGCGCCTGACACGGAGCAGACGATGCCCACCGCCATGCAGGCCAAGCTGAAGGCAATCTGGCAGACGATTCAAGAAACGGTTCCCGGCACGCCATTCAATTTTGAATTTTGAGACAAATGTACGCCTCGACGCGCCACTTCACGCCGTTTCGAATTCTCCAGTCGCTACGACCCATTCGTGCTATCCGTCGAGCACGAAGCTTTGAAGCGCAGCAAGCTCAGTCGGACCGCCGCGCGTGGCGAACGTACGCCCTTTGTTCGTTTCCACCATTTGGATAACGACCTGGCGCCCAAGAACGAACTCGAAAAGACAGTTCAGGAACAGGAAACGTTCCGGCTGATGGGAATGCTGGGCATGTGCGAACTGTGCCTGATTCGAGAGTTCGACCTTTGCAAATTCACCCATGGCTATACTCGGGTCAACGCTTGAGCCGTTTGGGCGCTACTTCTCCGCCTTGCATCCAGGGGATGCAAGCACCTACCGCTACGTATATACCCTGCTGCACAGCTATGCCCATCTATTCACGAAGGCGGTAGCCGAACTTTCGGGTCTGGATGTTGGATCCCTCGGCGAGTATCTCTTCCCTGCCAACCTTGCGTTCGTGGTCTACCGTAATGGCACCACGATGGACTTGGGCAATCTCTCGTCACTATGGCGAAACGAGAACAACCGATTCCTCGCCCTGCTCCTTGAACCAACCTCGCATCGCTGCAACTCCGGCAGCTTGTGCGATTTCAGTGGCGGTGCTTGCCCAGATTGCATCATGGTGCCAGAGACCACATGCATCGCCCAGAACCAACTGCTATCTCGTGCCGTGCTTCGGGCGGCCTCGCGCCACGTGAAGACCTAACCCATAAGGCCCAGCGGATTCCTGGTTTCCTTGAGGTAAGCATTGGCGCTCCAACCAACTGAGCACACTGAGGCTTTGGTAGCCTTGGCTCCATACAGCCAAATCGGTACCCCAATTTGCACAGCGATTGCAGAAGGTCGCCAATTGGTACGGTGAACTTGCTGACTGGTCAGGGATAATTCCCAGCGTTCACGCGTATCAAGCGCAGGTAGGCAAACATCAACGAGGTTACAAGTTGCCCCGTCTTCGCAGATAATCGCTTTTGAAAAATACCCATCGAGTACTTCAATCCTCCAGGTTGCGCACAAAGGTGTAAGCACCGGAGCTCTGTTTCATCCGGTAGAGAACGGCCGGACGGCCGCCTTCCGAACGTTTCTTCCCAGTATCGATCAACAATTCCGCCTGCTCTATACGCCGACGAAAAGATTTTTTCTGCAAGGCTTTACCGATCAATACTTCATGCAAGTGCTGGAGCTCCGGCAAGGTGAAGATTTCCGGCAGCGCATAAGCCGGTATGATCGAATACAATGCCTTTTGCCGCATGCGTTCCCTCGCCAGATTGATGATCGCCTGATGATCGAAGGCTAAATCCATTTGACCGACTTTATCTAAGGCCAGCCATTGCGCATCGGCCACGGTCGAAATATGAGATGCGCAAGCTTGATAAGCCATCAAGGCCGTATAGGCAACCGTTACCGACCAGCCGCGCTTATCGCGCTCGGCATTGCCGATACTTTGTAATTGCTCCAGATAAGGCGGTTCTATCCCCGTCTTCTCTTTCAATTTACGCCGTACCGTCTCTTCCAGGGTTTTGTCGTGTTCCAGGTCGACGAAGCCGCCCGGCAAGCCCCATTTGCCCCGATCGGGATGGTTTGCGCGCTCGACCAGCAGCACTTTCAAGCATTCTTCATGATAGGTAAACAGCACCGCATCCACGGTCACTAGAGGGCTGTCATAGTGGTGTTTATTATATTCGGCTAAAAACTGTTTTTCGTCCATTGTAACGTTCTGTATTTGTGGCCTTTTAGCAATCGGTTTAGGAGGAATGAGCATTGTCTCAAAAATTTGTGTCTTTTTGTCACTTTTAGACTTGACAATTAAGTAACTATAAGTCACTATTTAATTTAGAGACTAAAAGACACTAATAGGAGAAAAACCATGCTCGTTATCAAATACTTCAAAGCCGATGCTTCGACCTTCGTCATCAAAACCGTCAACGGCACAGTCCGGAAAAGAGGCAAAGGCTTGAGCTTTTTCTATAACGCCGCTACGGATTCCATCGCGGCGGTGCCGGTCAACGCCCAGGAGACACCATTCATTTTTAAGCTATTGACTGCCGATTTCCAGTCGATGACCGTACAAGGTCAAGTGACCTATCGGGTGGTGGCACCGGAAAAAATGGCCGAGATGCTGAATTACAGCCTCAAAAACGACGGCCAGACCTACGTGTCGGAAGACCCGTTGAAACTGGCCGATCGGGTGATTCGGATCGTGCAGTCGATCGTACAAAACAAAGTGCAAGTCACCGGGCTTCGGGAGGCTTTAAAGCTGGGGCAAACGCTGGTTACGCTGATTCGAGAACAACTTGCCGAGGATCTTTCGCTAGCGGGCTTGGGTATTGCGTTGCTGGACATCTCCATCAGTGCCCTGCAACCCACGCCGGAAACGGCGCGCGCCTTAGAGGCAGAAGCCCGAGAAGCGATTCTGAAGGAAGCGGATGATGCAATTTATAACCGTCGTAAATCCGCGGTCGAACAGGAGCGAACAATCAAGGAGGCCGAACTGCAAACCGAGCTATCGATGCAGCAAAAGGAACAGGAAATCGAGGAATCACGCCTCCTGAATCAGCGCGCGATACAGCGTGGCCAAGCCGAGACTGAACGTGAACGCTTACAGGCCGAGATCGCTGCTGAAACCCAGCGCAAGGAGTTGATCGCCCTGAGCAGCGAAAACAGTCGCCGGCAAGCGGATACAGAAGCCTATGCAATTACCGAACGGATGAGGGCCTTCAGGGAATTGCCGGTCGAGAACCTGAAGGCCATCGCCATGGCTAAAATGGAGCCGGAGCAATTGATGGCTCTGGCCTTCGAATCTCTCGCACAGAATGCCGCCAAGATCGGCGAGCTGACTCTCACGCCGGATCTGTTCGGCCATCTCATCAAAAAATCGGTACAACCATGAGCGAGCCTTATCAATACCGCTTTATTCTGGTGGTGCGCAAAACACGCTTACAGGAGTTGATCGAGCGCTTCAATACCTGGCCACAGGCCCGGTTTTACCTGGAGCACAATCAGGTCGATGCCCAGGATTATCTGGATGAACATGATCTTTATCAACGGCGGATTCAGGAAGCGGAGCGGACGCTGAAAGCGTTAGGGCGGTTTCAACGGCTGGAACGGGGCTTGCTTCCGAACTACCAGTTCAGCCCGGCCGATATTGTGATCACAATCGGCCAGGATGGTTTGGTCGCCAATACGTTGAAATATCTTGACGGCCAGCCGGTGATTGCGATCAACCCCGACCCGGGCCGCTGGGACGGCAAACTACTGCCTTTCGAAATCGGCGAGTTGAAGGGGGTCGTGACGCGCACCTTGGCTGGCCGCTCGGCCTGCAAAACGATCACCTTTGCCGAGGCGAAGACCAATGATGGTCAACGCTTGCTGGCGGTTAATGACCTGTTTGTCGGGCCGAAGAGTCATACTTCGGCACGCTACCTGCTGGCGTGGAACGGTAGCCAGGAAACCCAGTCATCGTCGGGGATTATCATCTCCACCGGCTTCGGCTCGACCGGCTGGTTTCAGTCGATCCTGGCCGGTGCTTTGGGAGTAGCTGGCGGTGAGCACCATCCGCTTCAGGGCGGCTTCGCCTGGCATGAATGCCGTCTGCAATTTACCGTGCGCGAACCGTTTCCAAGCCGGACCACAGGCACTAGCCTGGTATTTGGCGCAATCACACCGGAGATGCCTCTCCAATTGGAATCTCAAATGCCTGAAAACGGCGTAATCTTTTCGGACGGCATCGAATCCGACTATCTGACGTTCAATTCCGGCACGGTGGCGACAATCAGCCTAGCGGCAAGCCAAGGCCAATTAATTGTTTGAACATCAATTCAAAACAAAAAATTAACAAAGGGAGAACCACCAATCACAAACCATCTGCTACCGTATTGCTAGCTTGGTTGTTTTGCCAATGCGGCATAACTTGCCTTTATTGCCCAACAGGATTTACGCAAAAAGCTTGATAGCGAAGGGCACACCATGAGGGGGTGAAGGTCAAAAATACCGGCCTCATTCTTTTATAGTGCCATGACGCGTTTAGACTATTGGCAATTTCTGCTGGTCAGCCAGATCAATTATACGTTGACCTATTTTGCCGATCACCATGACGCTTTCAGCCACGATGCCATCAACCGCTACCTGCGGCGAGAGCGGATGACGCCGCGTCTGATAAGCTGGGCCCCTCACTCACATGTCTCGCGTTTGCGCTTTAATACTCCTGCTGTTCGCTTACTCTGCGAGATCGGCAGTGCCCGATCCCATCATGAAAGGCTTACTGCCGGGGACGATTACCTTCATCGGCGAGTCCCATCAGCATGCCGAGTCGGCCGAACTGGTTAGAGACTTGGTTTCTGGCCATATCAAGCAAGGACAATGCCTCATTGTGGCACTTGAGATCGCGGACAATCAGCAACCCGCGCTTGATCGTGCACTACTCTCCGGAGCTGCTGTATCTTCTGTCCAGATTCCCGCCTCAATCGATCATCCAGCAATGTGGAACTTAATTGAGCATCTAGCAACTTTAACAACACAATCGGCTTGCCTAAACGTTGTCGCGATCGATGCGGGCCCCCATAATCCGCGTGATAGGGATGAATGGATGGCTGAGCGGTTAGCTGGCTTAGTCGGTGACAGTCCGGCCCTGGTGTTGATTGGGGCTTTGCAGACTTTGAAGAAAGTCAATTGGCTCACCAAAAGCGGCAGACCCTCTGTAGCAGAAAGATTAGCAGCCAGAGGTTTTCAAGTCAGATCATTTCCGCGGCGATGGCTACCTGAACAATGCATAAACGGCAAACATCGGCATCAGCATTTCGTAAACCCTGATTCCGAGGAAGCTTTGACGATTTTGAATGAGTCTCTGATGGCATTAATTAATGCCAAGCCGCAGCAGTCAGCGCAAGGAGTGGTGGATGGCTCTGTGGTATGGGAATGTGATAACCCATCTCTCGCATCACGATTCCGACCAGATATAGTTTCACTTTAGCTAAGTAAAGGGATACAGTCTGAGCCGCACCCGCGCGCGGCGGAGGCCGCCGAGGTGTCGGGTCGATGCAGTACGCCTCGCGTCGGCGTGACGCTGATTCGCGCATCGGCCCCGCTGCCGATCACGCACCCATCGCCGTCGACGATCAGGCTGTAGCCTCCGGCCTCGATCGGCGGCCACAGCAGGCTGAGCAACGGACGTGCATCGGCGTTGGCGACGCTGCGCGTCCCGGTGCGCGTTAAAATCCGATCTCCTTGCCATTCGATTGATACAGCCACCGCATGCGGCCGGCCATCGTTACCCTGCGTCAACAGATAAGGGCTGGTACCGAAGCGCGCGCTTTCTGCGCGCAAGCGATCAATAGAAAGCATCTCACTCATATGGATACCTCAATCATTTACTTTGAATGCCAGGACTTACGCAAGCTGCATGCGGAGTGATGAATTTCTGAGTTGTTGGCAAAGGTAATCATCAAGTAGGTCCTGTTTCAATTGATAAACGGTGCGCCCTGTTGCATAGGCGAATTGCTTCCGTCGAACCCAAACCAGAAAGGCACAGGCAATGTGATTACGTTGAATCCGGGCGGTTCGGCACTGGCAGCGTTCCATTCCGGTGACCTGTTTGCCTTCGCGGTGCAGTTGCTCGATCTTCCAGCGATAGCCGCACACCTGTTGTGTGGCCATCAGGGAATGCTGAGTGGGATCGTTGGTCACGACCCAGTCCGTGCGGTGAGTGGACACCGCAACCCGGAACAATTGCACTTTGTGGTGTTTGGGAAAACCTTTGATCTTGATGCGCTTGCCGTGTTGCCGTTCAGCCGACGCCCAGGTCAGCGCATCGACCCGTTGATACGCGCATTCACCCCCGGAATCATCCACTTGGCGGTTAGCCTTGAGCGGACAATAATAGACTCTTTGCAGGGACTCGATGAACAACATCAGGTCTTTGGTCGCATACCCAGTGTCCATCAGCACGGCGTGAAATGGCAAGTGCTTGTGATAGACTGCATGGCTGAGCATGTCGTGGACATGGCCCAGCGTGGATTTGCCGTCGCCCTCGGGATCGTACAGCCGGTAATCGATCAGCCAGAATTGATCCAACGCCGGATTCACATAGACGCAGGTGACGACGCCAATGCCGCGGATCAGGCCATGGGCATTGCCGCTGTATTGGCAGCGCACTAACTCGATCTGCCGAGAGTAATCTTTGTCCAGCACGGTGTCGTCGAAGAGGAGATAACCGGTGAGTGTGGGGACGATGTCGTCACGGACGTTATCCCATATCAGCCGCGGCGTCATCCGCTCGCGCCGCAAGTAACGGTTGATGGCATCGTGGCTGAAGGTATCGTGGTGATCGGCAAAATAAGTCAACGTGTAATTGATCTGGCTGACCAGCAGAAATTGGCAATAATCCAAGCGTGTCATAGCGGTATGAGAAAACTGTTTAGACCTTTTGACCTTCATTTCCACACAGTGTGCCCTTTATCGTGCGTAAGTCCTGCTTAAAAACAAATTTCAGCTCGCTAACATGGCGCCTGAGATAGACGAGGTCATGAAGTCAGCGTTCAACAATCTGGATGATTATTTTGAGCGCCATGCCACGCTTCATAATAAAGCATGTGATGCAGAAATTTATGAACTGAATCTCACCTGGCTGATAAAAGCCCGTGAATTGGCGAGGGAAAATGCGATTCTTGCGGAGTTAATGATGGGTATTGCCGAAGAAGACGTACGGTTGGCGATCAGTCAATTGCCCAATAAGGACATTCAGCATATTGCTCAATCAGGCTGGTTATGTTTTTCGCCCCGATTTACATCCCACTTCATACGTAGTATGACCCGTAGGCAGCATGACATCGTTGATGTGCTTCTAGGATTTAGTGGTTTCCGCCGCATGGGTCATCGCAAAGGACCTAAAATCGAGGCGGATTGAGTTGGTAAAATGTTCTCACTGTGAGGCTTCTATTCTAAATAAAGGCTCGCGAAGATATGGCCGATCGATGTTGTGTTTGCAAAACCACTTATTAAAAATGAATTTATCGTAGCTTTTTTTAAAAATTCCGATTCGAGTTTTTAAATCTATAGTCAAGCCAAGGGTTCACCTTCCAGTAATATTGCCGCGCCTGATACGACTCAGGGATGCGCCATTTTATTTGGGTATGAATCGAAATCGATTCAACACTCTGGTTCGCCCACTGCTTACAGAAATTCCTATCGGTAAGCAAGGAGTTGCATTTGATAGGCTTGACTTGGATGCTTGGGTGGATGACTATATCACTCGCAACGGGCGTCTTGATCAACCTAATGGAGGTTCATCATGGGACGCAGGAAAACCCCAGGACTCGTCAAACGCGGCGATTTCTGGCATATCGACAAAAAAGTGCGAGGCAGACGCCTTTGCGAGAGCACTGGCGAAAGCGGCCTCGAAAAAGCGGAAGAGTATCTCGCCCGTAAAATCGAAGAAATTCGGCAAGCCTCAGTCTATGGAGTAAGGCCTGTTCGGACTTTTCGAATGGCAGCGGCGAAATTCCTGAATGAAGCTACAAAGCGAAGTTTATCCAGAAACGCAGATTGTCTAAAACAATTGGACTCCTTTAGCAGATTGTCTAAAACAATTGGACTCCTTTATTGGAGATATGGAAATCAGAAAAGTCCATATGGGCTCGCTGCAACCTTACATTAAAGCAAGAAAACAACAGGGTATAAAAAGCGGTACCATTGCGCGGGATCTGGCAGTCGTTCGCAGAATACTCACGCTTTCAGCACGAGTTTGGTGTGATGAAAATAATCAACCATGGATTGATACGGCACCATTACTGCAAATGCCCAATGGGAAGATGCGGCTGAACCGTATCCATTGACATGGGATGAGCAGGAGCGGTTTTTTAAGCTTCTGCCCGATTATCTTCATAAGATGGCGCTTTTTAAAGTGAATACAGGGCTACGCGAACAAGGAGTCTGTTGGCTGAGATGGGATTGGGAGGTTAAGGTCCCTTCGCTGATGACATCCATTTTCATAACCCCTGGAAATGGCGGTTTGTTATGATGACGGGATTTGGCCTGGGGAGAAAAACAAGGAAGACCAAATTGTCGTTCTAAATCGTATTGCTCAGTCGGTAATCGAAAGACAACGTGGACTGCATTCGATGTACGTTTTTCCTTTTGAAGGTAAACGTCTGGTGCGGATGTATACCACGGCATGGAAGAATGCTTGGAAAAAAGCCAAGCTTCCCTGCGATGGATCTTTTAAAAAGGGACCTCACAATTTGAAGCATACTTTTGGAAGACGTCTAAGAGCAGCGGGTGTATCGTTTGAAACGCGTAAAGTGCTTCTGCATCATACGACAGGAGATATAACCACCCATTACTCTTCAGCTGAGTTGCAAGAATTGATTGATGCGGTGAACAAAATCTCCAATATGGAAAGTGGTATCTCACTTACCGTATTGGAAAGGGCAAGGGCTGGTTAATTAAAGCCCAGGTCACGCAAAAGAAATTCGAGGCACAAAAAAAGCAGCTGCTATGGTAAGCTAACTGCTTGATTTAATTTGGTAAAGTTGGTGGGTCGTATTGGATTCGAACCAATGACAACCGCATTAAAAGTTAGTTGAAACGTAACTCAACGATATAAAAAAGTAAGAAAACCAAAGCTTTACAATTTCATAAAATCACTATAAACGACTGAAAGCGTCACAAACGTTGTCATTTTGTTGTCAGTCGTTAAGCGTGTGATTCGATGTCTTTCTTGATGGTGTCCTTGATATAGTCGTTTAACGATTTTCCGATTTCTTCTGCTCTTTTGGCTGCTTTTTCGTGCAGTTCATGGCCGATTCGGATGTTGAAGGTGCCTTTAAATGGTTTATTCGGTTCCTTTCCTACCAGTTTGCAATGTTCTAGATATCGTTCTACGGATGCTTCGAACTCTTTCTTTAATTCTTCTACTGTTTCTGCTTCGTAATTTACTAGATCATTGATAAATTCGATTTTTCCATGCATGCATTTATCTGCTACGCTTACTTTCACGCTTCCTAAATATCCTTTATATTCAAAGTGATTCATAAAAAAACCCCGCTTTTTTAATCTGCTCGATGATATCTTTTTTGGTGTAGGTTTTGATAGTGTTTCCTGGGTGTGGCCGGTGTAACAATATCGAACTTTTTTTTGATTCGTTCCAAAATTCAACGGCTGAACCTTTTTTGTCAATTTTTTGGTAGCCTAGCTTTTTTAATAGGTGTTCGACGTCATTCCATGTAGGGAAAGGTGTGTTAATGAACTCTTTAAAAAGTTTTTTTTGGTTGCTCATTTTTTGATACTTGCAACTAGAATATAGTTGCATATTATCATCTTCATTTGACAATTGCAACTATTAATTAGTTGCAGCCGAATGATTTTTATTTCAAGTTTTCCTTATTTGAATACATATTTTCTGCATTATTTTAATTGTTTTTCATCTTGCGCTTGGGTGAAAGTCTTTTATTGATGTATTCAATATGTTCTTTATTTGTTTCATCAGATTTTTCTTTTCTTTTGAATTCGATCAATCCAATTGTTTCAAGCATTTTGCTATGATTTAATATGCTTAAATTCCATTCTTCTATGTATTGTATTAACTGGTTTATTTTTAGTACATGCTTTGGAAGAGAAGTTTTAAATTCCATTTTATCATTTGTAAATACAACTATTGTTTTTAGTGTGTGTTCAGGAATGTTTGTTATATTTATTATGTTCTTTATATGATTCCTGTTTTGTATTATAGGGCTATGAAAGCTGAATTTTCTTCCGCCTTTTAAATACTGTGTCCAGTTTCTATCGTTTTCTTTCCCGAAAATCCATCCTTTGTGACCTTTCGTTTCTATTACGAAAATTCCATTTTCTGAAAAAACAATATGGTCGATTTGCGTTGTTCCTTCCTCTGTTGGCAATGTGATGTCATTCATCACATAGTATTTGTTTTTATCAAGTTTTTTCAGTTCTTTTATTACTTCTAGTTCTGCTTCGTTTTGGATGTAAGAATTGCTGTTTAGCTTTTTATGCTTTCCAAGCCTGAATCCTATGTACAGGCATATCAATGATGATGTTACGAGCAATAGCATGTCCTCTACCTTTACGTTCTTTGCAAAAAAACTAAGTATAGATACTATTCCTTACATTGTATCTCTGAACCAATTTTCTAGCGCCTTCGATGCGGTCAAGTACCCGTCCCTAGATTTTTTCTGACCTCTTCAATATCTGGGCTGATCTGTCCTGCTTCCGGGATCGTTTTGCCTGTTGTTATCCAAAGTGCGTATTCTGGCCATAGATTACACACTGCTTCTATATGTTCTTCTGTAGCTCGTATTGGGTCTTTTCTTTTGATGTTGGCCCATTTAGCTCTATCTATGCCTGTTAGTTCCTCCATTGTTTTTGGTGTTTTTCCTTTATGGTCAATGACCTTTATTAATCTCTCTCTAAGCGTCATAAATAAGTGCTATATTTGCATTTAACATTTGACATATTACTAAATGAGTGCTATATTTACACTTAAATGGTAAATGTTCCTTAGCTGCTTTCTATAGTACCACAATGACCGACCAAGAAAACCCAAACCTAAGCTACCTAACCGCTGTATCCGTTCCGGTCCTTAGCCAGCAAAGATTTGCCGAACTGACCGGCTTTGCTCCCGGAGTCGTCGAAGGCTGGATTAATCGCGGCTACATCCCATCGATGCTGATTGGCAAGCATCGTGTCGTCAACATGGTTTTGCTCACGCAAGAATGCGTAGACCAAGCGCAAAAGTAAGGGGAAATAAAATGGCTATATCAAAAGAATTTCTTGCTCAAACTCGTAATGTTTTATTTCAGCAATTCCTTCAGGCATATGACCTTCATGATCGGCTGTATCGTTTGAGAATGTCGATGGATTATTCCCATCCCGCTTATGAAAAGTCGGTTAGGGTTTTTAATAAAGTTACAAGACGATTTTATCGCCGTTATGAGGCTTTTAAGGCTTTTCGTGAAATTGAAGAGCGCGAAAAAGCTCTTGAAAATTCTCAACCTGAATTAAAAGTAATTCCTGGCTGGCAGTATTCCAATCTTTTTACTTTGCCTTCCGCTCTTATTTCAGTTACTCAAACAGGGCAATCAATTAAATATCCTGTAGGCGGTTTATATTCTGAGATTTCTTATAGAAGGAAAAGAATAAGGGGTTTAGGGAAACGGTTATATGTAAGGTCAGTAGTATTCAGTAAACGTGTTTTTCCTTTTCCTATTACATATCAATACAATATTATTCCCGGTTAAATCTTATGAACGAACTAAACGACTTATTGCCTCCCTATCGTGAAGGCGAAAACCAAAAACAAACCTATCGTAAATTTCAATCTGCTTTACCGACTGATATTTACGTACAGCTTGAACTCGATGCAGCCAAGCGCGGATTGACATTCTATAAACTTGTTCAGTCCCTGTTAACCCTCTACGCCAATGGCCGCTTACAAGTGAAACCCAACGGCATTCCGGCACAAGGCCACGGCCCAGCTTCATCCAGTGAAACCGCCCATGTGCAAAACTAACTCCTTCTATCAGTCTTACCAATCTGTTGGAAGGGGTCTTGGGTGGGGCCGCTCGTCGTCGCTTTCGGTCGCGGCTGCTTTTTCCCCATTGAGGCGCGCCTGTCAAGGGTCCGAGGGACGAGTGCCCTTGACAGGCGCGCCTCAATGGGGAACTTTGCCGCGTCGGACCGGAAGCAAAGACGGGCGGCCCCACCCAAGACCCAAGGGTGGGGCCGTGAGTCCGAGCAGAGGGAGCGATCAAAAGGCCGTGGCCTTAACGTATCAAAAAAAGGCCCTGACCGATTCGCCGTTCAATGCGTTAGGGATTGGAGTGGAAATCACTACATTGAGCGGCCTAGAGCGAGTTAAGGAAAAATCTATGGAGCAACGCGGAATAGCATTTTTCCTTTACTCGCTCTTAGCCGCTCAAAGTAGTGATTGGAACGGAAAGCCCGGGCCGAAGGCAACGCCCAAAAGAACATAAGGTCACTTTCCCTTATCCATAAAAAGAAAGAAAACAGCACTTAATATCATTAAAACCATAATCCAAGGTAACTAATATGCAAACCGTACTTCAAGGCAACATCCGTTCAGTAACCAAATACTCAATGGACTCCAATTCCGGAATTTCCATCTTCCTTGAACAACAAAACGAAGGCCTAAACGAAAACATCATCGGCAACGAAATTCTCACTATTGGCGGTCCCTATGAAATGGCTATCACCTTCGAAGCCTACGCCAACGAAGGACTCCTTCCGGGCGAATTCGAACTTCGCGTAGTCATAGGCCGTGGTGCTGGCGGCAAAGCCAAACTTACCTGCTTAGCCGTAAAAGACCCGCGCTTAACTGCAAAGCTCAATAGCCAAAACAAAGAACAACCTGGACAAAACAAACCGGCTTAACGAATACCCGTTCTAACACCCTCAAATCCATATTTAAAAACAAACTTTAATCTGTATACGGGTTATTTTCCATGAACGATTCCTTAAATCAATACCAACAAGCGGTTTCCGATCTGATGGGTCAATGTGGTGACATTATCCATATGCTTGATGATTTATATTTCTTTGCTTTGTTTACCACTTTCTCTGTTGGTGTGATTTTCGGACATCTTGCTAGTGGCATGTTTACCCGTATTGATTTCTATTTTCGTCATGTAATCCGGGAACGTGCTAAAGCCCTTCGTTACAGGCAAAACAAACTCTCTTAACGAATTTCCCTTCTTAAGGGAACTCCGCTACCAGTCGGTCACTGGTTTTTTTTAATCTTGAAATTATGAGGTGAAAACATGAAAACAACTTCTAAAGTTGCCTTAGGTGCCGGTCTGACCGGCGTAGCAAACTTGGCTGCGGCTGCAGTTCCTGCTGGCGTTTCTACAGCCCTTGGTGATGCTGCAGCGGATGCAGCTACTATCGGCGGTCTGGCTTTGGTCGCTGTCGTCGCGGCGGTTGCCTTTCAGTACATGCGCCGCGCTCTTTAATCCATCTGCCGGGGGGTCGGCTAATGCCGCTCCCCGGCATTTTCCCCGCTCCTTTATTGTGCGATTTATGTATGCCAAACCTCTTTCGCGGATATTGCTATCCCTCCTTGTCTGATGCCGCCAATGCTGAGATTTCGCTCCCCGCTATGCCTGCGGATGATGGTGTGGCTGTTGCAGTGGCATTCTCGGCGCTTGCAGATGATACCGCCAACATTACCTATCGCTTTCTTTTACCGTCCGGGCAATCCGATTACATCCTGACTCGCGTTTACCCAAGCTGCTCTAGCGTCGGTTATCTAACCAATTATTCCGGTCTCGAACTCTCTGATGTCATTGAAGTTTCCTTTGGTATCGTCTTGTGTTGGGCCGTGGCCTTCGGTTTTAAAACAATGAGGCGTGCATTATGACACCTGACTTTTATCTGATTGCCGTTTACATGGCCTTGACGGGTGCAGCATGGATTATATTTTTCGGGGATTGACTAAGTTGTCTTGTATGCGGGCCGTGGTTAAATTTTTTGCTTTGGCTTGTGTTGTGTCTGTTGCTTATGCGGATACTTATCCCGCTGTTCCAGCCTATTTTAACAACCATAGCGTGGAGTTTTCTTCGCTAGCTGCTGTGTGTGCCTCTCTGGATTTAGCCAATCCTCCCTATGTGCCTGATGGATTGGATTCTCAGCAAAAAGCCTATTTTTGTAAAAATTCCATTGGCGTCCGTTATTCCGGATCTGTGCTTTGGCGGTGCCCCTATGGGGGGGCTGTAAATTTTTCGCCTCCCTATGTTTGTTCAGGCGCTCCCGCCTGTCCTGTCGGCATGACGCGTGATCTTACTACGGGTGAATGTTCTGGCGGCTGCGCCGGTCAAGCCGGTGATTCTCAAAAATTAGCCGTCAAGGCGGGTACGTATGAAAGCTCGTCCGACGAGGTATATGATGCTGATGTCGGACGTTCTTATAACAATACGGTCTCGTATGGTGGTCAGGAATATGCCTTCATGTATCCTGATGATTTCGCTGGTACTTGCTGGTCTGAATTGACTGGCAATCATGCGGTGTACTGCGATTACAACGCTTTCTCCACTGGCGTTTGTTCTGATGCCGGCGAACAGGCGAAAACTCAAACGCCATCTAATCCGTCTGTTCCTGCATCGAAAAGTGCTTCGGGTAATCAATGTGTCACGGATGCCAAGGGCAATACTATTTGCAGTAGCTCGCCTAAGGCCAACCAAAAGTGTGGTGAGTTATGCTTGAAAGTTGTGGATGAAGGAATGAGGAAAGCGGCGTATTCTTGATGGTCTTCAAGGTCATCAAATCCTAACAAAGAGGAGTGAATACGCCATGAGCAATGATAAGGTCATCCCGTTAAAAACGCTAGCGGGTGCGAGCCCTATAGCCGATGCTTTAACCGATGTCTTGCGAGAAGGCGCCCAGCGAATGCTGGCGGTGGCGATCGAAGCGGAAGTCAGCGCCTTTCTGGAGCGTTTTCAAACGGAAAAGACTCAAGCCGGTTTGCAGCGGGTCGTGCGCAATGGCCGCTTGCCGAAACGCACGATCCAGACTGGCATCGGCGACATTGAGGTTTCGGTACCGCGCATCCGCGACCGCGCAGGCCAGCTACGGTTTACTTCGTCGCTACTGCCGCCGTACTTACGGCGCACGAAGACCGTGGAGCAATTGTTGCCCTGGCTGTATCTGAAAGGACTTTCGACCGGAGACTTTCAGGAAGCGCTCAGCACCCTGTTAGGCCCCGAGGCGCCGGGCTTGTCGGCGAGCACGATCAGTCGCTTAAAGGAAAGTTGGAAAGACGAGCAGCAGTGCTGGTCGCGCCGCGATCTCTCGCACCAGCGCTATGTCTATCTGTGGGTTGACGGCATCCACTTCGGCGTGCGACTGGAAGATGCGGCGCAATGCATCCTGGTGGTGATTGGGGCGACACCGGAAGGCAAGAAGGAACTGGTGGCGCTCTCTGACGGTTACCGGGAAAGCGAAGCTTCCTGGCGGGAAGTGTTGTTGGACCTAAAGTTGAGGGGCTTGAGGATCGATCCCCAATTGGCGATTGGCGACGGCGCCCTCGGCTTTTGGAAAGCGCTGCCGCAGGTCTTCGGTACGACGCGCAGTCAGCGCTGCTGGGTGCATAAGACGGCCAATATCCTGAACAAGCTGCCCAAGAGCCAACAACCGAAAGCCAAGGCGGGTCTGCATGAAATCTGGATGGCAGCGAGCCGGAAGGAAGCCGAGACCGCGTTCAGTCGTTTTCTGACCGTTTATCGGCCGAAGTACCCGAAGGCAGCGGACTGCCTGGAAAAGGATCAGGATGCCTTGCTCGCGTTTTATGATTTTCCGGCAGAGCACTGGATTCATATCCGGACGACCAACCCGATCGAATCCACCTTCGCCACCGTGCGACTGCGCACGGCCAAGACGCGGGGCTGTGTCTCGCGGGAGAGCATCCTGGCGATGGTGTTCATGCTGGTCAAAAGCGCCGAGCGCCGCTGGCTTAAGTTACGCGGCGTTGCACGCCTGGCCGAAGTGATTCAGGGAGTTTCCTTCAAGGATGGAGTACGGGAAGATCAGGAGAAAGTCGCCGCTTAATCAATGTCCCGTACACAACATTTGACCATTTCTCCAAGTGTGGTACCGTCAACGGTACTGAAATTTGCGTTGATCAGACCAACGGCGTCGGTACTGTCAACGGCCAAGCGTACCAAACTAGCGACAAGAACTGTGGCCTGGTCAACGGTCAGCCCGTCTGTGTTTCAAATAATTCTAATTCGCCGACTACCACGGCGTGCCTCGTTAATGGCGGCGTGAAAGCCTGCGTCAATGAGGATGTCAAGATTGATTCTCAAACTACCCAAACTCGTAATCCTGATGGATCCATTACCACAACGGAAACCAAAACCGACAATATTATCGGCCATAGTCCTGTGGTTAAAAGCACGACTATCGGTACGGATGGCACCGTAACTACCGTTTCGACGCCCGGACAGATTGGCGTCGGTGATGGTGTAGCGCAAAACTCCGGTGGCGGTACGGCGACTCAGACTGATTGTGATAAAAACCCGAACTCAATCGGCTGTTCCTCCTTTGGTGAAGTACCGGGGGCGGATGATATAGGTGAGCAGAATGCTGCCGGTATTGGCATCAGTCCTGTTTCCCTAGGTGGTGGAGGTTCTTGTCCTGCGCCTTTGACTGCGACTTATTTGGGCAAACCGATCACTTTCCGATTCGATTTACTCTGTCAATTCGCCAACATGATACGACCGCTCATTATTGCAGTGGCTTGGCTTTCTGCAGGCCTGATTGTGTTGGGTGCAATTAAGGAATAATCATGCAAACTCTCGCTGCTTTTCTTATCTCGATAGCTGGCTCCTTAGCGTATCGTGTTCTATTCGCGCTTGGCTTTACAGTTGTCAGCTATGCCGCGTTCACTGCTTTGGCTGATAATGTCGTCATGCAGTTTCAAAATCAATACAACTCGATACCGGGTGAGGTGCTTCAGATATTGAACTTGGGTGGAGTCGGTCAAGCCTTCGGCATTATCCTGGGTGCCCTCGGTAGTCGGGCCGCATTAATGGCTGGGAAAAAGTTGGCGCTCAAATGATTACCTTACTCACTGGTACGCCTGGGGCAGGCAAAACCGCTTGGCTTGTTAATCACCTGTTTATTGAAGGCGTTGAAGAATACGGTCAGCGGCCATTATTTGTTCACGGCATCCCCGCGCTCACGGTTCCTCATGAGGTCATCAAATGCCGTTCCCCGCTATGCCGTGTCTGTGAGGCTGTACAGGGCGAACATCCTTATGCTGATGAATGGCATCAATGGGCTCCGGATGGTAGCTTGATTGTCCTGGATGAGGTGCAGAACGTTTTTCGTCCCCGCTCCGGTTTCTCTCCTGTCCCGCCTGCCGTTGCTCGCCTTGAAACCCATCGCCATCAAGGGATTGATTTCTTTATTGTTTCGCAAGGCCCTCAGTTGTTTGACGTGAATATCCGCCGTCTCGTTGGTCGTCATATTCATCTTCGGGCTACCAGTCTGGGCCGCTATCAATATGAATGGCCGGAATGCCATGATCTCAGTAGTTATGCCGGTACAGATAAGCGGCCTTACAAGCTTTCTAAGGCGGCTTTTAAGCTCTATAAATCCGCCGAACTTCATACTAAACCTGAACGTCGCAAGCCTTTAGCTTTCTATGTGATTATTATCGCCTTGTTGGCTTTGATTCCTTTAACGTATAAAGTTTATCAACGTATTCATGGTTTTATCGAGCCCGAATCCGTTATGGTGCAAAAAACAATTCCACAAGTTCAGCAAAACGGGCTTGCTCACCTCGCGCCTCTGCCTTTGCCATCTCCTGGCAATTCTAATCAATTCGATTTTCATCCGCGTGTCCCTGGACGGCCTGAAACCGCTCCGGCCTATGACGGCATGGTCGAAGTTGTTACGGCTCCTGTCGTAATCGGCTGTGCTTCTGGTCCGGGATGGTGTCGATGTTATGCGACTAAGGGATATCCCTATCCCGCTACTGAACAATTCTGTCGTGATTACCTTGCCGGCAAAGTTCCTACCTACATCCGTGCTAAGCATCTTTATCCGGTGCAAACTGACCAATCTCAGGATTCTTCTCGTATAAGTCAAATGGTAACTTCTAACATAGGTCGAATTAATTATTTTCCAGCCTCAAAATCAAACGAAATTAATAATCAGTAAGTTGCAAGTGTAGAGTCCGAGCGTGAAAGATCCAGCGAATCTCAGGCGCGTAGAAGCGGCAAAAAATTTAACCGTTCCCCATCTGGATAATTGGCCGCTCATTATCAACCGCAAAAAGCAATATCCCGGCTGTGAATGGCAACGTTGGACGCATCCGGACTATACCAAGCCAAGACATACCTTTGTCGATGATTGGCGCTTAGAAACGATCTGGCGCGCACCATATTATCAGGTTGACCGGGTTATCTTGGCTCGATGGGCAATGACGCCAGACTTCACTATCGAAACCTATCATTCGTACTATTTCACCGCTTGGCAGATATACCGCTCTCGGCTGATCGGTGCTTACTGGCAACAGCACTTAATCCATGTCATACCGGTTTTACAGTGGGGAAACCCTGAATACCTTGACCTGACCTTAGCCGGCCTGCGTCATTGTCAAATCGTCGCTGTACGCTCCCCTACGCGCCATTCAGAACGGGAATGGTTCAAGGTGGCTGAAAGGATAAATCACGCGCTACCGGGGCGTCTGGTGCTGCACTTTGGCAAAAAAGATGGGTTGTCGGTTTGGGATAACGCTTTGCATTTAAGACTCGATCCTGATCAGCGCAACCGAAAGACGGCCATGTAGCACGTCTCAAATATATAAATAGACAATCACATAAAGACACAAAGGGTAACACGATGTCAGTTAGCAAATTATTTGATCGTTTCTTTCGAAACCCAAAAGGTGAGTTGGAAGCCAATCCGAACGGTAACATCTTTCTGAAAAATAAAACTCAGTGGAATTCCGATCAGGTTCGCGTTCTTCATGCCGGCGTCGATACCGTAAAGCATATTTACGGTGGTTTGATTGACCATGAGGTTTACCAGCAAATCAAAGATCGGTTTGCCGTTGGCTATGGTCAATTCTTCGACCTGGTCGGTGCTGGCGGTGAACTCGTGCCGTTCATGGTATCCAGCGGCAAAAAGGGCGGTTATCGTTATACCCTGCTGAATCAGGATCTCGGTGTCATTATCCTGATCGGCTCCGTTTACGCGCAAGAAAACTTGAATGCCAGTCATTTAAAGATTGAGCTCTCCCCTCACTTGATCTTCAAGCATTCCGTTGATGAGCTTCAAATCATGATGGATGCGTTTGCAAAGCAGCTTATGACTCAAGTTCAGCCTGTCGGCGTAGCCCTGCATTTATGCTGCGATATTCAAGGCTTTGATGTGCCGAATGATCTTGATTTGCAATTGACGACCAAAGCACGCCGTAAAATATCGCGTACCGGCATGACAGAATTCAATATTTCCGATCATTCCGCTAAGTATGGCGGTGCACAATCCTTTCTTTTTGGTCGGGCTGACCAGCTTCAGTTTTCGGCTTATCGCAAAGATATACAAGCTCGTGAGGCGGATAAGATGCACTTCTGGGGTCAAGTCTGGGCTGATGCTTGCGATTCCGATTTAGAGCCCGTGTATTGTGCTGATGAGGCCGTCTGGCGTTTTGAAATGCGTTTTCACCATACCATCATTGATGAATTGGCCCGTGAGCAGGACGTTGAAATAAAGAGCTTCAGGCAGGCAATGTCCTATATCCGGGGGCTTTGGCAATACGCCATGTTAAAAAGCTATCGCCTGGATTTATCCAAAGATATGATTCATCCGGCTTGGCAATTCATGGCTGAATCAATTCATGTTCGGGCCAATGAACATGCACCGATCTTTACCAAACGCGCTAAAAAAAAGCCTGGGGAAGGCAATCAAAAAAACGTGTGCTTAGCCTACGGTAACTTGATCAGCATCTATGCAAGAAACCGCTACCCTGTCCGTTACGCCTTGCGTTGCCTGCGTGAATCCGGCCTATGGCGTGATCTCTTCCGCTACTTCGAGCGAAAATACGGCATCTTCGATGATTCCAGCATGGTATCGGCTTTAATCATGCGGGATGTTGAACAGCGCTTAAAAATCAAAACGGTAGGCTTTGGAATCGCCGCATGATCAAAAAGCAAGGCGATAAATGGCTGGTCGACATACAGCCTGGCGGCCGTGGCCATCGCCGTTTCCGTAAAACGTTCGATACAAAAGCTGAAGCACGTCGCTATCAAATAACGATTGAATCCAAAGCGGCTTTTGATCCGGCTTTTTCCTTGCCGAAAAAAGACCTACGCAAGCTTAGCGAATTTGTTGAACTCTGGTGGGAAAATACGGGGCAACATCTTTCCTCGGGTCTCGATACCAAGCAACGCATGATTCAAGCATCCTCTGCAATGGGTAATCCGATCATGGCTACATTCCAGCCGTGTATCTTCCTTGAATATCGTTCTAAACGGGCAAATGAAGGTGTTAAGGCGGCAACGTTAAACCGTGAGCTTCAGACGTTCAAAGCCGTTTTTAATGACCTATCTCGATCGATGCAATTTCAGGGAAAAAATCATTTCAATGCTATACGACTAATAAAGTGTCAGGACTCTGAAACTATTTTTTTGACGATCGAGCAGATAAAAAAGCTTTTTTCGTATCTTGCTAGAAGTGAATCTGATGCTTACTTGATTGCGTTGGTTTGCTTGTCTACCGGGGCGCGTTGGGGTGAAGCTCAAGGACTTCGATTAATGGATCTTGCTAATGGCATGGTGCATTACCGCCGTACGAAGTCTAAGCGTGCAAGGTCAGTACCGGTTACGAATGATTTGTATCAAAAGTTACAGGACCGCTTGCAACAAGGTCCGTTCAATGATGCCTATTCGACGTTTACTAGGCGGCTTTATGAGTCTGGTATAAAGCTACCGGAAGGCCAGAGAACGCATGTGCTTCGCCATACTTTTGCTAGTCATTACATGATGAACGGCGGTAATATTTTGGCCCTACAAAAGATTCTAGGGCATTCGTCATTGAACGTGACTATGAAGTATGCCCATCTTGCTCCCGACTATCTGAGAGAAATTTTGGAAATTAATCCGGCGTTGTCAATCCGTTGACAGTGGGCATAAAAAAAGGACTTGGTATTAACCTAAGCCCTTGATTTTGTTGGTGGGTCGTATTGGATTCGAACCAATGACAACCGCATTAAAAGTGCTAATCACGCTAACTTATTATATTAATTTTCAATAACTTATCTTCTTTTGGCCCCGTTCGCAACCCAATAGAGCCAAACTAGATTCTTATTAAAACCGGCAAAATCCAGGCAATCAAGGAACCGCATTCACATGCAGCAAAAAATCCTGATCCCAAGGATACCCGCCGGAATAATTTCCGCCGTCATAGATCACCAACAGGCATGTATAGGTCCCTGGCGCAAGCGCCGGTGAAGCGTTGGCCAATTTCGCAATAATTTTGTCGGTCTTCGTTAAATCAAAAAGCGTCGGCTGTGCCTGGCTGTCGAACAGCGTCGATCCCACGTACAATTTCACCCGGGTGATCCCGGAATGATCAATAACAAATCCGTCTTGCGTCAACGAGATATTTACTGTCCTGCTAGGGATTCCTGGATAGATTGTAAATACTGGTTGCATTAACTTACCTCATGGTCTGCATTCAATAGCCCGCGTATCGGATCAGGGTTGACCAAACTACGTAGCAAATCGTCATTCAGTAACCCCCGTTCCGGCTCAAGATTCACCATGTTTCGAGCTGGATCAAGGCTTTTTATGCCCAGCCTGCCGAGCAACAACAGGACCGCAACAACCTTGGCTATCGACGCCTCAACCGCATGTTGTTGCTCATCGGCGAACACAGCCAGCCATTGAGATGCGGCGATAGAATCGGTCGACGCCGCGGACTCCGTAGCGCTCACATAACGTACCACCACCGATGCCAGACTATCACCCGATGGCAACGCTTCCGACAAGGTAGCCAAGGCGCTCGAAACAGCGTTGGCCACCCCATTGGCTTCTGCAGATTCATGAGCCTGTCGCTCGAAGATGCCGCTTACCGACTGATCGTCTATCGCCTCCAGAGATTGCGCTATTGTCGCGATTATCACAATGCCGGACGACTGAGCATCATTGGTCGACAACGCTTCTGATATGGCTGTCATTGTATTGAGAGCCGCGGTCATGCCATCACTCGAAAATGCTTGATCAGAGCAGATGGCAATGGCCGACATTAAGGCTGTCACACTATCCAATGCTGATACGGTTTCATTTGTGATCGCCAGTGAGCCGGTGATTTCCGACTCCTCTATTTCGGATGCCGAAGCAGCGCCAAATGAAATTGCCGAAAAACTTGTGGACGCATACGCACTATCCAAAGCGCTAATTGAATCTGCAGAGTCCGCTACAAAGTCAGTCAGTGCAGTTTGATTATCGGTAACACCCAATGCCTCAAGCATATCAATAACGAAAATACCGAAACACGATGAAGCCTCATTTGCCGCGCCCGCTTCCGAGCGTTCGGCAACAAACGCGCCGGCACAGGTCAATAGAGTGTCTGCCTCAGCGCCGTCTGTTGCATCAGCTCCGAGAATATTGATAGCGGACGCGGACTCTGACGCCGCCAGAGGGGCGAAAATACTCGCCACCCCATCCAAGGCTGATATCTGAACATCGGAGGCAGCAATCACATCAGATGCGCTCGCTGACGTGACAATAACGACGGCTATTCCATCTCCGCTAGACGCGGACTCCATGACGGAATCCGAATATTCACGCCCGCCATAAAAGAATAGATAGAGATGGGGTGTAAACACGGTTTACGGCGTCAGGATGGCTTGAGCCTCTTCCGCAGTCACCAGCCCCTGCTGTTGCAAATACGCAATCCCAGCCGTCTCGGTCGCGCCGCGCAAATTGACTCCGTTTGCATTTGTCTGCAGCTTAAACAACAAGCGCCGGCAAACGGCATCGCCGTCGTAAGCCGCCGCGATAATGGCATCCATTGCCGACTCGGAAAACCGATTGCGGAAGTCTTCGTCCGTAACGTACACGGCGTTTTTCGCCACGATCTCTTCGGGCGTCAGATCGACGATTAGCCAGGCTTGTCGGTAGGTGCCGGCGACATATACCGGATCGATCTCGACAGCTTTCTGGGAGGATTCATCGTGCGCAGGAGGCGGCACAGGCTCAACCGGGAATACCCCATACTCAGCCAGGGTTTCATCGCTAGGATTTTCCGGAAACGATACCTGGGGAAAATCCGTGCGCAGTCTTGTCAAAGCATACGGATACTCGGGCGGGTTTGACGTTTTTACATAGTTCATCGTTATCTCCAGGATGCCACCACCAATCGCGGGTAGCTCACGGTGGCGTCCGACAAAGTAGCTGTTATTGTTAAAGAACCACCGGAAAGGTTATCTGCCGTGGCCGCCGTGAAGTTCATGCCACCCGTAGAGGGATAGGTATCCGATTGTTCTGTTGCATTCGTCCAGCTCGCGGTAGTTCCGGAATCGCAGTTTGCCCCATACTCTGCAAATAAAACGCCATCGGCTTCCGGCGTAAGAGTGACACCGAGGGAGGGCGATATTACTATCGATTCTGATTTATTTCTTCCGGTTATTGGTGTAGTGGATAAAACATCATAGAGCGCGGCCACTTTTAAGCTGTGAGGGTATATTTGAGTTCCGTCGTAGTTGACCACCACATCGGCAGCGGTCCCGGTCGGAACAACGGCATACCAAATTTCATGCGTTCCAGTCGTGCCAGAATCATGAGCGCTGACGGCTTTGGTTGCCGAAATTCCTCCGATTGTGAGTGACTGAATCAATCGCGGAAAAGAGCCTCCGGCGACGGCGGCGGCGACGGCAACAATCCTGGTCGCGGCAGCGACCCCAATGTTGACGTTGGAGTGAGTGACACTCGACGCCAAGGCGGACGTGTTAATCTTGCTGTCGGTAAACACAATGCTGGGCTTTTTCACCGGTTTAGCCGCCAATAGTTTCCGTGCCAGCATAATCAGCCCCGCCCGTAAACCTGGCTGCCCGCCTTGAACAACACAATCGCCGTATAGCCGGTGGTTTTCAGCGTCGGGGCGCTGCCGTCCAGCCACACCACGCCGCTGCCGCCCCAGGTTGCATCAGTCCAGGTTAAGGTTCTGGCAGTTCCATCATCAACCATTAGAGTGACACTCTGCCCGTCGAGAAAGTTTGTGCTCTTTGGCGTCCGGTTGGCGCCCAGGGTGATCGTCTGAATGCCTCCGTTCGCTGGATTAACCTCAAACGCCGCTGCATCGGTAATCGTATAAACCTTATCGGTAAATGTCTTTCCGGAAAATCCCGAGCCCTCGATCGTTTCCGTCGTCACATAGCGACTAATCGGCATTACCATTCCCTCGCGGTAAATGACTGGCCGGTCGTTTGGCCGATGATACTGATGGCGCCCGAGCTTTGACCGCCATACGGCGTTTCATATAATTCACCAGGTTTAATTTCGAGAGAATCTTTCGAATAATCTGCCGTGCCGACATCCGATACCCACAGCGAGCCTTCCGAGTTATTACGCAAGCTCCAACCGCGTCGATTAAGGTTTGATGCTGCCAATTGCTGTGCAGTGCCGCCGGTGGTGATCGTGCCGCTGATATTGATCGGCGATACCGGCGGCACGAAAACGGGCAACGGATCGGATGTCGACACCGGCGTAGCCGAATCGTCCGCACCATGCGCGATCTTGCTGATCGGGTAATGCACCCCGCCGATTTCGTCCGTAGCAAATGTGGGTCCTCCTGAACCGGGATTTGCCGTCACATGGTCGGCCATTACATCGACCCCGTCCAAGTCACATTCAGCGTATCGCCACTCGCCACCGCCTTGTCGCCGCCACCGAATACGCCAGCAGAATATAAAATACCGGTTGTGCCGCCCTTGGCGTTGTTCGTAATCAGGAAGCAACCCTTAATCGTCGTGGTCGCATTGAAACTGAAACTCGCTGCCTGCGTTGCCTTGCTGCCGCTTGCGGCCGCATTCCACGACAATGCTGGGCGCGTACCGGCGCTGTAGTTCTGGTCTTCCGTCCAGCCTCCATGCGAGGCCGCCGTATCCCCGGCAGCCGGACCAGTCGTGTACGATGTGCCCGAAATTAGCCCCATATACCAGGCGGCTGTATAACCTGATCCCGCAAAATACTTATCGAGCGCATCATTTTTACCTACCGTGGTGACCAGGTTTTCGATATCGTCCGTCCACTTCAGCCGGCCGTCCTTATCCCGGCATTCGACCCGGTACCGGCCGTGCGCCGTGGTCGCCTCGACCGCGCTGCAATTCGAAGCCAGCGCCGCCGTGCCGTAGCCCCTGGCCTTTGCTGCATCACGCATCATTGTTCAGCTCCAGTTCGTGCTCATGAAACCAGCGCTCGTGCGCCTCGCCGGACGCATCGGTATAGCGCACCAGACACTTTTTACAATCCAGATCGTTATCCCACTGGACTTCAACGATCTCGCCGGTGATGATCGGCTGGACCAGCCTTACCTTGCTATTTTTCTTCATGTTGATTACTGCCTCCCGGCGGTTGATGGGTACTATCGATGATCGCTTCCAGCGTCGCCGCATAATCGGTAATCGCTCGTTGCCGGTCGTAAAGCCGCTGATAGGCGTCCTGAGTCAAGCAAGCCAGTTCCTTGCCTGACACTCTCGGCAGCACCGGGCGTGCCGGCCGCGATAGCTCGACCGTCACGAATTCTTTTTGAATGACCGGATCGACGCACCCGGTGAGCGCCGCAAAACAGACGGAAAAAATTAACCTGCGCATCAGAAGTCATCCGTGTCGAAATCGTTGCGCTCACCGGCGTCGATTCGCGCCTGGGCATCATGGTGCTTCTCGGTCCTTTGCTCATGGACTGTCTTGATCGCATCGTCCGCCTTCTCAATCATCTGCAGCGCGTATTGATGCGATTTTGCCGAAGCAATAGCAACACTCTCTCTCGCCCGTGAAGTATCGAGTCGGCTCTGCAAAATCTTGATGTAAATGAAGCAGCCCATGATTCCGAGAAATCCGGTAGCGAGCACTCCAAGTTCAATCCACATGACGATTACACCTGTTAACATTCTTGGCGTGCCCGACATTGGCCGCAATGGCATTGATAAATCGATCGAGCACCTTGAGCACCGGATAGAATTTCGATTCTGGATCGGGCGGCGGCGTGATGGCAGAAATCAGCGCACAGGCTGCCATCGCTTTGGGAACGAAATCGCCAAGAGTTGTGAGCAAGGCAGAGAGTGCGCCCAGCATTTCGGACGCAAGTTGAATGGTGGCGACAGGATCGGCCATAGTGTCTCCTTGCCTCCCGGCAAATGAGTGAAATGTTCTTATAATTCACAATATAACATAGGCGGAAACTTGGGGAAATTCTTTTTCCTGTTATAACGCTTGCAAAATTTGTGATTATAATTCACAATTAAATCTCAGGGTTTTGCCTTGTTATCTCCTCTAAAGTGTTGTGCATGAAGAAAGGTCCCCGTCGGTTTAACCATTGCCGGCGGGGATTTTTTTTGTCTGCTGGTCATCGGTAAAGCACCTAAATTACCTCAGGCGAGGATGCACAATAGACGCCCTAGCATAATCACTCATTTGCTGTGACCGCTCTTTGATAAGGTCGCTGTATTCATTACTGATTTCAGCCCTCTCGTCAGTCGACAAGTTACGCTCCTTGAGCAGTTGCGTCCGCCGCCGTTTAATATCCTCGATCTCAAACTTCATATGCCTGAGATTATTGGCCCGGCTCTTCATGGGGTCAACCGAATACATGTTGACCCCCAAAAGTCGAAGTGCAGCCTGGGTTTCCGTGGTCTTCACGTCCCCCTGCTTATCGACGGCGCCGTTCAGTGCATCATAAAGCTTTCCTGCAAAGCCGTTGTTTGTTACCCAGGTCGGAGCGGACAGGTTCCACAAATACCCCATGATCGAAGCGATTTGCTTGCTGGTCGGGTCGCGCTCATCCACAATCTCTTTCTTCGTGAAGGGATCAATATTGGTCTGGATCGCCGAGATCATGCTGGTGATCGGGCCGCCTAAAATACCCGTGGTCTGGATGGCGTCCGAAATCTCCCCATCTTTCAGGCTGTGTACCAGCTCGGTCCACATTGTCCACGGCAAGAAGTAACCAAAATCGATTGCCTGCCATTTCCCGTTTTCATCCTTTGCCGGGATGAAGTACGCATGTCCGCGCTTTTGCAGCCATTCTGGCAGGGCCAGTTTCAGCTTTTCCACCTCATCGTCATCCACATCCGCCATGCCGGCCACCAGGGCGGTCAGCACGAACGGAACGGCCATATAAGGCGCGAATGCCCAAGGCCGGGTAGCGGCCACCTCCAGCATTCTCGGAAGCGCCTTCATGTAGAACGTCAGGAACGGAACGCCGATGGGCGCGTTTCTGAGATAACGCATGGACGGCGTAACCAGGGAATAGTCGAACATCCATTTTTGCGCCTCCAGTGCCGCCTGGCTTTCGCTCGCACCTTTCTCCATTTCGTCAATAATCTTGGCAGTCTTAAAGATGGCTTCGCTGAATTGGTAGAGGTCGCCGGTCTTATCCATGATCTTTCCGCCGATCGACTTCAAATCGGCAAAACCAATGCCTTTTTTATTTCTCTTTTCAACGTCCAGTAATTCCCGATCGATCCTAAACATCTCCTGAGAGCTGAACGTCGATTCGGTTATGCCGTATTTCCTGGCAATTTGCCAATGCTTTCCATCGCTCTTTATCTCCCTGATGGCTTGAATAACGCGCGAAGGCACTTTATGAAACGGCACTCCGGACAGATGCAACAAGATCCCGTTCGAGAGGAAGTTTCTCACCTGAGCGGGCGGATTGGCGGCCACCTTGCTCCATTTCCAGAGCTGAGTAAACTGGGTCGCCAGCCCGCCATAACCCAATACCTGCTCGGCTATGCTTTCATCCCCGGTGTTAACACGGGTGGCCCCTACAATGTCATCATAGATTTCCGTACGCACGATCAGTCCGCGCATCGCGCCGTACCGAGGCGTATTGGGGATTTTCTTGAATCCTTTGGGCGCTACGCTGGCCTGTTCGGATTGCAGCGACTGGTCGGCAACCTCATCCATTTCGTTCGCAAGCTCGATAGCCTCCATCTTATCGGCCTCAATGTAATGGATGGCTTGAGCGCGAATACGCTGCGCCTCGGCCTTCAAATAAAGCGGCGTCACTTTCCGGCCTTTCCAGTCAACCAACGATTGCTGCAAAACCCAATCCTTGTTTTCCGAAATCTGCTCCAGCCAGTCGAGCAACGCAACATCGCGCATTTGAATGCCGTAGCCTTTCGAAGCCAGATAACCGGGGTTGGTAATTTCGCCAAGAATCAGCCGGCGCACGTCGGGCGGAATGTCTTTGCGGGATTTCAAATAACCCATGTTGGACGGTTTCTTGCCGGTCCCCAGAGCGGAAATGATGTTGTCGTCTAGTAAATGCTTGAGGTACAGCCTCGGCAAATACCCGCCTAGGTTCCGGTCGTAGGTTTCTTCATCGAGAAGCCCGCGGTCGACCAGCTTCTGCCCCACATCGATGATCGTCTTCTTCGTTTTGACAGCACTGGCCCGTATGGCCTCGTTCTTGATGATCGAGGGATTCGCATACTTGTTGGTCAGGTACTCGAACACATTGGCCTGATCCTCTCCGGCGTCTTTGAAGGCGTCGTAAATGCCTCTGGACACCTCGTCGACCTTGGCCAGTTTCCCCAGCGTCAAATACCGCTTCACGAGGTAATCGTCTTTATTGGGCAGGTCTTTAAGCGGGCCAATACCGTCCAGCGCATGAATGATGTTGTCAAGATAGTGCTTTGCCCTATTCTTCAACTCATGTTGTGATGATTCAGCGTGATCGCCGAGTAATTCATCAATGGACTGATTTTCGTTCTGTGCTCGGCTGAATTTGATGCCGCTTGAACTTTTGTCCGAATCGGGTATCTTATTATCGCCAGCTCCCGTTCCGTTTCGGCGAAGTGTAGATTCGGGATGTGTAGCCGCAAGTGCGTCTCCAGCCGAGCTTGCGGCATCTGGCTTTATTTCGTACCCTGTAACCATCCAAGTATTTGAAGCTGGTCGCTTGACCAATATCACCTCATTCTTGCCATCGTTAATTGTGGCGCTCTTTACGTTTCCGTGTTCGTAATATCGAACCTCTTCCCCTCGCGCAATCGTTTCCACCAAGTCGAACAGCAGCCTCTTTGCTTGCGCATCGGTCAAGCCGTCCTTCCGTTGCCGGGCCTCCAGAATATGCGATAAGCCTTTTGCACCCTTCCGCCGGCCCCGCGCATCAGCCGCTTTCCCCTCTTCGCCCCAAACAAAATCCACCCATCCCATACCGGTCCTAAACATAGCCCGGTGCTCGGTCGTTTTGTTTAGCAGCGCCTTGGTCATGGCTGCCTTACCACGTCGAATGTTGGCTTCGACCGATTTCATTGCGGAAGCGCTGAGGCTGATGCCATTACTCCCGACTTTACCATTCTCGATGGTTTGCTTTACGTTTGAGCTTGCAACCTTTGCCCCATATCGCGACATTGCTGCCAGATCGGCCGGCGTCAGCGAGCGGATAAAACCCATGTCCAGGCCGGAACGAATCAGCGCCACGCGGATTGCCGCAATGAAATCCTCGATCGCCTTCCGGACCAGGCCGCCCAGCGAATCAGGACGCTTGCTGTACTCCGAAACCAGATAGGCGCGGTATTCCTCGGCTTGGTCGGCTGCTGGCGTCTTAGCGTCCATCACGCGCCGGTATGCGGCCTTTTCAATCGCGCTACCACGGCCGGCCGCCGCATGTTTGAAACTGCGGTCGAGCTGGTTTTCAAAGCGGTTGATTGCGGCTTTCAGTTGCGGGTCGACGGCTTCGGCCCGGTGCAGGAGTTCGTGGGCCAGGACGGACGGCAGGTTATCCTGATTGAGCATATCGGCAACCAGATACATCTGGTCGTGCCGCCCGTCATAGAGCGCTTCGACGCCGCTGAGCTTGCTATATTTCGCAGTGATGCTAACGTCTTCGTCGGAGAAGATTACATAGTTGTAATTTTCGCGCTCGCCAGATCGACTGGTGCCATCCAGGTATTTGATGCCGCGAATTCCGAGTGAATGCAGATAATCGGATGCGGATTTTGCGGTTTCCGCACCCATCCCAGCTTTAGCAATCGTGATCGAATTATACATTTGCTGACCTGAAGGGTTATTCTTCGCCATATTTGGCAATTCAGAATCAAGCAAGGCTTGTTCAAGCAAGTGTTTGACTTTATCGCTTTGCTCACTCAGCGGCTTATCCCAAAGCAAATACTCGTCTTGTTCTGGGGCGAGTTCGACTTGGTAAAGACGGCCTTGCTTGGCCAAGGCCTGTTTTGTCTCGTCCGATAAGTCATAATCATCGGGGTGTTTTAATGCCGCAGAGATAGCTTGATGTGGGTAGTCAAAGCCCAGCCAATCATCATTCTGCAAGGCAATCAATAGGTCCTTCTGCGCATCACTCAGATTGGGGCTTGCCAGCATTTCATCAACTGCGTCACTGGGGGTCGAATACTCATCGTATGAGTCCCTCGCCAAGTCAATGAAGTCTCTGGCACTGAGCCCCTTGCGGTAATACTCAGCAATCCCTTTACTATCTGCAAAATAAAGCCCGTAGCCGAACGCCTGCGCGCCCTCACCTTTGCCGATATGTTCCAGACTGAACCGGTCAAAATCGTGTGGTGTGCCATGCCAGGCCGCATGATACAGCGCTGTGCCGCGCTCCTGTAGATAGGCCGGAAGATCTTCGACCGATTGCACTACTTTCAACTTCCCGGCATCGAGCAGCCGCTTGACGCGCTTGGGCAGCCAAGATTTAACGTCGTCGACGGTGCTGCTGGTTTTCGTTGCGCCTGTGCTTTTTTTGACGCCAGCCGCGGGCCGCTCAATATGCCGCAACCGAACAAACCAACCATTACCGCGTCCATTGGCCTGATAAGTGAACTGGTCGACCGCCTTGGCCATGCCTTCATTCGGCACAAATACGCCATCCAGCACCTTGCCTTTTTTGGTCGTTACCTGAACGGCCGGCGCATCGGTCAAAACCTTGTCGCCTTTCAGTTCGAACTTGGCTCTGTCTGCGCTCTCGGCAATGGCGCCGGATTCCTGCGCGGCTTTCTCGGTTTGCTTTGCCGCGGCATCGGCTTTGGCGACTTGATCGCGCCAGCTTTCCGGCTTGGCTCCTTCGGTATGTTCCTGAACATTGCGCGGCCGTATGCTCAAATTCTCGATACGCTCGAACAGTTCCTTGATGTTTTCCGCATTCGAGTAATCGCGGTCCTGCTGCTGAACCTTGTTGGCGTCGGACTCGCTTACCTTGTCGATCACCACAATGCGGGTTTTAACGCCGGTCCCGGCGCGTTCGAACGTGGATGATGGCAAGCGAATATTGGCCGCCAGGTAAAAGTCCTTTGCCGTCTCGCTTTCCATCCAGGCATCAAACCGCTTATCGGCGGACGGTCCTTCCGGAATCAACGCGACAATCCGGCCATTCATGCGCAAATGCTTGGCTGCTTTTGCCAGGTGCTCGATCGCCGTCTTTCCGCCCGAACCGAACGGCGGGTTCATCACGATCGCATCGTACTTGTTGATGATGTTCAGATCCTCGAATTGCTCGCGCCGGATATCGCCGTCGAATACAAGTGCCAGGCGCGAACCCAATTCTCCACTCGGTTCGACGGCGGTTTTCTTGGCATCGTCGCGGAACCAGCGCGCAATTGCACCGTGGCCGGCGCTGGGCTCCAATACCGAATCCCCTGGGCGGATGTCTGCAATCTCGACCATCTTGAGCCCAACAGGCTCAGGCGTGGCGTAATAATCGACGCCTTCCGCGGACTTAGTGCGCGCGGTTTTCTTGTGCTGGCCAAAATACAGCGACTTGGCGCGGTCGAACTCGGATAGGACAGAGGCTGCCGCTTTGTCCGCCGCCTTGCCGCCTTTGCCCTCGTCTTCGTGCCCGGCCGGGTACGCATCGCTTTCCTCGAACGCATTGATGAACGCATCCTTGAGCGCCCGCGCACCTTCGCCGGCCGCCAGGTTCTCGGCGGTTGAGGCTCGTTGCGCAATCGTGGACGCAAACGCCCAGCGTTCCCAATTGGTCCCGGTATTCAGGTAGCGGAACAGCGCGTCCGACTGCTGGCCAACCCGATAAATCCGGCCTTCCTGCTGAATCGCTGTGGTCGGCTGCGTCGGTAGACCGATATTCAGCAAAACGCGCTTATGCTTTCCGGTGGTGTCGTGGAACGATACGCCCTCTTTCGCGCTGGCCGACTGCACCAGGATCAGGTTCTTTCCGGAAGTATCGTCATTGAACTGGCCGGCCAATTTAATTCGCTCTTTCGGGCTTACGTCGCCGTTATAGATCATCACATCATCGCCGAACTCGGCCCGGAAGGCGTTGATTGGCGAAGGCAAGGCGCTGAACGATTTCGCCAGGTCGCCGAACTTCTCATTGAAAGCGGCGATTTGACCGGCCAGGTCATTGTCGCCGTGACTGCTGAAAATGAACGGGTTGACCGCGCCGCCTTTCTTGTAGTCGTGGAATACCAGCACCTTCCTGCCCAGCGCCAGATGCTGCTTAATGACCGGAATCGCTTCCTGCGCCTTGATGGCTTCCAGCAAATATCGGCGCTGCAGGTGGTCGAACTTTTCTTTCAGTTCATCCGCCAGTAATTGATACTTCTGCTCGCGAATCCATTCCATGGCCTCATCGATGCGCCGGCCAATCGCTGACTCGACCAGGATAAACTTGCGGTCATAGTCGAAATTGACGTCGAGCGAACGGAAAGACAACGCCCCGGTTCTGCGCAACGTGGTATTGAACTGCCGCTCCATGATGCCGGTGTCAACGTTCGCATCCGGCCGCGTCAGCTTGTTATAGCGCATCCGGTAGCCGAAATGCTGCATGAAGAACTGGTCTTGATTATTGCCGGCGTTGTAATGATCGCGGGTTTTTCCTTCGCCATAGTCGAACAGATATCCCTCAGCGTAATCGATCGCCTTCACATAGGCGAACGGCGTCGCCGACAGGAATACGACCTTGGGGTCTTTCGCATTGCTAAGCGCATCATATTCGGCCTCGGCCGCTTTGCGAGTTTCGTTATATTTTGCCTTGGCCTTGTCATAGGCTGCGTTGGCCGCACGATATAACTGATCCATCGTATCGTCTTTGCTGAACGCCTCGTAATTCGATCGCGCCGACTTCAATGCTTGAACCACATCGGCGTGCTTGGCGTTGAACCAAGGGGAAAAACCGTTGCGGTGATAGGTGATGCCACGCAATGTTCTGAGCGCGTCGGTCGTGTCGCCGTTTTCGCTCTGCATCAGTTTGTGGGCCTCGTCGGCAATCACTAGATCCCACTCGCGAGAAACCAGAGCGTTGTTCATGCCAAAGTTGGCGTAGGTGGTAATGACCGGGCCCTTGCCGGCTTCCCGTGTGTTTTCCAGCAGGTTGATGTTCATGCCGAAAAACGAATCGGCCGCCTTCGCCCACTGGTCGGCGATATTGATCGACGGCACGACAACGATGATGTTTTTCTTGCCCTGCAGGTGGAACCGCTTGGCAATGCCCAACCCGGAGAAAGTCTTTCCGGTTCCGGTGCCATTGGTGAACAGAACCCCCTTGTGTCCGGACAGCCGGTTCTCGGCGAACAGCACATCCGCCTTTTGCCCATCGTTCAGCATGGGCAGCGTGGCGACAATATTATCCGGATCGCTCGGAACTACTTTTCTGGTGGTGGCAGCAGCCTTTCGGTTTCCTTGTTCAGCAAAAGCTTTAACCGTTGCGCTTGGGGCAGACTCAGCCTGTATTCCTGCGTTGCTATCGTTACCGCCTCGTTCACTGTCGTCAACTCCGGGAGCGAGTTCCGAAGATAAGGCTGGTCGCTCTGTTGAATGTACCGGCTTATTGCCTCGTTTTCGACCAGTAAGGGCAGTGTCAATTGCAGGGCGGCTATCACTTCCGGATCGTTCCCCTTCTTCTTTAACTCTGCCGCTTGCTGATCTAGCGTCTCGGTCAGTTTTTTGTCGCTCATCAGAAACAGCCGGTTCATTTCCTCGCTTTTCAGATTCTGCGTTTCCGCTATCTGGTTCCAAATTGGCGTCGGTACTTGGTGCATTGCCTTTCTCCAGGTCTTTCAGTTCGAATTTCTCTACGGTTCCGGCATCGTCCAGCCCATCGAATCCGGTCGCGCGCGGGTCGTACTTGACCGCCATGTACCAGCTTTTCAGGTATGGCTTCACCATGTCGCCCAAATCATCGAGCATTGCCCGCGAATAAGCCGCGAACGTGCGCGCGCCTTTTTCGATATGGTAACCGGCCAGCGTGATGCCAGCTTGCATCAATTCAGGGTCGATGCCGGAATTCAATTGCCCAAGCTTTGCCTTCAGGATTGCGCGGGCTTTCTCGGCGGCATCCTCGGTAAAGACTGTGTTCTTGCTGGGTTCTGGCTTCCTGTTGATGTCTTCCAGCGGATCCGTCATCCCGAAAACATCCTCGGTTTTCGGTGCGGACCCGGCCATTTCATCGAAAACGCTATCGCGCTCTCGGTCGGCCTTGGCTTTCTGCTCGGCCTTTACTCGGTCGGATTCTTCTTGCTTGAGTCGCTGCTTTTCGGCGCCTGCACGGCCCGCGAGGTCGGATTCTGTGTATCCTTGGAGAACTTCGTCCGCTTGAGATACTTCAGTACGTCTACCACCTGTTGTTTTGTCAGCTTGCTCATCGATCTTTCCCCAAAATGCCTCAATTTCTTCGGCCGACATTTCGCGGCCCATATCAATATTGTCGTCGTACTGTTCGAGCAGGAAATCGATAGCCGATTCGTCAATCTCTTCGTCATCGATCCGCTGTTCGAGTTCAAGCGCAAGGCGCGCCTGCTCGTCGCTGAATCGCTCCTGAGCCATAAGTTCAGCAGCTCGTTCGGAGCCGGCAGGATTATAAAACTTTTCGCCCTGGTTGATCGATCGCGAAACCTTATCCACCAAGTCGTTCGCCATCGGCGCATCGAAATTATAGCCGCGCAACAGTTCGGCCATTTCATCGTATGACCGGCCGGCCTTAGTAAAGACGCGCTTGATGCCTGAGCCTCTGTGACTGAATGAGGCAGGGTCGATGCCTTGTGCTTTGGCTTCGTCGCGGCTCAGGCCGCCGAGTTTGGCGATAGCGGCGAGCAGGTCGTCAGAATCGTTGACGATGGCCTTTTTCTTGGCTACAGGTTGAGCAGCCTTTCCAGCCAAGTTTTCTTGCGCTGCAGGTGCAACAGGCTGTGCGGGATCCGGATTTGCGTTTTGTTCGTTCGGTTGAATTGCTGGAATTGGGTTATTTGTTTGCGTAGACTCATTAATTAATTTTGTAGATGGGTAATTTTGATCAAGCCAGTTAAGAATATCCTTGGCCGCTTTACGGTGCGATTGAGAGGTAACGCCATCCTGGACAGAAACTGTTCTTTCAGCGCTCTTCCTGATGATTCTTGCTGCATCATGCGCAGCGGCTTCTTCGGAGTCGAACGTCTGATGTTCTGTTAATGGCGAAGAATTATATTCTTTACCATTAATTGAATAATCATGGCTAGAAATCCACTTGCCGCTTGGCAACTGGAGAGTTCTTACCATTGCGTTACCGCCTTTTAAAGTCGATGGCGTTTTGTTGACGTTGTTGGCTGACTCATCATCATAAACGCCGTGAGCGTTCGGCCTTACCGCTTTCTCGGCGGCACCCGCTTTCGCGGCTTGGTTCGTGCTTTGGTCATGAGTTGTTACCTTGGTTGATTCTGTTTCCTGTTTCTCGGCCAGCAGAGTTTTCAACAAACCTGCCGGCGCTACGCCTTTGTTAAATACCCCCCTGCTGTCGGTGTCAATTTCAACATCGACATGATCGCCTTCTTTCAGATTATCGATATTGATATTGGCGGGCACACGAATAGTTGTAGGCTCTTTGCGCCCACGATTCCAAACAAGGTCTACGCCTTGATGGGTTTCTGTTGTTGCATTGCGAATCGGCTTCCGGATCGCACCGCTCTCGATCTTAGCTTTCAGTTCGGATACCGGAATCTCGGTAATCGAGCCCAAACCCTTCCAGCCTTTGGCATAATTTTTCAGGTAGCCGACTTTCGCCTTGGTCTTGTTTTCAAAGCCAAGCATGATTTTATGTTCGTCGAACTTGCCGGTTTTCGGGTCGACCTGATTAACCACATAGGCCTTATCCGAATCGTGGTTGTCGCCCACGAATACATCGATGTGCTCATTGTCGGCGCCGGTCGAGCGCTTGATGTAGCCGTAATGGTGCGCCATGTCGACGGACCAAGGCTTACCGTCAGAGTCTGTACCGGAACGCTTAGATTTCTTCGGATTCTCGATCGTGATATCAAGGCCGTGCAACTTAATATGGCCCTTCTTGTAATTACCTGCTTCTTTCTGCGCGGCCGTTGGCTCGGGAAGGTCATTGGTTGGCGAAAGCGCGGCTTCGTGCGCGGCCGCATCGATCGCGGTTTGCCGCTCTACTGAACCAGTCGAGGAATCGTCAACCACTTTCCCGGTGGGAGCTTGTGCGGGTTCCGTCTGAAATATTCCACCATCATTTCCGCCAACTGCATTGGCGGGCATTGTCGATCCATGTTGATCATTTCCCTCGATATGCTGAGCAACTGGTTGGTGGGGTTCGGCGTAATCGTCTTGGTATTCGTCGCCATTGATATCCTTGTAGGTATTGCCTTCGATAGGGGTAACGGGCGTGCCGTCGCTTAGCTCGTGGGTGGCTACAAATACATTCGGCGCCGGACCCGCGCTTGCTTGATCATCGCGCGCCGGCATTTCGTCGGAAACAGCTTCCGCAGTCGTATTCGCCATATCTGCAAGTCGATCGCCACCTTGCAGAACCTCTCCGTTACCTGAACCCTGGGTCTTTTGCGCTTCCAGGCTTTGTGGTTGAACCGCGCCCGATAGTGCGTCCGCTTGTGGAGCAACCTCCGAACCACTTTCGGGAATTCGTACTGGCTTTTCTTTTTCACCTGCTACCTCCCCGTTGCCTGCCTCTGCAATTTGAGAATGATCAGTCGTGCCGTTATCGCTGCTTGAGCCCAGGCTTTCTGTATCGACTCGTTCGCCTCTCGATCTCTGAAAATCTTGCGCTGCTCGTTTTTCATTGGTACCTGCTTCTTGATGAGTTCCGCCCATGCGAGACAAGACGGAATCCGCATACTTCGAATTCTCCGCCGCGTCTTTTGAGCCGTAATAGGACTGCGCCGCTTTATGCAGGTCGCCGTCGTGCTTCTTGATCAGTTCGCCCAGGAACTGCGCGCCGGCATCGATGTTGTATTCCGCGTCGTTGGCCAGGCGCTCGGCGTCGAACTCCGGATGCCACTTCGGAATGATCTGCATGATCCCGAGCGCGTTGCTGGTGCCCGGCCGCAACGGCTTCCCGTCTTTGTCGAATTGACGGACGCCGGATTCCTGCAGGGCCACCGCTTTCAAAAACTCGGCCGGGATGCCGTGCCTATCGGCCGCCGCCTTCATCACGTCGTCGTATTCGGTACGCGGCTGCGGCTTCCTTAAGCCTTTCAGCGCGTGGTAAGGCGCTTCGCCCAAGGGTTGGTCGTCCAGGGTCGAAATCGTCGCGGACGTGCGGCCTGCATGGGTAATTTTTACCTCGCCGTATTCCGGATGGGTCGCGATATCGCCTTCGGCCGCGGACTGTTTCAGCCGCAACGTGTCCTTGCGGTGCTGCTGGCCGGCCGGGTCGTTTTTCTCCCAGTCGAGCAGGCCTGCGTCCAACTGATTGAGTTCCGCCTCGATGCCGGCAAGTTCTTGCGCCCTACTGCCGTCCGCGTCCTCGCCGGCCTTCAGCGCCTGCCGGATATCGATCAGGCGCTTTTTAAGTTCAGCGCGACGCCGATACGCTTCATGAGGATTGGCGGCCAGGTCAACGCCGCCTTGGCCAATTGGTCCGCCAGCCGGTCCAGATGGCTGTTCCGGTTCGAAAGGAACGCTTTCATCTGGCATTGCAGGCGCGCCTGGTTCGCTTTGCTGCGTTTGGCCCGGTGACGATGGATTGGGTGTTTCAGTGTTGATGCCATTTTGGCCTCCTGTTGTGGGTTGTTGAGATTGAGCGCCCCCCGCTTGAGCGGCTCTTTCCAATGGTCCGCGCGGTGCTCGTGCATGGTCGACCAGTGCATTGCCGGCACCAAATAGGGTTCCACCAGGCAAAGCCATCGCGGCGCCGAATGCCGCTTGCTCTGCGTTCTCTGGCGTATTGAGATTTTCAACGTCCGTGCCACCGCCATACGCCCCGGTATATTGTTGGGGAATTTCTTCGGCGGCTTCCTGTAGCCCGGCCTTGATCGCCTTCTTGCCCAAAATCTTGGCGCCTTCCTTGACGCCTTTTCCGGCCAGGTCGGAAACAATCTGCTTGCCTGCGCCGACCATGCCTCCCGGCTTGAAGCCGCCCAGGTTCTCAATGGCGGTGGTCGCTGCTGCCCCGGCCAGTGCGCGGCCCTTATCGTCTATCCCTTTTTGCTGTTGCTGCTCACGCTCTGACCCGTATTCCTGTGCCAGCATAGGCAGGTTGCCGCCGACATAAGAACCTGCCGCCGACAATGCTGGAACCGCAACCAGCGCAAGGGGGCCGGCCAATGATCCAAGACCTGCGCCAATCGCGCCGCCGATCGTTTCGCCAGCCAAAGCAAGACCAACCTGCCCGGCCATTTGTCCGGCCGACTCGGCAACGTAATCCCCAGGATGATTGGCAATGTCCGAAAATGACTGAACCGTCGGCTGCGTATCAAGCTGAATCTCTCCGCCTTTGCGCAAGGCTGCATCGCCAACGGAATCGAGCCCGATGTCTTTCAGTGCGCGCCCAACGCCCGATAATGTCGAGCCGCCAACATTGGTTAAAGCCTTTCGAAACGACGACGGCGGCTCATAGCCATCAGGAACCACGACGCTATCCAACGGGCTGGCGTTATTGCCGGGCAACTCGACATCATCTAGTGGGTTTCTGTCCATGTGGATACCTGGTTATTTTGTGAATTTGATTCACAATTCTAACGCAAAAGAAATAAAAAAGCCCGGATTAACCGGGCTTTTATTGTAGATCACTACTGCCCTTGCAGGGCCTTCTCGGCGGCCTGAATAATGTCCGGCCTGTCCTTGAATTGACTTCGGTTATTCAAGACATATTCCGCCTTGCGCCGCTGCTCATCAGGATCGGGCTTTGCAGGCTGCCGCCCCCCTGACGACCGGGTAACCTCCCCGGTATTTTTGTTGAAAGCCCCGGTAACGCGCTTCTCGCTGACCATCGTTTCAGGATTGTAATTTTCCTCGATGACTGGCTGATAATCGCCTTTTTCCTTACTGTTCTTGTTTATTACCTGAGTGACTGCTGCCGCGAAATCCGGGTTTGCCTGTAGGACTTGGCCAATGGCATCGTAACCGTCGATCCGCCGAATAATTTCCGGAATCCCGATCACGCGAATTTGATTGTCTGCCGGGCTCGATGAGCGGTATTGCGTCATCGGTCCCTCGTCAACGAATTCCTTCCCGCCCTTATTCACGATCGTTCTCACATTGAACACAAACCCTTTCCCATCCGGCGAAGGGTAAACATCGGATATTTCCTTCTTGACGACCTCGCCGCCTTTCAAATCCGGATTGTCGCCGTCATACGGTCCAAGTCCTTTATTGATGTCGGTCGCCTCCAGATCATTAAACGATTGCAGGACTGCCTGCTTGTTCTGCTGGAAGTATCGCGGGTCGGCTATCGCGGATTTAATATTTGTCACATTCCGACTGAATGATTGAAGGTCGCCAGCAATCCGCCCGACATTGACGCCGAGCGCCGTCTGAATATCGTTCAAGTCATTCAGTTCGTTCCCCTTGGTTAAGTGGATTGAAGTTAAGCCGGTATTGGGGTCCTGCCTGATCAGATTGGCTTGCACCCGCATCATGGCATCCTGCCGGCTTTTCTGCTCTTTCGCCCATTGGGTTTCGAGTCGTACCTTTTCGGTTTGCGCCAGATTTTCGTTGACCGCCGAACGCGCCTGTATTTTCTGAATACCAAGCTGCTTATTCTGGTTTTCAAGCTGTGCTTGCCGGTAGGCGTTATTGCTAAACTGGTCCGCCTCTTTCAATCCGAGTTCTCGATTATCTTTTACAAGCTGATGGCGGTATTTTTCCTGCTCTAATTGTGCGGACCGCTGTTGCGCTGCCAGTTCGTTGTTATAACGGTCCTGTTCGCGCTGATCGAGCATTTGTCGACGAGACAGTTCGTCCTGATACCTTGCGTCATCGGTCGCCATTCTCTGCTCGTAATTATCGTTTGCTCGGCGCCGCTGAAGCGCCGCATCGACCAACCCGAATCCCTGCGCAAACCCATCCGAAAAACCTGTCATGCTGCCTCCTTAACTGAATAGGCTGTAAGCCATTGAGCCGATAGCAGCCGCCCAACCGATGTAAGGGATGGCGGCCAACGCGGCGGAACCTGCCGAGGCCAGCGCGCCGCCCGCTGCTGCCGCTGATGCACCTGCACCAGCTCCACTCCCAAGCGCCCCAGCACCGGAAGTCACTGCAGCGCCAAGTGAGCCAGTAGTTTCAGCACCCGCTACCGCTGCGCCCGTCCCTGTAGCGGCTCCTGTTGTGGCCGCTCCGGTGGTTGCTGCACCAGTTGTTGTACCTACTGTTCCGGCAGCTGTTCCTGTTGCTGCACCCGTGCCCGTCGAAGACAGTTGGACACCTGCGTTCTCTGCTACATGCAACCCACTACCGCCCATTGCCTCGGCATTCGCCAAACTCTGACCAACCGGCGCGGCATTTGAAAGACCAAACCCAAGCGACTTTCCGCCATCTGCAATTGCCATCGATGCCATACCGCCCAACGCATTTCCGCGCATGCTCTGCTTGTTGTTACGCTCGGCCATTTCCAGCCCGGCATTGCTGGCCGCCAACTCATTACGGAGATTGGTCGACTGCTTGTTCAGCGCGTCCGCCTGCGCCAGTTGCTGACGCCCGGTATTCAAAATGCTCATACCTTACCCCCTACCCAACGTTGAAGCATTACCCAACCCGCCGCTGATTACCGCGTTACGCCGATCAATGTCCCACTGGTTCGCGGTATTGACCGCATTGGCCGACGAGGCCGATTTCTGCGTGTCGAACTGCGTCGACTGAGCCGATTTCTGCGCATCGCTCAGCCCCATGCCCATACGCTCACGGTCCCGGTTCTCCATCGACTGTGCGCCGGCATAGGCCGTATCGACCGCCTTGCGAGCCGTATCGATGCCTTCCTGGTTAAACCGGGTATGAATGCCCGAGCCCATATCCTTGATAATCTGATCCTCGATCGGTTGAAACCGCTGCTTGTAATCGCGCCACTGGTCGCGCACTAAAAATGCGCGCTTATTCGACGCATCCCGGTCGAATGATTCCGGCGTACTGCCGCCTCCGCCCATGATTCCCCCTTAAGTCTTGTTTTTGCTTGAACTGTTGGCCGTGGCCGCCGTCGCCATGCCGGTGAACGTGCCCCACATATTGGCGTTGCCCTGGTCATTATCGAACTTACTCTTTCCGCTGTTGATCTGGCCTTGCACCGAGTTGTTCGCTACGTCGCTCAAGCCCTGCAAGGACTGCACCGATTGGCCCTGCCCCATCGCAATGACGCCTTCCAAACCCTGCAGATACCGGTCGGTTACGCCCAGATTTGCCTTGTTTCTGGCTTGTGAAATGGTCTTGGCCTGATCCAGATAATCCGCTTGACCGACGCGCCCGCCGACCATCGAATCGGCCAGGCCCTGCGTCTGTGGTCCGTATTGCATCTTGGCTTCATTCGAAGCCAGCGACGACGCCTGATTGTGGTACATCGGGTTGTCCAGGCCCTGCACCTGCTTGATCCACTGGTTTTCGAGCGGGATATAACGCTTCTTGTAGTCTTCCCACTTGGCCTTTGAGATCCCGGCCATCATTTGTTCTTCGGGATTGACTTGCGGGGTTTGGCCGCCCCCGCCCCCGCCATAAAACTTGGGCGGTAAAAGCCAGAACAGCCAGAATCGAATAATAGACATGCTTGAACTCCTGTCATCACGACAGTCAGAGGAAAATCAAACGACCGGCAATCGATAGGCGGTCATTCCCGGCCAATGATTACGCTCGGCCAGACGGCGGAATCCAGGGCGCGGCGATTCAAAGATGATTGCCGTGGCGTAGATGTCTTTTGCAATAGCGCAGATGTCCGGATAGTATTCGTTCAGGTCATCGCCGCCACGCCCGACACAGATCCACACGAACAACTCCTTGGCCAGCGTGAACGGGTTTTCCTGCGGCTTAACGATCACGAAACCGTCCGGACACACGTAGCAAAACGCCCGGCCCATCAGGCATTGCGCGTAGACATCCTCGGACCGCCAGTCCAGATTATACTCCGCCTTTAATGCGTCCACATCAGCTTTTATCCGGTCCCAGACCAGGCGAATATCGACCAGTTCGAAGCGGCAATTCATGCAAATGCCTCTGCCTCTATTGCTCTGATTTCCGCCATATGATTTGCAGCATTGATCGCCTCGACCGCCGCATTCGACTCGGCGCGGATCGATTTAACCCAGTCCCATTCGCTCTGGATATAATCCCACTCCGCCTGCTCGTCAACCCCCCACTGAGCGGGGCCGATGCTCTGTAGTTCCACTGCTCGGGCGGTCAGGTTGGACTGCTTCCACTGAGGCAAACGGGCCAGAATAATCTGCCCGGCCTGCGCATTCACGCGGGCGACTGCTTCGGCTTTCAGTTGTTCAATGGGCCGGGTGACTTCAAACGGCATTGACGACCACCTCCCAGGAAAGATAAGGGAATTTCTCGATTTTAAGTTTCCACAAACCCGGCACGACAGTTGAAAAGGTATCAGGATCGGATAGTGTTCCGCTGATACTTTCGCCGGTTTCAAAACTTCTGGCGGTAAACACGGCATCGGCCGGGGCGCCGGAAAGGGTGACGGCATCTACGCCGTCCGCGATCAGTTCGGTCTTGTCTATTTCAGTAACTTGCGTTGGTCGAGTCATGGGCTCTCCTGCGGAAATATAGGTTGTTCGATGGTCATAATGCCCCTCGATCCAGGCGTATTCCGAGAATATGGCTTTCTGTCCTTCTGGGTTTTGGCCGGAGTAGACAGCTTGAATTTCTCCAGTTTCCGGCAAGTAAAATGTTAAGTTGGCGTTCATTAGCGTTTACCTGTTAAGCATTGAATATATCTACGGAATAAACTTGGCGGATTAGAGTTACTCCATTTTACCCCCGCAGCATTTCCATTAACCAATCGGATTCTTAGAGAATATGTTACCGAGGCTCCGGCTGCTGTTACATTGGTGAAAGTGCAAACGTGATTGGTAACTCCAGCACCTTCTATTAGAGACGCATCTACACTAGCTATGTATCCGTCGATATAAGTTCCATTGCGCATCAAGTCTATGCGTATATCTCCATGAGAAGCAGACCCAATAGCAAAACTAATTTCCATCTGAATTATACGGGTTACTTCAACGTCAACAGTAACAGGAGTTAGAGATATAAGACTAGAGTAACTTGTGACTGCTCCATTGGCTCCGTTTATCGAAGTAAAGTTGTAAACAGTTTCATTATTGACTGCTTCTGGTGCCGTAATCGCTCCGCCTTTCACCTGCAAAGTATCTACTTGGGCATTTCCAATATGCGCCGTCTGAATAGCCGCATTTCCGATTTGAGCCGATCCAATTGCGGTATTAGCAATAAAGGTAGAAATATTGGCTGATGTAAACTGAGGAATAGCACGCCTCCATGCCCCGCCAGATTTACTGTAAGTTATCCCTGTATCTGTATCGATATAAAAATCCCCATTGATCCCACTGCCAGAACTTGGGACTCCTGGGCCATACCAGATAGTGTTCTGGGTTGCATTGGCGGTAATTCCAGAAAGTTTCGCCCCTTCGACTGCATTGATCTGAGCCAGCGAAGTCGGTTTGTTGGAGACATTGACGCCCCAGTCCGCTCCGACCGTTGCATTGTCTGCTGGCTTACCTGTTCCGCTGATCGCCGACCAAACATTAACGTTTGCGGCAGGGATGTTATTGATAGTCCCCGTAACATTGCCATTAAAGGCGATGTTTGATTCTGGCCGATACGGATTTTCTTCGGACCTGGAAACCTTTACTAGAGTGGATAGAATCACCCCAGACGCCGCAATGTCCTTGTCCACCGAACGATACGCCTGAACCCCAAACGTGTAGTATCTATTCGCTGCTGTTCCGAAAAGAATAAACGCTCGTTTGGAGGCAGGGACTTCATAGACTGTTTCTGCTGCCGGGGTAGTGCCAAAGGCGTAGCTGGAGCTGCTCGTTGACTGGTAGAGATAAACGCGAAAGCCGTCAATGTCACCCTCATTGCCGCTCCAACTCCACTCAAAGCTGATATCGGCCGAACTATCGGTATTAATTGTGTGATCGACAGCGGTTCCGTCAGTAGGAATCGTCGGTGCGGTAATTGCCGCCCCGTTCCGATCATTCGCGGCGTTGAAATTGGTTACAGCCGTTGTCAGGACTGAGGCGGCCACGCTGTTGATGTTGCCGGTGAAGTTGCTGGCGGAGGTCGTCATATTGCTCCCCTGAAGCAACGCCGTCCCGGTCAAGCCATTCTCTGTCCGACGCACCGCCTGCAACGCGAAACGATAGGTGGTGCCTGGCTTCAGCACGAATTTGACACTGCCCGAAACCGCATTGGTTGCCATCGAGGGATCGGACGCCAGCACGGTGCCTCCGCCTTCCCGGTAGAAGATGAACAACTGATCGGCCGGCACCGCGCCTTGCGCATAGGTGTAGGGGACTTCCACCACAACGTTGCCGTCGACGGTCTGCGACTGCGTAATAGTGCCGAATGCCGCATTGTTGGTTGGCGCGGAATTATTTCGGTAATTGGCCGTGCCCGCATAAGCAGTGCTGCCGCTAGAGGCGTTGGCAACCACCGTTGTGGCCGCCGTCCCATTGATCGTGCCCGTAATATCCCCGGCAAACGCCACGGAACTGGATGCTCTCCAGGCGCCTACGGTGAACTCGCCAGTGGTTGTGGTTGCAGGCTTTGCAATCGCGCTCACCTTCAGTCCGGTCGGACTGACTGACGTGTCTACCACGCGATACGCCTGCACCCCGAAAGTGTAATAACTGTCGGGAGACATGCCAGTCAGCACAATCGCGCGTTTCGAGGCGTCTACATTGAACAGCTGCACCTGCTGAGCGGAAAGATCAACGGCACTTCCGGGAGCAGAAGCGCCGTTATTGTGCACATACACGAAAAACCCATCGATGTCCTTGTCGTCGCCGTTACTGCCGTTATAAGCCGTAAACAACCACTCGAAAGAAATATCGATGCTGCCGTTGGTATTGGTCGTGTAGTCCAGAACCCCAGCAAGTGCCCCGAATGTCGGCGTGGCCGGCGTAGTGCTCTTCAGGTCGTTCGATGTGAGGTAGTTTTGCGCGGCCGCTACCAGCGATGCGGCGGCCATGCCGTTGATGTTGGCGGTGTAGTTTGGCGTTCCGCCAGTCACTCCCCGCCAATCCGGGCCACTTGTCGGAGCTTGAATTGATCCAATTTCCAACCCACTTTCTGTCCGACGCGCAGCCGCAATACCAAAGCTGTAGGTGTCCGCAGGATTGACGCCCTCCAAAATATAGTAACTACCTGACACCGTGTTGACGTTGACGGTGACCGTGGAGTCGTTGATTGTCGGGGCGGCCCCGTCTTTCCGCCAGAACACCATCAACATATCCGCCTGCTTTGCGCCTTGCGCATAGGCGGACCAGTCCAGCCTGATATTGACAGTGCCGTTGCTGTTGGTGGTGATCGTAAGCCCGGAAGGTGTCGGGTTGTTGGTGGGAGCTCCCGCGCTCCGGTAATTGGCTGTCCCGGTAAAGGCAGCATTTCCGTTTCCGGCATTGGTGACAACAGTGTCTGCGGACACGCCACCCACTAAGGTGCCGCTTGGCGCCCCCACTGTAGCGCCATCCGCAGGTTTACCGGCCCCGCTAATCGATGACCAAACATTGACGTTCGCGGCGGGGATGCCGTTAATAGTGCCGGTGACATTGCCGTCAAAGGCAATGTTCGCGCTCGGCAGATAGGGATTTTCCGCAGCCAGTGAAGGCTTCACCAGCGATGACAGAATTACCCCGGATGCCGCAATATCCTTATCTACCGAACGATAAGCACGAACCCCGAACGTGTAGTAAAGATTGGGCACCACGCCAAACAGAATGAAAGCCCGCTTGGAAGCGGGAATTTCGTAGACGGTTTCATCTTTCGGAGAGGTCCCAAAGGTGTAGGCGGTACTCGAAATCGATTGGTAAACGAAAACCTGAAAGCCGTCAATGTCACCCTCATTGCCGCTCCAACTCCACTCAAAGCTGATGTCGGCAGAGCCGTTGCCTTGTAGCGCGTGATCAACGGCCTCCCCGGTTGCGACGATGGTCGGGGCCGTAATCGCGGCGTTGTTGCGGTCGTTTGACGCATTGAAATTGGTGGAGGCCGTAGCGATCGTCAAGGCGGACACGCCGGCCACCAACGTTCCCGCCGGAGCCCCCACCGTGGCGTTATTTTCCGGTTTGGTAGCCCCGCCTAAATTGGCAAAATCGATCGGGCTCCCGGCTTGCAATACGACGTGACCCGAACTATCGAAGATCGCGATATCGTGCGCCACAATCCCGCCATCCTTATTCAGCCGCCATCCGGTATGATCGTCAAAACTGTAATTCGACGACTGCAAGGTGTCGGTAATCTGCCCATAATCAATTGTGAGTTCGCCGATATGCGCATTGGTGATAATCGCATTGGCAATCTGCGCGCCCGTAGTAATCACGGCGGTATCGACCACCAATTGATTGGCGCCGATGGTGCCGGCCAGAATAGTGTCGCCATCGATAAACGCGCGGCCTGAATCCGTCGTCAGATCGGTGCCGCCTCGGTACGTCGCAATAATTCGGCCGCCCGCCTCGATCGCCGCCAACAGCGAAGTCGCCGTCGACAGGACATCTTGCCCGGGAACGTAGTAGATATACAGAACGCCTTCCACCCATTCAACGCCGGCCGTTTCCGCGGCGATCACCCAGGTTTGTAGGCCGTTCTTCGTGGCCGTCCCTTCCGACCAGGTTATCTTATTGGCCTCCGGATCGTTGGGCTTGAACAATAACCCGGTATAGGTGTAGGTATCGGCCGCCGTAGCCAGCTTGCCGATATCATCCCAAAATGCCTTGGATTTGAACTGTATCTCGTATGCCGGATTCGCGGCTGACGATAACGGCAAACCGCCAGGCTGCGAAGGCTGGCGAGCGCCATTGTCGACGACCACTGTTTTGACGCCGCCGCCGGCCGAAGACCCCGTTCCCCCATTGATCGCTTCGCGCACGGCAGATAGAAAATTGCGTAGCTGCGGCTCCAATCCGGCTGGCACGCTGGGGATTTTACGGCTCATGCCAATTCCTTCATGCTATTGGCAATGGTGACTGAATCGACCGACGAAGACCCGGTTATCTGTAGCTGAAATTCGATAGCTTTGTACCCGGCCGGTAGACGGGCCGCGCTGTTGCCGCTGATCAGCATATTGGTGACGACATTGATGCCATCTGCCCATAGGTTGAATGTCACCGGACCCGACGCAAACACCCGAATCGCCGCCGGGCACATCGGTACCGGCACGCGCTGCGGCTTGCTCTTCCAGGTCATCGAAGATGGGGAACCGGTTTCCCAGGACTTGATATTACCGTTCGCATCCAGCAAGAACAGCGTGTCGGATTGATTGTCCCGGTACCCAGCGATAAAGTTGAAGCCCTCCAACTCCGTCAATACCGTTTGCTCATCGCGCATGTCGAACATGAACGCCTGGGTATCCGAGAAACCGATATAGATGCCCTCATAAAAGAATCCGCGCATCGTGCTCGGCGAATACGCTTGCCATTGATCGCGCGTAAAGAACTGCTGCGATGCCACAGCCATATCGTTGGCCGTGACCGACAGCAGGCCGTCCGGAGACGCCATCATCACATAGCCGCCCATATTGACGATGCTGGCCCGATTGGCACACGTTTGCGGATGATCGATCAATACCGCGCTCAGTTCTTCGGGCCGCTGACCGGTTACCAGATACGGAGCGTCTTCGGTCAGCACGATAATCGAATCGCCGGTGATTGCCATGCCGGTGATCGGCTTGGAAAATGACAACTGATTGAGCGGATTGAACGCATGCGGGAAACCGATTTCACTCGCGCACACGGCATTCCCAGAGAACCCTACCAAAAACCCGTTCGGCGTTACCATGATGCCAGCCAAATCGGCCGGTGGAGGAAACCATGTGGTCGATGGCAGAATCTCGCCCAGGGAAACATCGAGCAGATTATCCTGCATCGTCAAATCTTCGATTGGCGCTTCGCCGACATACAAATAGGTCGTATCGGTCGTGCCTTGCGCGGTTCGATACACCCGGCGCCGGGCGCCCGCGCCCAGGTTATAACCTGACAAGGGCTCGCCCACGAACGCCAGCGCCACATCCTGCAGGTCGTTCACTTTAATCAGCGCGGGCGGCGATGGGGGGCCTTCCTCGCCAAGTGGCGTTACGTAGGTAAACACGTAGTACCGCTCTTTTTCGGTCGCTTCTTCGACGAACGCCTCGACAATCGCCTCGTCTTTCAAAATGGTGCCGAACTCGATCGCCTGGATGATCGATCCTTTCGCGCGCAACGACGAATCGAAATAAAACGTCCGCCCGGCCGTCGTAGCCACAGTGCGCATCACGATACCGTTTTTGCGATAGATCACCGATGTACCGGCGTACTCGACCTCGAACCGGTCGCCGGCCGCATAAGTGCCGAATGCGCCTCGATCGACGCCAGACTCGTAGATCTTGATATTGCCGCTTTCGTTACCGACAATTGCGTAATCGATATTGCCGTAACCGCTCGCCGTTAATGGCGGACCGTTCAGGCCGCCGGCCGCGCCTTTCGTCGAGCCGAACTGAAACTTGACCAGACATCCATCCGTGTAGTTTTCCAGCGTATAAGCTTGCCGGTTCCACGCCGCCGCGCCTTTGGTTTTCTCCGCCCGATTCCCGGTAATGTCGGCGTTGCCGTTCAGCGTCACCCCGCCGGCCTTAAATACCGGATCGACATCCGGCACCGAATATGCGCCAAACTCGATGTTTTCGACGGCCGAACCCTGCCCTGCCAGCGACGAATCAAAATAAAATTCCCGTTCGATCAGCGTCTTCGATTCGCGCAGCACATCGCCGTTCTTCTTATAAAGAATTTGGGCGCCGCGATACTCGATCTCGAACACATCGGTATCCGCATGCGTTCCGTAAGAGCCTTTCACTTTTCCGGCTTCATAGATCGAAATCACGCCCTTGTTATCGCTCAGAATGCCGAAATCGATCGACGCCATAGTCGCCTTGGTCGACGGATCGCCATCAAGCCCGGCAATCGCGCCGTACGCGCGGACCGGCAGCGTAAAGCGCAACGCGCAGGCCGATTTATACGATTGCACGGAATAGCCTTGCTTATCCCATTGGCCGTTCGTCGCATCGGTCGTTTTCGTAACGCTGTTGGCGCCAAGCGTGGCGCTACCGGTCAACGTGAGCGGTCCCGCCGTAAATTCGATCGCCGACGCAACCGTACCCGATGTCGGCGCGCCGGCAGCCGCAGACGTGCTCAAAATGGGCGGATACGACGGGCGAGGCACGCCGAGCAAGAGCCCCTTCGAAAACACCAGGGATTCAGTATCGGTAAACCCGTATTTAGGCGCCCCATCGCCGGTATAATAGATACGGTTGTAGATGTCGTTGGCGATAGGATTCCTCACCACATTGACATCTTGAGCATCCCAGTACAGCCACTCCCATACGCCCGGAGATGTTTCGTGACGATAAATACTTTTCGACGTGGATGGAACCGTAGCGATCTGAGTCGTGCCTTTTAATGGCACCAACGCACCACTATCGACGCGCAGATTTTTCGCGATCGTAGCCATGTTGCCAGGCAGCAGCGCAGCACTTATCTTTGGCGCGATGCCGCCGAACTGCTCCAGCTTAATACTCATCGGCGCAAGTCTTTACGGCCTTCGTCACGCGTATCGTCGCTTACCGCGGAATCAACCTTGAACTTCGCCCCGACGGCATTGACGAACGCCGAGTAATGATTCGCGCTACGTTCAGCTTGATTGGCATACTCCGAATCTTTCGAAAACGCGCGGTATAGAATGTAATCCAACAGCGCGTTGCTGTAGTAGTCCGCAATCGTAATCTTCGTGCCGGAATTAACATTGTTCACCTGGGTAGGCACCTTGGAGTAGACGATCTCGATCTGGCTCGGCGCAATCGGCTGCGGCGGATACACGTAGAACGTCTTGTTGTTGTCCTCTGCATCATAGACTGCATGAATCACCTCGTTGCTAGGCGTGGATGACGTCCAGTTCGGCACATAGGCATCCATATAGGCGCGCGTCACTTCGCGGATGATGCGGCCGGGTGTATTGCCGCCAACACCCATGTTTCGAACAAACCCGTTAATCCGAATCGAATCGTCCGGGGCCTCCTGTTTGGATCCGGCCACCAGTGTAATAAGAGCGGTGGACGGGTTGCAGTTCGGCACCATCAGGGTAATTTCAGTTTGCCCATCATTCAGATAGCCGAGCAGCTCAGACGGGAACCATCGGGTTTGCGACGCATCGCCCAACAGGATCGAGGCCTTGTCGATAATTGTTTTTGCATCAGTCAGAGACGGCATAATTCACCTATTTAAAATAACTACGCACATGGCCTGTTCCATCCGCGATTCGCGGATGCCTAAACCCGGATTTTGCATAACGCCTAGCCTCTTCGACTCCGGCATCGAATTTGAGCAGATTGAACTGAGCCCCGGCCGGACTCGACCACGGCGTTTCCGGCATCGCCATCAACACGGCTTTGGCGCCGGCCGACACCTCGTAAAACCAGCGTTCGCCAAACTCATTATCGATCGATGTCGCGTCCCGAGTCGGGAGCAGCACAAGAGACGCCGTGATACTGCCGGAGCGGTCTGCATCATTATCCGGCGTCAGCACGAACGTATTCGGCGATTGCATGACGAAATAACTGACACTCGTATCGTGCGTTGCTGTTCTCCAACCGGGATAGCGCTTATCCATCCATTCCGAAGAAGCAGCTTGCACTTCAATGCTGCTTTCCGAGTTGTGTATGACGATGGGTGACACGACGCTTTCAATTTGCGTGCCGCTCGGCACGGCAAGGGCGTAAATCCCACCCGCATAACTCAAATCGGCAGGCTTCCGATACGCCGTAGATTCCCGGCAAAACCGCACCAGGGATTCTCTAACTGCCTTGATGACCAGGGGCACAGGCGCCCCCAGGCATTCTACGGTGACATCATCGATCCAATCGTCGAACGTCATTGACCTATTACTCGCTGCCCTTATTTAGGAGCTGTTCCGCCTGCTCGATCAGCTGCAACAAGCCAGGTAGCTTCAGCTTCAAACTGGCAGGCTTGCCGGTCAGCTCTTCATAGCGCGCCCGAGCGGCTTCAAGCTCGCTAGTCTCGTCCTCGCTGTCGTCGATTTCGAACACATGGGCATGCGGCGACTCTTCCAGGATGAACCTGGCGTGATCTTCCGGCAGCGGCACGACCGGGCTTGCTTCAGAGAAAATAACCGGTTCGAACCGGCCTTTGGGATCGGATACGCACACATTGGCGCAAATCGCGGTCAACAATCTTAATTTCACAACTTTCATAGAGAGTGCCTCATGTAACCGAGCAGGATGCCTGCCCGGTTATGAATGGAGAGAATTACAGGGTGCCGATGAATTCACCGGACGCGGCGACGAAAATCCGCTTACCCGCCACCCATGTTGGCGTTGCGCCGAAAATGATCTTGATGCCGAGATAATACGGCTCTTGAAGCTCATTTTTCGGCGTGGCCAAGCCCTCGAAAGTTTCCGGGATAATGACCGCCTGCGAATTGTTCGCCGATGTCACCATCACAAAAGAATCGGCGCCATTGACTTGGATGACCTTATCCGGGGCGCTTGCGGCAGTACCAGAGCTTGCGCCATCGTTGCCGGCGATTGTGGTCGACGGATTGATGATGTTGCTCTTCTTTCTCAGCACCAGTTTTGCCGTGGCGTTGGTGCCAAGATTCGCCTCGATTGCCCACTTGAGGTTGTGGATCCTGGCGCCCGCCGGAATTTCGAACAAAGGGATTTCGACGGTATCGCCCTCCGCTACGGCTGCCGGCAGCGCGACGGTTTTATGTTGGCCGCTGTAATTAACCGCGTTGCTGTCACAACCCGAATACGGCGGCTTTTGTAGGTCAGAGCCTAATTGAAAATAATCTGCCATTTTGTTTACCTGCTACTGAGTAACCGAAATAGCCCGGCATAAAGCCGGGCTACACCGATTCGGGTTAGGATTTGCCAATTGAGTTGGCGATGACCGTGTTAAAGGCCGCGGTGCCGATCGCTGGCGCGTAAGAATCCACCACGGCTACGCCGTGATCTGTCAGCGCGCCGTTGATGGTAAACCGAGTCTTCGCAGTGCCTTCCATCATCGACAGAGAGACTTCGACGGCTGACTTGTGGTCTACCAGCTCTTCGTTCCATGCGTAGTGGTAGTCGCTCGATTCCTCGTTGCCGTAAGCCTTAATCAACGCCTGAGCACCCAAAATAATCGCGCGGTCTGCATCCACGCCGGCCGCCACCGCAGATTCCGCGTTCGCCGAACTGTTCTCATAAACCGCTTCGCCAGCTTTGAAGCGGATCGCGTACCGGTTCATCGGCTTGACCAAAATGCCGTTCCACATAATCGAGTCGCCCATGAACAGTGGATGCCGCTGGCCTTCGAAACGCTTGACCGCCTGCTGAACGGCACTGACCCACTTGGAGCCGGCAATGCCTTTCATGATGGCCCACTGGCGCTCAGTCACGAACATCACCCACATCGGTGAATTCCAGGAATACTCATCGCCCTTGATTTTGACCGACTGCAACGGGACCTGCGATTCCTTCAAAATTGCGCCGATCGCGTCAACTTCTGACAACGTGAGATAACCGTTCGTGGTCAGGTTCGCGATAGTAGTCGGAGGGGTAATACCGGTACCTGTGTACATCGCGAAAAACCGACGGTTGAAGGTCGGCGCCTGCACCGGGTTAACCATAATCTCGGAAAACTCGGTATCGGTCTGCAGCGGAACCACCCAATCTGCGGTATTCTGCGAACCACGCGCACCGGACAAGGCGACCAAACAACGCTGATCTTCCAGGCGTTGCGCCCAACCGGTCAAGCCGGCAGTAATGACGGTACGCAGATTGTGCTTGGTGCGCTTTTGCGTCATTTTCCCGCCGGTATCGGCCATCCCGCGCGAACGGTTGATCGAAACTTCTTGCGTCGATGAGGTGGTGTTCATGCCGCGACCCTCCAGGCGGCGGTCACCCATGATTGGCTTGCCCTGGAAGATGTTGAATAAGTCGACCGAAACTCTATCGCCGGCCGATTGCTTCAGGTCGGTAACCTTCACGATCGGATAGTCGGCGCTGGTTTGGCCTTTGAGTTTTTTGACAGCATCGCCCATTTGCGGGGCGCCGCCAGATAAGAGGTTCATGAAACCGGGCGCGGTCTGCACACCAGCAAAAACAGCAGCACCGAAAACCTTAGCGGCTAACGGGCTACCAATGGGGATATTGACACCAGCCATTGTGTTTTCCTTTCGTCATCACGACGATAAGAGGTTTAGGGCGGCGCCGCTTCTATCTCCCGACAGTAACGGCGCCTGTTTGTTTTTACCCCAGGCTGTTCAGGTAGGCGTTACGCTGGTCTTCGGTCATTTTCATGAACCGATCGCCGATTTCCGCAGAACTGGAATCTTCCAGCCGCTGACGTTCCGATGCCTCTGGGGCTTCGCCGCCCGGAATATCCGAGAGGCTATTAATAATCGGCTTCTGCTGAGTGGGTACAACAGGCGCAGTTTTGTTGCTGCTTTGCTGCTTCTCAGCTTCGGCCTTAAACGGTGTTTCGTAGATTTGCGACATTGCCGCAGCAACCTTCGCAAACCGTTCTGTCATTGAGAGATTAGCGGTTGCTGGATTGGCCCGTAACCGGTTGTCCATTTCGACGCATTCCGCCCAGATTTCCGGGCGGTTCTGCTGCCAATGGCTCAAGATCGGGTTGTTGTCGATCTCCTCCTGAACAGTGAGCGCGACTTTTTGCTGCTCTTCGGCAACACGTTTTTGCTCATCCTGTTCGAACAAGCTCAGCTTTTGACTGACCGCCATCATTGCGGCTTGCTGCGAGGCAATCGCCTCGTACTGTTCAGGGAAGTAGTCCTTCAATTCCTGAATCTGCTCTTCGGTCATCGTCTTGAAAGCCAACGATGCCGGCTGAGCGTTTCCAGGATTCTTAAGCCGCTCAATCTCGGCTTCCATTTCCCGCAATCTTTGGTGTGCTTCCTGCCGGGCCTGCCGTTCCGACTTCAACACGTCGTAACTGATAACGTGTTTACCGTCTTTGGCCAGAATGCCGTCAGGTTCTTTTTCAGGTGTTTTCGACTCACCCGCTTCGGTCGATGCTTGAGTACCTGCGCCGGACGCCGCGCTTGCCGTTTTACCGGCTTCGTCCTGTTCGGTAATCGAACTTTCTTCCGATTCACCGGCTATTACTTCTTGATACAACTTCGCCAGAATCTCCGGATCGTTCGGCGGCAACTCGCCAGATTCCACATAACTCGCTAAATCACTCATTCTGCCTCCCGGCATGATGGCCTTATCGCCGGCCTTACGAAAAAATTCCCCGCAATATCGCTTGCGGGCTGCAATGGTTCGAACTGATGTTATCAGTTATTGTGATTTATTATCACATTTTACTAATTATTGTTCAAATTATTCACAAATTGAAGCTAAAAAGCCTGTCCAGTCACCTGCCCAATGGATCTTCCTTATCCTCCCACGGGGCCTTGGTTACGCCTTCCGCCGGCGGAGTCCAACCAAGCTCGATGAGCGCCTCTCTCACGCCAGCGTCTTGGGTCTTGATTACCTTCTCGATCGAGTTGATAATCTCTCTGCCGCGTAGCTGAACCGTTTCCTGAATGATCGAGCCTTTTTCGTCGTCGACCTTTGTTGTGACATAGAACTCGACCAGATCGCTGTCTTGGTGTTCTACGAGCGGTAATATGGGTTTGTCCATTTATAAATCCTCGTGTTGGGTTTCGATGCCGCCGGCCACACCGATCGCCGGTGAAGTTGGGACATCAGGTGATAGCGGGTCGGTCTGTGCGGTCGCGTCGATCGGCACGCCTGGTTGCGCTCCCTGCGGAACGCTCGCCAATTCGCCACCGTCCTGGTCGACGAAACCCGCGCTTTTGGCAAGCTGGTCGGCAATCGGCACAATTTGGCCATTGGCCGCGACCGCTTGCGCGGCCTGAAGGGCGGAATAAAGAGACGTGATTTTGCTTTCGACCGACTTGGACAGCGTTGCCTCGGCCTCGGCCATAAGTTTCTGAACCTGCGCGGCCACGACCTCGGGCGGATTTTTCATGGCGAGTTGCTGCTTGAGCTGCTCGATCTCGGCCTGCATTTGCGCCTTTTCCGGATCATCTCCACCGTCATCGCCCAGGCCGAGGCCTTTGCGGATCAGCGCGGACATCTCTTTCCGTTTTGGCAGATCGGTGGCTTCGATCAAGAACGGCATCAACATCGCCTGAACGTTCGGCGGCAACGTCTTCACCAGGTCCGACATCTGGTTCAACTGTTGGTTACGGAAAGTCGGCGTGTTCGGCGTATCGGCGAGCACCACGGATACGTTGACCTTAGTGACGTCGTTCAGAATTACCGGCATGCCGGTTGCTGGATCGGCGGTTTTCTGATTCAGGATGATTTCCCGTTTTTTGCCGCCGTCGTCCTCAACCACGACACGTTCGTCGTCGGTATCGCTCAAGTCCTCAATGATCAGCGATAACAGCAACTCATCGGCCAGTCTGGATGACATATTGAAATTGTCGTTGACCTCGGCCAGCGTGATCGAGTCCTGTTCGACCAGCGAATTGATCGCAAGACCGGAAGTCGCGCCGGACTCGCGCCCGAGTGTCGCATTGTGGACGCCGACGTTCGTTTGAATGGATTCCTTGGCCTCCTGCATGACCTGAAACTGCTGGGCGGCCATCGGGCCGTTCTCTTCGACCTCGAAAGACTCGCCCGGCTTATTCGAGACGACAATGTACGCATCCGGGCGGGCGACCTCCTCCATCGCCTCGTTATGATCCTTAACCGCCTCATCCGTCGCCTTCACGCGCCGCGCGGAGAGCAGCCACATCATTTTCGACTTCCGCGCGTTGATCTCGTCCTGCGGCGACATCATGGCCCGGATCAGCCCATACGGCGCCCCGGTACGATCCTCGCGCGCCGCGAAGAACGGCACATACGGAAAGTGGCGATGCCGGTACGGACTGGGTTGATCGGAAACCAGCTTTGGGCCAATCCAGAAGGCCACGCGGACGCGATCGAACGCCGCCGGCATCGGCTTAATCATCCCGGCAAAAAATGCCTGTTGGTGCTGTGGGTCGTTCTCGTTGTACTCAATCACGCGACCGTTCGGCAACTTGACCACTTGGCCGCGCACATGAACCCGGTACCAGACCTCGTAAACGCAGAGCCGCTTCCGTGTCGTGTTCATCCACTCGTACTGCTCGATCGACGTGGTAAACCCGGTAGAAATGTCGGTATCGATGCCGCGCGTCATCAGGTTCATGCCGGTCAATTCCAGATCCCAGTTCGCCCGGCCGGACAACGCCGACTTGATGAATTCTTTGTGCTCTGGGAAGACCGTCAGCAGCATATCCTCGTCCATCCATTTGCGACGGACCAGGTAACGCGCATCGGATAAATCGGGCTCGCGCGAACGCCAGTCCCAGTAGATTTCGCGGCGGTGAATATGCTTATAACGAACGAGCGGCTTGAAGGGGTCAGAATTACGCGCCACCTCAACCCATGATACGCCCGCTTTGATCATTTCCGCGTAGGCGTCCGACTTGGCGCGGTCCGAGCGGGCCGAGTCACCGACCTGCTTCATCCGAAGAGAAAGCGCTTCGGCCACCTCGGTATTCGTCTCGCCGGCCTCCGGCGCCACGCGGGTATCGAAGCGGGCCTTGGCTTGCATCCCGAGTACCGCGTTGATAGTCGGCTGAATCAGGTTGTCGATGATCGGCGCCTGGCCGCGCTCTTCCATGATTTCCGCAGTTTCGGCGTCGATCTGATTGCCGTCGTAATAGTCGCATTCCTTATCGGCGACCAGGCGCCAGCGCGGCTGGTTTCGGATTTCATCGAGCCACTGCTCAAGCTTTTCGACACTGAGGGTTTCGCTGGTGTCGTCAGAAATTTCATGACTCACCGCAGATACGAGTTGCTTTTCGGCGAACGGAATTATCTCGTGGCGATTATCAACCGAATTTATTTCCATCGTGTTCATGCATTGCCTCCCGGCAATATAAAATTACGCTGTGCGCCAACCGCGGCGGTTTAATGCGCCAGGGCTACGGTCTATCGGCTTGCTCTGGTTAATAGGCCAATCAAGGCTTAATTCAATCTTTTTATCGGATACAACGCCAGCCAATCTTCCTTCCTCTTCGGTGATTCGCGCCAGAGCATCTAACATGTCATCGTGCAGCGGTACCGGAAACGGAACATATTCTTCCTCGATAAAAGCATGCACGTTGTCGCGCGTTACACCTTCGTAATCTGTGACGTGATATTCCTGCGGCAAATAAATCTTGTTGCTCTCAAATAACGGAACAAGGCGTCTGATACGGTCTATTTTTGATGTTGGCCCAGATACTTCGTAAATATCGAACCTATACCCTATTTCCTCTTGTACCTTCTTGATGTATGAAATATCGCCCTGCATTCCGTATTGCTCATAGCGAACCTGTTTTGGCTGATATCTTCGATGCAGGTCAATCAATCTACTTGCGCGCTCGGTCAGATTTAGCCTGTCTCGCACCTCTGGGATTGCGTAATAATTGCCATCACTTCCAAGGCCAACTGCCCACATTGATGTATAGTCGCTTCCTTTGCGCTTACTATTCGCTGCATCAACCAGCAAATACCAGTTACAACCACTGATAACGCTACTTTCGACATACCGTATCCAATCCCTGCTAAACCCTTGAGAAGAATCAGCAACTGGGTTCTGCAGCATCTGGCACGAGTAAACATAAACCCCCATATCTCTACGCTTCTGGGTATTTTGCTCGGGAGTCAAAAATACCGGGCTACCGCTCAACGAGCCGTCATGTGTGGCGGGATAAATACGCGGGGTAACCGTCCCGCGATCCATGATCGTTCGATATGTGTCAGCAAAGTGGTACCGAGTCCCGATAAACCGGCGTTTTCCTCCGTGGGCACCAAGGTTGTATGAGAGCGCAAGTGCGTCGGTAGTCTTTTCGATCATCTCAGGAGTCGTCACACTCTCGCGCGTAACAATATCGTCATAGATCAGCAGCGAAAAGTGCTTCCCAGTTGGTTGTCCATCAACAACTCCCCATGCCTCAATGGTTGATTCTTTCGGGTTTGTAGACCGCTTAACGATAATTCCGTCATCCTCGCTCCACTTGATAGCCTGCCTGGCCGGGTTCTCATACAAGATGTCTGAGAACCAATGCCGCATCTGCTCGTTCAGTTCGAACTCGCGTTTTATCTGTCGCAAAAATCCTTTCGCAATTGGTCTTGTATGACTAAATATCCCTATAGTGATTTCCGGGTTATTCAGAATGTCCTGAATGGTCAAAGCGTAGGTAATAACGGTCGATTTATAATGCTCTCGCGCCCATAGATCAAGCATGCCATCAGGTTCTGCCTGAACCTCTCTACACCTATCAAACAACCAATCCTTATCGGCGTCCAATCGTCCCAATCCGTACACCAGTAAAAAGAAAAGATCGCCTTTACACAGGTCACGCATTAAAGACGTTTTCTGCTCTTCGGTAGAGTTCGAATTGATGTCCGCGAGCAGTTCATAATAATCTTTGCGTCTATCCAGCAGCATTCAAACGAGAAACCAGCGAGTTTAGGTAATCGGTGGTTGGTGCAATAACAACCTCTTTCTGTTTATTTGCGTCCCCGTTGGCATTGTCATTGATGCCATAATTGCGCCGACGCATGTCGATCAGAATCTTGCGCGACTCCACAACTTTTTTGAGTACGCCAGAGGCCTTGTCCAATTCGAGCAGCCGGTCTTTATTGGTGGTTACCCGGTATTCCTGCAGGAGCTTGATCAGCTCGTCCTCGGCATCCCTGGCGGCATCGCATAGCCGATCGATCTCTTCGCGCTCTTGAACCAGAACGCGCGATTGGAGACCGGCTTCTGCGGTTATCAGGCCGCTTTCCTCGGCATCTTTTACCAACTGCCGGCGCATGATATCTTCGCGCTCCAGCCTAACACTTTCGCTCAAGTCGCGCTGCCATCCTTCACGCTTGATCCGTGTGCGCAACGTCGACTCCCCCATGCCGAACTTCCTTGCCAGCTCTGAGTTATTCATGAGGTTAAGCGACCATAGCCGCCTAACTTCTAGCCAATCGACATCAAGAGCCATGAATTACTTGGGAAGTCCGGAATGAGATACACCAATTGCGGCGAGCACCAGGGCGCCCACGCCGATCAGGCCAAGAAAGCACTTAACGAGCCCATTGCGCGCGCCGTTAAAGGCGTCGAGAAACTTTTCAAGCTCTTTGTGCTGGTTGTAGTGGGTTTCCTCATCAATATGAAAACCCTCGGATCTGATTTTCGCGGCGACAGCAGCAGAAATCCGCTCAATGTCGTCACTGCTGAGTGGGGCACGCCTGTTTTGTTGTTCGTCCACAGCGGAATCCTTATTCGTGATCGTTGGAGCGGGCAGCGGGGCTCGAACCCGCAACATTCAGCTTGGAAGGCTGATGCTCTACCATTGAGCTATGCCCGCTTGTGAGCTATAAGAACTCTTTGTGATTATAACGAACAATTCAAGGAGATAAAACACGCTTCGCTCTCGCGTAGAATTTCTTTCTCTCGTCGATACCGTTATAGCCGCCGTTGATCGTCAAGCTGATGTACTCGATCGGCGAAACATCAATGACTTTACCGCGGTACTTCTTTTTGAGAAAGTCGGTATCCGCATGATTGGCGATGTCATTCAAGCTGCGCGTCGACCAAAATTCGCAGGCGCTCCAGACCGCATATTGCGGTTGCTCTAAGAACTCCGGGTTCCGAACAAAAAAGCCCGCGTCGCCCTTTTTTATGCCTAGCTGCATGTAATTCGCACGGCCAGTCGTCTGGAATATGCCGCGCCCTTTAAATCGCTTACCGTCGCCGAGTTGGGTATTGCCCAAGTCCTTGCGCCCTTCGTAAACAACACCTGAAGCATACTCGCGAAGTGTACGGAAACGGTCCGTCTCGTGACAGGCTTGAGCAAGAAAATGCGCGTACTCCTGCGGCGTGTCGATGCCATACATCGGGCAGGTCAGGTTCATACAGGTGGCAATGTCGAATATCAGCGGCGTGATTGCTTTCCGGTCGGCAATCGCTAACAGGTGGTCTGGAAGGATAATCATAGAACCCTTGCTTGGTTGAGATGGCTGCCCGTAACGTGGGCAAGTCGTCCAGTTCTCGGAACCGGCAAGCGAGCGGAGAGAGGCCGCTACTCAGGAATTTACGCGCCGATCTGGCGCCGGTACTTCGAAACCGGCGTGTTGCACATATCAACTAAGACCTCTGCTCTTTGCTCGCGCACCCAAAGAATGTGCTCAATCGCTCTTTCTTGGGCGTTAGCTAGATACTGAACTTCGTCATGATCCAAAATTAAGATGTTTGGTTTTTGCACTTACTTATCTCCTGTATGGTTATTAAAACTCCCACCCTCTTACGAATGGGGAAACTCTTTTTTCTACGATTTTATAAAGCTTTGAATCGATCACTATCAATTCAACATCTGGATGGTATTTAGCCATCCTCGCTATCTTTGTTTTGCTTCTATCGTCCATCCATCCCTTTACTTCATGATATTCAACCTTCCCGGAATTTTCAGTTACCTCAAAATCTGGCAGGTAACTTACACACCCTCTCTTTATTCCATCAAACCAGAACGTCTTTGATTCGTGCGCCCAATCCTGTATATCGCCGCGGTCTTTTAGAAACTGTAAATAGCGAGCGTAATTTGCCTCCCATCTTGAGCGGTAATATTTTTTCTTTCCGCCAATCTCTCTCCACCCCGCTTTCCAGCTTGTCTTTTCCCTATTTTTTAAATTTTTTTGAGCGTTTATTGCCGCTCTCCTTGAATGGGCTATTTTTTTATCTTCCGGCATGTTCTCCCACATCTTTTTTGAGGACTCAGATATTTTCGCCTTTGCCTCTTCTGAAAAAACCAGGCCCTTTGCGCCGCGAGGATGCTCGTTGTTTTTCCAGTGATTAATCATCCTCTCAGATATTTGCTTTCTTTGTTCCTCGTTCTTTTTAAGCTTCCCTTGTTCATGCAATGACTTCATGACCACAGATTGATCAGGTCTCTTTTTGCCGATCTTTGATGTTGCAGCTCTTTCTTGCCAATCCTTAAAGAACTCGCTATCTCTGTTTTGCCGCAATCCTAGTCTTGATGCTTTTTGACGAACCTGCGCCTCAGTCAAACCAAGATTTTCAACACACCATTTCTTGCCCTTTTCTGGATAGTGCGTCTTTAGCAGGTCAGTTTGCTCTTGAGTCCAGGCCATTACATCCACAGAAAAGGTCCAAAATGCGAAATCGCACAAATCCGCAAAAATTTCGCCTATTGTGATTTAATTTCACGACGAAAGCAAATAAAAAAAGCCAGCTATTACGCTGGCTATAGAGGTTTTGCGCGATTCGCAATAAATCGCAAATGTTCGTTATTTTCACATTACCGGCCAGCAAAAAACGCTACCATCAGGCACCCCAGTCCAATGAATCCGAGCGTTCGCGTGGCCAGCTCATAGCGAGCCTCAGCCAGCCTGCGCTCGTAATCCGCAATCAGATTGTCAATTGCCTGCTCACGATCGCAGATTACCGCGCCATTTTCAATCTCTACGTTTTTCATACCCTTTCTCCGTCCGCTTTTGTCAAATTAATAACCATGCTCATACACAAGCTGATTAATTGCTCGAATCGATTATCAGGCAAGCGGATCAGCCTAAGCCCCTGATCAAGAGAAACTCCGGTCAGCGATTCCATAGCATCGATCAATTCCTTTTGCGCCTTCCGCTGCATTTCCTGGGCAACCAAGAGCGGGCACTGGCCAGGGTTATCCACGATCAATGCAGCCTTGATTCTTGCCTCGTTGCATTCTTCCGCATAAATCCAATAGTCCTCATCAGAGAGCAAATAAGCATGCTCAGGATCAAGGACAAGCGCCCCCTCGATATCCGGATTCAGCGAAGCATCCGCCCTGAATTGATGGTTTTCCAAAATTGCTCTTTTGTATCCGATAACGACCGGTTCGATAGCCTCCAGGATAAACGTAGTTTTCCTGGCCGACTGGGCGGCATCAATCATCCGCTGGGTCAGGAGCCGTTTGGCGTGTTTTCGTGTCATGGTCATGCTGTCCTCTCTTGGCTGTAGGGGGGTGTACTGACAGAATAGCACGATAGTGAAAAAAATTCACATTTTCTGGAGAATCTTTCAAGATTCCTTGTGAATGCATGTTGACTCATTCATGACACCCTGGAAGGGTGAGTGATAACATAGAAATATGTAATCTATATATATGATTTATATATATTTTTAAATTATATTGTATTACTTATATCCTAGTTACTGGCTGCCCTCCTGTTTGTTTTCCGTGCTCATTTTTTGTTTTGAGGTGCTTTTGTGATTTCTTGTCTTTATTTTTTTAAGCCAATTTTTGCAATTAACACGTATATAGGTGATAACGATAAACTGATTTTTTATTTTTTATCAATGACTTATATATTTATTAGTCAATTATCACTATCTAGAGTAATCGATGACACCTGTTTGATAACCATTTCATTTTGCAAGTAACGCGTGGTATGAAAAATAATTTTTCTTGAGCGATGTGTAACCAAGTGATATTATTTTTTTGTTCTTTTAATTCACATATGGACAACAATGGAAAACAGAGTGCCAAACCTGGATGCCATCCAGTTCACCGTTATCCTGTACTGGTGGGATACGCTACCTATGGCGGAAAAACTTTATGCACAAATGAAAACCAAGATCGAGGAAATGGAGACAAATGGCGCGCTTGATGCTGCCGGGATCATTGCGATTCACGATCCGCAAAAATTCAACACAGCCAAGCGCATGAACGAATTCAAGAAAAAACTCTTCCGCACCGACAAGCGTGTCCTCTGGCTTGTAGAACCGGAAATGTCAAAACGCATCATGAATAAGGCGAAAAATTTTTCGCGTGACTTGGATTTTCAGTGCGAACTATTGGCTCGATCGAGCGGAACAGGGAGAAATCTGGCCATCATCGCGTTTGATGATGGCGCAAGCTATTTTCATCGGCCCGACTTTATCAAGCAGGACACAACACCGACAAGCATTACCAAGTTTATTGGTAGCCAAACATGGCTGCCTATCGATTACAGATTTAGCGAAAAATAAGGAGAGCAACCAATGGTAGACATGAACTTCACTGAGTCAGAAGAAGAACGCCCCAACGCCGACACACTACCCGGCAAATTCAATGGGCATGAGGTCAGATTTTGCTACATCCGCACCGAACCCTGGTTTGTAGCCAAGGATGTTTGCCGGGCGCTCGGCTACAAAAACCACATCGTAACGCTGCGTAAGCTCGGCAATGACGAAGCCAATGTCACACGCACCTTCGGCATTAAAACGCTCGTCAGCGGCAAGCAGCGCGCCAGGCTGATCAATATCGATGGCATCGATAAACTTTCCGCCATGTCATACGGCCCGGGCGCCAGCAAATTCCCGCTTTTCATTGGCCTCAATCTCTGGGAAAGCATGGTTACGGGCGTGCGTGAGCGTATCGAAGATGTCGGCGGCAATGGAATTTCTTTGTACCAGTTCATGAGGAAAAAGCCGTATCCTGGCGCCGTGGAATCCGAAGTGACAACCGCACTCGAACAACTCATTTACGATGCGATCATCGAAAGAACGGCATCCGGTCTTTACCGGGTTTATCGGGAGCCTGAACCCGTAGATACCATGGCGCTGCTCAACTGCGGCCCCCAAGCCTCGGCCCCGGCTATCCCGGCAGCCGCCGGCGCGGATGATGATGGCGGCGAACTGGATCTGAGTTTGGAATGAGGCCGGCGGCTTTATGTGGATCGTCAACAAAATCGCCTGCAGAATTTTCGGGCACCGATGGAAATTCAAAAGGATAAGCCTGGAAGGCACCAAGGTCTTTATTTGTGAGCGGTGCGGTAAGTTCTGGGAGGTTTAAAAGGGTGTCGATTAAACCGACACCCTTGTCTTTTTATTTTATATCTTGTTGCTTTTTAAGCATTAAAACAACAAAATCAGACATAGCATTGGCTAGCTGCTTATGTGGATTAATTCCGCAATAAACATCCACATAAGCTATAGCTGCTTTTAATGATCCATTTAGCCCTAATCCATTTGTTATGTCTGGTGAAAGTGTATTATTTATCGCTGAAAAAGATTCATTGATTGCAGTAATATATCCAGCAATCCACCCGCTATAAATAACCTGCCCTCCATTGCGATAGTCTTCTGATACTTGAGCGCATTTCTCAGCGCCAGCGCCATAGACCATATAACGGCCTTCTGCTGAAAAATCTAACTCATTCCGCTTTGGTTGCTCTGCGCATCCGGCTAAAACCATAGCGCACAATATAAAACTCAAATTTTTCATTATCAGTTATTCAGTTTTATTTAAAATACGCATTAGGACAAACTGAGAGAATAAATATACCTAATTTGCATCAATCACACCCAATATAATTATTGGATTTACATATTTTAGTTTCTTCGTGCAGCTCTATTATTTTTTTCATTGGTATCTTTTTTTCAATTTCATCGCGCAACTCTATCCCTGCATTGCTACCATTTGAAGCCGATAAATTCAACCATAGATAAGATTTTGTATAATCCTTGTCCAACCCAAGACCTAAATAATACATAAATCCCATGCAGTATTGCGCAAAAGCATGTCCTTGTTTTGCACTTAATCTGTACCATTTTACAGACTCTTTATAGTCTTTATTTACACCAACTCCTTTATAATAAAGAATTCCTAACTCTTGCTGAGCTTCTGAGTTTCCTTGCTCTGCGCTCAACCTATACCAATAAGCTGCCTTACTATAATCTCTTTCAACATTTTCTTCTGAGCTATACATATCGCCTAAAAAAAGCTGAGCTACTTGATCTCCGTTGCTGGCAATATCTGTTAGGCATTTTATGTCTCTATTCTTTACAAAAACTAAAGCCCTTACAATATTATCTTGGATTTTAATAGGACCTTCTTGCTTAACAACTATTGAGCAAGTATGCTTCTCTTTTTGTAATACTTTATGATTTGTGATTTCTATATTATTTTTTGTTTCAGTAGTGCAACCTGAAATTATTAATATACATAAAACAAGTAGATTTAGCATTGTCGCCTCGAATTTTATTACAAAAAAGCTTAGCATACACGTCAGAAAAAAACAGCTTTACTTTTTAGTGAAATTTATTCACAATTGTTCGTAAAAGTTTTTCTTGACAACATCCACACGAAGAAATTATTCTTTATTCACTGCCCCACATTGGGCAGGCGGGTTTGGTAGCCCGTTGAGCACAGACGCAAGAGCTATGCGTCGCAAGTCGTGTGGCTTTTTTTATGCCTTTCGCTTTATGGCGGGCGGCGTAATGGGGAGCCGCAAGGCTCGCCGGCCCTGTGCCCGGTCTACCAACCTGTTACGTCGTCCGCCGCCCAGAGTTTGGTAGCTCCGGTCGGTGACTTAAGAACCACTGCACAGGAGGCCGTCATGGCTGTTCAAAACACGCCTATCACCATAGGCAACACCCAGTTATTCCCGCTGTTTTATCGTACCCAGCCCGTCATTACGCTGGCGATGATGGACAAAGTGCACGGTCGCCCGGAAGGGACAGCTCGTAAACGTTTTAATGACCACAAAGAAAAACTGGTTGTTGGTGAAGATTTTTATAATCTGAATCAACCGTCCGAAATTCGGACGCTTGGCTTAGCCCGGCAAGATGGCAGCACCCCGGCCAACATTACCCTGCTCACCGAAACCGGCTACCTCCTCCTGGTCAAATCCTTCACCGATGAACTGGCCTGGCAAATCCAGCGCCAACTGGTCAAAGCCTATTTCGCCATCAAACAGCAGCCCGTTACCTTCAACGACCCGCCGCTTTCCCAAGGTCCGATGGATCGCGTAAAGCAGGGCCTATTGAACGAATACCGGAAAATGTCCAAGAGCCTGGCCCAAGCCTACCTGATCGAATGCGGCGTCACGCCGGCCTACGTCCAGCAGCAACTGACCGCGCTTGGCGATGCCATTCCGCCGGCCGCGCTGATCTATCAGGACGATAAACCGGCCGAACAAAGAGACACCTGGGATATTGCCTGCGATGAGATTCGCGCGGCCATTAAAAAAGCCGGTAAACGCGGATTAACCATGCGCGAGATGAAACGCCAGGCTCCGTTTTCGAAATACACGCCATTACAGCTTGGAAAAGTGCTTTCGTATCTGGAATACGATGATGGGACCATTGCGCTGGCCAACGTCAACAGGAATCGCACCGCCTATGTCGCCATCGAGAAGGAAGCAAAACCGGCAAAGAGCGATTTTGAAATTGCCTGCGACGAAATCCGCGAAGCCATCATGAGCGCGGGTAAAAAAGGCGTGACCGAACAAGAAATGAATTGCCAACCCTTTTCGAGATACACCAAAGACACCTTGGGTAAAATCCTTGACTTTCTGGTGAACGAAGAAAAATCCATCAGAATCGGCCGCAATACCAATGGCACGCGCGTCGGTTACGTGGCAACCACCAAGGAGGCAATGTAAAGCCGGGTAAAATCCTAACGCTTACATTGATAACATATGGAAGCTACAATAATGAAAAACAAAATCATCAAGCTGAATCCCGATATGCGCCACCACTTCATCAATAATGAAGAGGCCGCCACCGCCTTGAACGTCGCCGACTCAGTACACGAGTTGGCCGACCAGGCTAAATCTCTGATCACCTTGATTCAGGATCAATTTGACGAAGACCGGGAAGGCCGAATGCAAGGAAAAATTCTCTACCATGCGTTGAGCGCCGTTTCCGGGATGATCGAAGATATGCGGGCGATCTGTCACGCTTATCATCAGGCCACCCGGGATACTGATAAACAAGAGTAGGTCATTCGCGCGCGCTCAGGGATGGGCGCGCGTTTTCGCAATCAGCTCAGTACCACGGCATACCGCGCCCGCGTGATCGCCACATAGAACAGTTTCAGGCACTCCAGCCAATTCCGGTTACGCATGATATCTTCCATATCGACGAAAATATTGTTGAACGTCGAGCCCTGGGACCGGTGTACCGTGATCGCGTAGCACATGGCCATTTGCGCCGGCAGCTTTTTCAGCGTCCAGAAATCCTGCCAAGCGGTTTTCCGCTTTTCCTTGTCCGGCTCCTTCTTGGCCAGATCGGCCAGACGCTTAAGCTCCTGTTCGAACAACACTTCGTCCGACTTGTCCAGGTACCAAACCTTATGGCGGTTTCCTTCGTCCGTCTCGACTTCGATTTGCCACATCTTATCCCCGTAGATGATATTGTCGGCCCGGAGCATGCCGACGACCTTGACTTCCTGATCGGTCGCAATCAGCACGGTACCGCCTTCCTGCGCCAGTGGCTTGCGGAACGCGACAATCTCACCCTCGGCGAACGGCGTATCGAAACAATTCGGATACAACAGGCGGTGAATCGCATTGTTGTACTCGTCGACCTTCTTGTTGGTCCAAGCCAATATCCGGAACGCATCGTTTGACTGTTTGAAGGCATCAGACTGGAACGCGCTCGGAAACCAACGCCACCAATCCCGGCTTGGTAGTTTGGTGATTCCGCTCGGCCCGTTAAGCTGCAGGTACTTGCTTGTGGCCGGCATCAGCGTGTTGCCTTGCTCGGCCTCGGCGATACAAGCGCGGATTTCCATCGAAAGCCCAATGATCGGATTCGACTCGGCCTGCCGAACGATCTGCGTCAGCCTGGTCTTGCCCTCGATGCCGAACACGCGCGAATCGGTTTCCCCGACCGGCGGGAGCTGGGCCGGGTCGCCGACGAATAGCACCCGCACCCGGTAGACGGTCGATTCGGTCGCAATAAAATCGTACAGGTTCGAGTTCACCATCGAGGCCTCGTCGACAATGATCACGCTGAACTTGTGAATATGCCCCTCGCCTTCTTTTTCCAGTTCCTCGTCCTCTTCCTTCTGGGTAATCCGGAGCCCCAACATAGAATGGATCGTCATGCACGACACATCGATCGCTTGTTCGCGCGCCATCGTGGCCAGCACCTTGGCCGCCTTGTTGGTCGGCGCCGTGCAGGCCACCGCGACGCCTTCGTCCAGCAGGTGACGAATCAGGAATTGAATCGTGGTCGATTTACCGGTACCGGCGTATCCTTCCAGGCAGAACATATTGCCGGCCCCATCGCCAAGCCAGTCGGCCTCTCCCCTGCAGAATTCCACCATGGCATTCAGCGCCGCGGTTTGTTGGTCGTTTAGCTGGATTCCCATTTTTGTTGCCCTGTTTTTTATAAAATTAAGTCTTTAAAATCTATATGTTGTGTTTTTTTTTGCGGACGCCCATTCCTATCGAGAAACGGACCAATAACCTGAAAATACTGATCTTCAATGTCGCTTTGAATTTTCTGGACAAATAACTTTCTACCGGGGTATTTGTCTCTGGCATATTTATTGGTGAACAATCTGGCCAATCTCGATACCCATGACTTACCCCTCGATATTAAAATTTGGGTCCAGCGCCACATGCGCCACCCTACCCTTACTCACTTCGCGCACGTCAACCAAGCCGGCTTCCTGCAGGTCAGCCAGAATCGCCCCGAGCGAGCGCCCCGTATGCTTGGAAAACGGCGCCTTCCGCTTCATCTCGCGCATAGTCGCCCCGCGCGCGCCGCACTTCCGAAGAGCGGTCAGAATCTCTTTCTTTTCTCGGTCGTATTCGGAGTGAGTCATGTGCCGGCGGACGTTATCGACCACCTGTACCAGCATGTGGTAATCGATATAGGCGCATGCCCAAAGCGCGTGATCGTAGGTGATTTCGGTTGCTTCTGGATTCATGGCCAAGGCCACAATCAGACTGATCCTCATCGCGAATTCCTTCGCCCGTCCGCACAGGCTCTCGATACCTTCGCTTTCCATATCGTTCATCACATCGATCTGGCGCCGCTCGAACTGCCTGAGTAAATCGATTGCCCCGTGGCTAAAATAAACGGGTATCGCGTCCGGATCGGACTGCGAATCCACGCCGAGAAACGGCATCAGGTTGCCGCCATGCTTTTCGTAGCGCTCGATCACGCGCTTAGTCCAGCTGATGATCGATTCCGGTACCGGCATAAAATCCGGGTCGCTCGATACCTGCCGCTCGGCATCCGATGAATGGACGATAAACCGCCCCAGGAAGCCGTCCTTGATCTGCTCCTTGGTGATGTTGTCGTAAAACGTACTCGGGGTCGTCATGCCGACAATGGTCAGTGAAGGCTTGACGATCTTCCGGTCTTCCATGGCAGCCTTGGCCGACGCGCTCACGTTCATCGTGCTGTAGTTGTTCGGCCGCAATATGCCGTGCAGCCGGCCGGCCGCTTCCATGATGATCTTGTTCGCCTCTTTGGCGTTAACATTGGTCACCGCCTTGCTCGATTCCAAATATTTGCCCATTTCGTCGATCACCGCGATATGCGTCGGCTTGGAAATGAGCGTCGAGAACACCGCCCCGGCCGACGTATACCCGCCGCCGACCGCCAACTGACCTAGTCCAGAGGCATCGAGCACTCGGTCCACGACGGTCTTTATATGCTCCTTCCCGGTCGTCGATCGCGCAATATTCAAAAAATAGAGCGCCGTGTAGTTCTCTTTGTTGGTCCGGTACTTCCGGCCCAGGATCACCGAACAAATGGCCAGCGCCGTCTGCACCGCGAATGCCGGCTGCGGCATCCGGGCCGTCATGTTGTAATAGCGAGCGATTTCGCCAAGGACGCCGGGCGGGGTCAGTAAGTGCGGCGGCATTGAGCCGGCGGCAATGACGGTTTGCGACTGGGTATAAGTCGGCGCCGGCGGCACATCGAGGCCAAGCGCGGATTGCACATACTTGAGCCCATAGCGCACATGCACATCATTGAAGTCGCTCGATTCGGCATCCTCGTTCGGAAATCCTGGCACCGTCCAGAGCGTACCGGGTCCGCCGGCATCGTGCGCCTTATGCGCGGCCAGCAGCCCGGTATTCATCGGCTCGCCTTTCGCGTTCTTGGTAAACCGGTCGTTATCTCCGCACACGATCAGCTTGGCGTTCGGATGCCGGCGCCGGGCGATGGCGGTCACGGCCGGCAGGTTGCCGGCATTGAACGCGACATAGACGGTTGCGCCGCTGGCCATGTGCAGGCTGATCCCGGTCGATAAGCCCTCGTCAGTCAGGACCAGGGATTCAGAGCCTTGGATCACGAAGAAGCAGCCCTTTGTCTCGCCGCCCAGCGTGAACAGCTTGTTGCCGTCGAAGTTGATCCGCTGCAGGTTCCGGATTTCGCCGTGCTCATTGATCATGGGCACGATCAAATCGATTAGGCCGTCCCATTTCAGCCCGGGAACGCTGGCGACCTGCTTTTTTTGCAGATAGGGATGCGCTTCCGTTACGTCCGGATAGCCGTTGTATTCGGCTGCGCATTGTGCCGCGACTTCATCATGAACCCGCCTCCTTTCCTCTTCTTGCCGAACCCTCGCCGCCTCCATCGCCGCGGCGTAATCCTGCCGCTGCTGGAAGGACATTTCGGCATGATTGAATGATGTCCAAGTGGTTCGCGCGTCCGGGTTCTTCCAATGCCCGAAGCAGCCGCTGATAAAGTCGGGATGTTCGTAGAGCACATACCAAGCGTTCTTGGTCCCGGATTTGTCATCCTTGTGCTTTACCCGGTGAATCTGGCCGTCCGGAATCGCGTATCCGGCAATCAACGCCCCGGTTGCTCTGAGCTCCTCGGTGAATTCGGCAATGGCCGCGTAACGGTCGAAGGCCGTTTCTGGCGGATAGTGCGCCGCATTGAAGCCGCCTGGAAATGCAGCGGTTAGGTCTGCCATCAGATAACATCCATGAATGCACCAATGAATTCGGCGGCGACTTGCGGAACGATCGCATTGCCGTAACCTTTCAGCCGCATCACCCGCGCTTCGGCTGTTTCGTTGGCATCGATCGATGCGCTTTGATCGCCGCTGCGCACCAAGCCTTTGGGTAGCCCATCAACCAGCGGGAATGTGCCGGGTTCAACTGGGCGCCATTTTTCATCTCGGCAGGCGATCCAGTCAGCAGTTCGCCAGTCGATGTGTAACGCATCGGCATGGTGGGCATAAAATGAACCACTTGGTTGCATAGTTGCTCGCCCTTCTCCCCCCCCCACGTAGTTGATACGGTTTCATGTTGGCGTGTTTGAAGTCCCGCGCCGTCGGCGTTGCCCATGTCGCTAATCTTTTGTCCATCGCGCGAACGGGACTGCCTATTCCCATGTTGGTCGTCACTCGCGGCGTTCCCCACAACGCCAACGCCGCAATCTGATTCAACGGCTTTCCCGTATCCGTCGGCCTGGCATCCTTCGCTCCGCGGCGATGATCGCAAGCGGTCGCCGTCGGCCACCCAGAACAATCGCTGCCGCTGGTGGTAAGCCCCCGCGCTGTGTGCGCCAAGATTTGCGGCCCCAACGCCATATCCGAGAATTTCCAGCGTTGCGCGTACACCGGCGAGCCATATTTCTCCATCCTTTCCTGCAACCTGTTCGCCAAAGACGATTGCAGGACGGCACTCCTTGATGAGCCGGTGAAATTCAGGCCAAAGGTGTCTTTCGTCAGCATGCCATTCGTGCCAGCAGCTGTTGCAGACGAATACGCCGGTCCGGTAAGGATGTGGAAGTAGGCTGATTTCGCCGCAATCAGGGCAGGATTTCTTTTTGCCGGCAACGCTGAACGGCGGGCACGGGCAGGAGCCTGTCCAGACGTGGAAATCGTCCTCGATGCCGGCAAGACGCAAGGCGAGCGGCCAGCCTCCGATTCCTGCAAAGAAATGGCATTGAGTAAATCCTCTAAGGTCATTTGCCTGTACGTCGGCAATGCTGCGTTCATCGACTTCGCCATCGGGTATCAGGTTTTCTGCGATCAGTTGTTTCAGCCAAGCGGCGGCATGGGGGGCGAACTCGTTGTAATAGGCCGCCATGAATTATTTTTTGAGTTTTTCTTGCAGCACGCGCTCAAGCGAGAGCATGTAATCGCCATGATTGATCTGCAGGCCGAGCTGCTCCAAGATCTGACAGAACCGATGAATTTCCCCGTTCAACAGCTTTGAAAGCTGTCCCTCGGAAACACCGACCGACGACGCCAGCGCCGCCCGCTTGGGGGCGGTCGATAGCGCGTCTTCGATGATTTTACGGTTGTGCTCGTACAGGTTCATACATTGAACCCTGGCCTGACTTCGCTGACTTTCACGCCCAACAGGTTTGCGACTGTTGGCGCCATGTGTAGAGGTATTCCGTTGTTGTTCCATTTTTGCACCGTGGTCCTTTGCATGGGTATCCGGGTTACTTCCGTGAGCTTTTCAGCCAGCTTGGTTGGCCCGCCGAGTTTCTTGATGGCGGCCCTGGCCGCTTCTTGTTTTGTTGTCGTATTCATGGCTCTTTTTTTCGTCATGGCTGACTATCTCCGTAAAATCATTTGCTCATAGTATGTGAATAAAATTCACATTTTGCAAAGAAAAAAAGATTTTTTCGTGTTCTTTCTGTTCGCGTGGTGACATAGTGAACTCGTTTGAAATAGCGTAGATTATTGAATTTGTTACTTCTATACACATTTTCGAGGACTGCGGCATGAACGAAATAGCTTTACGGATGAAAACACTTAGGGCTCATCGTAATTTAAAACAGCAAGAACTGAGCGATAAATCCGGCATCAGTCGAGAAGCAATTGCAAAAATTGAATGCGGTACAACGCTATGGCCATCGAAAGAAGCTGTATTCAAACTATCTGAGGCATTGGATACAACGCCTTGGTATTTCTTGTTTGGAGTGGTGCTAACCGCCCAGGACATGGATCCTGATGTGCTTGATGCGGCCAAAGTGCTGCAGTCATTACCCAAAGATAAGCGGAAATTACTGGCGGACACAATCAAGCTGATCGCCGCTCAATAACACCAGTTCAAATCACCCAAAACGCCATGCGTAAAAAAATTCACTTGCAAATGTGAATTTTATTCACTATTCTGTTTGTGAACAAAACGAACATCGTTTGTTCGAATCTTGACACCAATACCAAGAGGAAACACAAATGGAATCTCAAAATTCGCCAGTTGCCGACAACGAGGCAGTCGGCACTAAGCCGCTGACCACCCTTTACTTTGAGCTGATCGCCGCCACCCAAGCCGAGCAGGAAGCCAACAAGCGTCGCACTCAGATTGAAGCAGAGGTTGCCGCGCATCCCGAAGTCATTGCCAATCTGAAACCGTCCGGTACCAGCAAAATCGGCGAACTGTTCGAAGTCACCACCAAAGAAACCCGGAAGTGGGATCAAACCAAACTCGCCGATCTGGCCAAAGGCATCAGGCCGCAATACTGGCCGTTTAAAGTCGAGCACAAGGAGGTTCGCGCACAATCTAAAACCATCGAGAACAAATTCCCCGAGTTGTGGCAGGAAATTCGCGAAGCACTGACTATCGTACCCTCGAAAACAGCCGTTAAGCCCCTTGTTAAGGGGTAAATCATGGCGATTTCATTATCAAGTATATCAACCACACCAGTCATTCGTCCGCCGCGTATCTGCCTCTACGGCCCGCACGGTATCGGTAAATCCTCATTCGGAGCTATGGCGCCGAATCCGATCTTTGTTCCGACTGAGGAAGGGATTGGCCAACTTAACGTTCCGGCATTCCCGCTGATGAAAACTTTAGGTGAAGTAATTGAGGCCTTGGCTGCGCTGCACAACGAGCAGCACGATTACCAATCTGTGATTATCGATTCCGTCGACTGGCTGGAACCGATGATCTGGACGGCCACCGCGCAACTGAACGGCAAAGACGACATCGAAGCGTTCGGGTTCGGCAAGGGCTATATCTACGCTCTGGACCAATGGCGGACCTTGTTCGGCTGGCTGAATGCCTTGCGGGATAACAAGAATATGGCGGTGGTGATGATCGCGCATTGCCAAGTGAAACGCTTTGACGATCCGAATACCGATCCTTACGATCGTTATTCGATCAAGCTCCAAGAACGCGCCAGCGCACTCGTGCAGGAGTGGGCCGATATGGTCGCTTTCGCCAACTTCAAGACCTACACCACCAAGACGGACGTAGGCTTTAACCAGAAAAAAACACGCGGCACAGGGACCGGCGAGCGCGTTCTGTACACCGAAGAGCGCCCTTCGCACCTGGCCAAGAACAGATATTCATTGCCTCCGGAAATCCCATTCGTGCGGGAAACCGTCTGGCCGACTATCCACGAATATCTTACCAAACCTTTGAATAAATAATCAGGAGTAATCCCATGGCTCAATTAGGCTTTGTTTTTGATGCAAATCAGGTCGAACCTGATGCGCCGCTCGAAGCGGTCCCTACTGGCCGATACCCGGTCATGATGGTGGAGTCTGAGTACAAGCAGAATTCCAAAAAAACTGGAACGCTGGTCAGTATCAAGCTCGAAATCATCGACGGCCAGTACAAGGGCCGCCGTATTTTCGGCAACATCAACATGACCAATCCGAATCCGGAGGCTGAACGTATTGGCCGCTCTCAATTCTCCGCGCTGTGCAGGGCAACTGGACAAATGCAGGTCAGCGATACCAGTGCCTTGCATCACATCCCGATGTGCGTTTCGGTCGAATATGTCGATCCGCGAAACGAGAACGGCAAGCAGTACCCAGCCAGCAATGATATTAAGGGCTACCTGCACATATCGGAATACACCAAACCAACCGCTTCGCCAACCAGCGCTCCAGCGGCTGCGCCCGCTTATACGCCACACCCTCACGCGCCAGCGGCGCCGGTCTATAACGCCCCGCCTACCGCCGCACCAGCGTATAGCGCTCCACCTCCTGCTGCAGCACCAGTCTATCAAGGGCAAGCCCAGGGAGTTGCCCAACATCAAGCTCAGCCGGCGCCACCGGCCGCGCCGGTATATCAGGCGCAGCCAGCGCCAGCAGCCGCGCCTGTTAACAACCAGTCGCCACCCGTCGGCCCGGCACCTTGGCAAATGCCCCCGGCCGCCACGCATTAATTTTTGCTGTGCTTACCACCTTGCCGGCGAGCAATCGCCGGCTCTTTTTGATTGGAGAAAAAATGAAAATTACAGTAGATACTCTTATAGCGAAAGGCGCATGCAATTCAGGCATTGAATACTTTTCAAAAACTTGGCCGGAAGGGGGTAATTACCAGGCGGTAATCGACAAGTGCGTGGAAGACAAAAAGATTGATTATGCAGATTGGCTCCTTTCCAAAATCGGCGCAATCGACGCAACGCTTGAACTTAATGAGTTCGACGGCGATCATCTGTATTTCGCCGGTATGATCAAGGTTTCGAAGTCGATCAATGTTAAGTTTTCTATCAAGGCTGGCCGGGGCATTACGGCCGGAGATGGCATTACGGCCGGAACTGGCATTACGGCCGGAACTGGCATTACGGCCGGAACTGGCATTACGGCCGGAACTGGCATTACGGCCGGAGATGGCATTACGGCCGGAACTGGCATTACGGCCGGAGATGGCATTACGGCCGGAACTGGCATTACGGCCGGAACTGGCATTACGGCCGGAACTGGCATTACGGCCGGAACTGGCATTACGGCCGGAGATGGCATTACGGCCGGAACTGGCATTACGGCCGGAGATGGCATTACGGCCGGAACTGGCATTACGGCCGGAACTGGCATTACGGCCGGAGATGGCATTACGGCCGGAGATGGCATTACGGCCGGAACTGGCATTACGGCCGGAGATGGCATTACGGCCGGAGATGGCATTACGGCCGGAACTGGCATTACGGCCGGAACTGGCATTACGGCCGGAGATGGCATTACGGCCGGAGATGGCATTACGGCCGGAACTGGCATTACGGCCGGAGATGGCATTACGGCCGGATATGGCATTACGGCCGGAGATGGCATTACGGCCGGATATGGCATTACGGCCGGAGATGGCATTACGGCCGGAGATGGCATTACGGCCGGAGATGGCATTACGGCCGGACTAAATATTACTGCCAATTATTTGCGCTGCAAGTTGCGCATATTTGCGGGAATGTGCGGCTGGAAAATGCCAACAATTGACGAGATGCGCATTATCGGAGAAATTCGTTCCGGCATTGTAGCGCATGGGATTATCGGCGAAACCGATGGCAACAATTCCTAGTTTCTCCTCCGACCCAACCCTGAATGCGGTCGACCGCGCCATTGTCGAGCGCGAAAGCCGCGGCCTTGCGCGTCCCTACTTGGGCGCCTCATCGATCGGCCGCCCTTGCTCGCGAGAACTCTGGTACCAATTCCGCTGGGTGGCGCCAGTCCTGTTCGATGCGATCACGCACAAGCGCTTTGAAGATGGGCACCGTGACGAGGATCTGATGGCCAGCCGGTTGCGTACGGTTCCAGGCGTCGAACTCTGGACGCTGGACGGACGCACGGGCCAGCAGATCGGCATCATGGATCACGGCGGGCACTTCCGCGGCCACTTGGACGGCATTATCCGTGGGATTCTCCAGGCGCCGAAAACCCCGCACGTCTGGGAACACAAGTGTACCAATGAAAAGAAACAGGCAAATCTTGACAAGCTGAAAGCCGAGTTCGGCGAAAAGGAAGCGCTTAAAAAGTGGGACGAGGTCTATTACGCACAAGCCTTGATTTATATGTACTACATGGACCTGACCCGCCATTACCTGACGGTATCGAGCCCCGGCGGCCGGACGCAAACCTCCTGCCGGACCAATGCCAGCAACAAAGAGGCCAAGCTGATCGTCAACAAGGCCATGCGGATCATTACATCACCGGAACCGTTAGAGCGTATCAGCGAAAAGCCCGAGTTCTTCCAGTGCAAATGGTGCAACTTCAAAGCCGTTTGCCATGGCGAAAGCCTGCCGGCGGTGAACTGCCGGACCTGCGCCCACGCAACCCCGGAAATGGACGGTAACGGCCGCTGGTCCTGCGCGCTTTACCAGGGCGACATTCCGACCGACTTCCAGCGCGCCGGATGCGCCAGGCACGTTTATATCCCGGCCTTGCTCGCGCCTTACAAGACGATCGATGCCAGTATGGATGAAAACTGGATCGAGTACGAGAAACCGGATGGCGCCCGATTCCGAAACGGCGACGGCTATTACAGCTCGGAAGAACTGCGCGTCAGCGATCATTTATTGATCGGTGACAAGGGGATCGAAGCGCTAAAAAAGCCTTCGGCGCCCGATTGGTTGATGCCTCCGAATTCGACCAGTCAAGCGCCGATGACAGAATTAGAGAGTGGCGTGGACGAAGTGTATCGTGCGATGGGTGTGCCAACTTCGAGCGCGATCGGATCGGATGGGGCGAAGGAATCGGAAAATGTTTAATTGGCATCGAGCAGTCGGCGCTGCTTTATCCGAATGTGGAGAGGTTTTGTGATGAGTATTCATAAAATTAGTAAAGCAACACATGAGGGTTATGCATATGAACGAAGAAGAGTTGGTTGACAACCTATGACCTACACCCTACGCCCCCACCAAGCCCGCGCACAGAACGAGCTGATGCAATGGTTCTACCAGAACCCGACTGGCGATCCCATCGTAGACGCCTGCGTAGGCTCCGGCAAGTCGGTTCTGATTGCCGACTTCTGCAAGACAGTTTTAACCAACTGGCCAAGCCAGCGCATCATCATGATTGTCGCCAGCCGGGAACTTGTTCGCCAGAACTATGAGCGACTGCTCTCGATCTGGCCAGAGGCGCCGGTAGGCGTTCACTCGGCGGGCCTGCGCCGCAAGGACATATTCGAAAGCATCATCTTTGCATCGATCGGTTCCGTGGGTAAGAAGGCGATGAAACTCGGCGTGTTCGATTTGGCGCTGATTGACGAGTGTCACAACATAAACCCGAAGGAAGTCGGCCTTTATCGTCAGTTCATCGGCGACATGCGGAAGCTGAACCCAATGTTCCGGGTGATCGGCTACACCGGGACGCCCTATCGCGGAAACGGCGTCTGGCTGCACAAAGGCGAAACCGCGCTGTTCTCCGGGATTGCTACCCGGATCAGCATGCGCGAAATGCTCGATAACGGCTATCTGGCCCCGCTGGTACTTGGAAAAACTGAGACCTTCATCGATGCGTCCGGCGTATCGCTGCAGAGCGGCGACTACAACATCAAACAGCTTGCCAAGGCTGCGGACCGGGCCGAAATCACGCGCGCCGCGGTGAGCGAAATTATCGCCATGGGTACCGCGCAAAACCGGAAGTCCTGGGCGGTCTACTGCGTCGACGCGAAGCATACCCAGCACGTTTACGAAGAGTTCGTGTCGCGCGGAATCAAGGCCGGGATGCTCACGGACAAGACCCCGGCCGGCGAGCGCGACAAGATCCTCGACGACATCAAGCACAAGCGTATTCAGGCAGTCGTCAACTGCATGATCCTCACTGTCGGCTGGGACCATCCTGAACTCGATTTAATCGCCCTGATGCGGACCACGAAAAGCCCGGTTCTGTATGTGCAGATTTGCGGCCGGGGCATGCGCACGCACCCAAGCAAGGACGATTGCCTTTGGATGGACTTCACCAACACCACGGCCATGATGGGGCCTGTCGACCAGGTAACCGGCCGCGACCCGGTTAAACCCAAAGGCGCGGCCGGCGCCCCGTTCAAAGTATGCCCGACCTGCGAAGAAGAGAATCCGGCCGGCGTCCGCTACTGCGTGAAGTGCGACTTTGAATTCCCTGAAAACTTCCCGGTTATCAATCCGACCGCTTCGGACGCTGAGATTTTGTCGCCGGCCGCGCCAGTAGAGAAGAAGCGCCAGGTAACCAAGATCATGTATTACCCACACCAGAAGCGTAACGGCGACGCGAACGAGATTTCCTTGCGCGTCGAGTACATCTGCGGGATGCAGGTAATCAAAGAGTGGGTTCCGATACAAAGCCCCTCGATGTATGCCCGTGCCAAGGCCGAGGTCTGGTGGAATGTGCGATCGGATTTACCAATCCCAAAGACCGTAGAAGAGGCCTTAGGAATTATCCAAACCACGCCATTTCGGGAGCCGCACAGCATTGCGCTAACCAAGAATGGCAAATATGATCAGGTGGCGAGTTATGAGTTTTAACCCTACCCCAACCCCACGAGAAAAAACCGCGATGATCGAAACCCTCATCGCGGCTCTCAACCTGATCGACGCGCTACCGGTCCACACGCCTTGCAGCAAATGCCAGCATGGGGAAAATTCGTGCGGGAAATTTTGTGAATTATACGAACAAGATGTGCCAATAGATTACCAGCCGAAAGGCTGCCACAACTGGATTGAAACAATCCCATTTTAGTCACGAGAGAAACAAACCATGTTCAAAAACGCAATCGCTTTCAGATTAAATTACATCCCTTTCCTGGATCCTATTAAGCACCCAGTTAGAGAAATCGGCGCGCATGAATCCCAAATGCTCGGATGGGAGCCCTACGAGTTTGGCACTGATAAAAAAATGACAATCGAGGTACGCGGCTTCATCTTCTTAAAGCTCAACATCCAAGATAAACTCATTCCGCCATCCGTTGTTGATCGCGAAGTTTCGAAACGTGTTAAGAAAATCGAAACCGAACAGGACAGAAAGGTAGGCAAAAAGGAAAAGACCAGTATCAAGGACGAAGTGATCTTCGAATTTCTGCCCAAAGCATTCGTGGTTGAAAGCTCGATCGAGGCCTTTATCGACATCGAGAATAGGCTGCTTGTTGTCGACACATCCTCAGCCAGCAAGGCCGAGCTACTAGTGTCGTTCCTGCGGAAAACCTTAGGTTCGCTCGATTGTGTCCCGATTGCCGTGCAATCACCAATTGCGTTCATCCTGACCAACTGGGTAGACGGATCCATGCAGATACCTGAAGCCCTGACTCTGACCGGCGATTACAGACTCTCTTCTCCGGAAGGCGAGAAAAAGGCCGGCATGAAAGGCTTCTCGGGCGATTTGGTCGACTTGGTTTCGCATCTGATCACCGAGGATAGCAATCAGATTATCGAACTGTCTCTCCGGTACCAGGACGACCAGCGCGGCGAACTCGCTTTTAACTTCGATGAGAATTTCCGCTTCAAGGGAATAGAGCATGATCACTTCGATGATGCTGTACACGAAACCGCCGAAGCCTCAAAGCTGGCCGACTGCCTGGTTACCGGGTCGCTCCTGTCCGAAGTGATCAGCTTCATGACCAAGGAAATGGGCGGCGAAGTTGAGCACAATGAAGTTATGGAGGCCGCTTGAGCGCATTAACACCGCCACAGCGCCGCGTACTGGACAACCTGGCGCGCGGAAAGCCGGCCGAATCAGGGATACGTGGGCGAAGCGCCCATGGCGGACTTACCTGGACGATTTCAGCATTGTATCGAAAAGGATTAATCGACGACGAAGGAATAACGGATAAGGGACGACAGGCAATTAAATTCGAGCAGGATAAATGGAAAGTAGACTCATAAGGCAATCTCAGGCGTTCAAATATTTGAGCATGAGCGAGCCACACTTTAACGAACACGTCCGGCCGTATGTCACCGAAATACGGCAAGGCCGGGCAATTTTTTACGACAGACTTGACTTGGACGCCTGGGTAGATCAATTTAAAGTTGCGAACGGGAAGCCAGGAAGAAAACAACAGGAGAAACAAACATGGCAAAAGCAACACCCGGCCTCCGAAAAAGAGGCAATACCTGGCATATTGAGAAAACCATCGCAGGAGTCCAGCTTTTCGAAAGCACTGGAGAAACGGAGCTTGAAGCGGCGGAATGCTACCTAGAAATGCGTATCCGCGAAATCCGGTCCGTAGCGGTTTACGGCGAGCGAATCGATCGAACATTCGAAGAAGCGGCCGCCCGCTACATCGAGGACTGCGATCACAAACGTTCCCTCGATAGGGATATTACCACGTTGAAACTGGTCATGCCACATATTGGCGGCATGCCGCTCCGGAAAATTCATTTTGGATCGCTAAAACAGTATATCAAGGATAGGAAATCGGATGGCATCGCCGCCGGAACGCTGAATCGAGACATGGCCATAGTCCGGCGCGTCTTGAATCTGGCTGCAGAATTGTGGCGTGATGAGCAGGGCCGGCCGTGGCTGGATACCGCTCCGCTCTTTCCGCCAATTTCTGGATCCAAACGCAAGCCGCGCCCGATTTCGGTAGCCGAACAGGATAAGCTGCTGAAAAACATGCCGGCGTACCTGGCCGACATGGCGCTGTTTGCGCTGCATACCGGGCTTCGGGATCAGGAAATTTGCGGGATGCGCTGGGAACATGAAGCGAGCGTCAACGGACTGGCCACGACTGTCTTCCTCATTACGGAAGAGCGCGCTAAAAATGCCCATGAGCGGATTGTGCCGCTCAACGCCGTGGCCCGCTCAATCGCGGACAAATACCGCGGGCAATGCGAGTACGTGTTCCATCGCAACGGTAAGCGCCTGAGTCGAATGAATAACCGTGCATGGCGAAAGGCCAGAAAGGCGGCCGGCTTGATCGATGTGCGTGTTCACGATTTGCGCCACACGTTTGGAAGGCGCCTGCGAGCGGCCGGCGTCGACCTGGAAGATCGTCAGGATTTGCTCGGGCATCACAACGGCAACATCACGACGCATTACAGCAAAGTAGAAATTGCGCGGCTGATCGAGTGCGTCGAGCTGCTTTGCGAAGGTCGCCAACGTCCTGAACTGACGCTGTTAAAGCGAGCTTGAGAATCAGGAAAAACCGGCAAAATTCCGGCAGTCAGAAATGACAGGCATAAAAAAAGGGCCGTCCGTCAAAACTAAGCCCTTGTTTTATATAAATTAAGTTGGTGGGTCGTATTGGATTCGAACCAATGACAACCGCATTAAAAGTGCGATGCTCTACCGACTGAGCTAACGACCCAACAAAGATTTCAAATTCTATAACTATTTTCACCTCTTTGCAAATCTTTTTTATTTCTATTGAAATACAATAATGCTCCGAGGCACGTTATCTTAACATTATATTGATAACTGAGCTTAAATGGAAGCCCCATAATTCATCATGAGACAAGATGATGCCTCGGTATAGTCGAGACCCAAGGATTGAGCTACGGCCGCATTTGTTAAGTAGCCTTGACAAGTCGCCAGACCCGATTGCAACGGATGATCGTGGCGAAGCGCGTCGAGTCCTTCGTTCGCGAGACGCAACACGTAAGGCAAAGTAGCATTGTTCAGCGCCAGGGTACTGGTGCGCGGGACGGCACCGGGCATATTGGCGACACAATAATGAACAATGCCGTCGACTTCATAAGTCGGGTCGCTGTGAGTAGTCGGACGCGCGGTTTCGACGCAGCCTCCCTGGTCGATCGAAACATCGACGATCACCGCGCCTTTGCGCATTTTTTTTAACATATCGGCCCGAATCAGCCGCGGGGCTTTCGCACCCGGTATCAATACTGCGCCGATCACCAAGTCAGCCTCGTAAACCGCTTCTTCGATCGTATAGTTATTGCTGATACGGGTCTGCAATGGGCCGCGATAGAGATCGTCCAATGCTCTCAGTCTTTCGTAATTGACATCGAGTACGGTGGTGATGGCTCCGAAACCCACCGCGACACGGGCCGCGTTGGAACCGGCGATACCGGCGCCGAGGATCACGACGTTAGCCGGCGGAACGCCCGGAATACCCGACATCAGGATACCGCGGCCGCCGTGATTTTTTTGCAGATAGGTCGCCCCCGCCTGGGCCGCCATGCGGCCCGCCACTTCGCTCATCGGCATCAACAAAGGCAGCCTGCCGTCCGGCGTTTGCACCGTTTCGTAAGCAATGCTGGTGATGCCGCTTTGCAGAAGCGTCTCAGTCAGGACTTTGCTGGAGGCTAAATGAAGGTAGGTGAAAAGAATCATGCCCGGCTTCAAATAGCGGTATTCTTCCTCGATCGGCTCCTTGACTTTGACGACCAGCTCCGCTTTCCAGGCTTCTTCCGCATCCATCACAATTTCCGCCCCGACGGACAGATATTCAGTATCGGTAAACGAGCTGCCGATCCCGGCTCCGCTTTGAACCTTGACCTGATGGCCTTGGTGGACCAAGGCGTTAACCGAGCCGGGCGTCAAACCCACTCTGTATTCGTTGTCTTTAATCTCTTTAGGTAATCCGATCAGCATATTTGAAATGGGTGACGAATGGGGTTTTAAAAAATAGCATTTTTATGCAGGGTGAACAATAGAAGCCTCCAGAACGTACCACAAAAGAATTTATTAGGCATGAGCCGTTGAATAAACCTTCCTCACTCATCCATAATGGCGCAAGTCGTCCGGCATAGATTTTATGCTTGAATATTACCAATTCCTAATATAAACTCGATATTATCCCCCGACCTTGATTGGGGCCTTAATATAATAAAGCAAATCCTGAGGAGGAATTATGCCGAAGAGCACTCATTACAGCCGCCGTCGTTTCTTGACGCACTCGAGCCTGGGCCTGCTGGCCTTTGCCGGCATGCCGCGGATGCTTCGCGCGATGGAAGTCATGCAGGCCATGCCGAAAATTCCACCGCTCAAGGCTTCGGCAAATTTCAAGCCGGACGTCGAATTCGAACTTTACTGCCGTTCCGCTTCGTTGCCGATTCTGCCGGGCAAATCCACCTTGGTTCAGCAATATACCGGCAATTTGATCAAAGGCCCCGAAGGAACGCTGGTCGGCATTCCGAACTCCTATCTGGGCCCCCTCGTTCATCTGCAGAAAGGCCAGAAGGTCCGGATCCATCTGCACAATAAATTGGCCGAACCGACCATCACGCACTGGCACGGCCTGCATGTGCCGGCCGAAATGGACGGCCATCCGCGTTACACGATCGATCCCGGCGAAACGTTCGTTTACGAATTCGAAGTGCTGAATCGGGCCTCCATGAACATCTACCATCCGCACCCGCATGAAATCACCGCCAAACAGGTCTATCACGGGCTGGCCGGGGCGCTGTTCGTGCATGACGGGGAAGAAGCCGCGCTGGAACTGCCGTCCGGCGAATACGAAATTCCGCTCGTGATCCAGGATCGTCGCTTCGACGACCGGAATCAACTGCTCTATGCCAGCGGGATGCATGGGATGCACGACCGGATGATGGGTTACTACGGCGACCGGATTCTGGTCAACGGCTTACCCGACTATACGGTCGACGTGGACAGCCGCGCGTATCGCCTGCGGTTTTTGAACGGATCGACCGCGCGGATTTACAAACTCGGCTGGGACGACGGTACGCCGCTGACCGTTCTCGGCGTCGACGGAGGACTGCTGGAAACGCCGGAGAGCAAGCCTTACGTAATGCTGGCGCCCGGCGAACGCCTGGATGTCTGGGCCGATTTCAGCGGGCGTCCGGTCGGCTCGCAGTTGGTGATGCGCAGCCTGTCTTTTTCCGGGGTATTGCCGAAAATGATGGAGCGGATGCAGAGCCGGATGGGCGGCGATGGCGGCCATCAAATGGGCATGATGGGCGGGATGATGCACGAATCGGCCCTGCCCGTCGGCAGTAATTACCCGATCTTTACCGTGCGGATCAAACGTAAGGTCAGCGAGAGTCCGGCACTGCCCAAACAATTATCGAAAATCAACCGCTACCGCCTAGACGATACCGCAAACGCCAATAAGCCGGTGCCGATCGCCATTTCGGAAGGACATATGGCAATGCTGCTGAATGGCCGTCCTTATGCATTCGACGACGTACAGCCGAATGAGAGGATCCCGCTGAACACGGTGCAACTGATGGAAATCTTTCATGCGCATGGAGAGGGCGGCGGGCACGGCAACTCGCAGGAAAAGGGAGACATGCAGCACGGCGGCATGGGCATGATGGGTGGTATGAACATGCATGGCGGAAACGAGGAAGGCGGTATGATGGGTATGGGACATCGCGGGGGAATGGGCCGAATGGGAGGCATGCATGGTGGCGGCCAGGGCGGAATGATGGGCATGGGGATGATGATGAGCATGGCCCATCCGATCCATCTGCACGGGCAGTCGTTCCAGATCGTCAGCCGGAGCCTCGCCGCGGGCAGCGAAGATGACTATGAAACCGTGCGTCACGGCTTCATCGAAAGCGGCTGGAAAGATACCGTGTTGGTGATGCCGGGAGAGACGGTCCGGATTATCAAGCCGTTTCAGGATTTCAAGGGCTTGTTCATGTACCACTGCCACAATCTCGAACACGAAGATATGGGCATGATGCGCGATTTTCTGGTCGAATAAGCCGATTGCCGTCCGAGCCGCGATTTCATACGGCCCGGACGGCATCTCAAATTATCCAGATTTCTATATTCCCCACACGATGCACGCATCGGCTTTCAAGGCGTATTTCCCCGGAACATGAAATATACCGCGCCGACCAAGCACAGCCCGGCCCATAGATAATCCAGTTTGAGCGGCTCTTTCATATAAAGCAGCGAAAAGGGCACAAAAATGGACAAGGTCACGACTTCCTGAATGATTTTCAACTGGCCCACCGAGAGCCGTGTATACCCGATCCGGTTCGCAGGAACCTGCAACAAGTATTCGAACAGCGCAACGCCCCAACTGAGCAGCGCCGCGACGATCCAGGGTTTGTTGCCGAGATGCTTCAAGTGCGCATACCAGGCGAAGGTCATGAAAACATTGCTGCACAGGAGCAGGCCGACGGTGGCTACAAGAGGGAACGACATGGGAGAAAAATGACGAGATTAAAAATCAGTCTATTTTACCAGAAGCGGCAAAAGGCAAAATAACCGCCCGAAGAGCGCCAGGGTGGGACAAATTGCCGCAGGAGAAGCCCTACCGCGACCAATCGGACCTTTTTTTGTTACACTATTGCTTTCGATAATAATTAATAAGGAGATACCGTGGGTAAACTTCAAACTCAAATCATTTCACTCGTGACATTGGTGCTTGTGGGTTTAACGATTGTATCCTTGGCAAATGCAACGGATCCGGAAGAGAAGAAAGCGGAAAGCGTCGCTTTTCTGACTCAGAACGGTAAAAAGCCCAATATCATAACCACCCAAAGTGGTTTACAGTATGAAGTTTTAAAAAAGGGCACCGGCACGGTTTCGCCTTCCGCCACCGATAACGTAACCGTACATTACAAGGGCACCACCATCGACGGCAAAGAGTTTGACAGTTCCTACAGCCGCGGCGAGCCGATCACCTTTCCTTTGAACGGCGTGATCGCAGGCTGGACCGAAGGCGTCCAATTGATGAAAGAAGGCGACAAATTCCGCCTTTATATCCCCTCCGAATTGGCTTACGGCGAACGCGGCGCCGGCCCGATCGGTCCGAACGAAGCGCTGATCTTCGACGTCGAGCTGATCAAAATCCAATAATTCCTTAAGCAGAATAGACTCGGGATACGGCATTATCAAACCAAGCCGTATCCCTGCATTCTCCTCTCCCGGCCGAGTTTCGCTAGGCTGACCCGGCCAAATCCGGATAGAATAGGCGTTTTCGCCTTTCCTTCTTACCCTGCCCTATTCAACATGCCGCACTACCCGTTTTTCGCCACGACGCCGAAGGCGATGGAAGCCGTTCTCTGCGAAGAACTGAAACAGTTAGGCGCGGCCAATATCAAACCGGCAATAGCCGGCGCCGCTTTCGAAGGCGATCTCGCGACCGCTTACCGCGCCTGCCTGTGGTCCAGAACCGCCAACCGCATTCTGCTGCTGCTCGGTACTTTCGAGGTCAAGAGCCAGGACGACCTTTATTACGGCGTCAAAAAAATCAACTGGTTCGAGCACATGCGGCAGGAAGACAGCTTCGCGGTCTCGTTCAGCGCGAAAAACTCCGAGGTGATTACCCATTCGCACTTCGGAGCCCTGAAGGTCAAGGATGCGATCGTCGACCAGATGCGCGCGAAATTCCACAAACGGCCGAATATCGCGACCGACCGCCCCGACATCCGTATCAATGTGCATCTGCAAGGCCAGAGCGCCCAGCTGAGCCTCGACCTGTCCGGCGAGAGCCTGCACCGCCGCGGCTACCGCGACATCACGATTCAGGCGCCGATCAAGGAAAACCTGGCGGCCGCGATGCTGCTGAAAAGCGGCTGGCCGGAGATTGCGAAAGCCGGCGGCACGCTGGTCGATCCGATGTGCGGCTCCGGGACCTTGCTGATCGAAGCCGCGATGATCGCGGGCGATTTCGCGCCGGGCTTGCTTCGCGACTATTACGGTTTTCTCGGCTGGAAACAGCACGATCCGGCCTGCTGGCAGGCAATTCGCGAGGAAGCCCGGCAGCGTAAACTGGCAGGCATCGACAAACTTCCGGCGATCGTCGGCTTCGACCGCGACCGCGCTTCGATAAATGCGGCACTGACGCATATCGCGAATGCCGGCCTGCAGCACAAGATCCATGTCGAACGCCGCGATATCGGCGATGCCGAACCGGCCGCGGGCTGGCCGCCGGGACTGGTGATCTGCAATCCGCCCTACGGCGAACGCCTCGGCGATACGCAGGAAACCGCCGATCTGTATCAACGTTTCGGCGAGATTTTGAAGGCCCGTTTCAACGGCTGGAAGGCGGCATTGATCATCAGCGACCCGGAACTGGGTTTCCGCCTCGGCATTCGCTCGCAAAAGCCGGTCACGCTTTATAACGGCGCACTCGAATGCAAGCTGCTGCGGATGAATATCGAACCCGAGGCGTTCTTCATCCCTAAGGCGAAAACGGCTGAGGAACGTATCAGCCGTGCTGTCGAAGGCAGTCAACAGCCGACCGACGATAGGGCCGGCGCCGAGATGTTCGCGAACCGTCTGCAAAAGAATCTGAAAAAACTCGCCAGATGGGCCAGGCAGAATCAGGTTACCTGCTACCGCGTCTACGATGCGGACCTGCCCGAATTTGCGGTCGCGGTCGATCTTTACCAGGCCGAAGAAACCTGGGTCAACGTGCAGGAATACGAACCGCCGAAAAGCGTCGATCCGTTCAAGGCCGACCGCCGCCTGGCCGGCGTGCTGGCCGAAATTCCGAAAGTGCTGGACATGAAGCGGGAAAATGTGTTCCTGAAAATCCGCCGCAAACAGAAAAATACCGATCAGTACGAGAAACACGGCGAAGCCGGCCGGTTTCATGTCGTCGAGGAAGACGGCTGCAAGTTTTGGGTCAATTTCGAAGACTATCTGGATACCGGGCTGTTTCTCGATCACCGACCGATCCGGCTCCGGATTCAACAGGAGGCCAAAGGCAAGCGCTTTTTGAACCTGTTCGCCTATACCGGCAGCGCAACCGTGCACGCAGCGAAAGGCGGCGCGATCGCAACGACGACGGTCGACATGTCGACTACCTATATCGGTTGGGCAAAACGGAATATGGCGCTGAACCGGCTCGAAGGCGCGCATGAATTCATTCAAGCCGACTGCCTGGAATGGCTGGCTCAAGAAGCCGCGCAGCCCTATTGCCGCCAATACGATCTGATCTTTCTCGACCCGCCGACCTTTTCCAATTCGAAGCGGATGGAAACCGTATTCGACATCCAGAAAGATCACGTGCAATTGATCGCTCAGGCCGCAACGCTTCTGGATGCAAAGGGCGTATTATATTTTTCGACCAATTTCCGGCGTTTCAAAATGGATCATGAAGCGCTGCCCGGTTTGCATATTCAAGACATTAGCGCGGCAACCGTCCCGGAAGATTTCGCCCGCAATCCGAAAATCCATTACTGCTGGAGAATACAAAAAACATGCACAGAGTGAAAATCGTGGTGTCCGGCCGCGTTCAGGGCGTTTATTTCCGACTGTTTACCCAGAACAAGGCCAAACATCTGGCGATCAACGGCACGGTGCAAAACCTGCCGGACGGCCGGGTCGAGATTTATGCCGAAGCCGATCCGTTGATGATCGAGAAATTCATCAAATGGTGCCGCAAAGGCCCGATCACCGCCCGCGTCGACACTATCGAAGTGACCGAACTCGAACCGGAATTCAGCTACAAGTCCTTCGATATCATCTAAGGAAGCTCTGAATAAGTGGTTTTTATAAGCGACACCGTGCGACATCCGTGGCACCTCGCCGAAAATGGGCAAATCCTTCCCGGCAGCGCCCGCTATCGGGGTGATTTCACTCAGTGTTCTCGGTTTTCCAGGGCGAAGGACAAAGGTCTCCCTAGGTCGGCTGCAGCGCCTGCCGAACGTGATAAAGATTGCCCAGGGCAAACAGCAAGTAGAGTTGTTGGGCATTCTTGAACAGCCCCCGGTAACGCACTTTGGTATAGCCGAACTGGCGCTTGACGATCCGGAACGGATGTTCGACCATGGCGCGTAACGGCGCCAGCATGTGGTTGTGAAGGGCTTGCTCTACCGGCAACTCTTCACCCTTCCCCCGCTTGAACGGAAAGGCCCAAACCGGCTCGCCTTCCAGGCGATCCGCCGCTAGATTCCGGTCCTTGCGGGTATAGGCCCGATCGCCCAGCACGACCCGTTCCTCGCCGTGCAGCAACGCCTCCGTCATGACCCCATCCGCCACCTTGGCGGTGGTCATCTCCACAGTATGCACCAACCCCGACTCGGCATCGACCCCAATGTGCGCCTTCATCCCAAAGTGGTAATTGTTCCCTTTCTTGGTCGAACTCATCTCGGCATCCCGTTTGCGCGCCCGGTTCTTGGTGGACGGCGGGGCAGCGATTAATGTCGCATCGACGATCGTGCCTTGCCGTAGCAACAGGCCTTTTTCGGCCAACAGCGCCGCCGTTTCATCAAATAGGGTTTGTGCTAACTGATGGCGTTCCAGCAGATGCCGGAACTTGAGGATCGTGGTTTCATCCGGCAGGGCGTCCTCGCCCGCATCGAGCCCGGCAAACTCGCGCAGCAGCGGCATGTCGTGCAATACTTCCTCCATCGCCGGATCGGAATAGCCGAACCACTGCTGCATCAGGTGAATGCGCAACATCGTCGCCAAGGGAAAGGGGCGGCGGCCTCGGCCCGCTGTCGGGTAGTGCGGCGCTATCCGGCTCGCCCACAAACTCCAAGGCACTACCTGCTCCATCTCTTGGAGAAATTGCTGCCGCCGAGTCTGTTTCGGTTTCTTCACGAACAGCGGGGCACTGAGTCCGAGTTGCTTCATGGCGGGCACCTATCGAAAATGGCAAGCTGCGGATATTTTATCCCAGGCGTAGGACTTATTCAGAGTTTCCCTAAAGTCCGAGGATTTGCCACGAGTTTCGTAGGGTGGATTGGATGCGCAATGCCCGCGTCCTTTCCGCTTCAACAAGCCCTTCCGCGCATCCAACCCACCTGCCGGTTCAGCTAGGCTGCCGAGGCCGAAGATACCTGCCGAACATCGGCAATATCAAGAGTACCGACCAGAGCAGCGCAGGCACCAGATAGAACCTCCGTTGATAAAAAGTCGGCTCGGGATTTTTCCGGTAGCGAACTTCGTACAAGCCGCTCCAGGGCCGGTAGAGCGGAGAACGCTCCAAAATTTCGCCAGACGCCAGCGCAACGGTCGAAATGCCGGTATTGGTGACCCGCAGCACCGGAATCCGGAATTCGACGCCGCGCGCCAGCGTCATGTACATATGCTGGTAAGGCTCCTGCCAGGCGCCGTACCAGGAATCATTCGTCGCGTTCACGATGAATTCGGCGCCCCGGGCGGCCAGTTCGCGCGAGAATTCGGGAAACAGGCTTTCGTAACAGATTTGCGCGCCGATCTTGAAACCGTTCCATGCCAGCAATTCGCTGGGCCCCTTGCCGCGGGCAAAGTGACCGGTTTCGGGCAGCCACTGTCGGATTTGGGGAAAGAGCCGTTCGCCCGGCACGTATTCGCCGAACGCGAGCAGGATCGTCTTGCTGTAATGCGCGGCCTGGAGTTCGCCGTCCTTGTCCAGTACGAACAACGAATTGGTCGGCAGCCGCTGCTCCAGATCATAACCGTAAGCGCCGGTAATCAGCGGCAATTGCCTCTCGCGCAGGTATTCGCGCAATGCGGAAGGATATTCCTGGGTAATGAATTCCGGGCCGAGAATCGCCGGAAACGCGGTTTCCGGCCACAAAGCGACATCGACTTTTTTATCCCGATACTTTTCCAGCGCCTGATCGGTCAGCCGCATGTAGCGCCCGAAAATTTCTTGGCGAAACCCCTTGCCAAGTTCGGCAGCCAGCTTTTCCGAGTTTTCGATGCTGGCCTGAACCAGCAGGGCGTTGATCGACGCGTCGGGTTCAGGCAGGCGATTTTTCAACCACAGGCCGCCGAAATTGAGCAGCACGAACACCACGCTGACTAACGCCAGCAGAATTTTGCCCCGAGTGGCATGGCGCTGAACCCAAGCCCAATACAAAGGCAGATTCGCGAGCAGCGTCAGCGCGCTGAGCCCCTTGAAACCGACGATCTCGGCCCATTGAAAAACCGGCACGCCCGCACCGTACCACGAATACCCGAAATTCCAGTCGAACAGGGTCAGTGAATAAGCTTCGCAAAGCGTCGTAATGAGTGCCATCAGCGCGAGCGAAAGCTGTTCGCTCCAGCCGAAACGGTTCCTGCCCCAAAACCAGAGGCCTCCCGCCAACGGCACGAACAAATGCGCGAGCAAGGCGTACAATAGCATCCCGGCAACCGCCAAAGGCCAGGGCAAATGCGCGAACTCATGCAATAGATAGGCGACCCAGTTGAAACCGATCAGCGTGAAGACGAAGGCGGTTAACAGGCCGCCAAGAAGCACCGGCTTGAGGGAAGTCTGGCCGCTCCAGAAGCGCCATAACGGCACGAAACAAAATAAAGCGGCCCAGGGAGGAAACGGAATGTAGCTGGTACCGATCAAAATGCCGGATAATACAGGCAACAGCCAAGGCGCATGGCGCGCGGCGGTAAGGTTTTTCATAGGAGTGGCGGAATATTTCGGACCGGCTTCGGGGCGCCGATATTTTACCGGATATTTCCCACGCGTGGCGGGATGATTTCTTGATTTGTGCCGGGAGCCCTTACGGCAACAACTTTTAGGACGACAGATGCAGAATAAAATTTACCGGATCATCACCTCGCTGCTGCTGAGTTTATGCCTGCTCGGCCCCACCGCCGCCGCGGCGGCACCCGCCGACCCGCTCGAAGCCTGGAAATCGCCGGGCTATCTGCTGAACAGCTTTATCAAAATCGCGATGTTCAACGAATATTCGGCCCAACCGATGGGCATCCGCAAGTGGACGGGGCCGATCGGCTATTATTTTGTGCACCGGGTCGGCGATCGGGATCTGCACGAGAGATTGGCCCGGATGCACATCGATCAGCTCGCCGAAATTACCGGCCTGACGATGGAGCCGGCCAAAACGCCGGCAACGGCCAATCTGCTAATCATCTTTTCGACCGAGATGCAGTTGCGGAACGACCTGCTGCAGGATTTCGGCATCCGCTCCAAACCGCAAAGAGAGGCGCTGTTCCGCGACAGCGTCTGTCTCGGCCATTTCGCTCCGGCAAAAAACGGCGCTATCGTCCGGGGAGTCGTACTCATTCCGGTCGACCGCGCCTATGCCCACGCCAAGCTGGTCGACTGCATCGTCGAAGAAATCACCCAGGTTTTGGGATTGCCGAACGATTCGGACAAGGTATTCCCTTCGATCTTCAACGACAAATCGGTCAATACCTTGCTGTCTGGACTGGATTATCTGCTGCTAAAAATGCTTTACGATCCGCGCATCAAGCCCGGCATGAATATTCAGGAAGCGGCGCCGATCCTGAAGACGATTGCCAACGAATTCGAGCGAAACGGGTGGATCCGGAACGCCGACGCCAACGTAAGAACGGGCGGGCTCTACGGATTGCTGTACGGCGGCGCAGGCGGGCTTCTTTAAGCGCCGCCCGCGGCCGATGACCCCGGCATTACGATTCGCCGTGAATCTCGGAGTGCAGCGCCTTGAACTCTTCGGTCAGTTTATGGCCAGGCACGTAATGCACCAGCGGCTGCGCCTGGCTGTGCGATTCGCGTACCTTGATCGAAGGCGAAATCATCGCGGCAAGCACCGGCAGGCCTTCGGCAATCAACTGATCGACCAGCTGGCGCGGCAGGTTCGCCTGTTTCTGGAACTGGTTGACCACGATTCCCTCGATCTCGAGGTTTTGATTGTGGTCGGTCTTCACTTCGCGAATCGTATTCATCAAAGTCAGCAGCGAATCGCGCGAAAAAGTATCGCAATCGAACGGTATCAGGCATTTGTCTGCCGCGATCAGCGCCGACTGACTGTAGAAGTTCAGCACCGGCGGCGTGTCCATGTACACCTGGTCGAAGCCTTGCAAACTTTCCAGCGCCTCCTTCAGTTTGAAAATCTTGAAGCGCGATTCGAGCTTGCTTTGTAAGGCCTCCAGCTCCGGATGCGATGGCACGATGTACAGATTCGGAAACGGCGTTTCATGAATGAAATTTTCCAGACCGGAACCCGTGCTCCCTCCGAACAGCGACAGACTCAGCGTGTCCTTGAAAAACTGCGCGAGCGTCTTTCCGCTTTCGGTGACCTTTTGACCCATCAGGTATTGCGTGGAGTTGCCCTGAACGTCCAGATCGATCACCAGAGTCCGCTTGCCTTCGACAGCACTGATCGCGGCCAGATTGCAGGTAATCGTGGATTTGCCGACCCCGCCCTTTTGATTGAAAATGACTCTGCGCATTATTTTACTCGTACCTCGAAATCCGCTGGCTGAAAGCGCCATTATAATACATTAGTCAAGCTTTTTGTTGCTTACATGCGCACGAAGGTGGTTGCATGGCAAACCGGGCAAACCGGGATTTCGCTGGTGGTCTTGAACGCGATTTCCTTGCCGCAGCTGTCGCAGATGAAGGTGCCCGGGATCGTGATTTCCCCGCTCTGGTACTTGTGCATCCTGGCGCGTTCTTCGATCTCGGCCAGTTGGATGCGGGTTTTGTCCGCAACGCTCAAAAAGGCGTCGAGCGCAAAGTTCTCGATCAGCTCGATGTCGAATTTGAACCATTCGCCCAGCTCCTTGTCATTCTGCTCGGCAGACAAATCGCGGGCCGCACTTTCGACGTCCCGCTTCACATAGCCCGATACCTTGTCCAGCTCTTCCTTACTCAAATCGCTGGTTTTACCGGCTTTTTCGGTCGAGATCTCGAGCGCTTCGCCGAGCGTGTGCAGGGCATCGTCCATCGTCTCGTAAAGGTGCTTGACAATGTCGTTGTACGCAGCGACCCATTTGTTTTTACTCATCGTTACATCTCCTGAAAATGACACTCTTTGATTCGAGCAACTGTGGTATTCTAACGCTTTTGGCCGACAAAAGACGAGAAGGATGCAAGAAAATTACAAGCCGTTGGTTGTAGAGCAAGAAGTGCAGCGAATCTGGGAAGAAACTGGCGTATTCGGCGCCTCCGAGACTTCCCAGGGCGAAAAGTATTATTGCCTGTCGATGTTCCCCTATCCCAGCGGTAAATTACACATGGGGCACGTCCGCAACTATACCATCGGCGACGTGATCAGCCGCTACCAGCGCATGCTCGGCAAGAACGTGCTGCAACCGATGGGCTGGGACGCGTTCGGCCTGCCGGCCGAGAATGCGGCGATGCAGCACGGCGTGCATCCCGCGGATTGGACCTACGAAAATATCGCCTACATGAAGGGCCAACTGCAGCGGCTCGGTTTCGGCTACGACTGGAACCGCGAGATCGCGACCTGCGATCCCTCATACTACCGCTGGGAGCAATGGTTCTTCCTGAAACTGCTCGAAAAAGGCCTGGTCTACAAAAAGACCGCACCGGTCAACTGGTGCCCGAACGACATGACCGTGCTCGCGAACGAACAGGTGATCGACGGCTGCTGCTGGCGCTGCGATACTCAGGTCGAACGCAAGGAAATCGCGCAATGGTTCCTGAAGATCACCGATTATGCGGACGAACTTCTGTCCGCGCTCGAGTCGCTCGACGGCTGGCCGGAGCAGGTCAAGACGATGCAGGCGAACTGGATCGGCAAGAGCTACGGGGTCCGTTTCGCGTTCCCTTACGAACTGGACGGCAAGCGGGAGTTGTTATGGGTGTTCACCACCCGCGCCGACACGATCATGGGTGTAACCTTCTGCGCGGTCGCTCCCGAACATCCTTTGGCGGCGCGTGCCGCCCGCAATAATCCGGAACTGGCCGCGTTCATTCATGAATGCGAACAGACCGGCACCGCCGAAGCGGATATCGCGACACTCGAAAAGAAAGGCATGCCAACCGGAATCAGGGTCACCCATCCTTTGACCGGCACGCAGGTGCCGGTCTGGGTCGGCAACTATGTGCTGATGAGTTACGGCGAAGGCGCGGTGATGGCAGTGCCGGCGCACGACGAACGCGATTTCCATTTCGCGCAAAGGTACCATCTGCCGACCCTCCAGGTATTGGAAAATAAAAGGCCCGGCAAGGACGACAAGCCGTTCGATACGATCACCTGGCAGGATTGGTATGCAGCGAAAGACGATTCGATGGTACTGATCAACAGCGGCAAATACGAAGGTCTGACCCACAAACAGGCGATCGACACGATCGCGGGCGACCTGAAAGCCAAAGGACTTGGCGACAAGCATGTGCGCTTCCGCCTCCGCGACTGGGGCGTTTCACGCCAGCGCTACTGGGGTGCGCCAATTCCGGTGATCTATTGCGACGACTGCGGCACCGTGCCGGTACCCGAAAAAGACCTGCCGGTCGAACTGCCGCGCGATGTGGTGCTGGACGGCTCGCAATCGCCATTGGTCGCACATCCGACTTTCTCCAAAACAACCTGCCCAAGTTGCGGTAAGCCGGCCCGGCGCGAGACCGATACGTTCGATACGTTCATGGAGTCGTCCTGGTACTTCGCAAAATTCACCTGTAAGGATGCGGAGACGATGCTCGATGCCCGCGCGAACTACTGGTTGCCGGTCGACCATTACATCGGTGGGATCGAACACGCAATCCTGCACCTGCTCTACGCGCGCTTCTATAACAAGCTGTTGCGCGACGAAGGCCTACTGGCTCCCGACGAACCGTTCAAAAACCTGTTGACCCAGGGCATGGTGCTGAAGGACGGCAGCAAGATGTCGAAGTCGAAAGGCAATACGGTCGATCCGCAGGCGCTGATCGACCAATACGGCGCCGACACGGTTCGCCTGTTCATCATGTTCGCAGCGCCGCCCGAGCAGTCGCTCGAATGGTCCGACAGCGGCGTCGAAGGCGCCTTCCGCTTTTTGAAACGGCTCTGGAAGCTGGTCTATCAACACGTCGAACCGGGCCAGCCGGCCAAAGCGCTCGACAAGGCGGCCTTGACCAAGGAACAGGCCGACTTGCGCCGCCAGCTGCATCAAACGATCGCGAAAGTCAGCGACGACTTCGGCCGCCGCTTCACCTTCAATACCGCGATCGCAGCCAATATGGAACTGGTCAACAGCCTGTACAAGTTCAACGACGAAACCGACAACGGGCGCGCCCTGCTGCAGGAAGCCTTAGAGGCGATCGTACTGATGCTGTCCCCCATCGTGCCGCATGTCTGCCATCAGCTCTGGCAGGACCTGGGGCGCATCGATGCGCTGATCGGCGCCGGCTGGCCGGCGGCGGACCCGTCGGCGCTGGCGCAGGATACGCTCGAAATGGTCATACAGATCAACGGCAAACTGCGCGGCAAAATCTCGGTGCCTGCCGCCGCCTCGAATCAGGAAATCGAAGCCTTGGCGCTGAACAACGAACACATCGCGCGCTTGCTGGAAGACCAGGCAGCCAAAAAAATCATCGTGGTCCCCAAAAAATTGGTGAATATCGTTATTTGATGAAGAAGCTTTTCATTGTTTTACTGGCATGTTGGTTGAGCGCCTGCGGCTATCACTTGCGTGGAACCGAACAGGCGGCGGTCAAATTCAAGAAAGTCTATATTGAAGGCGCATCAGAAGCCTTGCGGGAGCAATTCGACGAAATATTGAAATTATCGTCCACCCGCTTGGCTAAAAACGCAAAAGAGGCGGATCTGCACATCAAGGTGGACGATGAAAAATACAACCGCCGCGTCGTTTCGCTGAATTTCAGCGGCCGCTCCAACCAGCTGGAGCTGAGTTATCGCCTGAAATTTCAACTGGCAGGCGCCGATAATGCTCCACTGCCCTCGAACGACCCGCTCCTGATCACGCGCGAGTTTTTCAACGACCAACAGGACATTCTGGCGAAAAATAACGAAGAAGGCGTGATCCGGCGGGAAATGTACCGGCAGGCGGTGCGTTCCATCCTCGACCGCGCGAAGGCGCAAATTCAGGCTAAAGCCAAATAACCATGCGCCTGAAGCCGGAACAGACGACGCAGCATTTACGCGGCAACAAGCTCGCGCCGGTTTATCTGGTCAGCGGCGATGAGCCTCAGCAAATCGCCGAAATCACCGATGCGATCCGCAAGGCAGCACAGGAGGCCGGCTATCTGGAGCGCGAGATCTTTTCGCAGGACAGCGGCTTTTCCTGGAACGACCTGCCGGCAGCCGCGTACGCGACTTCGCTGTTCGCGGACCGGAAAGTGATCGATCTCAGGCTGCCCTCCGGCTCTCCCGGCACCGAAGGCGCAAAGGTTCTGAGCGCCTATTGCGAACGCTTGCCCGAAGATACCCTGTTATTGATCACCTCCGGCAAACTGGCCGCCGCTGCTCTGAAAACCCGCTGGTTTCAGGCCCTGGAACGTGTCGGCGTGTTCATTCAGGTCCGGCCGCTCGAAGGCGAGGATTTGCAGCGCTGGCTGCAGCAGCGGCTCCAACTGCGCGGGCTCAATACCGATAATGAAGGCTTGAAGCTGCTCACCGGCCGAGTCGAAGGCAACCTGCTGGCCGCCGCACAGGAAATCGAAAAGCTCTACATCCTCTACGGCGCGGGATTTCTGGATGCCGTAAAGATCGCCGACGCGGTCGCGGACAGTTCGCGCTACGATGTATTCAAACTGGCCGACAGTCTGCTGGCCGGCCATCCGGGAAGAATTACCAAAATTCTGGCGGGATTGAAAGAGGAGGATGTCGCCCCTCCGGTCGTACTCTGGTCGATCACCCGGGAAGCTCGCTTGCTTTGCAAGCTCAAGCGCGAGATCGCCGCCGGCAAAAACCGGGACGCCGCGATGCAGGCGCAGCAAATCTGGGACAAGCGCAAAGCACTGGTCGGCCATGCGCTGGAACGTTTGGGCGAAACCGCTTTACACCGGATCCTGGTACTCAGCGCCAAAGCCGACCGCGAGATCAAAGGCCAGCAACCGGGCGATCCCTGGCAGAGCTTATTGCAGATCTGCCTGCTGTTTACCGCGATCGGCGGACTCCAACGGTAATTTCGTACTTTCTGCTTCAACGCCAGGACTCGAAGCGCGCGACTTCCCGAATCGACCGCTAGACTCACGAGGCGCGTTATCGGTTAGTTTTCAGTCTTCCCACTCCAGCTCCGCGAACGCGGTCGACACGTTTTTGCGGTGAAAATCCTCGAAAAGTTTCCATTCGGCTTTCGCTTCATAGCCGACCGCCTCCACTGCCTGTTCGAGAAACCCGCCATTTTTGATCCAGGCTCTCAGGTCGGTCAACAGTGTCTGCAAATAGCGTTTTTCAGGCTGCAGGCTTTGCGGCCAGTCCGTCACGATGGAGCCATGCCCGGGAATCACGACTTTGTAATTCCGGCGCTCCAGTCGGTCGATCTCCACGAGCCATCCTTTCAAGCTGCCGTCGATCACCGGCAAATGTTCGAGAAACAGCAAATCGGCCAACCAGAGGGTATCGGTCAAAGGATCGTAAATCGACAGGTCGCTGTCGGTATGCGCAGGCTGATGGGCGGTCAGCTTCAGGATGCGTCCGCCGAGATCGACGTCGAGTTCTTTTTCGACCGCGATATCGGGGGGAATGAGGTTCCCGGACGTTAAATCGATCCCCAGCAGTTCTTTTGCCTTGGCAAGATAAAAAGGCCCGCGCGCCGCCATCGCGCGGCCGAGCAGGGAGTGCCCGACGAACTTGACGCCGTTCGCCTTGAACACGCTATTACCGTAGATATGGTCGGGATGTACATGGGTATTGATCACATAGCAGATCGGCTTGTCCGTGTGATGGCGGACCGCATTCAAAAGCGCCCTGCCCTGATCTGGATTTCCGCCTGTATCGATCACCGCGACACAGCGCTCGCCGACGATGAAGCCGATGTTCGCGATCGCGCCGTGATTCCGGGTATCCGGAATTTCATGAGGCCCTAAATGCACGTAAATTCCAGGCGCTACCTGGGTTACCGAAAGCACGGCAGCCGCCGCGGCCGGACGAATCGCCGCAAGCAGGAACAATGCCGAAAGCAGCAAGGCTCGAAGCGGAGTTAGACCGCAGCTTCTCATAGGCAGACCACCTTGAGGGGTATGATAATTCGTAAGAAGGGGTTGAATAATCCCGATACAGGGAGTCCGGCTTAAGGCATGCACTTCGCCTCTACTCTCTGTATTCTGAATCTTTTCGAGCATGACAAATCGGCTGCCGGACCGTCCCTTCGGCCCGGAAAATCCGACCGCAAGTTTACTTTGCCGCCTGTTCGTCTCGCAGGACTTCGGCCAGTTGCTTGGCCGGCACATAGCCCGGCAGCAGATTGCCTTTTTCGGTCACGATCAACGGCGTGCCCCGCGCATCGAAATCCTGCGCCAGCTGCATGTGTTGATCAACCGGATTATCGCAGGTTTTTTCTTTCGGGGCGGCGCCTTTCTTCGCTTCGGTCAGCGCCTTGTTCCGGTCGTCCGCGCACCACACCGAAACGGCTTTTTTATAGGAATCCGATCCCTTGCCCGCACGCGGATAGAACAGATAGCGCACCGTGATGCCTTCGGCGAGATATTGGTCGATTTCGGAATGCAGTTTGCGGCAATAGCCGCAGTCGATATCGGTGAACACCGAAACCTGGTATTTGCCGATCTTCGGTTTGAAGATGATCATGTTCTTTTCGCCGACCTTGTCGAGCGCGGCCAGGCGGGCGCCGCTCAACTTTTCCTCGGTCAAATCGGTACGCGAAGCCAGATCGATCAGATGGCCCTGCAGCAGATATTTGCCCTCTTCGCTGACGTAAAACAGATCGGCGCCGACCATCACCTCGAACAAGCCCTTGATCTCCGAAGGCTTGATCGAGTCGACCTTGACCGAAGGCATCGCCTTCGCAAGCGCCGACTTGACATCGGCTTCATCCGCCCGCAGTAAACCCGCGGACATCGCCGAGGCAGCGAAAGCAACAACAGCAATAATTCTCTTCATGATCTGCTCGTTTTTGAGTTATTGAAAAAAATCCGGACGTTCGCAAAAGACCGGAATCAACCGAAAGGCCGGCTTATTGGAACAGGCGCTGAATATCCATCACCATCCCCAGCGCCATCAGGGTTACCAGTATCGCAATGCCGATCTGTTGAAAAAAGAGCTGGCTTTTTTCGGACAGGGGTTCGCCTTTGATCGCCTCGATCCCGAAAAACAGCAAATGCCCACCGTCGAGCACCGGGATCGGCAGCAGATTCAATATGCCGAGACTCACGCTGACCAGCGCGATGAACTTCAGGAAAGGCATGAAACCGATTTCGGCGGACTCGCCGGCATATTGCGCGATGCTGATCGGTCCGCTCAAGTTTTTGACCGAGGCCTGGCCCAGCACCATCTTGCCCATCATTTTCAGCGTCGAAAACGAATAATCGTAGGTTCTGGTGAAGGCGGCAGGAACCGCTGCGAGAGGTCCCAACGCGTATTTAACCTGCAACGCGCTCCTGACCTCTTCGGGAATCACGACCGATGCGCCGATTTTTCCTTCGGCCTTCGGCGCTTCGCCTTTCACCGTTGGCGGCATCTCTACAACCTTCGGCGTGATCGTCAGCGTCCGGCGCGCGCCGTCGCGCTCGACTTCGGCCGTTATCGGCCGGCCGGGGCGGTTTTTGACATATTCGACCCACTGCTGCCAATCGGCGATCGGCGTGCCGTCCGCACTGATCACGATATCGCCGGGTTTCACGCCTGCCGCCAGCGCCGCGCCTTCCGGCAACACCTTATCGATCACGGGACGCAATCTCGGCATCCAGGGAGTAAACCCGAGCCGCTTGTAAAGCTTTTCGGGATCGTCGACATCGGCCTCGGAAAACTTGATCCACCGCACCTCTTCCCGTCCCTGCCTGTCCTTTACGAGCAGTTTGATTTTCCGGTCTCCGCCGAGCGCCGTACCGATCAGCACGTTCAAGGTTTCGGCCCAGGTCGGGGTCCGCTTGTCATTGACCGCAACGAATTCGTCACCTTCCAGCAAGCCGGCTTCGGCCGCGAGCGTACCTGCCTCGATCTTGCCGAGAATTGGCCGCGTCCCTTCTTCGCCGACGACCAGCACGACCCAAAACAGGACAACGGCCAGGATCAGATTGAAAATCGGTCCAGCCGCCACGATCGCGGAACGCGCGGAAAGCTTTTGCCGGTTGAAAGCATAAGGCAGATCTTCGCTTTTGACTTCACCTTCGCGCTCATCGACCATCTTCACATAGCCGCCCAGCGGAATCGCCGAGATCACATATTCGGTCGTTTCCGGGGCTTTCCGGTAAGACCACAGGACCCTGCCGAACCCCACCGAAAAGCGCAGCACCTTCACGCCGACCTTGCGGGCAACCCAAAAGTGTCCGAACTCATGGAACGAAACCAGGACGCCGATGGTGACGATGAAGTAAAAGAGAGTGCTCATAATAAATTTAGCCGGCCAGTTGATCGATTATCCGGTTAGACACCGTTCTGGCTAATTTATCCTGATCCAAAACAATTTCGAGCGAATCGGCCGCCTTGACCTCGATCGCATCCATGCTGCGTTCGATGATGGCTGGAATGTCGGTAAAGCGTACCCGGCGGTTCAGGAAGGCATCGACCGCGATTTCGTTCGCCGCGTTCAACACCGCCGGCATCGTGCCGCCGGCTTCGATCGCCTTGTAGGCCAGGCGCAGACAGGGAAAACGCTCCAGGTTGGGCTCTTCGAAATCCATCCGGCGCACGTTGAAAATATTCAAAGGCTCCGCGCCGGATTCGAAGCGGCCGGACCAGGCCAATGCATGCGCGATCGGAATCCGCATGTCCGGATTGCCCATCTGGGCAAGCACGGTGCCGTCGATGTAATCGACCATCGAATGAATCACGCTTTGCGGATGGATCACGACCTGAATCTGCTCGGGCTTCATGTTGAACAGCAGGCAGGCCTCGATCATTTCGAGCCCCTTGTTCATCATGGTCGCCGAATCGACCGAGATTTTCTTGCCCATATCCCAGTTCGGATGCGCAACCGCCTGCTCCGGCGTGACATGCACCAGGTCTTCGATCGGGGTCTGCCGGAATGGGCCGCCCGACGCGGTCAGCAGGATACGCCGGGCCGCCTGCGCGGTCACGCCGGTTTTATAAGCGGACGGCATGCACTGAAAGATCGCGTTGTGCTCGCTGTCGATCGGTAGCAGCTCGGCGCCGGAATCGGCGATCGCCTGCATGAAGAGATTGCCGGACATTACGAGCGCTTCCTTGTTGGCCAGCAGGACGGTTTTGCCCGCCTTCGCGGCCGCCAATGTCGGCAGCAGGCCGGCCGCGCCGACGATTGCGGCCATCACCGAATCGACATTGTCCAGCGTGGCGGCCTCCGCCAAGGCTTCGGCTCCTGCCAGTACCCGGGTTCCCGCCACGGCAGTGCCGGCAATCTTGTCTCTGAATGCGGCGGCTTTCGCTTCGTCGGCGACGACGACCAGTTCGGGCCGGTGCCGCAGGCATTGGTCAAGCAAAAGATCGATATTGTTGTTCGCGGTCAGCGCAACGACTTTATACAGATCGGGATGCCTGGCAACCACATCCAGCGTGCTGACGCCGATCGAACCGGTCGCGCCGAGTATGCATATCCCTTTCATCAGATCAGCCCGTAAATCAGGTAAATGCCCGCATAGAACAGTGGGATCGCCGCAACGATGCTATCGACCCGATCCAGGATGCCGCCGTGCCCCGGCAGGATCGCACCGCTGTCCTTGACGCCGCGCTGGCGTTTGACCACGCTGAAGAACAGGTCGCCATAAACTGAAATTAGCACGGTCAGCATCGACAACAGCGCAAAGTCGGCCGCAAAGACGTAATTGAAGCCGTAGAACAGACTCAGAACGACTGCGCAGACCAGACCCGACACAATCGCCCCGTAAAAGCCGGCCACCGTCTTGCCGGGGCTGATGTCCGGCGCCAATTTGGTTTTACCGTATTTTTTGCCGACGAAATACGCGCTAATGTCGGCCACCCAGATCAACACCAGGAAATACATGGTCATCGGCGGCTCGTAGAACACCCGCAGCCGGGTCAGGAACAGCCAGCAGGTGAAGAGGATGAACCAGCCGATCAGCATCTTGTAGCGCAGCCTCGGATTCAGATTCAGCACCGTCTGCGGCAGATTCCGGATCGAAAGCATCACGATAATCCAGAACAGAACCGCCGGCACTACCAGCCATTCGATCACCCCCGAGTAAAAACGGATCTCCGGCCATTTGGTCCATTGCGCCAGCAGTTCCAGAAACTGGGTCCAGAGATGGGCCCCGATCATCGGCAGAATCAGCGCCAGCAGGAACAACAACCGCTTGGCGATCGATTGCACATCGATCAGATACAGCCATTCCCATGCCGCGACCAGCGTCAGGACGGCGAGCACCAGGGAGAAATATTCGGGAGGAAGCGTAAATACCGCCGTAGCGACGAGGGCGGCCAAAATCGATGCAGTGATAATTCGCTTGAGCAACATTGTTATAGTTATCGTTAAGGTTAGAGAGTGACCGCTTTGCCGAGTACCTGTTCGCCGGTATGCCCGAAGCGCCTTTGCCGGCCTTTGAAGCTCAGGATGGCCTGTTCGAGCGATTTTTGGTCGAAATCGGGCCATAGCGTGTCGGTAAAGTACAATTCGGTGTAGGCCAACTGCCACAATAAAAAATTACTGACGCGCTGCTCGCCGCCGGTTCTGATGAACAGATCCGGTTCCGGCAAATCCGCGGTGGATAAATGGCGACTGACCAGGCTTTCGTCGATATCCTGCGGATTCAGCTCGCCGGCCAGTACTTTCTGATTGACGGCGCGGAACGCCTGGCACAGATCCCAGCGTCCGCCGTAATTGACCGCAATTACCACGGTCAAGGCGGTGTTATTGCGGGTTTGCGTTTCCCCTTCGGACATTTTCTTCTGTAAAGCTTCGGAAAAACGGCTTCTGTCGCCGATAAAACGCAGGCGAATATTGTTCCGGTGCAGCTTGTCGATTTCGGCGTGTAAGGTCGCCATGAACAGCTCCATCAGTAAAGAGACTTCTTCCGGCGGCCGCCGCCAGTTCTCGCTGCTGAACGCGAACAGCGTCAACACCTCGACGCGCTCGCGGACACAGTGTTCGACGATTTTACGGACCGCCTTGACGCCTGCTTGATGGCCCACGGCCCTCGGCATGAAGCGCTTCTGCGCCCAACGCCCGTTACCGTCCATAATGATCGCGATATGGCGAGGAATCCCGTTATCGGTTGGATTAATACAGGCGTTGTCTGACGGCATGAGAGGCTTCCGAATCAAAGCGACAGCAGATCGGCTTCTTTTGCCTCCAACAGCTTTTCGACTTCCTTGACATATTGGTCAGTGATTTTCTGGATCTTTTCTTCCGCGCCTCGCGCATCGTCTTCGGAAATCAGCTTTTCCTTCAGCGCTTCCTTGATCGCGTTGTTCGCATCGCGGCGGATATTGCGGATCGCTACGCGGCCGTTTTCGGCCTCCTGTTTGACGACCTTGACCAGTTCGCGGCGGCGCTGTTCGGTCAACGGCGGCAACGGAATACGGATCGTCATGCCGTTGGTGGCGGGATTCAGGCCGAGATCCGATTTGAGGATCGCTTTCTCGATCACCGGCACCATGTTCTTTTCCCAGGGCGTGATCGTCAACGTCCGCGCATCCTCGACCGCGATGTTCGCGACCTGGGACAGCGAGGAATCGGTGCCGTAATAAGACACGCTGATCTGGTCGAGCAGGCTCGGATGTGCGCGGCCGGTCCGGATTTTCGAAAACTCGTGCTTTAAGGCTTCGATGCTTTTGCCCATGCGGGACGCGGCATCCTGTTGAATGTCACTTATCATTTCTTGTTTCCTCGTTCAATCAGCGAACCGATTTCTTCGCCCTTCATCAACCGCATCACCGCGCCTTGTTCGAAGATGTTCATTATCCGCATCGGGATATCATTGTCCCTGCACAGTACCAGCGCAGTGGTATCCATCACGTTCAGCCGCTGATCGAGTGCTTCGTCGTAAGTCAGATGCGGATAAAAAACCGCCTCCTTGTTTTTGGCCGGATCGTCCGAATAAACGCCCTTGACCTTGGTCGCCTTGATCATCAGCCCGGCGTTGATTTCGATCGCCCTGAGGCTGGCCGCCGAATCGGTGGTGAAAAACGGATTGCCGGTGCCCGCCGCAAAAATCACGACCCGCCCTTTTTCCAGATGGCGAACCGCGCGGCGGCGAATGTAGTCCTCGCAGACCTGATTGATTTTCAGCGCCGACATCACGCGTGCCTGCAAGCCCTGATGCTCGAGCGCATCCTGCATCGCCAGCGCATTGATCACGGTCGCCAGCATGCCCATCTGATCGCTGGTCACCCGGTCCAATCCCTGCGAAGCCTTATCGGCGCCGCGCAGGATATTGCCGCCGCCGATCACCAGGCCGACCTGGACGCCGAAATCGGACAATTCCCTGATTTCGGCAGCCAGACGGTTCAGGATGTCGGAGTCGATGCTACCGCCCGCTTCGCTCATCAGCGCCTCGCCGCTCAGCTTTAATAAAATTCTCTGGCAAATCGGTTTTGTCATAAATGTTTGTCGGATGGTTTATTAAAAGCTTGTGTACAAGGTCTGACACCAGCCGGTTTAGCTGCCCCGTACCTGCGCCATGACTTCCTCGGCGAAGTTTTCTTCCTTCTTTTCGATCCCTTCGCCGACTTCGAGACGGGCGAAACGCACGACATTATTGCCCTTCGACGCAACCAGTTTGCCCACCGACAGCTTGTCGTCCTTGATGAACGGCTGGCCCAGCAGGGTTACTTCGGCGAAGAATTTGCTGATCCGTCCGGCGACCATCTTTTCGATAATGTCGGCCGGCTTGCCGCTTTCTGCAGCTTGCGCCTTGAAGATTTCCTTTTCCTTTTCGATCGTTTCCTGGGAAACCTGGTCTTCGGACACACAAATCGGCTTGCTGGCGGCGATGTGCATCGCGATGTCCTTACCCAGTTCCTTGTCGGCCTTGGCCAGTTCGACGATCACGCCGATCTTGCTGCCGTGCAGATAGCAGGCGGTGCCGCCTTCCGCAGTGTGAAGTTTTTCGAAGCGTCTGACGGTGATGTTCTCGCCCAGCTTTGCAATCAGCGCACGGCGGGTTTCATCGACCGTTTCGCCGCCGGCCAGCTTCATTTCGAGCAATTGCTCGTTGGTCGCGACATCGGCGCTCAACAGTGCGGTCGTCACGTCGTTCACGAACGCGACGAAATCCGGCGATTTGGCGACGAAATCGGTTTCGCAGTTGATTTCGACGATTGCCGCCGTTTTCTCGTCGCCACTGATCCTGACGCCGATGCTGCCTTCGGCCGCGATCCGGCCGGATTTTTTGTCGGCTTTCGCCAGACCGGCCTTGCGCATGTTTTCGATCGCCAACTCCATGTCGCCGTTGGCTTCTTGCAGGGCCTTTTTACATTCCATCATGCCGGAACCGGTTCTTTCACGCAGTTCCTTAACCATACCCGCGGTAATACTCATTCTTTAATTTTCCTCAACTTGTCATTCACTATGAAAACGCCCCCAAAAGGAGGCGTTTTCCGGTCTCATCGAATAGCCCGTTTCGGCTTATTCGGCTACGGGAGTCTCTTCGACGAAGTCGTCCGCTTTGGCCGACAACCCTTGCGCGGCGGCCTTCGCTTCCAGAATCGCCACGGAAGCGCATTCGCAGTACAGTTTGACTGCGCGGATCGAATCGTCGTTGCCGGGAATCACGTAATCGATGCCTTCCGGCGAGTTGTTCGAATCGACAACGCCGACCACCGGAATGCCGAGTTTCTTGGCTTCCATGATCGCATTTTTTTCGTAACCGACATCCAGCACAAAAATCACGTCCGGAATGCCTCTCATGTCTTTGATGCCGCCCAGGCTGCGCTCGAGCTTTTCGAGCTCGCGTTCCATCATCAGCGCTTCTTTCTTGCCGAAGCGTTGATACAAAGTCCCGTCGGTCTTCATCGCTTCCAGTTCCTTTAAGCGATTGATCGATTTCTTGATGGTCTTGAAATTGGTCAGCATGCCGCCCAGCCAACGATGGTTGACATAAGGCATGCCGCAGCGGATCGCTTCTTCCGCAATCACTTTGCGCGCCGCTTTCTTGGTGCCGACAAACAGAATATTGCCTTTGTTTGCGGACATTTGACCCAGGTAATTCATCGCGTCGTTGAACAACGGAAGCGTTTTTTCCAGATTGATGATATGGATCTTGTTACGGGCACCGAACAGGTATGAAGACATTTTCGGATTCCAGTAACGGGTTTGGTGTCCGAAATGAACACCCGCTTCCAACATTTGACGCATTGAAACTGCCGCCATTAAATTCTCTCCTAAGTATAAAGTTCGGAACGAAGTTCCGGTGGGTTACGCCTCCCTTTACCCCGCCTGCCAACCCGCCGCAATACGTACGGCACAGTCACCCTGGCAAGCGTGACGGTAAAAGTGAGTATTTATTTCAGAAAAACTGAACCTAACTTTATACCATATTTCGCTTCTCAGAACAAATTGCGATGTCGGTCTATCGCCGAGACCGGTCCGACCTGAAATCAGGCGGCATCCGCGACCGCGAAGACCCCCTACGATTTACCTCGTCGCTGCCACCGCCGTACTTGTGGCGGGCTAAGACCGTTGAGCGATGTTGCCCTGGCTGTATATCTGAAAGGACTGTCGACCGACTACTAGAGCATTTTCATATCGCGTGTAGGGAAGCCCTCGCCTTCTGAAGGGCGCGCCATGCCGTTAAGTCCAGCCAGCCCCGTAGGGTACGCTGTGCGTACCCTACGGGGCTGCATGCCGGACGGGATATTTATCCCGCCCGTAACGTTTAGCATCGCGCGAACACAGACGAGGATTTTATGCTGACGGTAGGCCTTCAAACGTGGGGAACGAGGTTGCCAACCTCGTCTCACTCAGGGGGATTGCCGAGGTCCAGAGACAGAGCCCACCCTTCTGGGTTTCCGGATGCCGACAATCCCTGCCGGAATTCGGTTTGAACTGTTCGAAATCACTTGCAAGCCGACCTTTGGGGACATCTCCGAACGGTACGGACGGGATAAATTCCCGTGCGGCGTTTGGACCGCTGCCTCGCAACGCGGATCTTCGGAAAACCAGACATAGCGCGTAGATACTCTCTTAAATACACAAGTCCTTTTGCAAAAAATTTAATCCTTTAGCTGGATGCTTCGACAGGCATCGAATAAAAACGGGAGCCGTCGAATTCCTGATTCGTTATCAACATGCCATGGATGGCATGCAACACCAAGATGTTTAAAAGCACCGAACCTTAGGCCTGCGCCCAGCAGCAAACGCTTTTCGCTTTCCTCAATCCGGGATGGGTCGTAGCTGAAATCAGGCCAGTCAGGTTGTTGCCAGTTCCAGATCATGAGTGATACTCCCTCTTCTTATACCTCATCACAAGAAAAATTATGAGTTATAGAAAGTATTTTTTTAACTCACTCGTCTCGTTGAAGAAAGTTTTGATGAAACTCAAGATTTCCGGATGTATTAAGAGCATGGCTTTGACGGCTTTGAGTTTGCTTATTTCGATCGTTTTTGTGGCTTTTCCAGAGCGAAATACGCTGGCGTTTTATGCCGGCCGGCGTATCCGACCGGGATATATGATATATTGTAAGAATTTTACGGCGAATCTCGGCATTTTCGTTGCTCCGTAAATCAATTTATATCCTGCGAATTCTTTCAATTGTTCCGAGGCCTTGCCTGATCAATGAGCATTACCATCAAAACCGAAACCGAAATCGAAAAAATGCGCATCGCCGGCCGTCTGGCCGCCGAAGTCCTGGAAATGATCGAACCCCATGTCGTACCGGGCATTACGACCAATGAGCTGAATAACATCTGCCACGATTACATCGTGAACGTGCAAAAGGCCATTCCGGCGCCGCTGAATTATCGAGGCTTTCCAAAATCGATCTGTACTTCGGTGAATCAGCAGGTCTGCCATGGCATTCCCGGCGAAAAAAAGCTGAAATCCGGAGACATCGTCAATATCGATATTACCGTGATCAAGGATGACTATCACGGCGACACCAGCAAGATGTTCTGCGTCGGCGAAGTCAGCCCGCACGCGAAACGACTGGTCAAGATCACCCAGGAATCGATGTATCTGGGCATTCAACAGGTCAAACCCGGCGCGACGCTGGGGGATATCGGCCAGGCGATCCAGAAGCATGCGGAGAGCAACCGTTATTCGATCGTCCGGGAGTTTTGCGGGCACGGCATCGGCAAAGTCTTCCACGAGGAACCGCAGGTCCTGCATTACGGCAAGGCCGGCACCGGCGAAGTACTGCAGCCGGGCATGATTTTCACGATCGAACCGATGGTCAACCTCGGCAAACGCCATGTCAAAATATTGTCGGACGGCTGGACCGTGGTGACCAAAGACCGCAGCCTTTCCGCGCAGTGGGAACATACCTTGCTGGTCACTGCCGACGGGTACGAGATTCTGACATTACGGCAAGAAGAAAGGTAATCCCGTTGCACGATCCGATCGACAAACTCCCCTTCTCCGGCTCCGACAGCCTGCCGTTCTTCAAACAGCTGCTGAAAGAGAAAAATGCCGAACTGCACCGCCAATTCGATCCGCACCGGTCGGTGCTGCCGCTGCTGCATGCCAAATCGGATTTCATCGATGCGATCCTGGGCCGCTGCTGGCGCCTTTTCCTCGGCGATCATGCTCCCCGCCTGAGCCTGATCGCGGTCGGCGGTTACGGCCGGCGCGAGCTGTTCCCGTATTCCGATATCGACATCATGGTCCTGCTCGATTCGGAAGGCGCTGCACCGCGTCAGGACGCACTGGTACAGTTTTTCACGTTTCTTTGGGACATCGGTCTGAAACCCGGATACAGCGTCAGAACGGTCGAAGAATGCGTGCGCGAGGCGATCGACGATCAGACCGTCATCACCAGTCTGATGGAGATGCGGCTGATCTGCGGCGATCAGGCGTTGTATGAAACGCTCAGAGAGGCGATTGCGCCCGACAAGATCTGGCCTTCGGACCAGTTTTTCGCCGCCAAAATGAAAGAGCAGCGGCAGCGCTACGCCAAATTCCACGACACCGCCTACAACCTGGAGCCGAACATCAAGGAAGGCCCCGGCGGACTGCGCGACCGCCAGGTGATCGCCTGGGTATTCAAACGCCATTACAATTCTTCGACCCTCAAAGAACTGATCAAATACGGCTTTCTGCCGGTCTCGGAATACAACGAACTGGTCGATGCGGTCGAGGTGCTCTGGCGCATCCGTTACGCCCTGCATTTGCAGACCAACCGCTGCGAAGACCGGCTGATTTTCGACTATCAGCGCGAACTGGCCGCGCAATTCGGCTTCAGCCGCGAGGACCAGCAATACAACCAGGACGTCGAACTGTTCATGCAGTTCTATTTCAAAACCGTGCAGGGCCTCGAACGCCTGAACGAAATGCTGCTGCAGCTGTTCCACGAACGCTTCATCAACGGTCATACCGACATCAAGCCGATTCCCGATAATGCGCAGTTCGTTTCGATCAACGGCTATCTGGAAGCGGTCGACGAACAGGCCTTTATCCGGAATCCAGCGTCCCTGCTCGAGATGATCCTGATTTTGCAGCAGCATCCGGAGCTGAAAGGGGTACGGGCCACCACCATCCGCCTGGTCCGCAAAAGCCTGCACCTGATCGATGACGATTTCCGCCACGACAAAACCGCCAACCGGCTGTTCGTCAAAATCTTCCAGCAACCCCGGGGGCTGACGCACCAATTGCGGCGAATGAACCGCTACGGCATCCTGGCCGCCTACCTGCCCGGCTTCGCGAACATCGTCGCCCGCATGCAGTACGATCTGTTCCATATCTACACGGTCGACGAACATACGCTGTTCGTGATCCGCAATCTACGCCGTTTTTCGCTCGAAAAACACAAGGACGAGCTGCCGCTGTGCAATCAGATATTTCTGTTGATCGGCAAACCCGAACTGTTGTACTTTGCCGCGCTTTTCCACGACATCGCCAAAGGCATGAACGGCGACCATTCGACGATCGGGGAAAACATCGCCCGGGAATTCTGCCGGCAGCACGATTTTTCCGCGCACGACACCAAGCTGGTCGCCTGGCTGGTCCGCAACCATCTGATCATGTCGATGACCGCCCAGCGCAAGGACATCAGCGATCCGGACGTGATCTACAAATTCGCCCAGCAGGCCGCCAGCGTCGAGTATTTGAATCACCTCTATCTGCTGACCGTCGCCGACATTCGCGCGACCAATCCCGAGCTCTGGAATTCCTGGAAAGATTCGCTGCTGCGGGAACTCTATTCGGCGACGCACCTGATGCTGCGCCGCGGCCTGCCGAACCCGGCCGGTCAGACCGACCGGATTCTCGAAACCAAAAAAGAGGCGTACGACGAACTCCTGAAGCTGGGCCTGTCCAAGGCGGACATCGACGCTTCCTGGCGGCATGTGAACGACGATTATTTTCTGCGCTATTCGGCCGACGAAATCGTCTGGCATACCATTGCGATCGCCTCTTCCAGCGAAGCCGAACTGCCGCTGGTGCTCCTGCGCCCGCAAACCCAGCACGGCAGCGCGGAAGTTTTCGTCTACACGACCAATGAAGGCAACATTTTCTCGATCAGCACCGCCACACTGGATCAGCTGGGCCTGACCGTACTCGACGCCCGCATCATGACGACCCTGGACAATTATGTGCTGAACAGCTTTCAGGTGCTCGAACAAAACGGCGAACCGATCACCGACTTGCTCCGGGAAGTGCATATTTGTTCCGTGCTGCGCAATAACCTGTTGAACAAAGCGGTGCACGAGCGTAAAAATATTCACCGCCAGTCCCGGCAGGCCAAACACTTTCCGATCCCGACCAGCATCCGTTTTCAGGACGACCCGCTGAGCCACTGCACGATCATCGAGCTGATCACCACCGACCGGGCCGGCCTGCTCTCGAAGATCGGCCGCGCCTTCTTGAAGCAGCACATCAATCTGCATAATGCGAAGATTACCACGATCGGCAGCCGCGCCGAAGACATGTTTTACGTGACGGACAGCGCGCTCCGGCCAATCACCGATGCCGAAACCCAGAAAAAACTGCGGGAAGAAATCGTCAGCGCGCTGGGAGGATAAACTGCCGGGAACTCTCGAAAAAAGAGGGAATTTCCCGCTAAATCGGCCAATGCGCTTCGTTCAGGCCGGCCGATTTTTTCAGATACCGGACCAGCCGGTTCAGGCTCTGGCTCTCGACATCGACATAGCGCATGCCGATCATGCAGCGTTCTTTCGACAGGCGCCGCAAAAACGCGATATGGCATTTTGCCCGAAAAGGCGCATCCAACCCTTCACCATCGGGCAAAGTCAAAGAAATCGACAATTGCACCGGACGTCCGCCGACCAAAAAGTTGCCGCCCGGCACGATCGCATCCCGCTGGTAAAGATCACACAACACATTGACGCCGTCCCCCGCCGTATCCACGGCAATGACGTGCAGCTCGACGCCGTTTTCATTGACGACCGTCGCTGGAAGGCTCTCCGAAACTCTACCATATATCTTCTTGTCCATGGTGCCCGATCCTCGCGGTTTGTTGATTGTCGACACAGACCAGAAATCTAGTTTTTATATACAGTACAGTTTGTTACTAGTTTTTTTAAAAGTCAATCCTAAAGTATCGGCGGTCGATTGCAAGCAGCACAGACTCTTGCGAACCGGTATCGGCATCCCCTTCTAAGCCATGCCCTTATACATAAATGCCGTCATACCCGCCGGGAAGCGGGTCGACTGCATGGATGCAGGAGCTAGAGCAACGCAGGAGCAGTTGCCGCATCCAGCGCCAGGGACGGCAAGCTCAAAACGTCCCTGTAGCCTGAATTCCGGCAATCCCCGGCCGGCGCAGGCTCTGCCGGAATGACGGACTTGTGTATAAGGATATGCTTCTAAACACCGCCCGCTTCGACGGAAAGACTGTCGGCCAGTCTTTCCAACTGCCCGCAGAGCACCAGATAGGGATACAAATGGGTGGGCGTCAGACGGCCGACTTCCCGGGCAAGATCGAAATAACGGGCGACTTCGTCCCGATTTCCGAGCGCTTCGAAATACGCCGCACACGTAGGCGCCGGGCTGGAGAGGATCACAATCAACAGTCTGCCGGTCAGCGTCATCAACTGTTCCTGCAAATCCCTGCCGACTCTGTCTTGCCAGCGGTCCTGGCTGGGCAAGCCGGAGAGACGGTCAAAGACCCCATCCAGCCCCAAAAGCGCTCTGATTTCCCGATACCGCCGCGAAACGGACGCCAGATCCCGCTGCGACTGCAGCGCCAGATCGACAAGCCATAAGAAATCGTGCAGTTCGCCGAAGAAAGCCATTTTTAAAGCGAGATCGTCGGCGATTCCCTGGGACTCGTAATGGGCCAGCCGTCTATTTACCGCTTCGTCCTGCGCCAGTATCCGCGCATGGAAATACTCCCAATAGTCGCTCAAGTACCCCCGGTACAAAGCCATTGTCGCCGCATCGGGCCGGATCCGGAGCGCGCGGGCTAAAGCCCAGCGGCAAAAATGCTCAAGCAGCAGTTCGATATCCAGCAGAAGCCGGTATTGCAGCGACGCCGGCACTCGATTATCGAGGCGCTCGATACGGCGCCGCAACGCATCCGCCTCCAGAATACGCTCAAAAGCCAGATAACAGTTGATTTGTTCCAGCAGGTCGATTTTTTCCCCGTTATGAGCAACAACAAAACCGCTACCGGCCTGATTGATGATCTTGTTGCTGATGAAGGTCGCCTTGATCTTGTCGGCCAGAGGATGCAGGAGCAAATCGTCCCGGTAATCTTCGACAATCCGCTCGGGAAAATAATCGCGCAGATAACGGTCGCAGCACGGATCTTCCAATAATGCCGTATGCGCCTGAATCTGTTCAGTCAGAAACATTTTGGCGCCAGCCATCAGCACCGCAAGCTCCGGCCGCGCCAGATTCTTGTCCGGCCGGCCCTGCACTTCTTTTTCGCCCGGAAACACGTTCCTGGCGCCATCGAGAAACCCGGCGGCCTCCAGTCGCTCGGCGGCCTTAAAAAACGCCGCGGTGCTTTCCGCGACCCGCAATTGCTCCAGAGACAGGCATTGGCTCTGCGCATAATTGTCCGCCAGCACCAGCCGGCAAACATCTTCGGTCATCTCGGCGAACAAGGTTTGGCCGTCGGCCAGTAAATTTCTCTTGCCGAGCAGCGTCAGCAGAATTTTTAAATTGACTTCATGATCGGACGTATCGACGCCGGCGGAATTATCGACCGCATCGGTATTGATCCTGCCCCCTTTCAGGTTGTATTCGATCCGCGCTTTTTGGGTAAAGCCGAGATTCGCCCCTTCCCCGACCACCTTCGCGCGCAACGCGGACGCATCGACACGGACATTGTCGTTCGCCCGGTCGGAAACGTCTTCGTGCTTTTCGGTGCTGGACTTCACATAGGTACCGATACCGCCCAGCCACAGCAAATCGGTTTCCGCGGTCAGCAAATAGCGTATCAGCGATTCGCCGTCGAGTGCGCGGTAATGTACGCCGAGCCATCCTTTCACCTCGGAAGAGAGCGGAATATCTTTCGCGGAGCGTAAATACACGCCACCGCCTTTCGACAACAACGAACGGTCATAATCGTCCCAACTGGAGCCCGGCAGTTCGAACAGGCGCTTGCGCTCCAGGAACGCGCGCTCGTCTTCCGGCGGGCTCGGATCGAGAAAGATATGCTGGCCGCTAAATGCGGCCCGCAAACGGATACAGGGCGACAGCAGCATCCCGTTGCCGAACACGTCGCCGTCCATGCTGCCGACGCCGATAACGGTAAACGTTTCATTCTGAATGTCCTTGCCGAGTTCGCGGAAATGCCGCTTCACGCATTCCCAGGCGCCGCGCGCGGTAATGCCCAAGGCCTTGTGATTGTATCCGCGCGAACCGCCGCTGGCGAATGCATCGCCGAGCCAGAATCGGTAATCTGCCGAAACCGCGTTCGCGATATCCGAAAACTGCGCGGTACCTTTATCGGCCGCGACGACCAGGTAAGGGTCGGGATCGTCGTACACGACCAGATCCGGCCGAGTCGATACGATCTGCGCGTCGTCGTAATTATCGGTCAGGTCGAGCAGGCCCTCGATCAGTATCAGATAAGCCCGTTTGCCGGCTTCCTTCATGCCGCCCCGCAAGCCGTCGCCGGTCAGTACGAATCCGCCTTTGGCGCCGGTCGGCACGATCAGCGCATTTTTGGCGATCTGCGTCTGCATCAGTCCGAGAATTTCGCTGCGGAAATCATCGGGCCGGTCGGACCAGCGGATGCCGCCCCGCGACACCTTGCCGGCGCGCAGATGAATGCCCTGCATCGTCGCCGCATGCACATAAATCTCGTACTGAGGCTTCGGCGGCGGCATCTCGATCACGCCCAGGCTGTCGATCTTGAAAGCGATGAAGTAAGCGTCGAGCGACTGCCGCCGCAGATGAAAATTGCAGCGCATCGTCGCATCGATCAGGTTGAACAGGTTGCGCAAGATTCTGTCGTCGTTCAAATCGGCAACATTTTCCATGCTCTTCAGCAAATTCAGATGCATCGGCAACAGGTTCCGCTCTTCTCTGAGAGAAGCATTTTCATCTTCCCTGTAAGGCCTGAAGCGCGCATCGAAATAATGGTACAGGCACAGCGCCACGTCGGGATTGCAGAGCAGCGCATGATGGATACTGGCGCGGGAGGTCCGGTGGCCCAATTGCAGATAATAATTCCGGTAGGCGCGCAACACGTCGACTTCCTGCCAGTCCATACCGGTCAGGATGATCAGCTTGTTCAGACCGTCGTTTTCGACGCGCGCGGCTAAAATCGCCCGGATTGCATCGAGCAGGCGCGGCCTCAGCCTTACGATCTGCTTGCAGGGAGCTTGCGCGGGCTTGATCGTGAAACTCTTGATGAAATAACGGACATCTTTTACGTCACCGGTAAACTGCACCTGATCCATTACCCTGAGATGCAGATTTTCGAGCAGCGGAATATATTCGTCGAGAAACCGTTCCTGCCGGCTGTAAAAATGCAGCCGGTAATGCTCGACGTGCCGGGACGGATTCAGCAGACTCACCGACGGACAAGCCTCATCCAGCCGCTCCAGATGCAGCATGTCTTTCAGCGCAAAGCGCGGCGGCACCAGCGCCTGATAATTTTCGGTTGCCAGGGAACGGTATTTGACGCACAAAGCATGGCCCTGCTTTTTGCCGAGCGCCCGTTCGGCCAGCCGGCGCAAGGCTTGCTGCCAGGTTTCGGGGCTGTTCTTTTTATCCGCCGAATTCATTTGAGATGCTTAACGATTTCCAACACATTGCAGTCGCTCATTCTATTGTAAGTGACCGAATCCATTAGCGTGCGGATAAAATAAACGCCCATGCCGCCTTCCTTGGGATGGTCGAAATCCGGGATGTCCACTTTTTCCAGGTCGAAACCCTGGCCGTGATCGTAGACCTTGATTTTCAATTCATGGTCGTCGATATGAATGGTGATGCGGACCGAATCCTTCGGGTCGTTACAGTTAGCGTGCTTGATCGCATTGGCGGTCGCCTCGGTCAACACCAGATTCAGATGATATGCCAGCATTTCACGATCGCCGGAGTAGTCTTCCAACTCCTTCGCAATATGTTCGCCGATACTCCCGATCAGATTCAGATATTTGGTCTGGGTGGGAATGATCACTTCGACCTGCATAATGGGATCGCACATAGCTAACGTTTATTTTTCATTTTCCAAAGCTTCAGTTAGATCGGTATAGATTTCGAAAATCCGGTTCAAACGCGTTAATTCAAACATCGACAGCACCTGCTGTTTGCAGCCGGCCAGGATGAACCGGCCAGACTTCTTCGACGTCAGATTCTTGTGTCCGGACAAGAGCGCACCGAGCCCCGAACTGTCGATAAAGCGCACCTTGTCCAACTGCACGACGATCTTGGCCTCTCCCTGTTCGATCAAACGCAGAAACATTTCTTTCAACCCGGCCGAATTATGCGCATCGATCCGTTCGTCGAGCACATTCACTACACTGTAGCCGTTGATTTTCTCCAGACTCGCATTCATCACTTATTCCAAAATTTTTACCTTTAACTTTATCCCATCGCATACCTTGCTTCCGGCCGGACGGAGAATTATTTATCAACCGGGTCAAGACAATGGCTAGACTTTCGTTTACAGGCTGATTATCATGCGGAGGACATCGTCCGTAAACGGTGTTCCGATCCTACCCACTCAGACAAACAAATACCCGGTCTTGCTCATTGGCCGTTCGCACCGAAGCCCGGCTTTGTGCTGAGTGTACCATAATAACAATAACGAGATTCGAGGTGTTCGATGCTAGAAAAACTCCAACCCGCTCCGATGTTCAGAGCAATGAACCAGAACAACCAACTGGTCAGCCTGCACGATTTTGCCGGCGAGAAAAACATTGTCTTATATTTCTATCCGAAAGACGATACCCCCGGCTGCACGATCGAGGCCAATGAATTTACCCAGTTGGCCGACGAATTCGCAAAACTCGATACGGTCGTGATCGGCGTCAGTAAGGATACCTGCCAATGCCATGCCGATTTCGTCAAGAAGTACGGACTGAAAGTGGAACTGCTCGCCGATACCCAAGGCGAAATGTGCGTAAACTACGGCGTCTGGCGCGAACGCGAGAAGAACGGCGTGAAAGGCATGCACATTCTGCGCTCGACCTTCATCATCGACAAGGAAGGCATTCTGCAAGACGTCGCCTACGGCGTCACCCCGGAAGGGCATGCCCAGGAAATCCTGGACAAGCTGAATCCCCAGCCCGAGGAAGAGGAAGCGGCAGCCGAATAAGCGCTGCCAAGCCAGGGCTGTGTACACGGGCGGAACGCTCTTCTTCCGCCCTTGTCGCGTTTAACGAGTCTATCCGCTCTGGGAACCTTGCAAGCGGGTAATCCAGGGCTCTTTCGTATGCGGGTCGACATGGAAGGCCAGCGCCTCGGGCTTGTGCAAAAGCCCTTCCTCGCCGGAGGCATGCGGATTGAGCTGGCGTTTTTCGACGAAATCGATCATGCGCCGAGTATTGTAGATCAACAGCACCCGGTTGCCGTTCTGCACCGGATAAATCTGATAGGCGACATTGCTCTCTTCGAACGCCGGATTGCGGGCCAAGAGCCCGGCCAGCCGGTCCTGGTCGCCCAGCGACAATCTGTTCAGCAGCGAATCGTAGCGCCAGGCGATGATCAGGCGCAAATGGTCGGCCAGACCGCCGTCCCGCTGCTTCTCCCGCAAAACTTCCACCTGCCGGTCGGAGAGCAGGAAGCTTTCGGCGACCAGGTAATGCCGGCCGCGTTCGCCGTCGTTCGCAAACAGCGCCAGTTTGTCCAGCGCCGGGTCTTCCAGCGCGTTCAGGAATGACTCGGGCGAACGGATGTGCTTGTAAACGGTAATCACCCACGGCAGGGCGCGCCCGGCTTCGTCGAAGCGCGCCTTCACGCTGTCGATCACGCCGGAACGGAACAGCTCTTCCTCGCGTCCGGACGGCTTCACGATAAACGCGTCGACCGCCGCAATCTGGGTATGGAAACCGGATTCCTTGAATTGCCTGACCAGATTCGCGTAGCGCGGATGATAGGGAATGCTGGTGCCGTCATAGAGCAGATTGTAGCCAAACGTGCGCGCATGCTCGGCGACCATGTCGCGCAGCCGGTTCGCGAACGGTTCGACGTAGACATAATCATCGCTGTGATGGCTGGCCGCGGTCAGCACCAGGTAGGAATCGCTGACCTTGCGGAATTCGTCCAGCGATGCGATCACGAAATTATCCCCGCACTCGGCCCTGGCAATTTCCTCGACCGCGGTCTTGCCGGCACCGGCCCCGCCCATGCACATAAACAGCTTCGGGTTCGGATCCGGGGCTTTCCCTTCGAAAATGGCCGCTTGGGCGTGTTCCAGTTTACCCGCAATCCGTCCGAGCCGTTCGTAAGCGATTTCGACGCCGCGCCTAAGCCTGAGATCGCCGTCGGCCGCGATCAACAAGCGGTTCTTCAATGCTTCGTTATTGGCGAGCTTGAAGATCGGCGTCTTGACGCCTTCGCACTGCCTGAGCAGCTCCAGCAATTCGGTATGACTCGGCAGGCGCAAACCGGTCAGCATGTTGATGTCCAGGCAGAACAGTGGCGCCGCCTCGCCCGCGCTCGACCTGACCCCGTCGATCTCGCTTTTTCCCGGCTCGCGGAGCGCCTCCGTGCCGGGCAAATAGCCGATTACCTGCTCGGAAACCCGGCCGGGAAAATCCGCGAAATGCTTGCCCGCGACGAAATCGCCTTCATTCACGCTGGCGAGCGGCACCAGACCGCCATCGATCCGGACCAGGCAATCCACGCCGTTTTCGGCCCGATGCGACAAAAACGGAATGCCGCCGACGAAGGCCTTGTGCTCCGGCCATTTGCCGAAAGCATTCGGCTGATTCTGCAGGCTTTGCGTACGCGAAGGATCGAGCGCGTGCACGAACGCGAGCGTCAGCTCCTCGAGCGAACTTTGCGGGTCGTGCAAAGCCTTCGCATCATCGGCGGTCAAGCGCCGAAAATCGATGCCCGCCTCATAAACGCTTTTAAAGGCCGGCAGCTTGCCGAGCACGGTCATGAAAAAATCGAGCGTGATCCGGTTGCCGTACGAGAACGGCCGTATCCGGCGCATCTTCAGATAAAAACCGGCGAGACGTTCCGCAATGTCGTCCGTACGGATCACGAAGCCGTTATTATCGAATATGGCCGTATCGCGGCTTTTTTCATCATCAAGCACGAGCCCTGCCACAGCCTTGCGGAATTTCTGGCGCTTGTCCGGATCGACCATCGACCCCGGGCGGTGCTTGACCGTCAGTTGCTCCTTCCAGTCGTGGTACATTTCGCGGTGAATGTGCGAAAACAGCTCGGTCAGGTAGGTCACGCGCTTGGTCTGGTCGTGCGAAATCGTCGCCTCGTTTTCCTGGCGCAGCACCGACAGCAGCACGCAGCCGCGCGCGATCGCCAATACCGTGCGCAATTTCTTCAATGCCTTGTATCCGGCGATGCGGGGAATAAGGGTATCAGTCATGATCGGGAAAGGCGAAAAACGGCAGGATCGCTCTCTAAACGGCCGGCGGCCGTTTATTTTTTGCGGATATAAAAGATTTGCTGTCCCGCGTGGCGGACGAAATCGATGATCTTGTGCCCGGACTGGTCCGAATAAACGCCGATATCCAGATGCGCCGCCGGATCGGTGGCGATAATTTTGACTATGCTGCCGCTGTCCATCTCCATCAGGGCTTTTTTCAGGCGCAAAAGCGGCAGCGGACAATGCAGGCCGCTGGCATCGACTTCGATATCAAATTCAACCATCGTTTGTTTTTAAAATTGCAATGACGCGGAAAAGACCCCCTATAATACCACTCTCCCAACTCTCCGAGAACGCTCGCACCGAAATGGATTATTTCCCCCTTTTCATAAACCTCAAGGACCAGCCTTGCCTGGTTGTCGGCGGCGGCGAGGTGGCCGCCAGAAAGATCGAACTGTTGTCCCGGGCCGGCGCCCGCATTACCGTAATTGCCGAAGAGATCGGCGACAGCCTCGCGGCGCTCGCCGCCAAATCTCCGTTGAACGTGCTGAAAAAACGATTCGAGGCCGAGGATCTGGGCGATTTTCGGCTCGTGGTCTCGGCGACCGACGACGGTGAAACCAATCGCTGGGTTTCCGGCCTGGCGCAGGAACGGAACATTCCGGTGAACGTGGTCGACAATCCCGCCCTGTGCAGTTTCATCTTTCCCGCCATCATCGATCGGTCGCCGGTCGTGGCGGCGATCTCCTCGGGCGGAGCCTCGCCGGTGCTGGCGCGTCTGCTCAGAGCCAAAATCGAAAGCGTCGTGCCGCCGAGTTACGGGCGCCTCGCGCAGCTTGCCGAAAAATACCGGAACCAAGTCAAACAAGTCATCCGGCAGCCCGCACAGCGACGAATCTTCTGGGAAAACCAATTTCAGGGGCGAACCGCCGAACTGGTCTATACGGGCAAGGATGAAGAAGCCGAGCAGCACCTTCGGGAGAGCCTGGAAAACATCGACTCGAATCAAAGGACGGGCGAAGTCTATCTGATCGGGGCGGGTCCCGGCGCCCCCGATTTATTGACCTTTCGCGCGTTGCGGCTGATGCAGCAAGCCGACGTGGTCGTCTACGACCGGCTGGTCACGCCGGAAATTCTCGATCTTGCGCGGCGCGATGCGGAAAGGATTTATGTCGGCAAACAACGCGACGACCATGTGCTGCCGCAGGAATCGATCAATGAGCTGCTGGCCGATCTGGCGAAAGCCAGCAAGCGCGTCGCACGCCTGAAAGGCGGCGACCCGTTCATCTTCGGCCGCGGCGGCGAAGAAATCGAAACCCTGATGCAGCAAGGTATCCCGTTTCAGGTCGTACCCGGCATTACCGCCGCTTCCGGCTGCGCGACCTACGCTGGCATTCCGCTGACGCACCGCGACCATGCGCAGTCATGCACCTTCGTGACCGGCCACCTGAAAGACGGCACGGTCAATTTGAACTGGACGCAACTGGCCGCCCCGAACCAGACCGTCGTGATTTACATGGGATTGGTCGGCCTGGAACAGATCTGTTCGGCGCTGATCGCGCACGGCAGTCCGAAGGATTTGCCGGTCGCGCTCATTCAGCAAGGCACCACGGACCATCAAAAGGTGATTACCGGCACGCTCGAAACGCTCCCTGCGCAGGTTGCCCACGAACAGATCAAGGCCCCGACGCTGATCATCATCGGCACCGTGGTCAACCTGCACAGTAAGCTGGAATGGTTCAAAACGACTTAGGAAAGCCCGGCCGAAACGGCGTCCGGCGTGCTTTCTTTCGCTTGAACACTGGCTCTAACCGCTAATCCTTGCGATAATATTACGGGAATAATTCAGTCTGCGTTCATCGTTGGCATCAATAATGAACCGCAACGGATTGTCGGCCCAATCTAAAACAATAAAAATTGAAATTTCCCGTTAAACTCCTTAGTTCTCAGCGAGTTTAACTTTTTAATCGGACTGTTTTGCAGTTCTTTTTCAACATCAAGAGAGGTTAACATGAAAAAATCATTAGCCGCGTTCGCGGGTATTGCTTTGGTCGCGCTGAGCGGACAAGCTTTTTCCAGCGAAGCTACCGATATCGGCAAAAAAATCTATGATCGCGCCTTCGGCCGCGGTTGCGGCACTTGCCACGACATCGCTTCAAACCCGCAATTACCCGAACTGATCAAAGCAGGCACCCTGGACAGAGCGAAATTCGAACAGGTTCTGCGTGATGGCAAAGGCGGCATGCCGAAAGCGCTTGATGAAATCATGAAAAACGCAGCCGTCAAAAAAGCCGGCCTGACCGAAGAACTGGCCATTGATGATTTGTACGAATATCTGAAAACAAAATAATCATTAATGCATGGCAGGGTGTTAGCGGCACCCTGCCGATCGCAGCAGTCAGTTTTCGTAAATATCCATTTTTACGAAAACCGACTCTAAAAACAGAATAATAAACAAAAAAACCGCGCCCACCCTTCGGTAGGCGCGGTTTTTTTGTTCAGGAAGAACAATTATTGCTTATGCAAATAATTCCTGATCGTTTGCTTGTACGTCAAAATATTCAGGTTTTTAAACCAGATACCGGCCACTGCCGCCAGCAACAGCCCACAGGCTCCCAAACTGACATAGATCAGTTTTTTCAATTGGGACACTTCCCTCAACACCTGCTCGCTCGTACCGGCGGACTGGTCGACTTTCGGCTTTGGATCCGAATAGGAACGCAGCACTTTGACATCGTTTTTCAGATCTTCGATCGTACCGAGCGAGGCGGCTGCGGCGCCCATCCTGATACTGTCCTCAAGCATCCTGAGCTTGCTCTCGATCGAACCGCTGACCAGCCCGATCACCTGCCCTTTGAGCGCATTCACTTCGGAACTCAGCACCGAATTGCCCTCGCCGAGATTACCCGCACCCGGCTGTTTTTTCAGATAGGCTCCGGCTTGATACGGAGGAACGACAAAATAACCGAGCACAGCGACCAGTACCGTCAACAAACAAACTGTCAGCAACAAAAACCGATTAGCCTTGATCAACGCCTGAGTCGAAGGAATACTTTGCAGCCTGCCCCGGACCTCGATAATCTGGGAATGAAACTCTTGATTCTCGTTCATCAATTAACGCCTCTCGGACCCGACAATACAGCTTCCCCCTGAACGTCCGGCCCAATCATTTTTATAGTTATCACAAGATCGCCTGCTATGATCGGGACGAATTATACAAGCTAATCGGTCATTGCCGCATTTTATTTTTACGAATCAGCGCGAATGTTTTGCCGCCGCAATCCGCATTCTGAGCGCATTCAGCTTGATGAAGCCTTCGGCATCCTTTTGATTGTAAGCACCGCCGTCGTCTTCGAAAGTCGCGATGCTTTCGTCGAACAAGCTATCCGAATCGGAGCGGCGGCCGACCACGATCACATTGCCTTTATACAGCTTGACCCTGACCTTGCCGTTGACGTTGACCTGCGAAGCGTCGATCATCGTTTGCAGCATCCGGCGCTCCGGGCTCCACCAGTAGCCGTTGTAGATCAGCGAGGCATAACGCGGCATCAATTCGTCCTTCAGATGCGCCACTTCCCGGTCCAGCGTCAACGATTCGATCGCCCGGTGCGCCTTCAGCATTACGGTGCCGGCCGGCGTTTCGTAGCAGCCTCTCGACTTCATCCCGACATAGCGGTTTTCGACGATATCCAGGCGGCCGATGCCGTTCTCGCCCGCAATCTTGTTCAGCTTTTCCATCACTTGCGCCGGCGAATGCGGCACGTCGTCGATCGCCACGATATCGCCCTGCTGATAGGTCAGCTCGATATAGGTCGGTTGGTCAGGTGCGGCTTCCGGGGAGACGGTCCAGCGCCACATATCTTCTTCGGGTTCCGACCACGGATCCTCCAGAACACGGCCTTCGTAAGAAATGTGCAGTAGGTTGGCATCCATCGAATAAGGTGACGCCTTGCCTTTTTTCATTTCGACCGGAATACCGTGCTTTTCGGCATAGTCGAGCAGGGTTTGGCGCGAAGTCAGCTCCCATTCGCGCCACGGCGCGATGATGTGAATACCGGGACGCAACGCATAGGCCCCCAGCTCAAAACGCACTTGGTCGTTGCCTTTGCCGGTCGCGCCGTGCGAAATCGCATCCGCGCCGGTTTCGTTCGCGATTTCGATCAGCCGCTTCGCGATCAACGGCCGCGCGATCGAAGTCCCTAGCAGGTATTCGCCTTCGTAAACCGCATTGGCGCGGAACATCGGGAATACGAAATCGCGGGCGAACTCTTCCCGCAAATCATCGATGTAAATTTCCTTGATACCCAAAGACTGCGCCTTCGCGCGCGCGGGCTCGACCTCCTCGCCCTGCCCCAAATCGGCCGTGAAGGTGACGACCTCGCAGTTGTAAACTTCCTGCAGCCACTTGAGAATCACGGAGGTGTCCAAGCCCCCGGAATAAGCCAATACCACTTTTTTGATTTCCGACATAGCGCCTTAATTTTATTGGTTAAAAAATGGTGATGATTATACCGGAAATCAACTTGACGTAAAAAGCGGATATCCCGACCGGCCGCCGCCTCAGTCTGCCGGCGGATTATCCCGGTCGCCTGTAAATTCGATGAGGTCTGCGCGCACGGTAATCCTGGGCAGAGCGAACAAAATGAAATAGGAAGAGCTATTTTCATATACCACATTCACGATGGCCTGGGGTTTACCTTCGGTAACCGCCGCATTATGGTAAAGTTTGGTCATCGCCTCATCGTAGTGAGGGGATATAAAAGTAAAGAGGCCCAGGAAACTAAAACCGACACTACTGCCAATCGCATTGGCTTTTACAATTTTGTAATTCTGTCTGGATAAACGGACTGTAGTCGTCGTTAAAAGCGGAGTACCGCCAGGCGCAGGAACCAGTCCGGATAATGCAGGAAGGGCCGGTATTGCGGCGCAACCGCTAAGCAACCCCAGGATCGGCGTCATTTTCAACCATTTCGTCATGATATTCGGCCTCCCAACAAGATTAGAAAGCGATGACTTTACTGGGACACAGGGGACCCGATAAAACGCCATCGGAGCATGATAGCAGTCATCATCCGGCGAAACACCGTCGTATTCCGACTTACGCGAACTCTCATCATAAATTCGTTGCAAACCGTTTAGATACTGTCGTCACAAGATAAGTCCTTGTCAGGTGTAATGCAGAGATTATAGTTGCTGATGAGATGAAAGAACCCTATCCCGACCTGCCCACCGCCGCCACGACATTGCCGATCCGGTTTGGAATCTGCTGGAGCCCCATCTGCCTGGCCGTGCCGGGGCCTGGGGTGGCAAGGCTCGTGATATGTTCATCAATGCGGTCTTCTGGATTTTACGCACCGGCACGCCGTGGCGCAAGCTGCCACCCGACTAGGGCGATTGGAAAAACACCCATCGCCGATTTTGCCGTTGGCGAGACCACGGCGTCTGGGAAGGATTGCTGGAACAACGGGTGACCGAACCCGACTATGAATGGCTGATGATCAATACCAGCCACATCAAGGTCCATCCACACGCCGCCGGTGCGAAAGGCGGCAATCAGGACATGGCGGTCACCCAAGGGGGCTCAACAGTAAGAACCCTCTGGCTGTGGATGCGCAGGGTATGCCGGTCAGAATCCTTATTACAGCAGGTACCACAGCGGATTGTTCACAAGCTTCAACCTTGATCGAAGGCGTGGACGCTCGGCACTGATTAGCGGACAAAGGCTACGATAGCGAGGCTATCGTAGCCCAAGCCGAAGCGAATCAGATGACGGTGGTCATTCCGCCGCGTCGAAATCGCAAGAAACCCCGCGACTACGACCGAGACCTGTATAAACTTCGGCATTGGGTGGAAAACGCGTTCTTGCACCTCAAGCGCTGGGGAAGTATTGCCACACGCGATGCCAAGAACACCGCTTCGTTCCTGGCCGCGGTGCAAATCCGATGTATCGCCCTGTGGACGGCTATCTTATGACGACACTATCTAGTTTGGGTGAGTAATGTAACAGGAATATAGCCACGGCGCCGTCTACGCCTACTACTTTGCCGGCAGCCGGTCGGAAGAAGTCGACCCGGCGGGCGGCCGTAAGATTTCCTACTATGACGGTTTCGGCAAAGAACTCCGGTCCATCAACCCGCTGGGCAAAGTGACGACCCACACCTATGACGGCCAGGAACGGCTGATCCAATCGGTGCTGCCGGAAGGCAACGCCATCGTCTACACCTACGACGATGCCCCCTGTGCGGCACAAAAACGTTGCACCCACCACGTCAAGACCGAAACCCGCCTTGCCAAGAGCGGCTCCGGATTGGCCAACCTTGTGACCGGCTACACCTACGAGAGTGCCTTCAACCGCCTGGCCAGCGTCACCGATCCCAAAGGCCAGGTGACCAACACCACCTACACCGCCCAAGGCCTGCCGGCAACCGTGACCCGGCCGGCCGATGCCGGCGGCGTGTCCCCGGTGACCACCTATGCCTACACCGGCTATACCCCGAGCGGCTTTCCCACCTTCTACCTGCCCACCGCGGTCACCGAAAAAATCACCGCCGCCACCAGCACCACCCGGACCACCGCCTACAACGCCGCCAACAAATACGTGCCGCAAACCGTCGTCGTCGACGCCGGCACCGGCAAACTCAACCTGACCACCACCTACACCTATAATGCGGTCGGCAACCTGACCCAGGTCAACGGCCCCCGCACCGACGTGACCGACACCGTCACCACCGCCTACGACAACGAACGGCGGCCGACCCAGATCACTAATGCCCTGGGCAAACTCACCAAGCAGGCCTACGACGCCGACGGCCGGCTGATCCGCACCGCCGCGCAGCTCGGCACGCAATGGTTGGTCACCTGTAACACCTACACCCCGAGCGGCAAAGTGCTCAAAGCCTGGGGGCCCGGGACGACGGGGGCCGGCACCGCCTGCCCCGCGGCCGCCGCCCCGGTCAGCGTCACCGACTACGCCTACGACGACCTGGACCGGCTCAGTACCCGGACCGAAAATCTGCCGGCCGCTGACGGCGGCAACCGTATCACCCAGACCGTCTACAACGCCGACGACAGCGTCCAGCGCGTCAACAAAGCGGTGGGCACCGGCCTGGCGCAGAGCGAGGCGACCTACACCTACAGCGACAACGGCCTGCCGCTGACCGTCAAAGACGCCAAAAACAACCTCACCACCTACCAATACGACGGCCACGACCGCCAACTGAAAACCTTCTATCCGGACAAAACCACCGCCGGCGTCTCCTCGGCCAGCGACTACGAACAGGCCGCCTACGACGCCAACGGCAATATCGTCAGCCTGCGCCAGCGCAACGGCCAAAGTCTTACCCTGGCCTACGACAACCTCAACCGCCTCGTCAGCCGGACCTATCCGACTACCGCCGACAACATCAGCTTCAGCTACGACCTGGTAGGCCGCCAGACCGCCGCCAACCAATCCGGCTACGCGATCAGCTACAGCTACGACAACGCCGGCCGGCTGACCAGCACCACCGCCGGCGGCAAAACCCTGAGCTACCAGTACGACCCGGCCGGCAACCGCACCCGCCTGACCTGGCCGGAAGCCGCCGCCTTCTACGTGACGACCACCTACGACGCCCTCAACCGGCCCACCGCCTTGCTGGAGAACGGCAGCGTCAGCCTGGCCGGCTACGCCTACGATGACCTGTCGCGGCGCACCACCGTCACCCTGGGCAACGGCACCACCACCACTTACGGCTACGACGCCCAAAGCGGCCTGGCCAGCCTGGCCCACAACCTGGCCGGCACCGCCCAGGACACCACCTGGAGCTACACCCGCAACCAAATCCAAGACATCAAAACCCAAAGCTGGAGCAACGACAGCTACGCCTGGACCGGCTATAGCAACGGCACCCGCAGCTACACCGCCAACGGCCTGAACCAATACGCCACCGCCCAGGGCGCGACCCTGAGCTACGACGCCAACGGCAACCTGACCGGCGACGGCGTCTGGACCTACGCCTACAACCTCGACAACCAGCTGACCGCCGCCAGCCAAGCCGGTTCCAGCCACAGCTTGGCCTACGATGGGGCCGGACGCCTGCGGCAGACCACCCTGGCCGGCGCCGTCACGAACCTGGCCTACGACGGCGTCGACCTGGTGGCCGAATACGACAGCGCCGGCACCTTGCTGCGCCGCTACGTGCACGGCCCCGGCGTCGACCAGCCGCTGGTCGGCTACGAAGGCAGCGGCACCGCCAACAAAAGCTGGTTGTATAGCGACCACCAGGGCAGCATTGTCGCCAGCGCCAATAGCGCTGGGACCGGCACCGCGCTCTATAACTACGGCCCCTACGGCGAGCCGAACACCACCGCTGGCCTACGCTTCCGCTACACCGGTCAGCAGTTGCTGGGGCCGCTGAACCTGTATTACTACAAGGCCCGGTTCTACTCGCCCGCCCTCGGCCGCTTCCTGCAGACCGATCCGGTGGGCTATCAAGACGGCTTGAACCGCTATGCCTATGTGGGCAATAATCCCTTTAACCGGAACGATCCCAGCGGGTTGCTGGCGGCCGATATGGCGATGCTGTCGGGCAAGCTGGGGGGAAGCATGGATACCTTCCAGAGCGGTTTGGATGTCGTGGGCTTGGTGCCTGGATTAGGCGAGCCGGTTGATTTGCTCAATGGAACCCTCTATGCCGCTCGGGGGGACTACGTCAATGCCGGGTTCTCCTATGGTGCCGCCATTCCTTTCGCAGGATGGGGAGCGACTATTGGGAAGTTTGCTAATAAGGCGGACAATGCATTTGCTTACTCAGTTGCTTTTGAAACAACCATAGCTAAACAAAATGTAGGTACGAGGGCTTCGCACTTTACCCAAGCAAATGAAGCCTTGCTAGCCGCTATTAAAGAAGACTCTGTATTTGCAAAATCGATCGATGATCTTGGGATCAGTATTGGCCGACTTGACAGAAGTCCTGCTAATTGGAGTTGGCACCATGTTCCTGATCAGCCAGGCGTAATGCAGTTAGTTCCCAGAGCTCAGCATCAGGGTGGACCTTGGCAATCGTTATTCCACCCTGGTCAAATCGGAGGATTCAAGATTTGGGGATCCGAATACTAGAAAGAGGTAAGTAATGAAACTTCGAGATGCAATCGATCAAATAACTCAACTACGAGATGAAGAGGTTATATTCGCACGTAGACCATGGACGCTTGATACTGATGCCTATATTGGAATGCTTGATGAAAATCTTCGTGTACCAGATGTTCTAATTAATGAGGGATTAGAGTATTTTCTAGAAGTAAGTGTTGCAAAAGAAGTTTTGGAGGTCTTCGGAAATCGAAATCCGACTCTAGAGCAAGTACGGGAGCTTCTAGTGTTCTACGCGGAGAATGATGCTTATCCTCAATGGGTTTATTGGTAACCCGTAACCCGTAACCCGTAACCCGTAAGGCGGAACCGGCTTTGCCGGGTTCCGCCATTCGGAACAATCACGATGCCGAACGAGCCGTGTAGGTCGGGCAACCAAGGCATTGGAAATGTCGGGCACAAAAAGCGCGTGCCCGACCTACGCGGCTTATCATTTCGGGATGTGTTAGCTAAAGATATACGTGATGTTCGTAGTATTGTGGGCAGTGCTTACAACGAAGGATTGCAGAATGTCATTCAATATTATCGCCAAAATTTTCCTGAACTTATAAATAAACAATAATTATGGATAGCATAAGACAAGAAATATATGCCTTAAATGAACTGGGACCATTACCCTCAGAAGATGAAGCCAGTGTAGAAATTCTTAAAAAATATGAAGTACTTTATAGGTCTATAACAAGACCTATTACTAATGACGAGGCTCGTATATTAGTTAAATTATTTGGTGTTGATGGATGCTTTGGGTTTGCTTCATCTCTCGTTCACTTAATAGAAACAGCCCCCGGATGGCCATTAAAAGACTGTTTAGTTAATTTAGAAAATGAATGGATAATTGAGTTACGAAACCGTGCAATTAGAGGAGGACTTTTATCTGAGGATTAAGACCGTAAAGCGCAATAACCCCCGGGTATTGCGCCGAAGGGTTAAACTCAACATACGGCGCAATACGGTTTCGCCTATTGACGCCCTACAAATTACGCCTTACGGTCTTACACCCTCAATTAACCCGTAACCCGTAAGGCGGAACCGGCTTTGCCGGGTTCCGCCATTCGGAACAATCACGATGCCGAACGAATCCTGCACCTTTGATGCGATGCGCCAAACTTTATTTTATCTGTCGGCCTAGCCCGCGTAGCCGTGTAGGTCGGGCAACTGCTTTATCGTTGCCCGACGATCCTGCTTCGGAATATTGCACGGGTCTGAAACCCTGTCACCTTTCAAGGCATGGGAATGTCGGGCACAAAAAGCGCGTGCCCGACCTACCAGGCTTCAAAACGCACCGTACCAGCAAGTCCGCAATGACCCTACTACTATTAGCGGGCGTGACTACAGCGCTCATGCTCTTGATCAGATGCAGAATCGCGGTTTTATGCCATCGGTAGTTGAAAATGCTATTCAAAACGGCGTTGCCAGCACCAGAAAGTACTCTGGTTCTACGCAGTATCTGGATACCGTCAATAATATCCGCGTCATAGTTAATTCTGAGACTGGGCGAGTAGTCACAGCCATTCCGGGGGTCAAATGATTTCCGAGTATGATGCTCGCCAGCTACGGAAGATGAAGCTTCAACTCGCCGCGTTTCAGCATGGTGAGTTGAGCCTTGCAGGCGTCATTGGTGACGTGGATTTCTTGTTGAATGCTATGGAAGCAATTCCGCTAGAGTGGAAGCAACGAGTTCACGAGTTCGTTGTTACCTTGGAAGAGGTTTATGCTATGGCGCTTGATCTAGGCCATACAGAAGTTGATGAACAAGGCCAACGCTTTGTTGCTGAGGCGATTGAAGGAATTCAGCGTTGTCTTGATGAGATCAACCCGTAACCCGTAACCCGTAACCCGTAAGGCGGAACCGGCTTTGCCGGGTTCCGCCATTCGGAACAATCACGATGCCGAACGAATCCTGCACCTTTGATGCGATGCGCCAAACTTTATTTTATCTGTCGGCCTAGCCCGCGTAGGTCCGAATAGCGGAGCGTATTCGGACGCATGTCACCGACTCGACCAGAGCCGTAGGGGTGATTAACGAAGTGTAATCGCCCGACTTGAAGGTAAAATGCCTCCGATTACGCTAACGCTAATCGGATCTACGCGGGGTGCCCGCGGCCGACGGCGGCAACCGTATCACCCAGCCATGTAGGTCGGGCAACTGCTTTATCGTTGCCCGACGATCCTGCTTCGGAATATTGCACGGGTCTGAAACCCTGTCACCTTTCAAGGCATGGGAAATGTCGGGCACAAAAAGCGCGTGCCCGACCTACCAGGCTACGGCGAGCCGAACACCACCGCTGGCCTACGCTTCCGCTACACCGGTCAGCAGTTGCTGGGGCCGCTGAACCTGTATTACTACAAGGCCCGGTTCTACTCGCCCGCCCTCGGCCGCTTCCTGCAGACCGATCCGGTGGGCTATCGGGATGGCTTGAACCGCTATGCCTACGTCGGCAATAATCCGCTTAACCGGAACGATCCCAGCGGGTTGATTGCGGCCGATATGAAGCTACTGGCCGGCAACTTCAGCAACGAGTTCGGAGCGACGGCGAGTGCATTTGGCAGTGCTATCGCCAGCAGGCCCGCGTTGCAATCCTTTGCCCTCGGTTCTGCACTCGGCACGGGTTTAGGGCTTGCTACGACTTATCCGGTTGCCACAGCGGTAACATTATCATCTTTTGAATTGGAGAATCTGGCTTCCGGGGAGATGCCGGTTGGTGGTGTTTGGGGATTAAAACCACTGGCTCGTGGACAAGCAATTGAAAACTCGCTCGCTAGTACAGAATACAAAGATTGGTTTAGAATTGGTCAATTGAACAACGGTAAATTTCCTTTGGTTGACTTTCAACTTGAAAATAATTTGGTTAGTTTGAAGACAGTGAATACTAATGGTTTCAGTTGGCTGGGAAATATGCAGTCTCATATAGACGATTTAGCGGCCAGAGGAGCAACAGTAGATGGTGTTCCTGCTAATATGATTTTGGATTTACGAGTTCAACCAGGAGGATCTAATGCCGCTCAGTCTTTAATTGGATATGGACAGTCCCAAGGTGTTTCAGTAATGATTAAAGAGTTTCCTTAATGGTTGAAAAAATATATGTAATAAGTAGACTAGGTATGTTAAATGCCGATCTGATATTGAACTTAATATTAGATTTTTTTAAAAAGCGAGACATATCTGCTTCTAGTTATACACTCTATGGAGATGAGGTTCATTTAGAAGAAGTTGCTTCTATCCTTAAAAAAAAATCACGCCATACTTTTCTATTAAATGGGAATGGCTTTGAAATACACTTGGCTTCGGTGTTACGGTATCAGGTTGATATATTGAGTATTAGTGCCGAAAATGGAAAAAATATGTTTTGGGATGATTGGATTACTTCTATCAGTGAACAAGTAAAAGTTGTTCAAGCTTGGTTAGTTGATGCCGATTATGACTATTGGCAGAATGCCGAAGATTCTCTTCAATACATATCTCATGGTCGCCCGTGGGAACATTTGCCAAAAAGATCAAATGGATTGCCTCCTCCCCTTGAGAAACAAATTATTGATACCTCAAATAATCCGGGACACCGACGATTTTGTATGGGTTACCTTGAGGCAATTGGGGCTGTAATGTGGTTAGGAGATGATTTCTGGAGCTTAACTGGTGCCAATAAAAACGATCTTCTAAAGCAAAGTTGGCTAAAGTCGAGAGAAATACCGAATGGTTTGTTGCGTATTCAAGTTGGAAATACCTTATTTTCTACAGCTAGCGAGGGATCAGATGCTATCCAACTTATGCTAAGAGGGCTTTTGTTTCCAAGGGCCGTAGCCGTGTAGATACTCTGTTCAAAGTCAATCAATAAACCGATGATTTTGACTATTTGGCTGCGACCGGAATAGCATAAAAGCCGCGTAGGTCCGAATAGTTGTGTAGGTCGGGCAACCGCTTTATCGTTGCCCGACGATCATGTGGCGATCCTGCTTCGGGATGTGGCGCGGGTCTGAAACCCTGTCACCTTTCAAGACATTGGAAATGTCGGGCACAAAAAGCGCGTGCCCGACCTACGCGACTAATAGATATTCAGAAAACTGGCGCATTTAAGAGTTTATATGGATTAGAAGGAAAATATTTTACAATATCTGGCAAACAAGCGTCTACTTATGCACGGGAGGCGGTAAATGCCTTTGGTAATGCTCCCTACACAATTGTTAAAACTCAGGTACCCAAAAGTATTCTTGAGACTCCCGGTATTTCTGCAACGATTGAGAAGGGAATTAAAGCATATCAAGTACCTAATGAATTCCTTTTAGGGCTGAAGCCAGAAATTTTAAATTATTCATCTGTTCGATAGGCTTAAAGATGAAAACTGCTATAGTAAGATTGTCATTGTTATCTACCGCTCAAGGGGGAAGAAGTTTGCCCATTGTTCATCTTAGAGATTTTAGTTGTCCGGTTTTTTTTAAAAATATTCCTGAATTGGCAGAGCATGGGTATGACTGCCGTCTTCTAGTCCAACAATATGGAAGAGAAATTTATCCTGGTGAAATAGTGGAAGAAATTCAGATTGCTTTCTTATCACCAGATGGTATTTTTTCTCATATTAAAAAGGGAA